>UCCS01000243.1 GCA_900470965.1 Hyphomicrobiales bacterium
GAGCTTGCCATAGAGCGGCGTGGCGATAGGGCCGGGGCTGACGGCGTTGACCCGGATGCCGCGACCGATCAGCTCGCCGGAAAGCGTCTTGGCAAGCGTCAGCAGCGCACCCTTCGTCAGCGAATAGACGCTCGAATTCGGCATGCCGATATGGGCATTGATCGAGGTATTAAGCACGATCGAAGCCTTCTTGGAGAAGATCGGCAGCAAGGCCTGGATCAGGAAGTAGGGGCCTTTGACATTGATTGCGAAAGACTTGTCGAAAGCAGCTTCGCTCCAGCCCTCGACAGGGCCGAATTCGGCGATGCCGGCATTGACGAAGAGGATGTCGAGCGTGCCGAAGGCGTTCTTCACCGTTTCGGCGACGGCGGCCTGACCGGCGACATTGCCGGCATCGGCCTGGATGACGAGAATCTTGTCGCCGAGTTCGGCGCGAGCGNNTCTTTGCACTGCTGCCGGTAATAGCCACACGTGCGCCTTCGGCGATGAACTGGCGGGCGGTTTCAAGGCCGATGCCGCTGGTGCCGCCGGTAATCAGGGCTGTCTTGTTTGCGAGGCGAGTCATTGTCGTATTCCTTCTGTGTCCGTTTGGCGCTGGGCGCTTTTGATGCTGAGAGAATGCAGGAAGAAGGTCGGCGCGATAACCTGCCTGTTTCAGTAGGGATCATCAACCTGTGGCGGATAATCGCGCTTTAGTTATCAGGTGCGGGTGATCGAGGCGCCGCCGTCGACCAATGTCGCCGTGCCGGTGACGAAGCTTGCATCGTCGGAGGCGAGGTACAGCACCGACCGGGCGAGCTCTTCCGGTGCAGCAACACGCTTCAGCGCATGCAGGTTGGTAATAAAGGCCTGCTTGTCTGACGTATCATTCATTTCGCGATACATGTCCGTATCGACAGCACCTGGCAGGATCGCGTTGACGCGGACGTTCTGCGGGCCGTATTCGGCGGCGAGCGCCTGCGTCAGGCCGATGAGGCCGGACTTGCTGGCGGCATAGGCAGCAACGCCGGGGAAGGCAAAGCTGTAGCCGACGAAGGTCGAGGTGAAGACGACCGAGCCACCACCATGCTTGACCATTTCGGCGATCTGGTGCTTGGCGGCAAGAAAGGAAGCCGTCAGGTTGATCGCCAGCGCATCGCTGAAGCCTGCCTCGGAGACTTCCGTGCTTGGGCCGGCTTCGCCGAGCGTGCCGGCATTGTTGAAGGCGATGTCGAGCTTGCCGTAATTTTCAACGGCGGCTGCGACCAGTGCCTTGTGATAGTCTTCCGAGCGGACATCGCCGGCAACGGCAACGGCAGCACCACCAGCAGCCTTGATTTCGGCAACGAGGCTTTCAAGCTCGGCCTGGCGGCGGGCACCGACGACGACCTTGCCGCCTTC
>UCCS01000242.1 GCA_900470965.1 Hyphomicrobiales bacterium
CTTCCGCGGTTTCGGCGGCCCGCAGGGCATGCTCGGCGCCGAGCGCTTCATCGAAGAGATCGCCTATGCCGTCGGCAAGGATCCGCTCGATATCCGCAAGCTGAATTTCTACGGCCAGCCAGGCTCGGGGCGCACGACGACGCCCTATCATCAGGAGGTCGAGGACAATATCATCGCCCGCGTGGTCGAGGAGCTGGAGGACAGCGCAGACTACCGCGCCCGACGTAACACCATCGTCTCATTCAACCGCGACAGCCGCTATATCCGCAAGGGCATCGCTCTGACGCCGGTGAAATTCGGCATCTCCTTCACCATGACCGCCTTCAACCAGGCCGGCGCCCTCGTCCATATCTATCAGGATGGCTCGATCCACCTGAACCATGGCGGGACTGAAATGGGCCAGGGCCTCTATACCAAGGTGGCGCAAGTGCTGGCGGACAGCTTCCAGGTCGATATCGACCGCGTGAAGATCACAGCGACCACGACGGGCAAGGTCCCGAACACTTCGGCTACCGCCGCCTCTTCCGGTTCGGACCTGAACGGCATGGCCGCCTATGATGCCGCCCGCCAGCTCAAAGAACGGCTGGTCGCCNNAAAAGTGGGAGGTTCCGGTTTCGGAAATCGTCTTCCTGCCGAACCGCGTGCGGGTCGGCGAGATTGAAATCCCCTTCCCCGATTTCATCAAGCAGGCCTACTTCGCTCGCGTTCAGCTGTCCGCCGCCGGCTTCTACAAGACGCCGAAGATCCACTGGGATCGCCAGGCCGGCCGCGGCACGCCCTTTTACTATTTCGCCTATGGCGCCGCCTGCACCGAGGTCACGATCGATACGCTGACCGGCGAATATCTGATCGACCGCACCGACATTCTCCACGATGTCGGCCGCTCGCTGAACCCGGCAATCGATATCGGCCAGGTTGAAGGCGCCTTCGTCCAGGGCATGGGCTGGCTGACGACCGAAGAATTGTGGTGGGATGACAAGGGCCGCCTGCGCACGCATGCGCCCTCCACTTACAAGATCCCGCTTGCCTCCGACCGGCCGAAAACCTTCAATGTGCGGCTCGCCGAATGGTCCGAGAATGCGGAAGCCACCATCGGCCGCTCCAAGGCCGTCGGCGAACCGCCCTTCATGCTGGCGATTTCAGTGCTGGAAGCGCTCTCCATGGCCGTCGCCAGCGTCGCCAACTATCGCGTCTGCCCCCACCTCGATGCGCCCGCAACGCCTGAACGCGTGCTGATGGCGGTCGAGAGGATGAAGAGGGTATAGCTATGACGCGGCGCGAAGTCCTTTCCGGTTTTGTGCCCGGCAGCGACTTCCGCGCCTTTCTGG
>UCCS01000240.1 GCA_900470965.1 Hyphomicrobiales bacterium
CAAAGAGTTAGAGCGTCCTAATGGACGTAAGACGCCCTAAGGTGAACGTGTTTTGATTATCAACCAGAGGAGAGAACAATGAGCAGCGAACTTTATGCAGACGGTATCGGCGAAATCACCATCACGGGCACGATCGTGCGCATCGACCTGATGTCGCTGTCGGCGACCGACCGCGATGCCAACAACAATCCGAAGCCGGTCTTCCGCCAGCGCATCATCATGCCGGTCGACGCCTTCGCCAATGCGGTCGATCTCATGCAGAAGGCGCTTGGCGGCCTGGTCGAGGCGGGTGCGGTTCGCCGGATCGGCGATATGTCGGCTGCCGCGGCCGCCGATATCCAGGCGGCGCAGGCCGGCGGGTCGAACGCTTCGCCGAACTTCAACTGATCAACAACTATCGCCTCGGTCTCGTATTGTTTCGGGTGGGCCATGAGTGGTTTTCTGCATACCAACCTGCATTGTCTTGCGCTCGTCGCACGTCATCACGGCGTCGATCTTTCTCCTGAGCGGCTGCAGCACGATTATGCTGTCGGCAACGATCCCGTTGCCGTGCGGCAGCTCTTGCGCATGGCAAAGGACGCTGGCCTGAGGGCCAAGCATCTCGATCTCAACTGGCGAAGCCTGTTCCAGCTCGGCGAGGCCTTCCCGGTGCTGGCCGAACTCAACAACGGCAACTGGGTGGTCATCGCCGGCGCGGTCGGGGAGGGCGAGGAGGAGAGAATCCGGGTTCTCGACCCACTTTCCTCGCGCGCCGAGGTGATCATGCTCAGCGAAGAGCAATTCGCCAGGGCCTGGCTCGGATCGGCGATCCTGCTGAAGCGCAATTATCGCATGTCCGATGAGGACCGGCCCTTCGGCTTCCGCTGGTTCGTCCCTGAGATCATCAAGCAGCGAAGCTTCTTCCGCGATGTCGCGCTCGCCGCCTTCGTGCTCTACGGCCTGGGGCTGATGACGCCGATCTTCTTCCAGCTCGTCATCGACAAGGTGCTCGTGCACCAGAGCTATGCGACGCTGACGGTTCTGACCGTCGGTATCGGGATCGCGCTGATCTTCGATGCGACCTTCAGCTTCCTGCGCCGCTATCTGCTGCTCTACGCCACGAACAGGATCGACATCCGCGTCGCCACCCGCACTTTCGGCCATCTGCTCAACCTGCCGATCGCGCTCTTCGAGCAGGCCTCGGCCGGCGTTCTCGTCAAGCATATGCAGCAGACGGGGCGCATCCGCGAATTCCTGACCGGCCGGCTGTTCCTGACGCTTCTCGATGGTGTCTCGCTCTTCGTCTTCGTGCCGATCCTGCTTCTCTACAGCGTCAAGCTGACGCTCGTGGTGCTCGGTTTCGCAGCCCTTGTCGGCATCGTGGTGATGATGCTCGTCGGGCCGTTCCAGCGCCGCCTGAAGGCGCTCTACCAGGCCGAAGGCGACCGGCAGGCCCTGCTGGTGGAAACCGTGCATGGCATGCGCACCGTCAAGTCGTTGGCGCTGGNNGCTGGAGCCGCGCCAGCGCAAGGTATGGGACGATTATTCGGCCCAGTCCATCTCGGTTCGTTTCCGCGTCGAGAAGATCTCGACCATCGCCCAGTCGCTGACGGGATTGCTGGAAAAGCTGATGAGCGTTGCGATCATCGGTCTTGGCGCGCTCGATGTGTTCAGCGGCGCGATGACGATCGGTGCGCTGGTTGCCTTCAACATGCTCGCCGGCCGCGTCTCGGGGCCGCTCGTGCAGATCGTCACCATGGTGCATGAATATCAGGAAGTGGCGCTTTCCGTGCGCATGCTCGGCGAGATCATGAACCAGCGGCCGGAGCAGGCGGGC
>UCCS01000238.1 GCA_900470965.1 Hyphomicrobiales bacterium
GCGATCCGGCCGAGGTCGACGCCTATATTGCCGATCCGCTTTGCGGCTTCGATGCTTCGGTGTCGCTCTGGCTCGATGTCTTCGCCCTCACCTTCCGCGGCATCGAAAAGGAACGGCTCGAGACCCTGCCGAAGAACATGCCGATCCATCTGGTCGGCGGCGGCAAGGACCCGGCAACCAACAATGGAAAAGCCGTGCTCTGGTTGTCAAAGCGTTTGAAAAGCCGAGGCTTCTCCCGTATCAGCACTGAGATATATCAGGACATGCGACATGAAACGCTGAACGAGATCGGCGCGGAAACGGCAATTGCGGATTTCGCCGGTTGGTGCGACGAGGCAATCCGCGGTCCCGAGCGAAAGGACCTGAGATGACGAGCCTGAGTTCCACCCGCCATCCCGCCTCATCCGAGGTGACGTTCGGCTTGCTTTTCATGCTGCTCTCGGTGCTGATCTCGCCGCTGATCGACATCTTCTCGAAGCTGGCGACGACAACCATCTCCTCCACTGAAGTGGCCGGCTTCCGCTTCGTCATCCAGGCGCTCACAATGCTGCCTTTCATCTTCCTGCGCGGCGCAAAGATCCAGTTCTCGCTGAAGCAGAGCTGGTATCATGCCATCCGCGGCGCGATGGTCACCATCTCGATGATCTGCTTCGTCACAACGCTGAAGGTCATGGCGGTTGCCGATGCCATCGCCATCTTCTTCGTCGAGCCGATCATCCTGACGATCCTCGGCAGCATCTTCCTGAAGGAAACCATCGGCTGGCGCCGCTACAGCGCCTGCGCCGTCGGTTTCCTGGGCGCCATGCTGATCATCCAGCCGAGCTTCGAGCAGGTGGGCTATATCGCCCTGCTGCCCGTCGTCAGCGCCTTCTGCATCGCCGTCTTCGCGCTGATGACACGCGTGCTGTCACACCGGGAAGATCCCTGGGCCATGCAGTTCCAAACCGGCCTCTGGGGCATCTTCTTCTGCACCGTCATCCTGTTCTTCGGTTATGGCAGCGGCTCCGACATTTTCGACACGACCATGCCCGATCTTCCCGCCTTCGGCTACTTGCTGGGTACGGGCATTGCCGCAGCGATAACGGGCATTCTCGCGGCTTACGCTTATCGCGCCGCCCCGGCCTCCACGCTTGCGCCGCTGCAATATCTGGAAATCGTCTCGGCCACGGTCTTTGCCTGGCTGGTCTTCGCCGATTTCCCGGACGCGCTGAAATGGCTGGGCATCCTCATCGTTATCGCGTCGGGCCTCTACATCATCTGGCGCGAGCGGCGCTTTGCTTCCAAACCCGTATCCGATACATCTGAGGCAACGAGGGCGCCCTGAAATCCGCCGCCCATAGGAGGAATTGGGAGGAATTTGGGAGGAACATGACGGAAGACGTGAAGAAGAAGCCGCCGCTTGCGGGCATTAGGGTGATCGAGCTTGCGCGTGTGTTGGCCGGCCCCTGGGCGGGGCAGATGCTGGCCGATCTCGGCGCCGATGTCATCAAGGTGGAAAACCCTGATGGCGGCGACGACACCAGGCATTGGGGGCCGCCCTTCGTCGAAGGCGCG
>UCCS01000237.1 GCA_900470965.1 Hyphomicrobiales bacterium
CCCTGGCTCTTGTGGATCGTCGTGGCATAACCGTGATCGACATGCCCGTAGAAGCGCTGCTCCACGACCACCTGCCGGTTGTCATCGCCCGCACCGATCGCAACGCAGATGCGGCCGGGCGCTGCCTCGACCACCTTGCCCAGCATGCCGTTCTTGACGCCGAGCAAAGCCTCATTCTTCAGGAAGACGATCTGGTCGCCGGCTGCAAATTGGCGTTTGCCCTCGGCCGTTGCAAAGACGAAGCCCTGTTCCACGATACCGCGCTCGACAAGCCGTTCGCGTGCCATCTCGTTCAAGGCGCGCACGTCGCGGCGCAGATGCGCCAGGATCAGCGAGGTCTTGGCCGGATCGTAGTCACGATCCCAGTCCGCGATCAAACTGGCAACGGCCTGCGCCTTCAGCTGCGAGCCGATGATCTTGTCGTTGGCCCTATAGGCGTCGATGGCCCGACCGACATTGCCGCGGGCAAGGTCGAGCGAGGCGTCACGCATCCACTGCTCGCGCTGTCTGTAGATCGTGTCGAGTTCGGCATAGCCGATGCGATCGGTGATCGTCCGGAAGGCGGCACCGGCTTCGATCGGCTGCAGTTGTTCGGGATCGCCGACAAGCACGAGTTTGGCGCCGGCCCGCGTGATAGCTTCGACGAAGAATGCCATCTGTCGGGACGAGACCATGCCGGCCTCGTCGAGCACGAAGACCGTCTTGTCGTCGAGCCGGTCTCGGCCCCGGCTCCAGCGCTGTTCCCAGGACGACAGGGTGCGAGAGACGATGCCCGCTTCCTTCTCCAGTCCTTCCGCCGCCTTGCCGGCAAGTGCTGCGCCGATGACACGGTAACCTTGCGCCTCCCAGGCCTCGCGGGCCGCCTTCATCATCGTCGTCTTGCCGGCACCGGCGCGGCCGATCACGGTTGCGATCCGCTCGCCGCCGGCAATATGTTCGATCGCCACCTTCTGCTCGTCCGAAAGACGCGGATGGCGCAAAAACGTCGCCTCCAGAACTCTTCGTCTGACACCATGTGAAGAGCGCTGCGACAGCCAGATCGCCCGGTTCGCCATCTCGGCTTCCAGGCGGATCATCTCGCGGGTCGTGTATTTGGCCGGCGAGCGCAGGCCGGTGGCAAA
>UCCS01000236.1 GCA_900470965.1 Hyphomicrobiales bacterium
TCGACCAGCAGGCGCGTGAGAGCCTCGTCGGCGATCTCGCGAGTGACGGCTTCGGCCCTTGCGACTTCGGCGAAGTCGCGCACGCGGCGCAGCAGGCGGCCGGCAATGCGCGGGGTGCCGCGGGCGCGCCGCGCGATCTCGCGGGCGCCGTCATCGGTCATGCCAAGGCCCATCAGGCGGGCGCCGCGGCGGACGATCAGCTCCAGTTCCTCCACCGTATAAAAGGAGAGACGCACCGGAATGCCGAAACGGTCGCGCAGGGGTGTCGTCAGCAGGCCGAGGCGGGTGGTGGCGGCAACGAGCGTGAATTTCGACAGGTCGATCTTCACCGAGCGGGCGGCAGGGCCTTCACCGATGATGAGNNGGATTTCGTCGATGAAGAGAACGTCGCGCTCTTCGAGATTGGTCAGCAGAGCGGCCAGATCGCCGGCCTTTGCGATGACGGGGCCCGAGGTCGAGCGGAAATTGACGCCGAGCTCTTTTGCCATGATCTGCGCCAATGTCGTTTTGCCAAGGCCGGGCGGGCCGACGAAGAGAACGTGGTCCAGCGCCTCACCGCGGTTTTTGGCCGCTTCGATGAAGATCTTGAGATTGGCGCGCGCCTCCGCCTGGCCGGTGAACTCGTCCAGAGACTGCGGGCGCAGCGTGGTGTCGAAGTCTTCGCCACGCTTTTCCGGCGTTATCAGGCGGGCATCAGTCATTGGGTATTTCCGTTAGAAGCTTGCTCAAGTCCATACACCAAGCGGCCTGCATTGACACCCTGTGGGGCCATCAGCGTGAGAGTTCCCGCAGGCCGAGGCGGATCAGCTTGGCGCTATCCGCATCTTCGCCGGCCGTCTTCATGGCGGCGGCAACCGCATTGGCCGCCTGATCACGCGAATAGCCGAGATTGGTCAAGGCCGAAACGGCGTCGGCAACGGGGGCTGCGGCCACGCCTTCGCCGATCTCCTGCTTGAGGCCGATATTGATCGCCTCGCCGGCAAAGGCGGGCGCCTTGTTCTTGAGCTCGGTGACGATACGGATCGCGACCTTGGGACCGACGCCCTGAGCGCGCGAAACAGCCGTTTTGTCCTGCAGCGCGATGGCATTAGCAAGCTCGGGCGGAGTGAGAGTCGAAAGCACGGCGAGTGCCACTTTCGCGCCGACGCCCTGAACGCTCTGCAGCAGGTTGAACCATTCGCGTTCGAGCTGCGTCTGGAAGCCGAAGAGCTTCAGTTGGTCCTCACGCACATAGGTTTCGATAAAGAGCACGCAGGCCTCTCCGACGGAACCTAGCTTCGAGAGCGTGNNGCGCAGAGCAAAAAGCGACGTAGCAGACGCCGTGCACATCCACGAGCACGTAATCATCGCCGATCTCATCAATTGTGCCTTTCAGCTTGCCGATCATGATCTTGTTCCGTCAGGGGTGGGTTTGGTGAGCGCCGGCGATTGCCTGCCGCATGCGGTTTGCGCCACGGTGATGAGCATGGCAGATGGCGATCGCCAATGCGTCGGCAGCGTCGTCGCCTTTGAACTCCGCCTTCGGCATCAGGATCTTCAGCATCATGTGGATCTGCTTCTTTTCGCCGTGGCCGACGCCGATGACGGTCTTCTTCACGG
>UCCS01000234.1 GCA_900470965.1 Hyphomicrobiales bacterium
GAGGAGCGGCTGAGGTCGGGATGCCAGTCTTTCATTTCATGTTCCGCAATTCGTGATCGACGCAGAGGGGATTCCCGTCGACATTGACCGTATATTGTTGCATATTTCTTCTGTCACGCAAAAACAGCGTCGCGCCCACGTGCGCCAGACGACTGAATGCCGCATGCAAGCATGATATAATCGGCATCGCGCATAGCATCAATACATTGATAGCAATTTGACTGCATCCATTTCGATCTCTCTTGCATTCATTTTTTGCACGTAAATGCCCGCCTAATCGGCGTCAAATTCACCTCCCTTCAAAATTGAATGCATAATTGAATGCTTTTCTGCATAAATTGACTGCTATTTGTGCAAAGTCAATTTGGCACGGTGCTTGCAATTCAATGGCTGTACCCCGCGAGAGGGGCCTGACTTCAAACACAGGAGCCATTCATGCCCGCAGTTACCGCACCGGCCCACGCAGATGGAGACTTCTTCGTCGATTACGAGGAAAAGGTCTTCGAGGATGTCCAGGCCAAGGAGGGTGACAAAGCCCTCATCACCTTCCACACCGTCGCCTTCGAAGGGTCTATCGGCCTTGTGAACCTGCTGCAGGCCAAGCGCCTGAAGCGCAAGGGCTTCGAAACCTCCGTCCTTCTCTATGGTCCCGGCGTCACGCTCGGCGTGCAGCGCGGCTTTCCCAAACTCGGCGCGGAAGCCTTTCCCGGCCATCTGAACTTCAACAATCAGATCAAGGGATTCCTGGAAGAAGGCGGCAAGGTCTATGCCTGCCGCTTCGCGCTGCAGGCGCTCTATGGCCATGGCGAACAAGCCTTGATCCCCGGCATCCGGCCGATCAGTCCGCTCGACGTGCTGGACCTGATCCTGATCCACCGCCGCGACGGCGCCTTCATCCTCGATACCTGGACGCTCTGACTCGGCGGGAACGCTGTCATCAGCCGTGTTCGGGAGGCGGAGTTCCCCTCCTCCGCCTCCTCACACCATCAGAAGGATTTCGCCATGGAAAAGAAAATGACCGTCCGGGCCGCAGCCGCGCAGATCGCGCCGGATCTGACCTCGCGCGAAAAGACGCTGGCCCGCGTGCTGGAGACAATTGCCGAAGCCGCTACCAAGGGTGCCGAGATCATCGTCTTTCCGGAGACCTTCGTTCCCTGGTACCCCTATTTCTCATTCGTGCTGCCGCCGGTTCTATCGGGCCGCGAGCATCTGCGCCTTTATGAAGAAGCAGTCACCGTTCCGAGTGCGGCAACCGATGCGGTTGCGGCGGCTGCCCGCGAACATGGCATCGTCGTGGCACTCGGCGTCAACGAGCGCGATCACGGCTCACTCTATAATACCCAACTGCTCTTCGATGCCGATGGCAGGCTCATCCTCAAGCGCCGCAAGATCACGCCGACCTACCATGAGCGGATGATCTGGGGCCAGGGCGATGCCTCCGGCCTCACGGTCGTCGATAGCAGCATCGGGCGGCTCGGAGCGCTCGCCTGCTGGGAGCATTACAATCCGCTTGCCCGCTACGCGCTGATGGCCCAGCACGAGGAAATCCACATCGCCCAGTTTCCGGGCTCGATGGTCGGGCCGATCTTTGCCGAGCAGATGGAGGTGACGATTCGCCACCACGCGCTCGAAAGCGGCTGCTTCGTCGTCAATGCCACGGGATGGCTGACCGAGGAGCAGATCAATTCCATTACCCCCGATCAAGGCCTGCAGAAGGCACTGCGCGGCGGCTGCATGACGGCGATCATTTCGCCCGAGGGCAAGCACCTGGCGCCACCGATCACCGAGGGCGAAGGTATCCTGATCGCCGATCTCGACATGAGCCTGATCACCAAGCGCAAGCGGATGATGGATTCGGTCGGCCACTATGCCCGCCCCGAACTGCTGCATCTCGTCATGGACGGCCGCGCCACCCAACCGATGGTCGGCTCCGCACATTCCTTCCAAACAGACACAGGGAGCAACACCGATGGACAATACGACGTTTCTGCCGACCGAGACTCTGATCAACGAGTTGCAGTCCTTCGGAGCCAGGCTCGTTGATCCCAAGGCCGGCCACGAGAGCCGCCGCGGCGGCGCCGGGCCGTCCGATC
>UCCS01000231.1 GCA_900470965.1 Hyphomicrobiales bacterium
TTCGGATCGATGCCGATGCGCAGCGCGTCGGCATGCGAGAGCGCCACCATGCTGGCGCCGGTATCGACCAGCATCGGTACTGACTGGCCGTTGACCGAGACCTCGGCCTCGAAATGGCCATTCAGCATCTTGTGGACGATGACTTCCTGCCCGCCTTCGCTGGTCGTAACCACCACGGCGCGACCGGGCACGAGGCCGGCGAGCAGGCGGTTGCCGACGGCCATTGCGTCCTGGCGGTAGAGGTAGGCGGTGGCGAGCGCCAGGATGATGATGAGCCAGATCGTCAGCTGGCGCAGGGTCTGGCCAATATTCTGGCGGCTGCCCCAGATGCCGGCTGCCAGCATGAGAGCGATTGGCAACAGGTAGACGAAGCGGCCGAAATCGTCGCTTTCGAGGCCCATGATGCGACTCTGGTCATTGTTGAGGAGCAGGACGGCAAGGCCGATGACAATGACGGCAAGCAGGAGGATGAGGCGCATCAGCCGATGGCCTCCAGCAGTTTGGTCGATTCGGGAGCGAGTGCCGTGAGCCGCGCGGGCAGGTCTTCCATGATGGTTTCGCGTTCTTCATCGGAATAGCGCATCCAGCCTGCGATCTCATCCGTTGTGCGGCCGCATCCGGCGCAGAGACCGGTGAGAGGATCCAGGGAGCATACGCGGATGCAGGGTGTTCGCATGGGCGATATATCGGGATTTCAGAGGGCCATGGCAAGAGCGCAGAAGCCTGCGACCTCGCAAATCTGCTGGTTGGCGCCGAGCGTGTCGCCGGTGTGGCCGCCAAGCCTGCGGCGGATGAACCAGGTGAAGGCAAGCGTCGCGAGACCGGCGGCGAGAAGGGCCGAGACGAAGGGCAACAGACCGAGTGTCGGCCAGACGAGGATGGCGGTGATAAAGCCCGCGGTGACGAGGGCGATCTGCATCGTCACCTCGGCGGGGCTGCCGGCCGAGGCTGCGAGCCCATCCGGCTTTGCAGCGGGAAGACGCTGCCAGTGCCAGGCAATGGCCCCGCGGCTGAGTGCGGCGACGGCTGGAATGGCAAGTGCTGCGGCAAAAGGCGATGCTTCACGCGCAATGGCGGCAAGTGCCGAGGCCCGCAGGGCGAAAGAGAGGATGAGGGCGATCGCGCCGTAACTGCCGATGCGGCTGTCCTTCATGATGAGCAGGCTCTGCTCGCGGGATTTGCCGCCGCCGATACCGTCAGCCGTATCGGCAAGCCCGTCCTCATGCAGCGCGCCGGTCAGGATCGTCTGCACAGCGAGCGCTACCAGTGCGGCCATCAGCCGGTCGGCGCGAAATGCCAGCATCAGCAGGAAGACGAGAGCGGGCAGGGCGCCGATGACGAGCCCGGCCAATGGGAAGACACGGACCAGCCGGCCAAGCTTGCCGTCATAGCCGGTAAAGAGCCATGGCGGCACGGGAATGCGGCTCAAGAAAGCCACCGCGCGCGCGGCATCGACCACGATGTCCTTTATCATTCCTGGGATCATTCTCTGCTGCCCCNNCCCCGCCTCTCCGCAGCGTCTTTGTCTCCCTGCGGCTTTTGGCGCCGTGTGCTTTTTCACATTGTTCGCCTGGGCCGCTCGCTTTAAGAGAGTCGCCACGCAAAGAACCCGATTTGCCGGGAAAAGACAAGAATACAAGGAAAGCCATTCAGATGAGCGTTTCAGGCCTGCCGTTCGACGATTTTCGCGCCCTTCTTCGTGACCTGCCGGGACCGGATGCCCGCGCGTTGGTCGCCGCCCGCGAACGCGACGCGCAGCTGACGAAGCCGCCAGGCGCGCTTGGACGACTGGAAGAGATCGCTTTCTGGCTCGCCGCCTGGACGGGCAAGTCGCCTGCCGTCAACCGGCCTCTGGTGGCGATCTTCGCCGGCAATCATGGGGTCGTACGGCAGG
>UCCS01000230.1 GCA_900470965.1 Hyphomicrobiales bacterium
CGCACCACCTCGCCGACGACGACGATCGCCGGCGGTTCCAGACCGGAGGCGGCAACGGCTTCAGGCGCTTCGCCAAGCGTCGTCTCCAGCACCTGCTGGTCACCGGTCGCCGCGTTGCAGACGAAGGCCACTGGCTCGAAAGCCGAACGGCCCGAAGCAATCAGATTGGCGCTGATCTGGGCAATATGTTTCATCGCCATATACATGACGATGACGGGCGAGCCCTTGCCGATCGCTTCCCAATTGATCGCGTCAGGCACGATGCCGGAGGAATCATGGCCGGTGAGGAAGGTCACGGCATGGTTGATGTCCCGATGCGTCACCGGAATCCCGGCATAGGCAAGCCCGCCGATCCCGGCGGTAATGCCCGGCACGATGCGAAACGGGATATTATGCTCGACCAGCGTCAGCGCCTCTTCCCCACCCCGCCCGAAGACGAAGGGATCACCGCCCTTCAGCCGGAGCACGCGTTTACCGGCTCGGGCCAATTCCACCAGTCGAAGCGAAATATCCCGCTGCTTGGCAGACGGCTTGCCGCCGCGTTTTCCCGCATATTCCAGCTCCGCACCTGTTCTAGCGAGCTTCAGACATTCCTCGTTGACCAGCGCGTCATGGACGATCACATCGGCCTCGGAAAGCCCCTTGGCGGCAAGCAGCGTCAGCAGGCCCGGATCGCCCGGACCGGCCCCGACGAGCCAGACGCTGCCCGGCTCCAGCGCCGGCAGATGTGAGAATGCGCGATCTATCATCCCGCTGATCTAGGCCCGGCAGCAGACGAGGTCAACGCCATCAGTAGCAGCGCACCGGAAGTTGACAAAATGGCCGAGACTCAATTTTCGAAGAAGCGGAATCAACTTCAGAAGAAACACGCATAACAATTTGATTGGATTCCAGAATATGGAAACGGGCCGGCCGCAGGCATGCGGGACCGGCCCGTTGAAGCCGTCAGAGGCGCAGCAGCGTCTCGCGGATCAGCTCGAGCACTTTTTCCGACTCGATGCCGGTGGCAACGATCTGGCTCGGCAGGCCATCCCAGTCGCCCGGCGGAAACCGGCGGCCATCCTGCTTGATCACCGTCTGGCCATCCGCAATGCCGCTGCAGACAACACGCACCGCGCCCGTGATCGTCGTGAACAGCTCGGGCGCCACGACATAGACGCTGGCGCAGCTGTCATGCACCATCATGCCGTCTTCGACCGCATGCTTGTAGAAGTCGATATAGGACTGCGAAAGCGTATCGAGCTGCTTGACCGCCTTGTCGCCCCTGGCGGCCATCTCCCCGAGATAGCTGCGGCTCATCGTCGTGATCGCGGTCACATCGAGGCCGATGACGACGACCTTCCACGGCGCAGTCATGACGATATCGGCCGCTTCCGGATCGCCATGGATATTGGCTTCAGCAACCGGCGAGACATTGCCCGGCACATAGAAATTGCCGCCCATGATGACGACGTCCTTCACGAGGCCTGCAATCTCGGGGTCTTCCTTGAGCGCCAGGGCCAGGTTGGTCATGCGGCCGACGGCAACCAGCCTCACCTCGCCCGGATTGGCGCGCACGGTCTCGATGATGAAGCGATGCGCCGGGCGCGGATCGACCGGCAGGTCGATGGTATCTGGCACCGGCATATCACCGAGGCCATTCTCGCCATGCACCATGGTCGGCCACGGACGCTCATGACGCGCAGGATCGATGGTGACATTGGCGCCCTTGGCAACGGGCGCTGCGATATTCCATTCCTGCTTCAGGAACAGCGCATTGCGCGTCGTCGTCTCGATCGAGGCATTGCCGAAAATCGTGGTGATGCCGATCAGATCGATCTCGGGATGGCGGTGCAGGAAAAGCAGCGCCATTGCGTCATCGACGCCCGGATCCGTGTCATAAATGACCTTGTGCATATGTATCCTCCAGAGCAATTCCAGCAAAAATCTGCAGCGGTTTTGCGCCCGGAATTGCGTGAAAACAAAGGGATAGAGCACATTCGTGATTCAAAAAACGAAGATGCTCCGGATTCGAATCGCTGGCAGCCGGAGGGCGCCGCGAAGTGCCGCCACCATAACGCCCGTCAGGCTTTCTGCAACCCGATGCGGGCGACGGCTGCTGTCGCATGCTGAGATTTGATCTTGCCGAGCACCAGCTCCGCATCCATGCCAAGAGCAGCAAGGGCCGCCGCTTCCGCCACCCCGTGGCAGCCGACACGGGCAAAAACGATGGCAGAGGGATTCCTGAGCCGCGGCGTCTCCTCTTCCAGCCGCGCCGCATCGAAGAAAACGGCCGGCGCGGAAAAATGCGCCGCAACCGCAAGAATCGCCGCCTCTTCGCTGCGGCTATCAATCGAGGCAACAGCTGCAAGCTCAGTCCCGCTGATACCTGCCGCCCTCAGCGCCTCGACGGCAAGCGCCATCACCTCGCTATCAGGCGTCCCGCGCTCGCAGCCGAGCCCGAGCACATGCCGCCTTGCCTCATCAATGGTGATTTCGCTCATTCCCATCAGCCGATTGCGCCCCGCTGTGTCCCTGGAGCCATTGCAGCTTGAGGTGGGAAATGCAACAAGCC
>UCCS01000229.1 GCA_900470965.1 Hyphomicrobiales bacterium
CGTCAACAATGCCGGCATCCAGCATGTCGAAAAGATCGAGGATTTCCCGATCGAGAAGTGGGACCAGATCATCGCCATCAATCTCTCCAGCTCCTTCCATACGATGCGGGCTGCGATCCCGCTGATGAAGGCGAGGAAATATGGCCGCATCATCAATATCGCCTCGGCCCATGGCCTGGTCGCCTCGCCCTTCAAATCTGCCTATGTAGCGGCAAAGCATGGTATATTAGGCCTGACGAAGACGGCTGCCCTGGAGCTTGCCGAATTCGGCGTGACGGTAAATGCCATCTGCCCCGGCTATGTATTGACCCCGCTGGTCGAAAAGCAGATCCCCGATACCGCCAAGGCGCGCGGCATGACCGAGGAGCAGGTCAAGACCGAGGTCATCCTCAAGGCGCAGCCGACGCATGAATTCGTCAAGGCCGAGGAGATCGGCGCGCTGGCGCTTTACCTCGCAAGCGAGGAAGCCCGGCAGGTGACCGGGACGCATATCTCGATTGACGGGGGCTGGACGGCGGCATAACCATTTTAAGAAAAACAACCGGGAATATCATGAACGACAGCATCCGCTTCATCCTCAATGGCGAGGACGTTTCCTTGAGTAACGTCCGGCCGACGGAGACTCTTCTCGATTTTCTCCGGCTGAAGCGGCGGCTGACGGGCACCAAGGAAGGCTGCGCCGAAGGCGATTGCGGTGCCTGCACCGTGCTGGTCGGCCGGCTGATCGACGGCAAGCTTTTCTATGAATCCGTCAATGCCTGCATCCGCTTCATCGGCTCGCTGCACGCGACCCATGTGGTGACGATCGAGCATCTGGCAGCCAAGGACGGCACGCTGCATCCGGTGCAGCAGGCCATGGTCGATTGCCATGGTTCGCAATGCGGCTTCTGCACACCGGGCTTCATCATGTCTCTTTACGGCCTCTGGCTCTCCAACGAGAAGCCGGACCGTGCCGAGATCGAAAAGGCGCTGCAAGGCAATCTCTGTCGCTGCACCGGCTATGAGCCGATCGTCAAGGCCGCCGAACAGGTGAGCCTGCAGCGGCCGAGCACCCTCTTCGATCCGCTCGAAAAGACCCGTGCCGAAATCATCTCTCGCCTCTGGGCCATGCAGGCATCCGATACGATCTCGATTGTGTCAGAAGAAGGCCGCCTCATCGTGCCGCGCTCCGTCGATGCGCTTGCGCGGGTGCTGGCGGCCGAGCCGACCGCAACCGTCATTGCCGGCTCCACCGATGTCGGCCTCTGGGTCACCAAGCAGATGCAGTACCTGAACCCCGTGGTTTTCATCAATCATCTGGCTGAGCTTCAGACGATTACTGCAGGTGAATATGGCATCAGCATTGGCGCCGGCGTCACCTACACCCGCGCGCTCGACACCATCACCCGGAAGATCCCCGCCTTTGCCCGCCTCATCACCCGCATCGGCGGCGATCAGGTGCGCAATATGGGCACGATCGGCGGCAATAT
>UCCS01000228.1 GCA_900470965.1 Hyphomicrobiales bacterium
TCGCTTGAGCCGAAACGGCATCCTGCGAAAGCCCGATCGTCAGTTCGCTGATCACGCGCTTGTTGCCGACGCGCCGGCAGCTCATCGTCACCCGGTCGCTGGCGCCTGCGCCGAAGCTCTTGTCGAAGGCCGCCTTGATTGCATCGGCCTTCAGCGTCTTGCCGACATTGGCGGCAAAGAGATCACGCACGGCCGAAGCATTGAGATCGCCCATCAGATGAATGGCGGTGGCGAAATAATCGTCGGCACTCATTTTCGTGCAGGTGCCGTGCTTGATCCATTCATGCCGCTCGAGCGCCGATTGCGTGCCGGGCATCGCCTTGTCGAGCGCACTCTTCGTCTCGGCCGAAAGGTTCACCGCCGGCAGGCTCGTCCACTGGCCGTCCTTGTCGGCGGCTTTCTGGTCGGCGGATACGTCACAATAGTCTTTCCGCATCGGCCACAGACCATGGAGAGAAAAGTTGGTGGCGTCATAGCGGTCGCCGCTCTGGCTGGCGCATTCAGCCTTCTTCTGGTTGGTCTGGCAGAATGCCGGCTGCCAGCTTGCCGCAAGGATGAACCGTGTGCGCCCGCTTTCCTGTGCGGATACGGAAACGACTGACGACAGCGAAAGGAACAGGATGGAAACCGAGAGTAGAAACTTGCCCATTATTAGCCCCGAAATAGCTCCGACAAAGAACAATACAGGAACAAACAAGCATGAAGCCGAAGTTTGCGCAACCCTGAATCGCAGGGGCAAGCATGCTTTTCTTATGTATGAGCGAAACCGCAATATTGCATTTGCCTTGATATCTGGTCTTTTGGGCGTGGGAGGAATGCATGTTTTCCGAGACATTGCGGCTGCAAAACGCCGCGGCTTCGCTTGCCTATCATCACCAGCCCGCCGTGGGGCAAGCGCGCGCCATCCTGATGATTTCACACGGTCTTACCGAACATTCCCGCCGTTACCGCCGCTTTGCCGGGGCCATGGCGGCAAGCGGCTACCATGTCTATGCGCATGACCATCGCGGCCACGGCGAGACAACGGCCGATGATGCGCCGCTCGGTCGCTTTGCGAGACGCAACGGTATTGAGAGTGTCATCAGCGATATCGCCGCCATGCACACCTTTGCCACGGGCCGTCACCCGGGCCTGCCCGTCATTCTGCTCGGTCACTCCATGGGCGGCCTGATCGCGCTGAATGCAGCCGCCGATCTTCCCCGCCGTTTCGCAGCCCTTGCCGTCTGGAATTCGAATTTCGCCGTCGGTCTCTCCGGCCGCGCTGCACAGGCGATCCTCCTTGCCGAACGCATGCTGAAAGGCTCGGACGTGCCGAGTGACATGCTGCCGAGGCTGACATTTTCCGCCTGGGGCAAATCCGTTCCCGATCACCGTACGGAATTCGACTGGCTGTCGCGCGATCCGGCCGAGGT
>UCCS01000226.1 GCA_900470965.1 Hyphomicrobiales bacterium
CTATTGCGGCGACACGATCGACCCGATCCACACCAAATACATCAAGGAATGGGAATCCAAGAACGCCGGCTGGAAGGTTTCGCCGGAAGTCGTCGGCTGGGCCCAGTGCCAGGACAAGGCAACGACGCTGGCTGCCGCCGGCACGCCGGTCGCCATGGCCTATGTCGGCTCGCGCACGCTGAAGGAGTTCGCACAGAACGACCTCATCGTTCCCGTTCCGATGACCGATGACGAGAAGAAGGGTTATTATCCGCATATCGTCGACACGGTCACCTTCGATGGCAACCAGTGGGGCGTTCCGATCGCCTTCTCCACCAAGGCACTTTACTGGAACAAGGACCTCTTCAAGCAGGCCGGCCTCGACCCCGAGACGCCGCCGAAGACCTGGGCCGAAGAAATCCAGATGGCAAAGACCGTCAAGGAAAAGACCGGCATTCCCGGCTTCGGTCTCTCCGCCAAGACCTTCGACAACACGATGCACCAGTTCATGCATTGGGTTTACACCAACAACGGTGCCGTGACCGACGCCGAAGGCAAGATCACGCTCGACAGCCCGCAGATCCTGGCAGCGTTGAAGGCCTATAAGGATATTTCGGCCTCTGCCGAAGAAGGCCCGACCGCCTATGAACAGAACGAAGTCCGCGCCATCTTCCTCGACGGCAAGGTCGCGATGATCCAAGCTGGCTCGGGTGCTGCCTATCGCCTCAAGGATACGAAGATCAACTGGGGCGTCACCACGCTGCCGCTCGGTCCTGACGCAAAGGGCGCAGGCACGCTGCTCATCACCGACAGCCTTGCGATCTTCAAGGGCTCGGGCGTCGAGGACAAGGCGATCGAATTCGCCAAGTACATCACCTCGCCCGACATCCAGGGTGAATACGAGCTGCAGGGCGGCGCAGGCCTCACCCCGCTGCGTCCGTCCGCAAAGGTCGACGAATTCGTTGCCAAAGACCCCTTCTGGAAGCCGTTCATCGAGGGCATCAGCTACGGTGGTCCCGAGCCGCTCTTCACCGACTACAAGGGCTTTCAGAATTCGATGATCGAGATGGTCCAGTCCGTCGTCACCGGCAAGGCCGAGCCTGAAGCCGCTCTGAAGAAGGCTGCAGGCGAGATCGAGGCCTTCAAGTAAATCGACGTCGAGGATCGCAGGTCGACGATCTGCGATCCTCACCGACCAATTCATGCGCGTTCAGGCCGGGACCGGAGACAGATTTTTGGGACAGCTTCAGCTCAACAAGGTTCAAAAATTCTATGGCGACTACGAAGTTCTCAAAGGCGTCGAGCTCGACGTCAGGGACGGCGAGTTCGTTGTCTTCGTCGGGCCTTCGGGATGCGGCAAATCCACCCTCCTGCGCATGATCGCAGGTCTTGACGCGACGACCAAGGGCGACATCATCATCAATGGCGTCAGGGTCAACGACCTGCCGCCGGTCAAACGCGGTATCGCCATGGTCTTCCAGTCCTATGCGCTATACCCGCACATGACGGTTTTCGAAAACATCGCCTTCCCTCTCCGTGTGGAAAAGATGGAGGAGGAAAAGCTCAAGGCGAAGGTCGAGAATGCCGCACGTATCCTGCATCTCGAAACGAGGCTGCAGCAGAAACCCGGCATGCTGTCAGGCGGACAGCGCCAGCGCGTCGCTATCGGCCGCGCCATCGTCCGCGAGCCGAAAATCTTCCTGTTTGACGAGCCGCTCTCCAATCT
>UCCS01000224.1 GCA_900470965.1 Hyphomicrobiales bacterium
ATGCCGCGACACCGGCTGCCAGGAGGGCTCCGGCAATCAGGAGATTGTGCAGCAGCAGCCGGTGGGCCTCCGCCACCAGATCCTCCATTGGCACGATGATTGCGGCGGCACTTCCCTCAAACAGGCCGGAGACGCTGACGGGCGCGATCTGCACGAGCTGGCTTTCGCCATCGAGCTCGACGCGTGCCAGGCCGCCATTGGCAAAGGCGGGATCGCGCCTGAGCCTTGCCACGGTTTCGAGGCTCGAGTCGAAACTGTTTGCCGTCGCAACAAGCGAACCTGATGTTCGCGACCATATAGCGATGATCCGGTTCATGATATCAGGGTCGGAATGGGCGATGAGATCATCGCCGGCATCGATGATGTAGGCGCGCGCCCGCGGGGAAATCTCGCGCGCGTCCAGCAGGCGGCTGATGGTCTGCAGGTGAATGTTGATGCCGACGACCACCTGGCCGTTGTCCCGCATGGGTGCTGCGATCGTCAGCGTCGGCACACCAAGCGTTCCGGCGATATAGGGGCCGACGGAAACCGTTGCGCCATCCTGAACGACGGCCTGATACCAGGGGCGCTGGCGCGGATCGAAGGATGCGTATTCGACCTGCCGCTCGCCGATCAGCCTTGCCTCTATATCGAGAAACTGCAGCGTCGAGATGACATTGGCGCTCTGTCTGCCAGCGATCGTCCGGATCGCGAAAGCCGTGCCGTCAGGCGCTGCAAGCGTCCGGGAGATATCGCGCCTTTGGGTGTTGATGACCTGCAGATAGGAGCCGTCAGGATAGCCGGTGTAGATGCTCGTCGCATTGGGGACGTTTCGCAGAATCTCCAGAAAGAATTCCTGCTTTGCCTTGATATCCTGAGGCGGCGGAGAGGCGAGCAGCGGCAGGGTAGAAGCGAGCGCCACCGCCTCCGTGCCTCCCTGCAGCGTGTTGCGATATCCCTCGATCAGCCGCACGCTCATCTCGCGCATCTGCTGCACGCCGGCGCTCACGGCAGCATCGCTTCCACGGCTGAAGGCCAGCCAGATGATCGGCATCGACGTGAACAGCAGCGATGCGACGACCAGGACGCCGAGATGCAGCCTTAAGGGTTTGGACCAGCGCACGAGACTTTCCTCGAAATGCGGGCGCGTTCGGCACAGGTTTCATCTCAAACTTGTGTGGTTGTGCAGGAATGAGCGTACCCAACTGTCGCAGCTAACCGCTTTTTGAGGGCTTATACAAGCCGGATGCGGCTGTCACACATGCCACGTTTTCGCCGGTCGTTGGGGCGCGAATGAAAAGCCCGCGATTGAATGGCCCCCAAGCCTCTCGAAAATCGCCGACACACTTCTATCTGCGCCATGGCCGGCATTTCTTCCGGTTCGCCATTGAGGGCGAGGAGCGACGATTTTCGAATGGGGGCGTTTCAGTGACGGACGATATCTCTCAGCCTGCCGGCAGGGCCGAATGGACGCTGGCCGATTTCCTCAGCACCTATCGCTACTGGGCCTTGTTTTTCGCCTCGCTGCTTCTGGCCTTTGGC
>UCCS01000222.1 GCA_900470965.1 Hyphomicrobiales bacterium
CGTCGTTGCTCTTGATCTCGTTTTCGATGAATTCGTTGATACCGCTCATGGGACCTAATCCTTTCAACAGGCGGGTTAAAGGCCCGCCGTTTCAATCGTTTTCTTTAGATAGCATGTGGAAGCCGGAATTCCAGCCGCCAAAACCAAAAAAAGACCAATCCGCGACACTCTGTGGCGCACATTGTTGCCGCTGTGTTACGGCTCCTTGCTAAGGTGAGCCCGGATCTGTTCTATCTCGGTATCGGTGAAGTGCCTGAAATCCCATTGCGAGACTTCGGTCATGACGGCGAGATCGCACCCGCTCATGCACCTGCCTCGAAGAATTGCGGGCATTGTAGCTTACAATGGGGAGGTTTAGGCGCGGCGCTGCCTGCTGCGTCCTGCCGCCGTACGGCGCTTGCTGACCTGCTTGCGAGCGGGCTTGCGGCTCGTCGGCGTTGCCTTGCGGGTGGTGCGGCTCGTCGTTGCAGGAGCTGCCTTACGGCGCTTGCGCTTGGTCGTGTTGCGGCCCGTCGTCTTCTTCAGGATTTCCTTCAGCACGCTATTGACGACGCCTGACACCAGTTCATTCACGAGATTGGCCACAAAATCCCCCTCAGCCCTATCGAAACGCACCTTACTTATTGAATTCCGGAAGAGTTCGCTTAGCAAGACGGCTCGAAGGTTTTATCCGGTTTTTCGCCGTATTTTCAGGCGAACCCGTCATCCTGGCAACGGCGCACTCAACCCGCCTGAAAGAAGAAAAACACTATGAAACTCGTCGATAAGCGGGTTGTGCTGCATTTCCCCGGATTCGAACCGCTTGATGGCGCAGCGCACCGGGCGCGGTACGAGCGTACCGCAAGGCAAAGCGCATCCGTCTGGGGCTACAATGTAGCGACCGGTGCTGCGGCCGAGGGGCACTATGTTTCCTTCGATGTCGGCACCGGCGCCGATGGCTGGCAGACGCAGACACGCGTCCATGTCTTCGACCATAACGAGCTGGTGCAGCGGTTGCGCACCGGCAACACGGCAAGCCGGATCGCGGCGGGCTTTGCAAGCTTCTGGCAGGTTGTGCGCGAGGGCGGCATGGCCGGCTACTTCCGCCATGCCTGGCGCTTTGGCCTGTTCTTCCTCTTTCCCTTCCTGCTGACGGCGCTCGCAATCGTCATCACGCTTCAGATCCTGACGCTGCATTACTGGCTGGGACTTCCCGGCTGGCACGTCGGCTGGAGCGCGCCGCTCGCGGCCATCTTCTTCACCTTCGGTTTCCTGCCGTTTTCGGAGCGCTTCCACACGCTGCATCTTTTTGCCGACTGGGAAATGGCCGTGGCGCTGGCACGCATGGACAGGCCTGTTTTCAACGACTGGCTGGAACAATGCGCGACGTCGATGCGCGCAGCACTCAACGAGGAGGCCGATGAATATGTCATCTCCTCGCACAGTATGGGCTCCAGCGTCGCGGCGCATGTCGTCGGCATTCTGCTGGAGCGGGAGCCTGACGTTTTCAAGGGCAAGCGTGTGGTGTTTGCGACGCTCGGCTGCGCTATCCTGCAATGCGCGCTGATGTCGTCGGCGACGCTCTTGCGCTCGCGCGTCGGCCTGATCGCGCGTTGCCCGGATATTTTCTGGCTTGATGTGCAGTGCCTGACGGACTCGATCAACTTCTACAAGGTGCCCGTCGTCAGTGTTTCCGGCCATCCGGATGCGCCGCAGGCGAGCATGATCCATATCCGCGTGCGGCAGATGCTGACGCCTGAACATTACAAGAAGATCCGTAAGGATCAGCTGCGCGTGCACCGCCAATATGTGCTGGGGCCGGACAAGAAATCCGCCTTCGATTTCACGCTGCTGACCGCAGGCCCGATGCCGGCCTCGGTCTTTGCCTATCCCGAGCAGGACAAGCTGCCGGCCTGAGAGCTCAGCAATGAAGAGGTGAGGAGGCGTCGATCACTTTCGAGCCATCGCTTCCGTTTCAAAACAAAAACCCGGCGGAAGAAGCCTTCCAGCCGGGCCTGTTCGTTTCAGATCTTCAGTCGGCCGAAGCCAGCATTTCAATCCGGTGCCGAGGTCTGCAGGGCAAGAGCGTGCAGGATGCCGCCCATATTGCCCTTCAGCGCCTCATAGACCATCTGGTGCTGCTGCACGCGGCTCTTGCCGCGGAAGGCTTCCGCGACGACTTCGGCGGCGTAGTGATCGCCGTCGCCTGCCAGATCGCGGATCGTTACCTTGGCACCGGGAATCCCGGCCTTGATCATGTCTTCGATATCGCCGGGTTTCATGGCCATGATCGTTACTCCTTGCGCATCATTCCGCGGCGACAAGCTCGCCGCGGCCGTCCATGAAATCAGGGAACCACGATTCATGGGCATCGCGCAATTGCTGAATCGGCAGCGCAATCAGATCGTCGACGACGAGGGCATCGCCCTTGATAGTACCGAGGCGGCGGAAGGGGATGCCTGAACCTTCTGCATTGGCGCAGATGAAATCGGCAACATCCTTCGGAACGGTCAGCACGTAGCGCGCCTGATCCTCGCCGAAGAGCTGGGCATGGACAGCACCCTTGCCTTCGCTGAGGCTGACGTCGAGACCCTTGCCTGAGGCCATCGCCATTTCAGCGAGCGCCAGAACGAGGCCGCCGGAGGAAATGTCGTGGCAGGCGGTCGCCTGACCGTTACGGATAACCGAGCGGACGAAATCGCCGTTGCGGCGTTCGGCGAAGAGATCGACCTCGGGTGCCGGGCCTTCGGTGCTGCCGACGACGTCGCGCAGATAGACGGACTGGCCGAGATGGCTGCCGTCGGTGCCGATGAGCAGAACCCGGTCGCCTTCGGCAGCGCTGCCGATTCGGGCCATCTTG
>UCCS01000221.1 GCA_900470965.1 Hyphomicrobiales bacterium
CTTGGCGTGTTCTCCAGTGTGACGATCCACGAAGGCGACGCACTGGAGAACACGCCAAGCGCGCGCAGGCGCTCGCCTGCCTTCTTCAATGCCTCGGGCGAATAGGCTTCGCCCTTCTGCAGGCGGGAATAACGTTGGATGAATTCCGGCTTGACCCTTTCCTCGCCAGTGACGCCGACGTCGCCGATCGGAGCAACCGGACCACCTTCGGCAGCGAGAACGATATCGACGGTGTTCTTGCTATGGTCGGCGACCACGCGCCGCTCCGTCAGCTTGGCAAAGGGCCTGCCTTCGCTCTTCAACTGGTCGACGATCGTATCACCGGCTTTGATGACGGCGAGCGAGCCGGCTTGCTCGCCGGGCGCCAGATCATAATCGGCGGGATTGCGGTGCGCGGCATCGCCGCCGAACTGCACTTCATTGACAGTGAAGACCGGGCCAGGCGCTATATCCACCTTGACCGGGACGGGCTTTGAACGATCGAAAGTCGGGTTCGGCGGCAGATCGTCTATATTGCGGCCGTCGATGGTAATCGTCACCACGCCGCCGTAGCGCGCCTTTTCGTAGAGTGTGGCGATCAGCCTGTCGCGGTCGTCGCGAGCTTTCACGACGACGCCCAGATCGCCTGAAACCGGACGGTTCTTGTCGCCGACGAGGCGAGAGCTGTTCTCCAGCGCCTCCTTGAGGTCGCTATCGGCCGTCCCGGCTTCGAGGTCGACATCATAGCGCACAGGATCGGGCACCTGCAGGTTCTCGTCCTCGTCCTTGCCGAATATGGTGATGCCAAAAAGCTTGAATGCGTAAGCATTGCCCACGAGGACTGGTGAAAATGCAGCCGCCGCTGCGACCACCACCATGGCGCCTGCTCGATACGCAATACCCGTTCTCAGGCCCGTCCCTCTAATCCGCATCCGCCGCTTTTTGGTTACATTAATATGA
Source organism: Hyphomicrobiales bacterium (assembly GCA_900470965.1). GTDB lineage: Bacteria > Pseudomonadota > Alphaproteobacteria > Rhizobiales > Rhizobiaceae > Rhizobium. The sequence continues at coordinate 940 of UCCS01000221.1, forward strand.
AGCTCTGCGTTGCCCAGCCGATAGTAAGCTTAGCGGCAAAATCGCGCCACGTGTACCAATTTAAACTGCTGGCGCACTAATTTAGTACAAAAAAATCCCGGACGAGGGTCCGGGATTTCCATTTTTCCCATTCTGATTGCAGATCTCAGCGGCAATCATCGATGTAGCGGCGACCGTACCGGTCCCGGTAATAGCATTGGCCGGGCTGCTCTGCGACCCTGCCGATAAGCGCGCCCGAAACACCGCCGATCGCTGCGCCGACTGCCGCGCCGCGCACGTCGCCGGTGACCACGCCGCCGATAACGGCACCAGACGCTGCGCCGATACCGGCACCTTGTTGCGTGGGCGTGCAGCTTGCGATCGAAAGGCCGATCAACGCGAGTACGAGGACTTTTTTCATTCTTCTCTCCGAGGTTTTGGCGCCCCAGCGGGCGGATGTCGTCCCTAACTTGTTTTTTCTCAGGCTAGCCCGAAAACTATGTCGCAAGAAGGGCTTGTCCACCATCAGCGAGCTTTTTTTAGTAAGGCGCGGGTTTCTTTCCACGATTAAAAGCAAATTTTCCGCCGGAATTGACGTCGATCAATTTCCCTGACCACGGCTCGCGTATTTTTTATCTGGAATCATTCAAAAGTCTGCGCCTTTTGCCGCAGTTGATGTTAAATCAGGGACGAAAGGGTTGACGTGCGGTTGCCGTCTCAGCAAGAAACAGCCGTACGAACTGGAGCATATGATGGATTTCGAAGCGTTTTTCAAAAGCGAGCTGGACGGGCTTCACACTGAGGGCCGTTACCGCGTTTTTGCCGATCTGGAGCGCCATCGCGGTAACTTTCCGCGTGCGACGCGCCACACGGCGAATGGCGAACAGGAAGTGACCGTCTGGTGCTCCAACGACTATCTCGGCATGGGCCAGCACCCCAAGGTGATCGAGGCGATGAAGGAAGCCATCGATCACTGTGGCGCGGGTGCGGGAGGCACCCGGAATATCTCTGGCACCAACCACTACCATGTTCTGCTTGAGCAGGAGCTCGCTGATCTGCATGGCAAGGAAGCCGCGCTGACGTTCACGTCCGGCTATGTTTCCAACTGGGCCGCGCTTGGTACGCTTGGCGCCAAGATCCCCGGCCTCATCATCTTCTCCGATGCTTTCAACCATGCCTCGATGATCGAGGGCATCCGCTACGCCAAGTGCGAGAAGGTCATCTGGAAGCACAATGACGTGGCCGACCTCGAAGCCAGACTCGCTGCTGCCGATCCCAAGGCGCCGAAGCTCATAGCCTTCGAATCCGTCTATTCGATGGATGGCGATATCGCGCCAATCAAGGAAATCTGCGATCTCGCCGACAAGTATGGCGCCATGACCTATCTCGATGAAGTGCATGCCGTCGGCATGTATGGCCCGCGCGGCGGCGGTATTGCCGAGCGCGAAGGCCTGATGGACCGGATCACCGTCATCGAAGGCACGCTTGCGAAGGCTTTTGGCGTCATGGGCGGTTATATCGCGGCTTCTACTGCGCTCTGTGATTTCATCCGCTCTTTTGCATCGGGCTTCATCTTCACGACGTCGCTGCCGCCGGCCCTCGCTGCCGGCTCGATCGCTTCGATCCGGCATCTAAAGGCGAGCCCCTTCGAGCGAGCTCGCCATCAGGATCGCGTTCGGAAGCTGCGCACGCTGCTTGACCAGCAGGGCATTCCGCACATGCCGAACCCGAGCCATATTGTGCCGGTCATGGTCGGCGATGCCGCCAAGTGCAAGTGGATATCGGATCTGCTGCTCGACAATTTCGGTGTCTATGTGCAGCCGATCAACTATCCGACGGTGCCGAAGAAGACCGAGCGCCTGCGCATCACGCCGACGCCGCTGCATTCGGATGCCGATATCGAGCATCTCATCAGCGCGCTGCATTCGCTCTGGTCGCGTTGCGCGCTTGCCCGTCACGTCGCTTGACGTCACGGCGCCTGATTTTTTAAGAAAATTTCTTTATCGGATGAGCCCGGCAGCCCGCTGCCGGGCTTCCTTGTCTGCGGCGAACACGTCGTCCATCGTCGCGGCCGCTGGCAGATTGATGAGATCGTCCATCACTTTTTCGGCGATCTCGGCCATGGCGAGGAAGGGCAGGCGGCCCTCGATGAAGGCTTCGAGCGCCACTTCCTTGGCGCCGTTCAGCACTGCGCCCTGGACGCCGCCGCGCGTCATCGCCAACCGGGCAAGCCGCAGGGCAGGGAAACGTTTTTCATCCGGAGCCTCGAAGTCCAGCCGCGCCAGCTTGGCGAAATCCAGCCGCTCGATCGGCAGGTTCGCTCGGCGCGGATGGGAGA
>UCCS01000220.1 GCA_900470965.1 Hyphomicrobiales bacterium
TTGTCACAGGAATCCAGCCGCCGCGCGTCCGCGCAGTGAATGAATCTACGCCGTCGTTGAGTGAGTTTCTTCTGCCCAAGGACTTGGGCACGCTGGATCCCTGTGACAGGCACAGGGATGAGGGAAGTGGGTGGAGCCGCGCCTTCGCTCCAAGGGCGGCCGTGGCATGACCAAGAGCCTTCTCAACGCCACCTTCGTCCTTGGCGGCGCCCGCTCCGGCAAATCCCGCTTCGCCGAAAACCTCGTCACCACAGGCGGCCTCGAGCGCCACTACGTCGCCACAGGCCGCGCCTGGGACGATGAAATGCAGGCGCGCATCGACAAGCACAAGGCCGATCGCGGCCCCTCCTGGGCCACGCATGAGGAACCGCTCGACCTTACCGAACGCCTTGCGGCAATCGACGGCGAGGGCAGGGCTGTTCTCGTCGATTGCCTGACGCTGTGGCTCACCAATCTGATGATGGAGGGGCGCGATATCGCCGTCCAGTTCGCCGCCCTTGCCGCCTTTCTGCCGCAGGCAAAGGCGCGGCTCGTCATCGTTTCCAATGAAGTCGGCCTCGGCATCGTGCCTGAGAACCGCATGGCGCGGGAGTTTCGCGACCATGCCGGTCGGCTGCACCAGATGATCGCGGCTTCGTCCGACGACGTGTATTTTATCGCGGCAGGTCTGCCGCTGAAAATGAAGGGTTAAATCCATGCAGCAGAAAATTCCCGCAACCGTCATCACCGGCTTCCTCGGTGCGGGCAAGACGACAATGATCCGCAACCTGCTCACCAATGCCGGCGGCAAGAAGATTGCGCTCATCATCAACGAGTTCGGCGATCTCGGCGTTGATGGCGATGTGCTGAAGGGCTGCGGGGCGGAGAATTGCACCGAGGACGATATTATCGAGCTCACCAATGGCTGCATCTGCTGCACGGTCGCCGACGATTTCATTCCGACCATGACCAAGCTTCTGGAGCGCGAGCAGCGCCCGGACCATATCGTCATCGAGACCTCGGGCCTTGCCTTGCCACAGCCGCTGGTCGCCGCCTTCAACTGGCCGGACATCAGAAGCGAAGTCACCGTTGACGGCGTCATCACCGTGGTTGATAGCGCCGCTGTTGCTGCCGGGCGCTTTGCCGATGACCACGATGCCGTCGACGCGCGCCGTGTCGAGGATGAATCGATCGATCACGAGAGCCCGATCGAGGAACTGTTCGAGGACCAGCTGACCTGTGCCGACCTGATCGTGCTCAACAAGACCGATCTCATTGATGCCGATGGCCTTGGCCGCGTGAAGAGCGAAGTCGCCTCGCGCATCGCCCGCAAGCCTGTGATGATCGAGGCCAGGAATGGTGAGGTGCCGGCAAGCGTGCTGCTCGGCCTCGGCATCGGGACGGAAGACGATATCGTCAACCGCAAGTCCCATCACGAGTTGGAGCATGAGGACGGTACGCCGCACGATCACGACGAATTCGACAGTTTCGTCGTCGAGCTTGGCGCTATCGACGATACATCAGGTTTCGTCGAGAAGCTGAAGGGCATTATCGCCGAGCATGATGTGCTGCGCCTCAAGGGCTTCATCGATGTCTCGGGCAAGCCGATGCGCCTGCAACTGCAGGCCGTGGGTGCCCGCATCGATCAGTATTTCGACCGCGCCTGGACGCCGGGCGAAGCACGCAGCACGCGCCTCGTCGTCATCGGCCTGCACGAGATGGATCAGGACGCAGTGCGCAAGGCGCTCGAAGCGCTCGCTTAGGGAATAATCGATGCATCTGCTTCTCGCCCAACAGGGAACAATCAGCGACGGGGACGAGGCCATCGACCTCGGCCAGTCGCCGGGTGATATCCTGTTCCTCTCGGCCGCCGACACCGAGCTTGCGGCGATCGCTGCGGCTCATTCCGGCGGGGCGGGCGGGCATGCTTTGCGGCTTGCGAGCCTGATGAGCCTGAAGCATCCGATGTCGGTCGATACCTACGTCCAGCGCACGGCACGACATGCGAAGCTGATGATCGTGCGGGCGCTGGGTGGGGCGAGCTATTTCCACTATGCGCTGGAGGCGCTGCATGCGGTGGCGGCCCGTAACGGGGCGCTGATTGCGGTGCTGCCGGGGGATGCGCGGCCGGATGCGGGGCTGACGCCGTTTTCCAATGTGTCGCTTGAGGATCTGAATGCGCTGTGGGCGTATCTGATCGAGGGCGGCGACGCCAATGCGCGGGGCTTTCTTGCCTATGCCTCGGCGATGCTTTCGGGGGCGGAGAAGCCGGCGCC
>UCCS01000219.1 GCA_900470965.1 Hyphomicrobiales bacterium
CCCGCATACCTCTCCCGGAATAGCATCTTGCCTGACATTGCCCTCCATCTGCTTCTGCTGCTCTGCGCGGCGGCCTTCTTTGCCGGTTTTGTCGATTCCATTGCCGGTGGCGGCGGCCTGATCACCGTTCCCGCCATGCTGATCGCAGGCATCCCGCCGCTGCAGACGCTCGGCACCAACAAGGTGCAGTCGCTCTTCGGCGCCGCCTCGGCAACCATCGCCTATGCCCGCAGGGGCCATGTGAAGCTTTCGGAACAATTGCCGATGGCGCTGATGGCCGTCATGGGCGGCGCGCTCGGTGCAGCCCTCGCCACACTCGTCCCCGGCCAGGTGCTGCAGGCCGTCATGCCGGTGCTGCTCGTGGCAATCGCGATCTTCTTCGCCGTCAAGCCGAACCTCAACGACCTCGATACTGTCAGGCGCATGACGCCCTTCCTCTTCGGCCTGACGCTGGTACCGCTCATCGGCTTCTACGACGGCGTCTTCGGCCCGGGCACCGGCTCCTTCTTCATGCTGGCTTTCGTCACGCTCGCCGGCTTCGGCATGCTGAAGGCGACGGCCCATACCAAGCTTCTCAATCTCGGCTCGAATTTCGGTGCGCTCGTCGTCTTCGCAAGCTTCGGTGCGACGCTCTGGAAGATCGGCCTTCTGATGGGTATCTGCCAGTTCCTCGGCGCACAGCTCGGCTCGCGGCTCGCCATGCGCATCGGCGCAAAGCTCATCAAGCCGTTGCTCGTCATCGTCTGCATCGCCTTTGCGGTGAAGCTGCTCTCCGACCCCGTAAACCCGCTGCGTGTCTGGCTCGGGCTTTAGAACGTGATCTGATCAATCGTGGTCAGCGTCGTCTTCGCCGAAACACCCGGCGCATTGGCGAAATGCCAGGCGACATATTGCTCGGCATAAGGATCGGCAGATGACATGCCATCGACAGGCAGGATCACAGTCACGCCCTTCAGCGCCGCATAGGCTGCCGTATTCAGCACCGCGCCTTCGGATGCCGTTCCGGCCACGATGATGGTCTTGATGTGCTTCTCGGTTAGGATCTTTTCGAGATCGGTGTTGATAAACTTGTTGGCCCCGGCTTGTACGATCGCATCGCCCTCCTTCGGCGCCAGCACGCTGGCGATATCGCCCTTCGTGGCACCACCGGTGATGCTGTAGATGACGGGAACGCCGCTCTTGCGCGCCTCGTTCATCAGCTTTTCCACTTTCGGGAGAGAGGCGATGCAGCGCGGCTTGTTCTTCGCGTTGCACGGCCCCTTGGACGGGTCCTGCGCGCCATTGAAATCGAGCAGCAGCAGCGCCGTATCCGACCTATTCACGCTGACCGGCTTCAGCGCCGGTGCTGCCGGCACCTTGATCGTATTCCAGTCATCGATAACAGTCGCTTGCGTCGCGGATGCGCCGAGAAGCGCGATGGCGAATGCGGCTAAGGCTTTGTATGAACGGGTTTTCACCGATGTCTCCTCCGGGGCAAAAGGGGTCGCCGCAAATCTCCGGGCTGCCTCCATGCCTGTCAAATCACCAAGCCGCGAGATGAACAATTCCAGCAAAAATGTGCCGCGGTTTTACGTCCGCAATTGTGTGAAACCCGATTGTTGATCAGCCTTCCATTACCTCCCGCGTAATTGATAGGCTGCACCGCTTTCGCCGATGATCGCCCTGCCTGAACATGCCACCTGCCTGAATATGAAAGGCGATCAAAAGGAGATGACCCGATGCCCAACGCCCCGACAAACGACGCAAACACCAACGCCGAGCGCTACCTCGCCATCTGGAACGAGACGGACGCCGCACGCCGCCGCGCTCTCATCGCCGAGAGCTGGGCGGAAGCCGCTACCTATATCGATCCGCTGATGCGCGGCGAAGGCCATGAACAGATCAACTCGCTGGTCGAAGCCGTCCAAAGCCGCTTCCCCGGCTTTCGTTTCGAGCTGATCGGCACGGCCGATGGCTACGGAAACAACCTGCGCTTCTCCTGGGGCCTCGGCCCTGAAAATGGCGAAGCGCTGATCAAGGGCACGGACTTCGCCGAACTCGAAGACGGCAGGCTGAAATCCGTACGTGGCTTCATCGATCTCCTGCCGGAAGCCGCCTGATGACCCCGACCGCCCGCTCTCTCGGAGATCACCTGCGCGAATGGCGCCAGCGCCGCCGCATGAGCCAGCTCGACCTCGCGCTGGAGGCCGAAATCTCGCAACGGCATCTGAGCTTCATCGAGAGCGGGCGCTCGACCCCGAGCCGCGAAATGCTGCTCCATCTCGCCGAACGCCTCGGCGTTCCGCTCCGCGACCGGAACCCGCTGCTGCTGGCTGCGGGTTTCGCCCCCGTCTTTGCCGAACGCAGGCTGGATGATCCCGCCCTTGAGCCCGCGCGCCGGGCCATCGATAGGGTGCTGAAAGGCCACGAGCCCTTCCCGGCGATCGCCATCGACCGCCACTGGACGCTGGTTGCCGCCAATGCCGCCATCGCACCACTGCTCGAAGCCGTTGCCGATCCATCCCTGCTGGAACCGCCGGTCAACGTGCTGCGCCTCAGCCTGCATCCGCAGGGGCTGGCACCGCACATCATCAATCTCTCGGAATGGCGCGCCCATCTCCTTGATCGGCTGCGTCAGCAGATTTCGGTCTCGGGCGATCCGATGCTGGAAAAGCTGCTGAAGGAACTGCTGTCCTATCCGGCTCCCAAAGATGCGGCCGAGCTCCACACCGACCTCGCCGGCATCGCCGTGCCCCTGCAGCTTTCGACCAGGGCCGGCCTGCTCTCCTTCATCTCGACAACGACCGTCTTCGGCACGCCTGTCGATATCACCCTGTCGGAACTGGCGATCGAAACGCTCTTCCCGGCCGATGAAGAAACGGCCGCGATCCTGCGCGGCCATCTCGCCAATTGAAGCTTTTGTTTCCGCGCAATTCCGGACGCAAAACCGCTACGCACTTTTGC
>UCCS01000218.1 GCA_900470965.1 Hyphomicrobiales bacterium
GCTTGCGCGGGGTAGCGACCGGCAACGGGCTCGGATCCTGCTCCGGATTGAGGAAGGGATCTTCCTCATCCGGCGTCAGCACCACCTCGCCTGAGAAGCTAGCGGGCTTGCGGCGCTCGGCCCGTGGCGTTTCGGGCGCCGCATTCTCCTCCTCAAAGGTGAAGGCGGCGGGGGCGCGGCGCGGCTGATTGGGCTGGTCGATCGGCGGCTTGCTCATGCGAGGCGGTCTCCGAACAGGAACTGCATGGCGCGGTCGAGGCGGATATGCGGCACGGAGAGTTTGATCCCGCCGCCGGTTTCCTCGAGCTGCGGCGGGCGGAAGCGCACGACATTGACGTCGGGCAGCTCGACCGACGCGTCGCCGGCTTCGATGCGCTCGAAGAGAGATTCGGGGTTTTCCGGCAGATCGCCGGGGAAGATCGCCGTCTTGCGCTCACCGTCGAAGATTTCACCGGCGATCTTTTCACCGGCCATGGGTGTTCCGACAATGACGGGCAGGTCGTGGCCGTCGCGGCGCACGGTGGCTTCCCGCGTGGCGCGCACGGAGGCAAGCGCCATGACATCGATGCCAGCGCCGGCCATGCCGATGCGATCAATGGCGCGGTCGACGAGGCGGCGTGTCAGCCGGTCCAGCCGGTCGTGGCTTTCGTGGTGCAGATGGTCCGCCTTGGTGGCGGCAACCAGAACACGGTCGATGCGCCGGCCGAGCAGCGACGACAGGATAGAATTGCTGCCGGGGCGAAAGCAGGCGAGCACATCGGTCAGCGCGCGCTCCAGATCCTGCACGGCTTCGGGACCTCGGTTCATGGCCTGCAGCGCGTCGACCAGCACGATCTGCCTGTCGAGCCTGGCAAAATGCTCGCGGAAGAAGGGTTTGACGACGACGGACTTATAGGCCTCGTAGCGGCGCTCCATCATCGCCCAGAGCGAGCCGCGCTCCGGCTTTCCATCCGGGGGCAGAGCAAGCGGGGCGAAGGTCAGCGCAGGCGACCCGTCGAGATCACCGGGCAGCAGGAGACGGCCGGGCGGAAGCGTGGAAAGCGAGCGTTCGTCGGCCTTGCAGGCCTTCAGATAATCGGCAAAGCTGGTGGCGAGATCGCGGGCGACCATTTCATCGGCGGAAGCGGTGATATCCGTCGCTTTCGTCAGCGCCAGCCAGGCGCTCGACAGCTCGGCGCGAATGCCGGTTGCTGCAAGGGCGATGGTTTCCTCGCTGAAGGTGCGGAAATCCTTGCCGAGCAGCGGCAGGTCGAGCAGCCATTCGCCGGGATAGTCGACGATATCAATCGACAGGCGGCCGGGCGAGAACATACGCGTCCAGGAGCTGGCGCTCTGATAATCGAGCGTGATGCGCAGCTCGGAAATCGCACGGGTGGAATCCGGCCAGATGCGCTCCTTCACCAGTGCGCGGATATGGTCCTCATATTGGAAACGCGGCACGGCATCATCGGGTTGCGGCTCCAGGCGCACGGCCGACACCCGACCGGACTGAACCGCTTCGAAGAGCGGCAGCCGGCCGCCGTGCAGGAGATTGTGGACCAGCGAGGAAATGAAGACCGTCTTGCCGGAGCGGGAAAGGCCGGTGACGCCGAGCCGGATGGTCGGATTGACGAGACCGCTGGCGCGGTCTGCAAGATTATCCAGCGCGATCAGCGCATCGTCGGCAAAGGATGTCAGGCGTGGCGGCAAATCGGAATCCCTGATGGCACTGCCTGCAATATAGGAAGGGGCCGCTGCTGGAAAAAGAAGCGGCGCGAAAGCTCAGTCGATGACGAAATCGACGAGACGCCATGCCGAAGTCGTAGCGACATAGCTGATGACAGCGAGACCGGCTGTCGGAAAGCCTTTCGGCACCGAGGCTGCCATAGCCTTTTGGCCGATCAGCGCCGATAGGGCCTGCTCCATGGTCGGGTTATGGCCGACGAGCATGACGCTCCCCACATCCTGCGCATCGATGATTTCGAGATAGGTATCGACCGAGGCGTTATAGAGCGTGTCGACGAAGCGCATGTCGAGCGTTTCGCCCATGGCCCGATGCACGGCCTCGGCGGTGTCGCGGCAACGAAGCGCAGTCGAGCTGATCAGGATGTCCGGACGGTAGCCCTTGTCGGCGGCGCGGTCGGCGACAATCTCGGCATCGCCGAAACCCTTTTTGCTCAGCGGCCGGTCGAAATCGCGCTGTCCGGGCTCGGCCCAGGCGGCTTCGGCATGACGCAGGAGGTAGATCCGATGGGGCGGAGGCAGGAGGGCGGCCATGGGCAAATCCAGCTTCGAACGGAGCCTTTTCAGTAGCGGTTGCGATCCCGCAACGTCAACCGTCCACAGGCTTCCAAGAGTGCAAAAGGGGCGTCCCAACACGGCGTTTTGAAGGCCAAGCAAAAATCGCTGCTCGGAATAATGATGCGAAAATAGACTGTTAGCTCAAATTTATGACAGATTTAAAAATCTGTTTACCTGTCTTATTTGGCTTGAATCGCGGATAGCGCATGGGATATACACCCGGCCAGATGAGATGTTCTTCAGGAGAATCGCGTTGAGTGAGAAGATCGATCTTAGCAATTATGTTCCCTCGGAAGACGAGGAGTTCATGAATACGAACCAGCGCGCTTATTTCAGAGCCAAGCTGGTTGCCTGGAAAAACGATATCCTTAGAGAAGCGCGCGAAACACTCGACCACCTGGCTGAGGAAAGCGCAAATCACCCTGATCTCGCAGATCGTGCATCCTCCGAAACCGACCGGGCGATTGAACTTCGCGCCCGTGACCGTCAGAGAAAGCTGATCTCCAAGATCGACGCAGCCCTGCAGCGCATCGAGGATGGCACGTATGGCTACTGCGAGGAAACCGGCGAGCCGATCGGCCTGAAACGCCTCGACGCCCGCCCGATCGCCACGCTGTCGATCGAAGCGCAGGAACGCCACGAGCGCCGCGAAAAGGTTTACCGGGACGAATAATCACTTCCGGACCGGCAATGAAAAAGCACCGCGAGACGATCGCGGTGCTTTTTGTTTTGCTGCCCTTTGCTCTGGGACCATATGGCTCCGGCTTTTACTTGTCGCGATTGACGCTCATTTCTCCGAAGATGCGGGCGACTTCCTTTTGAAGTGCGGCATCCGCACCCGTGATCGGTGCCATATCGGGGTCACGACGCGGCATTGAGCCGGGCTGAGGAGAACCGGGCTGCGGGGCAGGCCGTGCCTGCTGCGAATTGGGTACGGGAACCACCCGCTCGGCAGCCGGATTGGCCGATATCTCATCATCGAGGATGCGTTGGAAATCGCGGCGGATGGCAGCCGATTGCAAACCGCCATCTTCCGTCGCGACTGGAGCGCCGCGCGAAACGGCGGGAATGCTCTGGGCCGGCGGAGTGGACACTTCCGGTTCGATGCGCTGCTGCGGCAACACCCGTTGGCGGGCTGCATCGAGGATATCTGCGGCGCTAGCGGCATCGGGCACGGGTTGCGGAGCGGGGCGTTCGGGCTGGCGCGGCTGAAGCTGCGACATCCGCTGCGGGCCGTCGCGCTCGGCTGTGAGCGGCGGAGCAGAGACCTGTGGCGCGGGAGCCTGCTGGCTCGACATCTGCTGTGCAGGCAACTGCTGGGCAGACATGGGTGGCGCGACTGCCGGAGCGACCGAAGGTTCGGGGCGCTGGCGAACCGGCTCTGCAGGCGGGGCGATGACCGGGACGATGACCGGAGCAGGTGCCGGGCTGTAGGGTTCGAAATCAGGTTCGGCGCTTGCCGCCACAGGTGGTGCGACGGGGGCGGCGACTGGCTTCGGCGGCGGCTCGCGGCGCGGCTGGACGGCTGCACGCTCCTGAGCGA
>UCCS01000217.1 GCA_900470965.1 Hyphomicrobiales bacterium
ACTTCCTGACCTCGCAGCCGGACATGAACCTGCATAACCCCGAGGTTCAGGACCGCCTGCTCGATGTCGTCCGTTTCTGGCTGAAGCGCGGCGTCGACGGCTTCCGCCTCGACACCATCAACTTCTACTTCCACGACAAGCTGTTGCGCGACAACCCGGCGCTTGCTCCCGAACGCCGCAATGCCTCCACCGCGCCTGCCGTGAACCCCTATAATTTCCAGGAGCATCTCTACGACAAGAACCGCCCGGAAAACCTCGAATTCCTGAAGCGCTTCCGTGCGGTGCTGGAAGAGTTCCCGGCAATCGCCGCCGTCGGCGAGGTCGGCGACAGCCAGCGCGGTCTCGAAATCGTCGGCGAATATACGTCGGGCAATGACAAGATGCACATGTGCTACGCCTTCGAATTCCTGGCGCCCGATCCGCTTACACCTGAGCGTGTTGAGGAAGTCATGAAGGATTTTGGTGCCGCGGCTCCCGATGGCTGGGCTTGTTGGGCCTTCTCAAACCATGACGTGATGCGCCATGTCANNCACCGAAGCCGATCTCGCCTATCAGGACCTGCAGGATCCCTACGGCATCCAGTTCTGGCCCGAGTTCAAGGGCCGGGATGGTTGCCGCACGCCGATGGTCTGGGACAGCCAGGTTGCCCAGGGTGGTTTCTCGACGGTCAAGCCCTGGCTGCCGGTGCCGGTCGAGCACATCCTGCGCGCCGTCAGTGTGCAGCAGGGTGACGAGAACTCCGTGCTGGAGCACTACCGCCGCTTCATCGCCTTCCGCAAGCAGTACCCGGCTTTCGCCAAGGGCGAGATCGAGTTCGAGGATCCGCAGGATGACGCGCTGATCTTCACGCGCGAGTTCGGAAACGAGACGCTGCTCTGCATCTTCAACATGGGACCGGCGGAAACCAATGTGACCCTGCCGGCGGGCGAATGGCAGGCTCTGACGGGCCACGGCTTTACCAGCAACAATTACGGCGACAAGATCGATATTCCGGCCTGGGGGGCGTATTTCGCCCGCCTCGCTTAAGGATCAGGAGGGGAGAGGAAAATGACTGGACTGACGCTTAGGGATATCCGCAAATCCTATGGCTCCGTGGACGTGCTCCACGGTATCGACCTGGAGATCAACCAGGGCGAATTCATCGTTTTCGTCGGCCCCTCCGGCT
>UCCS01000215.1 GCA_900470965.1 Hyphomicrobiales bacterium
TGCTGCCGGGAATGGGCTCCAGCGCAGGCGCGTCCGCGGCGGAACAGCCTGCCAGCAGAGGTGCGGCCAGAAGGGTCGTGGCAAGAAGGGCAGGCACAAGCGCTTTCATCAACATTTTCCTCGGCCGCAATTGCATGGGGCTTCTGCCGACGGGGACAGGAGTATCGGAGCACCACCATCACGGCGACTATGCATCCAGCCGGCTGCGTATGGCAACAAACGTCGCCTTCTTGCGTTAAACCCCTATTAGGTAATGTCAGGAACGGTCATGGTGCTGCGGTTTCACGGCTCGCCACCCCACGAGGAAGCTTGGATGAAGGGCCACAACACGGCCGCCATGCGCGCGTCCGTGGAAAGCGCCCTGCATGCCGCAGCCGATCTCGATGCGACCGAGATCATCGTCTCCACCATCGGCTCGTCCGTCATTCTCGAAGGTTTCGTGAGCCAATGGGATGATAGCGAGCGGGCCCTGGCAATCGCCGAGGACATTGTCGGAAGCGGTTACGTGCATTGCCGCCTGCTGGTGTGAGATAAATCGCGATCCGCAACAGGAATTTCCAAGGAACCAACTCCCTGTCCCGCGTGTTGAAAAGCTGATTTCAATACTGGAGACAATAATGCAAACGCTTATACGCTTGTGGGCCGCGGCCCTTGTTCTGGGGTGCGGCGCCCTTGCCGGCTCCGCCTATGCCTCACTTGAAACCGATATGAGTTATTCGGCCCTGCCGAAAGACGAAATAGCGCTGAACGAATATACCAGCGCCGCCGTCTGCAGGCCCGCCGAACCGCATTACCTGCCGTCCTTCATTCGTGCTGCAGATGGCACAATCATCGGTGTAGGATATATTCAGGTGGAGGATGAGGATACTTCGGATTGCTGATAGAATATTCGAAGTTTCTTTCGGACGAGGCTCGTCTGCGGTCTCCCGCAGAAGGTGACGAGCCTCTAACCATCATCATGATGGCTGGCGTCGTTCTATTGATGAACAGATGAATGGCGCAATGTCTTTCGAGACAAAGCCCTGCGCGAGCTCCGTGCAGGGTTAAGTGAAAATTAAGCATTGCTTCGTTTCGGAACAGATCGGACTTCTATTGTCCAATACCGCCGCCGAAAGCTTAATGCACTTTAAGCTTTGCTTCCTCGGCCGCCGCCATAAACTCCGCGCGGGCCTCTTCGACGGTCTTTCTTCCATCGAGTGCGGCGCGGCAGGCGCTGCGTGCCTTGAGATATTTCAGTCCGCGTACGGCAGGCCAGAGATCGGTCAGGCAGGTCAGCGCGTCAAACGGTCCGTTAACCGTGCGTGCTCCCGCCTCTTCGAAACCTACCTTGATCGGACTATTCCATCGTTCAGTTGCCATCGACGCTCCTCCAGCATGTCTCGATAGAAACATTGAATGAAGCCTTCGGGTTCCTCCGCAAAGGCATTCAGAATGCTAATATTCTAGCGAGATTTTTGCCGGCAGCAATGGCGCCGATTGGCGCGGGGGATAATGCTAAAGGAGAAAACTGGTGCTGCCGAGTGGGATTGAACCACCGACCTCACCCTTACCAAGGGTGTGCTCTACCACTGAGCTACGGCAGCAGGACCAGACGCGAGAAGCGGAAACGCTCAATTCGCGTGAACGGGGCGGCTATTGCCACAGCTTCGGCAGGAGTGCAAGCCGCAAATTCCAACTTCTCTGGGAATAACGTCCCGCCCACTTTTGGAATGGCGCGAATTCGGGTAGTTCTGGGGGATGAACAAAGAGACTGAGAAGGCCCGGCAGAGCCGGAAAGCGGCCATGGAAGCCCAAGCGGCATTGCGCCGCGAACGGGCTGCCGAAAAGCTGAGAGAAAATCTTTCAAGACGCAAACAGCAAGTGCGCGCGCGCCGATCCGGCCAGGCGGACGAGACGAATGGGCTGCCCGCTGCAAAAACGCCTGCCGCAAAAATGGACGAATCGTAATGTTCGGTCCGCGACGAATTGAAGCGTGCGGGGATTTGCTCTAAAGACCCCCACTTCTTGCCTTGCCCCCACAGGCAAAACTTTTGAGGAAAGGCGGGCCTCGCCCGTAAGTGCACATGGATCGTATCAGAATTGTCGGCGGCAATGAGCTTAACGGCATCATTCCGATTTCCGGCGCCAAGAATGCCGCGCTGCCGCTGATGATCGCCTCGCTGCTGACGAGCGATACGCTGACGCTCGAAAACGTGCCCCACCTTGCCGATGTCGAATTGCTGATGCGCATCCTCGGCAATCACGGCGTCGATGTCGCCGTCAACGGCCGTCGCGAGCGTCAGGAAGATTCCTACGCCCGCACGATCCATTTCACCTGCCGCACCATCGTCGATACGACCGCTCCCTACGAACTGGTCTCGAAGATGCGTGCTTCCTTCTGGGTCATCGGTCCGCTCCTGGCCCGCGAAGGTCATTGCCGCGTTTCGCTGCCGGGCGGCTGCGCGATCGGCACGCGTCCGGTCGATCTCTTCATCGACGGTCTGACCGCGCTCGGCGCGACGATGGAAATCGATGGTGGTTATATCAACGCCAAGGCACCGCAGGGCGGCCTCATTGGCACACATTATACCTTCCCGAAGGTATCCGTTGGCGCCACGCATGTGCTGATGATGGCGGCAACCCTTGCCCGCGGCACGACCGTAATCGGCAATGCCGCACGCGAGCCCGAAGTCGTCGACCTCGCCAACTGCTTGAACGCCATGGGCGCAAAAATTTCCGGCGCGGGCACCTCGACAATCACGATCGAAGGCGTCACCTCGCTCTCGGGCGCGCGCCACCGCGTCCTGCCTGACCGTATCGAGACCGGCACCTATGCTATGGCCGTTGCCATGGCCGGCGGCGATGTCGTACTTGAAAATACCGATATTGCCCTGCTGGAAACGGCGCTGGAAACGCTGCGCCGCGCCGGCGCGGACATCTCGTCGACCAACAATGGCATGCGCATCAAGCGTAACGGCGCCGGCATCCAGCCGGTCGATATCGTCACGGATCCCTTCCCGGGCTTCCCGACCGACCTGCAGGCGCAGTTCATGGCGCTGATGACCCGCTCTTCCGGCATCTCGCATGTCACGGAAACCATCTTCGAAAACCGCTTCATGCATGTGCAGGAGCTTGCCCGCCTTGGCGCAAAGATCTCTCTGTCAGGCCAGACGGCGAAGATTGAAGGTGTCCAGCGGCTGAAGGGCGCCCCGGTCATGGCGACCGATCTTCGCGCTTCCGTTTCGCTCGTTATCGCCGGGCTTGCCGCCGAAGGCGAGACCACGGTTTCCCGCGTCTATCACCTCGATCGTGGCTTTGAGCGGTTGGAAGAAAAGCTGACCCGCTGCGGCGCCATCGTTGAGCGCGTCAGCGAGTAAGAAAAGGGCGCTTATGCGCCCTTTATCCCGGTTGCGTATTTGGTCTGAGCGCCTTATCTCCCTTGTCTGACAGATCGCCGCAGGTGCGGCTGAAAGACATAGGATAGAGGCTGGATGACCGACCTGAAGCTTGTTGCGCTCGATAGCGAAGACTTGGCCGTCATTTCCGCACATATGCAGGACAGCGTCCTCAAGGTAGCCGATATCGACTGGTCGCCGCGCGACAAGCAGTTTTCGCTCGCCGCCAACCGCTTCGTCTGGGAAGAGGCGGCCCGCAAGCGCAAGGGTTTCGAACGCCGCCGCGCTGCTCTCGTTTTCAAGCGCGTGCTTTCCGTCCGCTCGATCGGCATCGACCGTGCTCGGCGTGACGACGTGCTGTCGCTGCTGGCCTTGCGTTTCGAGCAGAAGGGCGAGGGGCCGGAAGGCACGCTGGAGCTTTCGCTGTCCGGCACGGCCTCTATCGCCCTCGATGTCGAATGCATCGAAGCGCAGCTTGCCGATATCGGCGGCGCCTGGGAAACGACTTCCAAGCCGCGCCACCCCGGCACCTGAGCCCAACAGTTTCGATCAGAGAAGGAATACCGCCTTGGCAATCTGGCTCACTCAGGCATCCGATGGTTTTGAGCAGCGTTTCGCGGCTTTTCTGACCACCAAGCGGGAAGTCTCCGAAGACGTCAACGCCGTGGTACGCGCTATTATCGATGACGTTCGCACCCGCGGCGATGTCGCTCTCGCCGAATATTCGAAGAAATTCGACAGCATCGACTACGCCACCGTACCGATGCGCGTCACCGAGGAAGAAATCGACAATGCCGTCGAGGTCGTCCCCTCGGAAGTTCTCGGCGCCTTGAAGGTTGCCGCACTCCGCATCGAATCCCATCACCGTCGTCAGCTTCCGAAGGACGATATCTACGAAGACAATATGGGCGTGGGCCTCGGCTCGCGCTGGACGGCAATCGAAGCCGTCGGCCTCTATGTGCCGGGGGGCACGGCGAGCTATCCGAGCTCGGTCCTGATGAACGCCGTACCGGCGAGGGTTGCAGGGGTCGATCGCATTGTTATCGCCGTGCCGGCGACGGGCGGTTCGGTCAATCCGGCGGTGCTGGCCGCGGCCAAACTTGCCGGCGTCAACGAAATCTACCGCGTCGGCGGCGCGCAGGCGATTGCTGCCCTTGCCTATGGCACGGAAACGATTGCCCCGGTTGCCAAGATTACTGGCCCAGGCAATGCCTATGTCGCCGCCGCCAAGCGCCAGGTCTTCGGCACTGTTGGTATCGACATGATCGCCGGCCCGTCAGAAGTGCTTGTCATCGCCGACAAGGACAACAATCCCGATTGGGTTGCCGCTGATCTGCTCGCCCAGGCCGAGCATGACGAGAGCTCCCAGGCCATCCTGATCACCGACGACGAGGAATTCGGCAAGACGGTCGAAGCGGCCGTCGAACGGCAGCTAAAGACGCTGAACCGTGCAGAGACTGCTGCGGCTAGCTGGCGCGATTTTGGCGCAATCATCCTTGTCTCCAATCTCAAGGATGCCATTCCGCTCGCAAACCGTATCGCCGCCGAACATCTGGAACTCGCCGTTGCCGATCCCGATGCCTTCGTGGACAAGATCCGCAATGCCGGCGCGATCTTCATCGGCGCCCACACGCCCGAAGTGATCGGCGATTATGTCGGCGGCTCCAATCACGTGCTGCCGACGGCGCGTTCCGCCCGTTTCTCCTCCGGCCTTTCGGTTCTCGACTTCGTCAAGCGCACCTCGATCCTGCGGCTCGGTCCGCAGCAGCTCCGTGACCTTGGCCCGGCAGCGATTGCGCTTGCCGTTTCCGAAGGCCTCGATGCCCATGCGCGATCGGTCGCGATCCGCCTGAACCTCGAAAGGTGAGGGAATGGTGAAGGACGACTTCCGGCTCTGCGACGTTGTCCTTGACGATACGATCGGCCGTTCGACTCCTGATGTCGAGCATGAGCGGGCGGTGGCGATCTTCGACCTGATCGAGGAGAATTCCTTCACACCCGTCGGCCATTCCGGCGGCCCCTACCGGCTGAACATTTCTCTGGTCGATTCCAAACTGGTCTTTTCCATCACCACGGAAAACGGCGAGAATGTTGCAACCCATATCCTGTCACTGACGCCCTTCCGCCGGATCGTGAAAGACTATTTCATGATCTGCGAGAGCTATTACGAGGCGATCCGCTCGGCCTCGCCGAGCCGCATCGAGGCGATCGACATGGGCAGACGCGGCATTCACAACGAGGGCTCACAAACGCTGAAGGACCGTCTCTCGGGTAAGATCGATGTCGATTTCGACACCGCCCGGCGTCTCTTCACGCTGGTCTGCGTACTCTATTGGCGCGGATGACGGCGATGGAGCCGCACGTCGAAACGGAGGACGGAAAGCGGCCGGGCGCCATCCTCTTCATGTGCGGGCTGAATGTCATCCGCTCGCCGATGGCCGAAGTGATCGCCCGTAGCATTCTGCCTGGAAATACCTATATAAGGTCTGCCGGCGTTCGCGCCGGCGAACGCGATCCTTTCGTCGATGTCGTGCTGGAAGAAATTGGCCTGTCGCTCGGCCGTCGCCAGCCGCAGACGCTGGAGGAGCTTGAGGACGATTATTTCGACCTCATCATCACGCTCTCACCGCAGGCCCATCATGCAGCACTTGAGCTGACCCGCTCCAGTGCCGTTGACGTGGTCTACTGGCCGACCATGGATCCGACGGTCGCGACCGGAACGCGCGAGCAGATATTGGACAGCTATCGAGAGGTTCGCGATCACCTCGCCGGCCTCATCGAAAGCCGGCTACTCAAGAGAAATGGCATCGCCGCGCAATCGGCGTGAAACAAAAGATAGAAAGCCCGATCTACGAGGTTCACAAATCCCCGTTGATTGTGTAGTTTCCGCGCAAATTTTGAGGCGCCCAGCGCCGCTTTACCCAACACACAGGAAGAAAACCCTTATATGCCGAAAGAAGAAGTCCTCGAATTCCCGGGTATCGTGACCGAACTTCTGCCGAATGCGACATTCCGCGTGAAGCTCGAAAACGAGCATGAGATCATTGCCCACACCGCCGGCCGCATGCGCAAGAACCGTATCCGCGTTCTCGCCGGCGACAAGGTTCTGGTCGAAATGACGCCCTACGACCTGACGAAGGGCCGCATCACCTACCGCTTCAAGTAAGCTTGGTCTGCGAAGCTCCCCGGAGTTTCCGCTCCCACCTGCCGATGGTCGAGGTTCCATGGCGCTGAAATACAAGCTCATTCTGGCCTCGGGCTCGCCCCGCCGCGTCGATCTGCTCAATCAGGCCGGCATCGAGCCTTCGCGCCTGATGCCGATGGATATCGACGAGGCACCGAAGAAGTCGGAGCATCCGCGCTCGCTCGCTCGCCGCCTCTCGGGCGAAAAGGCGGAAGCGGCACTTGCCGCCATCAAGGGCGACATCACCTGGAAGGGAAGCTATATCCTGTCCGCCGATACGGTGGTCGCCGTCGGTCGTCGCATTCTCGGCAAGGCGGAATTTGCCGATGAGGCGTCAAACTCGCTGCACCTGCTCTCCGGCCGCAACCACGTTGTCTATACCGGCATCTGCCTGATCACGCCCGACCGCAAGGTGCGCCACAAGATCGTCGAGACGAAAGTGCGCTTCAAGCGCCTGTCGAGCTTCGAGATCGAAAACTACATTGCCTCGGGCCAGTGGCGCGGCAAGGCCGGCGCCTACGGCATCCAGGGGCTGGCTGGCACATTCGTGCAGAAAATGGTGGGCTCCTACACCAATGTCGTGGGACTGCCGCTTTATGAAACCATTCTGCTTCTGACCGGCGAGGGCTTCGATGTCCACAGCCGTTGGCCCGAGGGCTGATCTCCCGCTAGAGCGCCGTGCGTTCATTCGGGCGCACAAAGGACGCTCTAGCTTGTTGAATCTACTCATCAGGCTTTCCGAAAATCGGAACGATTTTCGGACTGATGTTGTAGGAGGAAACCATGTCTGATGAAATGAAGACCGACGGCAAGGTTGAGCCGCTGCGCAAGACGCGCCCCTGCCCCGAATGCGGCAAACCGTCGAACCGCGAACACTATCCCTTCTGTTCCAACCGATGCCGCGAAGTGGACCTGTCGCGCTGGCTGACGGGCTCCTACGCCATCCCCGTGGCCGACGACGAGACGAAGGCGGATTATCCCGACGAGGAAAACTAGAGCAATACCAGCAAAAATGTGCAGCGGTTTTTGCGTCCGCAATTGCGTGAAGACAAAGGAGCAGAGCAGGTTTTCCACCGCGAAGCCTTTATTTTTCCTCGCAAATCGCCAAAATCCGCAGGACCGTCAAAAAACTATCATTTGATGCTTGCCATGGGCGAACAAGATGCTATAACCCCGCTCGCTTCCGGGGCGAACCAAGGCCCTGACATTCTCAAGCAGGATGTTTCCTAAGAAGCATGGCTAGCCCAGGTAGCTCAGTTGGTAGAGCAGCGGATTGAAAATCCGCGTGTCACTGGTTCGATTCCGGTCCTGGGCACCATTCAATCTCTGAAGCATTTCTATCCAAACATACATGGCATTGTAGAATGCGGTGTATCCACCTTTGTGCGCTCGGTAGGCGCGACTTCACGACTTCATGAGCGGCCCGCCTTTTGAGGCTCATCATCATGCAGGAAGCAGAGATGATGTCCCTAGAGGT
>UCCS01000214.1 GCA_900470965.1 Hyphomicrobiales bacterium
GACGATCGCGAGATCAAGGTTTTCCGCCAGCCGATAGATCGTATCGAGCCCGCATTTTTCGATGAGGTTGCGCTTGGTCTCGGTGGAATCGACGAGCAGCGGCGCAAGGAACATATAACATTCCGCTCCGAGCTGATTGGCAAGGCGCCAGGTGTAGTCGATTGGGTTTGTCTGGTGGACGGCGACGATGCCGCCGAGCAGGGAGACGATCTTGCAATTGTCGCGTCGTGGCGGCCGGAAGCTTGCCAGAGAGGCCGTCATGGTGCGGCCCCAGCCGACGCCGATCGTATAATCGTCCGGAATGGCTTCCGACAGGAACTGGCCGAGCGCCAGACCGACATTCTTTGCCAGCGAATTCACGTCACAATTGGCGGGTTCCGGCACGACGATCGCCTCATCGAGGCCATAGGCGCGTTCCAGTTTGACCGAAAGCTCCACGCAGTCGCCGATCGAGTCGTTGATCCATATCTGAACTTCGCTGCGCTTCATCGCCTCGTCGAGTAGGCGGATGACGGTCGTGCGGCTGATGCCGAGCTGTTCGGCAACATCTTTCTGGGTCAGGCCTTCATTGTAATAGAGCCATGCAGCCCGCAGCCGAAGCGAGGAGGCTTCGGAATAAGCAGTATGCGTGCCGCGTTTCAGCTTGACCACATCTCCTCCCGCGCCGATTTCGCCCTAGATCTTTGCTATCGATAGCATAAGGTTGTGGCATCGGCTTTGTTCCCGCGATAATGCCGGGTGTGACACTTATGTCAATTGAAATGCACAAATGTCCTTGACTTTTCGTTGCCGGAGCGGCGATAGTCAGGGTCGACAACATCGTTCTTGTCCGTCCGAGGAGGACAATGTGCGGGCATGCGGAAAGTCTCGACCGGCCTTTAAGCCGCAGGCGGCATCGCTTGCGATGTGCTCGTCGTATTCCGGCGTTGGGAGCCCCGCCCCCGGGAACACCGCCAGTGTCTCTCACGTTTACGACTCACCCGTGACGGACGCGCGACTATTCGCCTGCTGTATGCAAACCATCTGTCCTTAGATCACCTCTTTGCCGGGCGGAACTCGCGCCGGTCCGCAGCCCAAGTTCACAAAGGAATTTGACCATGACATCCAAGCTTGACCAACTCCGCGAGATCACAACCGTCGTCGCCGACACCGGCGATATCCAGGCTGTCGCTCGCCTGAAGCCGGTTGATTGCACGACCAACCCATCCATCGTTCTCAAGGCGCTCGGCACCGACATGTTTGCCGACGACATGAAGGAAGCGATCGCCTGGGGCAAGAAGCTCGGCGGTAATGCCGATGCTGCGGCCGCAGCCGTTGCCGATCGCCTCGCGATCTCCGTTGGCGCAGCCCTCGTAAAGCTCGTCCCCGGTCGCGTTTCGACCGAAGTCGATGCCGATCTCTCCTTCGATACGGAAGCGTCGCTGAAGAAGGCACGCAGCATCATCGCGGCCTACAAGGAGCGCGGTATCGAGAAGGACCGCATCCTCATCAAACTCGCTTCCACCTGGGAAGGCATTCGCGCAGCGGAAGTCCTGCAGAAGGAAGGCATTGATTGCAATCTGACGCTGCTCTTCTCGAAGGCTCAGGCAATTGCCTGCGCTGACGCCGGCGTATTCTTGATCTCGCCCTTCGTCGGCCGTATCCTCGACTGGTACAAGAAGTCGACCGGCAAGGATTTCACCGCCGAGGAAGATCCGGGCGTTCTGTCCGTCCGCGACATCTACAACTACTACAAGGCCAATGACATCAAGACGGTCGTCATGGGCGCCTCTTTCCGCAACACCGGCGAAATCGAAGCGCTGGCCGGTTGCGATCGTCTGACGATCGCTCCGAACCTGCTCGACGAACTGTCCAACGATCAGGGCAAGCTTGAGCGCAAGCTGTCGCCGGAAACCAAGAAGGCCGAGCCAAAGATCACGGTCGACGAGAAGACCTTCCGCTGGATGATGAACGAAGATGCCATGGCGACCGAAAAGCTCGCAGAAGGCATTCGCGCATTCGCAAAGGATCTCGGCACGCTGCGCAGTCAGGTCCGCAAGGAGCTGCAGCTCGCTGCTGCGTAAGGCCGCGCAAGCCGCACTTTGATGAAAGGCGCGGGTGCCGCTGGCATCCGCGCCTTTTTCATGTTGATATCAAGGGCATAGAGGCAGGAGTATCGTGGTGGCTGACGAGGATGACGGAAATTCGCTGGTCTCGATTGTCTACAAGCATGCAAGCTTCTTCCTTTCGGTGCTCGGCGGTTTCATCGTCTTTCTACTGCTGACCTCGCGGGAGGTCAGCGCCAGCAACATCCTGTTCGGCTGGAATGCCTCGGCGATCTTCTTCATCGGACTGAGCTGGCGCAAGATGCTTCGCGCGACCGTTGAGAGCATCAAGAAGCGATCGGAAGATCTCGATTTTTCCGATACTTTCCTGCTCTTCCTATCAATCGCAGCGGCTCTCGCCAGTATTGCCGGAATCGGTATCGAGCTCCATTCGATCAAGGATGCACCGGCAGATGTCGCGCTGTGGCGTGCGGCTGCGGCGATCCTGACTATCCTGATCTCCTGGTTTTTCCTGCACACGCTTTTCACGATCCATTATGCCCATTATTTCTATGGCGGCTCGGATAAGTGCGAAGGGCTTAAATTCCCTGATGGAATCGAGGAGCCCGCTTATTGGGACTTCCTCTATTTCTCCTTCACAATCGGTGTCGCGGCGCAGACGGCCGATGTAGCAGTGACCTCGACGAGGATGCGCAAGTTCACCCTGCTGCATGCGCTCCTGTCGTTCCTGTTCAACACCACCATTCTGGCACTTGCGATCAATGTTGGCGCAAGCCTGCTTTAGAGCCTTGCTGCAGACCGGAAGAAGCTCTCGAACTCCGCAAGGTCACCAGAGGCGACATCCGAAATCGCCCAGAACGTCAGTCCGCCATCCGACCATTGCACCATGTTGTAGCCGTCGTGCTCCGTTGTCGTTTGGGCACCTGAAGCCGCAGGCCAAATGAACAGGTTGATGACATGGCCATGGCGTCTGTACACGAGAGCGGCGACGGCACGGCCGCCGATATAATCGACACGTCCGCCGACCAGCGGGAAACCATCCTTGGCGAGATCGCTGACGGGCGGCGAAAAATCGATCCTGCCATTGAACCAGGGCTTTACCGTGTGCTGATCCGAGGTCAGGACGTCGGTCAGATGATCCGCCATCATGGATCGAACATGGCTTGCCATGATCTCGTCCTGCAGGATCAGGGTCTGCGACGGCGCATTGACGAACAGAAAAGCACTTGCCGCGAGCACCGCCAAGGACGGTACGAAGCTCCATTGCCGGATGAAGTCGAAAGTGCGGCGCCAGAAAGGCGCTTGGCGTGGCACCGGCAGGCTGGAGCTCGCCGCCGTCTGTTCGAAAGACAGCATGGAAAGTACCTGTGAACGCAGAGCCTCCGGCGGCCTCCATCGCACGCCATCCTGATCGATGATCTTCCTCACGGCAGCGACCCCTTCCATCTCCGCCCGGCAAATTTCACAGGTCGCCAGATGATCCTCGAACTGTGCTGCACGAACGGAGTCGAGTTCGCCGTCGATAAAACCATGCAGCATGATGCGCCATTCGGGGCAGCCTTTCTGATGGGCTTCACTCATCCTGCCGCCTCGCTCTTGTTGCATGCATCCCAGATGTCGGCGAATTCGCGCCGTGCTCTCGCAAGGCGCGACATGACGGTGCCGATCGGTGCATCGATGATTTCGGCGATCTGCCGATAGGAGAGATCTTCGAGTTCACGCAGGACGAGGATCTCCCGCATCGTTTCCGGAAGCTTGCTGATGACGGATCGTACACGCCGCTGCTCGCTTGCCCGGATCATCGCCGTCTCCGGAGAATCTTCCTCCGAAGCGATCTGGTAACCTTGATCCTCATCGGGGTCGGCACCATCGGTGTCGTCAAGATGCCGCTCGAAATGTGTCTTGCGACGATCCTGCTGGCGCCAGACGTGGCAGCAGTTTCTGACGATCGCAAAGAGCCAGGAACGTGGATCGCCGCCGCGATAGGTCTCAAAATTTCGGTAGGCTCGCAGGAATGCTTCCTGGACGATATCTTGCGCGGCCTCGGCATCGCGGCTGAGGAAGCGGGCGAAATTATAGGCCGCGTCCAAGTGCGGAACGATCACGTGCTGGAAGCGCTGCATGAATTCATGCTGCGCGGTCGCATCGTCCTTCGACGTGATACGGCTGTCGGCCGATTTTTCAGCTGCCATAAGGTGGAACAGCCGCACAGTGCCCGCCAAAAGCGTTGCCAGCGCTGATGTTCGAATGCGTGTCTCTGGCAGCGGCCGATTGAGCAGCAGCATCCAGTCGAGCGATCCGACGGGATAGGTGATCTGAGCGTTTGTCATCATCTTCCCTGCTTCAACAGCAGCCGATTTGCACGCGAGAGCCGCGGTCACATGCGGGTCCCTTGCAGTCTAGACCGATCGGCGCGCGATTTTATTCCAAATAGCGCCGGTTTATTTGCACGCAGCGGTACGAAAGATGTGCGCCGTTAAAATAACAAAGCATTTTCAATGGCTTGTCGAAAATATCGTTCGGGCCGGGAATAACAGCGCCCCGCTGGCGATCTAGTTCGTCAGCGAGGGCGTCAGATGAATTGCAGTCTTCGCCAGTCGAAATACCATCAACAAGAGGAGGCATATTCATGTTTACCATGTCACGTCGCGCCGTCCTGGGATCGGCCGCTGCTGCGGCTGCATTCGGCCTGTCATCGAAGCTCGAATTCGTCATGCCGGCACTTGCCGCGACACCGTTGGAGCCGACGGTCGGCTTTTATAAATACAAGGTCGGCGATATCGAGGTTACGGCGATCTATGACGGCATCTGGAAAAAACCGCATGATCCTGCATTCATCAAGAACGCCTCGATCGAGGATACCAAAGAGGCGCTTTCCAAGGCAGGGCTGACGACCGAATTCATGCCGATCCCGCTGACGGTGGTCGTTTTGAAAGTCGGCGGGCGGCTGATCATGATGGATGCTGGCTCAGGCGTCGGTCAATGGCAGGAAAATGCCACACATCTTCCGGCGAATATGGCGGCGGCCGGTATCGATTATAAGAAGATCGATACTATCATGATCTCGCATTTCCATCCGGACCATGTCTGGGGCCTGATGGAAAAGGGAACGAACAATCCGGTCTTCCCGAATGCCGAACTCATCGTCAATGCTGCCGAATATAACTGGTGGACGGCACAGGGTCGTGTCGAGAAGCTTGCCGAAGGTCGGAA
>UCCS01000213.1 GCA_900470965.1 Hyphomicrobiales bacterium
ACGGGATGCTCGATCCGTCGGCCGATTCCGACCTCGCGGCGCGCTTCCGGCAGGCCGGTTTCAGCCTGTTTGGCCTTACCACCAGCCCGGAAGTTGGCCTCTCGCTTGCAAGCGAGCCGGTGCGCGGGCCCGTCTGTCGCAATCCGCTCGATCCCTCCCGCACGGCGGGTGGCTCTTCCGGCGGTGCGGCTGCGGCCGTCGCAGCCGGTATCGTCGCAATCGCCCACGCAACGGATGCCGGCGGCTCGATCCGCGTGCCCGCGGCATGCTGCGGGCTCGTCGGCCTGAAAGCCAGCCGCGGCGCCATTCCCGGCGGTCCGGGTTTCGTCAATCATCTCGGCGGCATCGCCAGCGAGCTCGCCGTCTGCCGTTCCGTTCGCGACGCAGGTGCGATCTTCGAAGCCTTGCGCGGAAAACCCGCCGGTCCCTATGCGGAACCGGCCCTCGAGAAGAACGAAAAACTCCACCTGCGCATCGGCCTGCTGACGCAGACCGGCAGCGATTTCCCCACCGAGCCGGCACGCCAGGAAGCCGTCGAAGCCGCGGCCCGCAGCCTCGAACAGGACGGGCATGAGATCGTCACCGTTGAATGGGAGCGGCTTGCAGCAAGCGTCGCTGCAAGTGCCGCCATTTTCGCAGATATCATTTCGATCAATCTGGCATGGCTCGTCGAAAGCCTGCATCTCGACGTTTCGAAAGCCGAGCCGCTGACCGCCGCCTTTGCGGCGCGTGGCGCAGGCCTTGAGCCGACCGCGCTCTGGCAGGCCCTCAGCGCCATGCCGCATGTCAGCCATGATCTCTGGCGGCTGTTCGATGGCATCGATTGCCTGCTCACACCCATGCTTGCCACAGCGCCGCTGCCGATCGGCTCTTTTCCGACCGATCATCACGACACGGAGCTGCATCTGAACCGCATGGCGCGCTTTGCGCCGCTCGCCTGCCTTGCCAATATATCCGGCTTTCCGGCGCTGACCCTGCCTTATGGACACGATGCGGACGCAATGCCGCTTCCCCTTCAGCTAATGGCACCAATGGGCGGGGAACCCATATTGCTTGCCCTTGCCTCGCGGCTGGAAGCCGAGCAACGTTGGATCCATCCCCATGCCATTGCGGGACTTGCCCCATGACATCAGCTCCCGTGCTTCAGCTTGCCGGCATCAGCAAGCGCTTTGGCGCCATCCAGGCCAATGAGGATATTTCGCTGAGCCTCGCCAAGGGCGAAGTGCTGGCGCTGCTCGGCGAAAACGGCGCCGGCAAGACGACATTGATGAGCATCCTCTTCGGCCACTATGTACCGGATGCGGGAACGATCCATATCGAGGGCACCGAGTTGCCGGCCGGCCGGCCGCGGGCGGCGATCCGCGCCGGCATCGGCATGGTGCACCAGCATTTTTCCCTGGCGCCGAACCTGACGGTGCTCGAAAACGTCATGACGGGAACGGAAAAGCTCTGGTCCTGGAAGTCGGAGAAGGCGGCCGGCCGTGCTAAACTGCTGTCGATCTCTTCGCGCTTCGGCCTCGACGTCAATCCCGATGCCCGGCTCGGCGATCTCTCAGTCGGCGAACAGCAGCGCGTCGAAATCCTCAAGGCGCTCTATAACGACGCCCGCATCCTGATCCTCGACGAGCCGACGGCGGTGCTGACCAACATCGAGGCGGAACGTCTCTTCCGGACGCTTCGGGAAATGGCGCGGCAGGGGCTGTCGCTGATCTTCATCTCACACAAGCTGGACGAGGTGATCAGCGCAGCTGACCGCGTCGTCGTGCTGCGCGGCGGAAAGGTCGTCGCCGAACGGCTGACCGGTCAGACCAGCAAGTCCGAGCTCGCAGAACTCATGGTCGGCAGGCGGGTGACACGCCCCGTGCGTGAGGCGTCAACGCCCGGTGCTGTCGTCTTCGAAGCCGTCGGCGTCACCGTTTACGACAGCGGCCAGGAGCGGCTGAAGGAAATCAGCTTGCAGCTTCATGCCGGCGAAACGCTCGGCATTATCGGCGTCTCCGGCAATGGCCAGGCGACGCTCAGCCATCTCGTCAGCGGACTTACCGGCTGGAGCAGCGGGGAGATCCTGCTGTTCGGACAGCCGGTCACCGAAATCGGCGTCGAAAGCCTGATTACTGCCGGCATCGGCCGCATACCTGAGGATCGCAACAAGGAAGGCGCGATCGGCGAACTCGCTGTCTGGGAAAATGCCGTGCTGGAGCGCATCACCTCGCCGCGCTTTTCGCGTCACGGGCTGGTCGACCGTAAGGCCGGCATGGCCTTCGCCCAGGAGATCATCGCAGAATTCGATATACGCGGTGGCGGCCCGGCGACACGCACGCGGCTTCTATCGGGCGGCAACATGCAGAAACTGATCCTCGGCCGCAACCTGCATGACAGGCCGAAGATCCTGATTGCGGCGCAGCCGACACGCGGGCTCGACGAGGGCGCCGTCGCGGCTGTCCATGCAAGGATATTGCAGGCACGCAAGGAGGGCACGGCCGTGCTTCTGATATCAGAGGATCTGGACGAGGTGATCGGCCTTGCCGATCGCATCCAGGCGATCGTCAAGGGGCGCCTGTCGCCGCCCATCGATCCGGAAAGTGCCGATCCCAGAAAACTCGGCCTGATGATGTCAGGCGAATGGACGTCCGAGGCCCAGCATGCGTCTTGAACGCCGCGATCACCGCCCGCTCTATCTGGTCATAGCGGGACCCATTGCCGCCGTCATCGCCGCACTCGCCATTGCCGGCATCCTGATTGCGCTTGCCGGCGCGCCCGTGTTCGAAGCCTATTGGCGTATCCTCACCGGCGCCTTCGGCACGCGGCTTTCGGCGACCGAGACGC
>UCCS01000211.1 GCA_900470965.1 Hyphomicrobiales bacterium
CGATCCACAAGAGCCAGGGCGCCACCGTCGACCAGGTCAAGGTTCTGGCCTCGCTGTCGCTCGACCGGCACCTGACCTATGTGGCGATGACCCGCCATCGCGAGGATCTTGCCGTCTACTACGGACGCCGGTCCTTCGAAAAGACGGGTGGTCTCATACCAATCCTGTCGCGCAGGAATTCCAAGGAAACGACGCTCGACTACGAGGGCGGCCCATTCTATCGGCAGGCACTTCATTTTGCCGAAAGCCGCGGTCTGCACCTCGTTCGGGTCGCGCGGACGCTGGTCGCGCATCGGCTGGAATGGATGGTCAGGCAGAAGCAGACGCTCTTGAGCCTCGCCGCCCGTCTGGCCACTGTCGGCGAAAGGCTCGGTGTCGCAAGAACCGCATCGACGGCTCACCTTGTCAGCGCAGACAAGGCAGCAAAGCCGATGGTATCCGGCATAACGATCTTCCCTCAGTCGATGGCACAGGCCATAGAGGCCAGGCTCGGCGCCGATCCCGGCCTCCAGAAGGAGTGGGAGGATGTCTCGTTGCGGTTTCGTCTCGTCTATGGGCAACCGCAGGCGGCATTCAAGGCGGTCAATGTCGACGCGATGATCCGGGATGCAGGGGTGGCTGCGAATACAATATTGAAGATCGCAAACACGCCGGAGATATATGGCGCGCTCAGAGGCAAGATAGGTTTGTTGGCCGGTAAGAGCGACAAGCGTGATCGGGAAACTGCTCTTCTTAATGTTCCCGCTCTATCTCGCTCTCTGGAGCGCTTTCTGAAGATACGCATTCAGACCGTGCAAAGGGCTGAGATGGCAGAGTACGCTCGACGCCAGAACTTATCGGTTGAAATCCCAGATCTATCGCAAAATGCCAAGGCTGTTCTCGAACGCGTTCGCGATGCAATCAATCGAAACGATCATCCGGCTGGCCTCGAATATGCGCTGGCCGACAGAACCGTAAAGGCAGAGCTCGAGGGGTTCGCACGCGCCGTTTCTCAACGGTTCGGAGAGCGCACTTTTCTCGGAATAGCGGCGAAGGATGCTGACGGCGAAGCGTTCAAGACCCTTACCGCCGGAATAAGCACTGCGCTACAGCTGGAGATCAAGGCCGCCTGGGCCTCGATGCGGACCGTCCAACAACTGTCTGCGCATGAGCGTACTGTCATGGCACTCAAGCAGGCGGAGGCAATGCGGCAGACGAAGAGCCAAGGACTATCCCTGAAATAGCCTATTGATGGATGCAGTCCGCAAAGCCAATCCATGGCAGATACATCGACCACCGCGACAGCGATTGACCGATATCTTATCGTCCCGGCCGAACCAGCGATCGTGCGATATCGATGATGTCGTCGCGTGAGGCGGTCGGGTCTTCCCGGTTCCAGGCGACACCGAGCCCGATCTTGAAGTCGACGCCCCTCACCTTCTTGAGCTCAAAGCCGCGGTTCGGCAGATCCTGCGTCCATTCCGGCACGAAGCCGATGCCAAGGCCGGCAGAAACCAGCGATA
>UCCS01000210.1 GCA_900470965.1 Hyphomicrobiales bacterium
CTTCGCGGGAGGTAATTTCCGCGGCGACTTCCGTGGAGACGACGTGCATATCGGCGACACCAACATCAACCGTGTCGGAGGCACCTATTGGCACGCACCCATCTACCACGGCGCCTGGTATCGCGGTGCTCCGGTCGCAGCCGGCGTGGTCGCCGGCGCCGCTATCGGGGCCGCTGCAGCCCGCCCCTACTATCCCTACTACAACGACCAGCAATGCGGCTACTATCCGTACCCGCCTTGCTATTGATCTTCAACAGGGAAACGCCACTTTGACCTCGTTTCCCTCTCCTCCCAGCGGGAGACAGGCCTGATGCCGGCGCGCCACACCCTAAGGTTTTCCCTTCTCGACAGCAACCCCCAATAGGTGTTTCATGTTGCGGGAATCCATTTCCCGCCACACAGTCCTCACTCGAAGCAGTGCTGCGTTCAAACGAGATCGGGGGATTCTCATGAAGACCATTCACTTGCATGCGATAGTCTTGCTGGCCGGTGTTTCTGCCGCATCGATCGGCAACGCCGCGGATCTCACACCGCTCACGCCCGAAGCGAAAACGGTCGAGACCCAGAGCGGCTGGGAATTCACGGTCGCTCCATACTTCTGGGCTGCCGGGATTTCAGGGGACGTACGGCAATTCGGGCTTCCCGAGGTCGACATCGATGCCGATTTCGGCGACATTCTCGACAATCTCGACTTCGCCTTCATGGCGACAGGCGAAGCACGATATGATCGCTTCAGCATCGTCGGTGACGTGATCTACACCAAACTGGGTGCGGATGCGCATACCCCCCGCGGCATCTTCGCCGACAGCGTCGACGTGACATCGAAGACCTTCGCAGGACTTCTCGGCGTGGGTTACGCGGTGCTCGAAGATCAGAATGGCCACCTTGACGTGGTCGGCGGCGTGAAAGTCTGGTCGGTCGAGACAGACATCTCCTTCAATGGCGGACTTCTGGCCGGCGTGGAGCGGGAAGACAGTGCCACGTGGGTGGATGCCGTTGTCGGCCTGCGCGGGAACTACTTCTTCACCCCGGAAATCTATCTCACGGGATGGGGTCTGGTGGGCGGTGGCGGCGCCGACGTCGACTGGGACGTGGGCCTCGGCCTCGGCTACAAATTCAACGACACCATCTCGGCAGTGGCCGGATACCGCGCACTGGGCGTCAACTACGAAAACGATGGTTTTGTCTTCGACGTCGTCCAACAGGGGCCGATCGTCGGGGTGTCCTTCCATTTCTGATGAGGCGAGAGCGCCTTGAGCAATTCGGCGATCGTCGCAACTGACGGTCGTCGTGCTCAGCTTGCGACAGCCTGATGTCCTGCAGAAGCAGGAAGAGCAACGCCCCCGGGAAACAGAGAGCCGCCCATGAACAGTGCGGCGGCTCCCGGTTCGTGGCGGTATCTCATGAAGGCGACACCGAAGCCAAACAGCAGCAGAACCGTCACGCCAATTCCGGCCAGAACAGACAGGTGCAACGCACTGTTCAAGAGAAGTTCTCGTTTCGTCAGCTCCCCGAGCCAGGCTTGGGCGACATCGTTTTCATCAATCTCGCGGAGGCTCCTAATCCGTTGCGTGCCGATGGCATAGAGGCGATCGGGGGAGCCAAGGGCCTGACAGGTGAAGCGCGGAGCGGACGCCCTGAAGGGTGTCCGCTCCGACATCGTTACGCTACCGCCCGCGTCAATCGTGACCTGTCTTCATCTCCCGGACCTGCTGCATGACCTGCTCCAGATTGTAGCTTGCAGGGCTCTGAAGTGGCGGGAAGTCGATGTAGGTCTCGAGATGCTTCAGCCACAACTGCTGCCCGATGGGCAGGATGTTCCAGTCATAGACATAGGCGGTGGACGGCGAAGCGATGGCACCGCCCATACCGAAGAGTGTCTTGATCTGCTGCCCGACCGAGGTCTCGAACGGGTCGCGCTTGATATTGACGACCTGTGTCCAGGCGTACGGCATCNNCCCCGCCAATAAAGCCAGCCGGATCGTCGGAGACCATGGCGAAATACATCTTCCAGTTCTTGTAGCGCACAGCCGACGGCTCCTTGCCAGAATAGTACAAGAAACTGTCGCGCGCGGATGGAGACTTGCCTTCCAGGTAGTCACGCTGGTCGATGCCGTCGAGCGTGGTCTTGACAATCCCGGGATACGTACCCGCCTCGATCTCTTTCTTAAGACCATCGCCCTTCGGGCCGCCTGCGATGTTCACAAACGTCGGCAGCCAGTCGAGCGCCGAGAACATGTCGTTCTTGACCGTACCGGGCTCGATGTGCCCCGGCCAGCGAACCACAAGCGGCGCCCGCATGCCGCCTTCCCAAGTGCTGAGCTTTCCGCCTTTGAACGGGGTCGTGCCGCCGTCCGGGAATGTGATCG
This sequence comes from Hyphomicrobiales bacterium, assembly GCA_900470965.1. Classification (GTDB taxonomy): domain Bacteria; phylum Pseudomonadota; class Alphaproteobacteria; order Rhizobiales; family Rhizobiaceae; genus Rhizobium. Next base: position 2,370 of record UCCS01000210.1, read on the forward strand.
TCTCGGCGCCGTTGTCGGTGGTGAAGACGATGATCGTGTTGTCGAGTTCTCCTATCTCCTCGAGCTTCTTCAAAACGTAGCCGATGTTGTCGTCCATCTGCTTCATGCCGGCTTCGTTGACGCCCCAGTCCTTGCCGCCGACTTCGCCGACCATGTTCAGATATTTGTCGGGCAACACTGTCGTGATATGCATGCGGGCCGGGTTGTACCAGACGAAGAAGGGCTTGTTGGTCTTCTTCGGGTCATTCCTGTCTAGGAAGTCGATGACCTTGGCCGAGATCTCCTCGTCAATGGTTTTTGAGCGCTCCAGCGTCAGCGGCCCCTCGTCCTTACAGGATTGATTTGCCGGGGATCCGTCGGAGGATGCGCATGCGAGCATTGGGCGCGGCGGGGTGAGACAGGTCGTGGTCTTGGCGTCCACCGCCGCCGGGTCTTCCGCTATCCCGGGAATCGGCGTGTTCCTGCATGGTGGTGCAATCCCCTGCTCGGTTGGGGTCTTGTTGATGTCGGGGAAGCTCACCCCCTGCATGGCGTCAAGGTGATAGAGGTAGCCCCAAAATTCCTGGAACCCGTGTGCCGTCGGCAGGGATTCGGTGGTATCTCCGAGATGGTTCTTGCCGAACTNNCACCGGCTGCATGCCGGTGATGAACGCGGTCCGCCCAGCCGTGCAGCTCTGCTCGGCATAGTAGGTCATGAACTTCGCCCCTTCCCGGCCGATACGGTCGATATTGGGCGTTTCACCGACCGCGAGACCTTGGTGATAGATGCTCGGCTGCATCCAGCCGATGTCATCACCCATGATGAACAGGATGTTGGGCTTTCTGGTCTCCTGCGCGTGCATCGTAGCGGTACTCGATAGCAGGCTGCCGGCGACCGCCATTGCTGCTGTGAAGAACTTTGTAGTCCGTCTCATTTCGAATGCCTCCCTCATCGGGCCGCATTGGCGGCCAAGGTTAGTTGAAAGATAAGTCAGAGCAAAAGAGGGCTTGTCGGCGACGTCCAAGTTTACTGACCAGCAAATTGGACCAGATCTTTTCGGTAAAGACGCGGCTCCTCGGCCCGCACGGTGACCCTCGACTTGCGGAAGAGGGATTTCCACTCTTCCATCCATTTTCTACATTGTATTGGCGGCAGCAGATATTGCCCTTTGGGGAATCCGTCGGGACGAGGCTACGAGTTGCCAGTAATGGGAGCCGTCCACGCCGTATTCCTGCGACCGCATCGAGACCTCCCTAAAGGACAATAGGCAGCAACCGCGACCACGTGTCATAAGAGTTGCTCGCAGGGGGACGTTCTAGCGATGGACAGTGCCATGAGCGCAGCGGACGCACACGATACGGGATTTGAAGGCTTCGCCTGGGTGCCTGCCCGAACGTTCACCATGGGATCGAACAGGCACTATCCTGAAGAAGCCCCCACCCATCCGGTGAAGGTTGACGGCTTCTGGATCGACGTGACGCCCGTGACCAACCGTCAGTTCGCCGCCTTCGTCAAAGCCACCGGCCATGTCACCGTCGCAGAAAAGACTCCAAAGGCGTCCGACTATCCCGGCGCGATTCCCAGGATGCTGCGCGCCGGATCG
>UCCS01000209.1 GCA_900470965.1 Hyphomicrobiales bacterium
ACCAGGGATGCTGGTCGGAAGAGTGCGAGATGACGAGGTCGATCATCACCTTGATGCCGAGACGGTGGGCTTCCGCAATCAGCGTATCGAAATCGATCAGCGTACCGAAGATCGCATCGACGTTTTCGTAGTCCGAAACGTCGTAGCCAAAATCGCGCATCGGCGAGGTGAAGAAGGGCGAAATCCAGATCGCGTCGGCACCGAGGCTTGCGATATGCGGCAGGCGGGCGGTGATGCCTTTCAGGTCACCGATGCCGTCGCCGTTCGAATCCTGGTAGGAGCGCGGATAGATCTGATAGATCACCGCGCCGCGCCACCAGTCCTTGTCGGCGGTCAGAATGGATTGGGAAGCCACACTCATGGAATATCCTGTTTGAGATTACGTCTTGGGATGGATCAGCCTCCCTTGACCGACCCCGCCAGCAGGCCGCGCACCAGATAGCGCTGCAGCGAGAAGAAGACGAGCAGCGGTATGATGATGGTGACGAAGGCGGACGCCGTCAGGATTTCCCAGTTGCCGCCGCGCGAGCCGAGCAGCGCGTTCAGCGCTCCTGTCAGCACGAGGTGGTCCTTGTCGGTGCCGAGGAAGACCATGGCAACGAGCAGGTCGTTCCACACCCAAAGGAACTGGAAGATCGCGAAGGAGGCGAGCGCGGGGAAGGACAAAGGCAAAACGATGCGGGTGAAGATCTCGAAGTCGCTCGCGCCATCGACGCGGGCGGATTCGATGATCTCCTTGGGCAGGCCGGAAATATAGGCGCGCAAGAGGTAGATGGCGAGCGGCATGCCGAAGGCCGTGTGAGCCAGCCAGATGCCGGGATAGGTCTTCGACGGCTGGCCGATCAGAGTGCCAATCTCATTGTAGAGACGCAGCAGCGGGATGAGCGACATCTGCAGCGGCACGACGATGAGGCCAACGACGAGCGCAATCAGCAGCGCACGGCCGGGGAATTCCATCCAGCTCAGCGCGTAGGCGGCGAAGGCGGCAATCAGGATCGGGATGATGGTCGCCGGAATGGTCACCGTCAGCGAGTTGATGAAGGACTGGCCGATGCCCTCGCTGGCCAGAACGGTCTGATAGTTCCGAAGGGTGAATTCGGGGGGAGCCGATGCTGCGAGATAGATGCGACGCGGACGTTCATCCGGCGCGAAGGCGACATTCTTCATGTAGCGGTAGCTGCCATCGCTGTTGATGAGCAGGCTTTCGCCGTCACCGAGATCGGCGGTCTGACCAGCCTCGAAGGCCGCAGGCTGCTGCACACGTATGCCGAAGGCCTTGACCGAGCGGCCCGGCTGGTCGGCCAGCACATTGCCCGTGATGACGTAGATATCGCCTTCCTTCTTCTGTTGGTCGGGTGTGCCGAGGCGTGCGGCCACCGTCTGCGTAGAGCCGGCAAAGGCGGTCCACCAGCCGGAAACGGTGATCTGATCCCTGTCGCGTAGCGCGCTGACGAAGATGCCGAGTGTGGGCACGAGCCAGACAATGACAATGACGAGAACACAAAAATGGACGAAAAGACGGGCGGGACCGATCTTGAAGTAGCTTGCAGCCGTGGTCATCTCAGCGTCCCTTCAGTTCGGCATTGGCGCGGCGCACGTTCCACACCATGATCGGCGTGACGGCGAGCATGATGATGAT
>UCCS01000241.1 GCA_900470965.1 Hyphomicrobiales bacterium
TGGTGTCCTGATACTCGTCAACGAGCACATGGTCGAAGCGGCTGCCAATATCCTCGGCGATCATGGGTTCGGCCACCATCTGTGCCCAGTAGAGCAGCAGGTCGTCGTAATCGAGCACATTCTGGCTCTGTTTCGACTCGACGTAACAGGCAAAAAGCTCACGAAGCTGCTTTTCCCAGGTGGCGCACCAGGGGAAGGCGTCGCGCAGCACCAGCGGCAGTTCCGTTTCGGAGTTTACGGCACGGGAATAGATGGCAAGGCAGGTGCCCTTCGTCGGAAACCGGCTTTCCGTCTTGGAGAAGCCGAGATCGTGGCGCACGAGGTTCATCAGGTCGGCGCTGTCTTCCCGGTCATGAATGGAAAAGGCCGGGTCGATGCCGATCTGTTCGGCATAGTCGCGCAAGAGCCGCGCGCCGATACCGTGAAACGTCCCGCTCCAGGCAAGCGCATCCGCCATGATGCCGGAATTCTTGCCGAGAACCTCGCCGCAGATACGCTCAACGCGCCGGCCCATTTCGGCAGCCGCCCGGCGCGAAAAGGTCATCAGCAGGATACGGCGCGGATCGGCACCCTTGAGAACGAGGTGCGCAACGCGATGCGCGAGCGTATTGGTCTTGCCAGAACCGGCGCCGGCGATGACCAGCAGCGGCCCGGCCACATGGCTGCCGTCTGTGAGTGTGCCGTGCTCCACGGCCATGCGCTGCTGGGGATTGAGTCTTTCGAGATACATCCAGCCGTCCGGTTGGGCTTCGCGGGAGAATCAACGCTCGCGAATAAAATCAGATGTTCCTTGGATGTTCTCGATTGGCGCCGCTGTCAAGCAGGCGCTGGCTGCCATGCACTATTACGGAAAGTCCGGCACGATCTGCCGCCGCACCAGCTTCAGACTGCGGTCGGGCTGGAGAATATAGGTTTCGTAGACGCGCTGGCCCTGCTGATCGTAGAAGTCGTTGTGGACGGCGCTGCCGATCGGCGATTTCGTCAGCTTCGTGCGCGGCTGCCCGCCATAGGTGATGCTGCCGGGAATGGGCTCCAGCGCAGGCGCGTCCGCG
>UCCS01000208.1 GCA_900470965.1 Hyphomicrobiales bacterium
ATCTGCGGCTCGTCAACCCGCGCGACGGCTGGCCGAACGAGAAGGCGCAGGCCGCAGCCTCCAAGGCCGATCACGTGATCGAGGGCACGAAGGTCTTCGCCACGCTGGAAGAGGCGATTGCCGATCTCAACTTCGTCTATGCGACGACGGCGCGCAGCCGCGACAATTACAAGCCGGTGCGCGCTCCGGTCTTTGCCGCGTCAAACCTGCGCAGCCGGTTCCGGGCAGGCGAGGCCACCGGCATCCTGTTCGGGCGCGAGCGTTGGGGGCTGACGAACGAGGAAGTGGCGCTTGCCGACGAGATCGTCACCTTCCCGGTCAATCCGGCTTTTGCCTCGCTCAATATCGCCCAGGCGGTATTGCTCATGTCCTATGAGTGGATGAAATCCGGCATGGAGGATCTGGAGGCGGTGCCGTTCCAGGCGCTCGAGCAGCGGCCCTCCACCAAGGAGCAGCTTTTCGGGCTGTTCGACCAGCTGGAAGAGGCGTTGGATTCACGCAACTATTTCCATCCGCCCTCGAAAAAGCCGAAAATGGTCGACAACCTGCGCGCAGTTCTCTCCCGCCGAGCGTTCACGGAACAGGAAATCAGCGTGTTGCGCGGCGTCATCTCCTCCCTCGACCGCTTTTCGCGCGACAGTCCGCGCAAGGGCGGTTCCACTCGATCCGCCAAGGGTGCGCCCACCGATGACAGCGCCGACGAATGAGCTGAAACCCGTCCTCGTCTTCGATTCAGGCATAGGCGGGCTGACCGTGCTGCGCGAGGCACGCGTGCTGGTGCCAGAACGCGGCTTCATTTATATCGCGGACGATGCCGGCTTTCCCTATGGCGGCTGGGAAGAGCAGGCGCTGAAGGAGCGCATCATCAGCCTCTTCGCCAAGCTGCTCGAAGACTACGATCCGGAAGTCTGCATCATCGCCTGCAACACGGCCTTCACGCTGGTCGGTGCGGATCTGCGCGCCGCCTTTCCGCAGATGACCTTCGTCGGCACGGTGCCGGCGATCAAGCCTGCTGCCGAGCGCACGCGCTCCGGCCTCGTCTCGGTGCTTGCGACCCCTGGCACAGTCAAGCGCGCCTACACGCGCGATCTCATCCAGTCCTTTGCGCAGCAATGCCATGTGCGTCTCGTCGGTTCCGAAAACCTGGCCCGCATGGCGGAGGCCTATATCCGGGGTGAAGCCGTTTCCGATGAGGCAGTGACGGCCGAGATCGAGCAATGCTTCGTCGATAAGGACGGCCGCAAGACAGATATCGTGGTGCTTGCCTGCACGCATTATCCGTTCATGGCCAATCTATTCCGCAGGCTGGCGCCTTGGCCGGTGGACTGGCTGGACCCGGCGGAGGCCATTGCGCGGCGCGCCCGCACGCTGGTACCGCAGGTGGCGGACGCCGTTCACCCGGATAATTTCGACTTTGCCGTCTTTACATCAGGCAATCCCGATTTTGCCACCCGGCGGCTGATGCAGGGTTTCGGGCTGAGCGCCTGAGAAGGCACTACGCGCTTTATTTCACCTGTCTCATCGCGCAAGATCTCCGCGGGGAATCGCGAGCGGGTTTGGCGCTCAAGATGTAAAGGGATGCGCCGTGCCGCTGCAAAGACTTGTCATGCTGATTTTCTTTCTGCAACCGATAGCCTTTGGCGCCTGGCTGCCGCGCATTCCCGATATCCAGGCGAAGCTTGAACTCGGTACTGCCGATCTCGCCGTTGCCCTTCTGGGATTGCCGATCGGCACGCTGATCACGCTGCCGTTTGCCGGCCGCCTGGTCTCGCGCATCGGCGGGCGCATGGCGATCATCTATGGTTTCATCTTCTTTCTTGCCGTGGTTTCGCTGCCAGCCTTCGCGCCCAGCGCCGTGCTTCTA
>UCCS01000207.1 GCA_900470965.1 Hyphomicrobiales bacterium
CGCGACCATCAGCACCCAGCGCCGTGCGCTGCGCATCGTTCAAGCGTGACTTGGGTCCGGGAACCTTGCCATCGATCAGCCCGTCGGGGCCATTCGCATTGAACCGCAAGACCCAGTCACGCACGATCTGAAGGGTGACATTGCCAAGACGCGCTGCATCCGAGCGCGAGCCTCCGCCATAGATCAAGGCAAGCGCCAAAAGACAACGCGCCTGCGCCGCATGCTTGCTCTTGCGGGCCAGACGCCGAAGACCTTCCGCGTCAAAATCCGCCGTAATGAAATCGCTGCTCCCATCGCAAACCTCCCGTTTGCAACAGAGATTCTCATTCATCGTCATTTGGGAAGCTCAAGTGTCTAACTCAGCAAGAGGGCGTACTAATCCCTGTCAGCTTGCCGGATTGCGCGCCGTGACGATCCACGCCGCACCGTCGATCATCACCGACCGCTCACCGGGGCAGCCCGCGAAGACGGCACGAACCGCAGCCGAGGCGCGGGCGCGGATATCGTCGGGCTGATCAGCGAGAGAGCGCGCCAGCGGGCCGACCTCGAGTGTCATCTTCACCGCGTCGTCGAGCGCCGCGTCCCGCGTCTCCCCCTTGCCGAACGGGATGGAGGCATCGAATGGCGCGATAGCGACATCGGTGAAGCCAGCCACCGTTAGAATACGCGCCACCCGCCCCTGGTCGCCAAACGAGAACGGGCCGGGGGCTTCGGGACCGGGCGGCGTCATCGGTGGGAGGATGCCCTTCATCGCGCCCATCGGCAAGCGCACCCAATCGTTCTCGGCCATGCCGCGCCAGCAGACGAAAGCGACCCGCGCGCCCGGCTTGAGCGCACGGCGCATATGAGTGAAGGCCGCCGTAGGATCGTCAAAGAACATCACTCCGAAGCGCGAGAACAGGATGTCGAACGCGCCCTGGGGCAATTCGGTGCTGCTGGCGTCGGCGACCTGGAACACGGCCGGCGTATCCTGCGGCGCTCGCGCGCGCGCTCTGCCGATCAGCGGTTCGGATATGTCCACGCCCAGCACATGGCCCCCCGCGCCGACGCGGGCGGCCAGATCCAGACTAGACGCCCCCGCGCCGCAGCCGACGTCCAGCACGCGTTCGCCCATGGCGGGCCCGGCGGCTTCTATCGCGGCCTGGCCGAACACCGCCATCATGGCATCGAGCCGGGCCTGGTAAGTGACCCAGCGCTCCCCGCTTTGGCCTTTCCAGTCGGCCACCTGATAAACATTTTTCTCCGTCATGCCATATCCTTTGTTCTGATCCGTTCTTAACCAGGCTATCCGCCCGCGTGGTCGTTCCCACCGTGTGCGGCGACGAACATGGCGACGGCGGACCGGCAATAAGATTCGATTTCGTTGTCGTCCTCTGCTCTCGCCTGATCGAAGCGTGCGATAATCAAGAGATCGGATCCTTTGATAAGCGCGGCAAACAAGCGGGCGGACCGGAGAGGATCGGGCACGTTCAGAACCGCCTTCGCGTGCAACTGACGCAACAGGGCCTCGATTTGGGCGATGACATAGGCGGGGCCGGCTTCGTAATGGAGCTTGCTTAACGACTTTTGATTCGTCTTGTCGGCCATGATCATGGCTTCGACACTGCGGACGTCCGGGCTCAACAGCGTGCGAAGCAGGGATGTTCCCACCGCCATCAGCTGATCTTCTGCCGAACCGTCGACGCCTTCAATAAGAGCCTGTGGTGCAAACTGATGGCAGTGGGCCGCGATGGCCGCACTGAACAGCGCCTCCTTGTTCTCGAAGTGCCGATAGATGCTGAGCTTGGATATCCTCGCTCGCTGGGCGACCTTGTCCAATGTCGTCGCTTGGAAACCCAATTCCACAAAGAGTTCGCACGCGGCGTCGACTATCGTTTGGCCAAGCGCCTCGTTGGCGGGCCGGCCGCGCCGGCCCTGGCTGTTTTCGGTCACGACAAATCCAGTCCTTGACAGTATCCTAATTCTTGACTTACGATACCATATAGTATCTAAAAGGTGCAAGCCAATGCGTAGGTGCCCTCCAAATCAAGCTTCCCTTGGGCCGCCCGGCGATATCGAATGCGGCATCGTCCGGCCGGTCAACACAGTGATGGGCGACTTTCTCGTCGATGCCGAAGCCCTGCTCGCTGCCCGTCTCGAGCGCGTATCGCTGGACGATATTTCGCGCCAGGCCCAGCCCAACCCCTTCCATCCACACCACGGAGCTCATCACCATGGATGACGTCATCATCATCGGCGGCAGCTTTGCCGGTCTCGCCGCCGCCCTGCAGCTCGGCCGCGCCCGCCGCAAGGTCACCGTTCTCGATACCGGCCTGCCGCGCAACCGCTTCGCCGGCCACTCGCATGGCCTGCTCGGCCACGATCACAAGCCGCCGCTGGACATCCTGGCCGAGGCGCGGCAGCAACTGGCGCGTTATCCCACGGTCAAGCTGGTCAATGCCCGGGCCGACAGCATCTCCGGCACCATCGACAATTTCTCCGTCCTCACTGGCGATGGCGAAAGCCTCGGGGCGCGCCGCCTGATCCTGAGCTATGGCGTTGCAGACCAGATGCCTGATGTTCCGGGCTTTGCCGAAAGCTGGGGCACATCCATCGTGCCCTGCCCCTATTGCGATGGCTTTGAAGTCGCCGGCCAGCATTGGGGCCTCGTCTGGTCCGGCCCGCCGTCGCACAATTATGTCAGGCTGTACCACGATTGGACCGACACGTTGACCGTCTTCGCCGATGGTCACGACATTGCACCCGATATCCGGGCCGATCTCGCGCGCCGCAACATACCTGTCGTTGATGGCCGGATCACCGAAATCGCCCGTCACGGGGGCCACAATGCCACCGTCAAGCTCGATACCGCCCCCAATGTCGCAGTCGATATTTTGTTCGCGCATCCGCGCAACAAGCCGTCCGCAAGCCTGCATGAATCACTGGGACTCGCCACGGTCGATACGCCCCTCGGCATCGCCCTCAAGGTCGACGAGCGCCGCGAAACCAGCACGCCCGGCATCTACGCCGCCGGCGACCTCGCCAACCCAGCCATGGCCTCGGTCACCACGGCAACATCGTACGGCGCGACGGCGGGTATCTCCGCCCAGCAGTCGATGCTGGTTTGAGAAGACACACGTGGAGTTCGAACACGTCACTTTCGACCTACCACACGGCACCTTTCACGCGCTGCAGGGTGATGATCCCGATGGTCAACCGACGATCGTCTTGCACGGCTTCCCGGACCATCCGCCGACCGCGAAGCCCTTCCTTGCCGAGCTCGGCCGCCGTGGCGGGCAGGACCAGACCG
>UCCS01000206.1 GCA_900470965.1 Hyphomicrobiales bacterium
GTCCCCCATTATGCGCCCGAGCCTGCGCCGGTCTTTGCCGAGCAGCGCCTGCCCGAGGTTCCGCAGCCCGCGCTCGTCGAGGAGGCACCCATGCTTCCCGTCGTCGAACAGCGCGTCGAGCCGGTCGCCTTCCAGCCTGCTGAAGTTACGCCTTTGCGTGTAGCGGAAGACGTTCAGCCGTCACTTCTGTCCCAGAACACCGGCCTGCAGGTTGCCCGTTCCTTCGAAGAGCTCGCCGCTGCCATCGATGGCGCAGCCGAGCGCCGCTCGCTGGATGAGATTGCCGAAGACATGCTGCGGCCGATGCTGCGCGAATGGCTAGACGACAATCTGCCGACGCTCGTCGAACGCCTCGTGCGCGAAGAGATCGAACGTGTGGCGCGCGGCCCGCGCCGCTGATCGGAAACGCTTTTTCCAGACAAGAGCCGCTCCGGTCTCCGGGGCGGCTTTTTTATTGACTTGGCCGTAACCATCCTATTTACAAAACGCCCATCCTCGAACCTCGAATTGGTCAGAAAATGCTCGAAAAGACCTACGATTCCGCCGCCGTCGAACCGAAAATCGCTGCGAAATGGGATGAGGCCGATGCCTTCCGCGCCGGCGCTAATGCCAAGCCGGGCGCCGACAGCTTCACCATCGTCATCCCGCCGCCGAACGTGACCGGTTCGCTGCACATGGGTCATGCGCTGAACAACACGCTGCAGGACGTCATGGTGCGGTTCGAGCGCATGCGCGGCAAGGATGTGCTCTGGCAGCCGGGCATGGACCATGCCGGCATCGCCACGCAGATGGTTGTCGAGCGCAAGCTGATGGAACAACAGCTTCCCGGCCGCCGCGAGATGGGCCGCGATGCCTTCATCGAAAAGGTTTGGGAGTGGAAGGGTGAATCGGGCGGCCTGATCTTCAACCAGCTGAAGCGTCTCGGCGCTTCCTGTGACTGGTCGCGTGAGCGCTTCACCATGGACGAAGGCCTGTCGCAGGCCGTTCTCGAAGTCTTCGTCACGCTCTACAAGGAAGGGCTGATCTACAAGGATAAGCGCCTCGTCAACTGGGATCCGAAGTTGCTGACGGCGATTTCCGACATGGAAGTCGAGCAGATCGAGCTCAAAGGCAATCTCTGGCATCTTCGCTATCCGCTGGAAGACGGCGTCACCTACCAGTATCCAATCGCTTTTGATGAGGAGGGCAAGCCCACCGAATTCGAAACGCGCGACCACCTCGTGGTTGCGACGACGCGGCCGGAGACGATGCTTGGCGATACCGGCGTTGCGGTTAATCCCAAGGACGAGCGTTACAAGTCGATCGTCGGCAAGCATGTCATCCTGCCGATCGTTGGCCGACGCATTCCGATCGTTGCTGACAGCTATGCCGATCCAACCGCCGGCAGCGGCGCGGTGAAGGTTACGCCGGCGCATGACTTCAACGACTTCGACGTCGGCAGGCGCACCGGGCTGCGTGTCATCAACATCATGAATGTCGACGCCACGATTACCATCAAGGACAATGAGGATTTCCTGGAAGGTCTCGATCATCCGGCCGCCTTGCATGGCGCCTGGGACCGGCTGGAAGGCCAGGATCGTTTCGCTGCACGAAAGATCATTGTCGAGATTTTCGAGGAAGCCGGCCTGCTCGACAAGATCGAGCCGCATAAGCATATGGTTCCGCATGGCGATCGTGGTGGCGTGCCGATCGAGCCGCGTTTGACCGAGCAATGGTGGGTTGACAACAAGACCCTTGCCAAGCCTGCCATTGCCTCTGTTCGCGAGGGCCGGACAAAGTTCGTCCCGAAGAACTGGGAAAATACCTATTTCCAATGGATGGACAATATCCAGCCGTGGTGCATCTCCCGTCAGCTCTGGTGGGGTCACCAGATTCCGGCGTGGTATGGCCCGGATGGTCAGGTTTTCGTCGAGAAGACCGAAGAAGAGGCGCTGCAGGCCGCCATCCAGCACTACTTGTCGCATGAGGGACCGATGAAGGCCTATGTCGAGGACCTGCTTGAGAACTTCAAGCCGGGCGAGATTCTGGTACGTGACGAAGACGTGCTCGACACCTGGTTCTCTTCGGCACTCTGGCCGTTCTCGACACTTGGCTGGCCGGACAAGACGCCCGAACTCGAGCGATATTACCCGACCAGCGTTCTTGTCACCGGTTTCGATATCATCCCGTTCTGGGTTGTTCGCATGATGCAGATGGGCCTGCATTTCATGAAGGACGAGGACGATAACCCGGTCGAGCCGTTCCATACCGTCTATATTCACGCTCTGGTGCGCGACAAGAACGGGCAGAAGATGTCGAAGTCCAAGGGCAACGTCATCGACCCGCTCGAACTGATCGACGAATATGGTGCCGATGCCCTGCGCTTTACCCTGGCGATCATGGCAGCCCAAGGCCGCGACGTGAAGCTCGACCCGGCTCGCATCGCCGGCTACCGCAATTTCGGCACCAAGCTCTGGAACGCCACGCGCTTTGCCGAAATGAACGGCGTCAAGAGCGATCCGCATTTTGTGCCGGAAGCAGCCGAGCTCACCATCAACCGCTGGATCCTGACGGAGCTTGCCCGCACGGAACGTGACGTTACGGAAGCGCTTGAAGCCTACCGCTTCAACGATGCCGCCGGTGCGCTCTATCGTTTCGTCTGGAACCAGTTCTGCGATTGGTATCTCGAACTTCTGAAGCCGGTCTTCGGCGGTGAAGACGAGGGTGCGAAGGCCGAAGCTCAAGCGTGCAGCGCTTATGTTCTGGAAGAGATCTACAAGCTGCTGCACCCCTTCATGCCCTTCATGACCGAAGAGCTGTGGGCGCACACGGCGGGTGAGGGCCAGGAACGTGACGGCTTGCTCTGCCACGCCGAATGGCCGTCGCCGTCTTATGCCGACAATGCCGCGGCCGATGAGATCAACTGGCTGATCGACCTCGTTTCCGGCATCCGCTCGGTGCGCTCGGAAATGAACGTGCCGCCGTCGGCCACCGCGCCGCTCGTCCTCGTTGGCGCCAACAGCCTGACGCGTGAACGGCTGTTCCGTCATGACGCGGCGATCAAGCGCTTGGCGCGGGTCGACGGTATCTCACTGGCGGAATCCGCACCGAAGGGTGCTGCTCAGATCATCGTCGCAGAAGCGACCGCCTGCTTGCCGCTTGGCAATCTGATCGATCTCGCGGCGGAAAAGAACCGTCTCGAAAAGGCGATTGCAAAGGCCGAGGGCGAGATCGCCCGCATCGATGGCAAGCTCTCGAATGAGAAGTTTGTCGCCAATGCCAACCCGGAAGTGGTGGAGGCGGAACGCGAGCGTCACGCCGAACTGACGAGCCAGATCGAAAGCCTGAGGACTGCTCTAGCGCGAGTTAGCGAAGCAGGATAATCGCGGGGAACGAGTATATTATTCCTGAAGGCGCGTTCCCTTGGAGCGCGCCTTTTGCGTTCAAAAGTATGATGATTCTCTTAAATTTGGCCCATTAGGGCCGCAACCACTGTGGATATCACCCATTTTGGGCATGCTGTGCGCGAAAACTAACACTGTTGTCAGTTTGATACAGCTTCCACTCTTGATGGAAAAAGAATCTAACAGGCCCTTAAAAATCCAGAGATGGAAGAATAGAATTTTATCCATCCGATTTTTTGACGTGCCCGTCAATTAGTTACGTAAATTAGTCATAACGCAACTTCGCGTCGCAGCGGGGCGCCTCGTTGCGATTTGTTAAGTTCACTAGCACAGTGTGATTACATCAATTGCTTGAGTGGGGGAGACACAATGGCAGCGCGTATGTTTTTCAGGGGCGTAACATCGCTCGTTATCCTTTCGGCGCTCGCTTCACCGTCCTTTGCGGGTGGTCTGGAGCGCGGCGGCTATAATATCGATCAGTTGTTCGATACCTCGCCCTTCTCGTTTCAATCGGGCGTTATTTATGTCACGCCCCAGCGCAAGCTGAAGAATGCTCGCGACACGGATACCTCTGTATCTCCAGGGGGGGGCAATCTGAACAGCCGTTCGAGCACCGCCGACGATACTGCGAATTACGCCGTTCCCTATATTGGCTTCAAGGCCGGTTTCGGCGATGCGATCGACTGCCTTGTCGACTATTCCGAGCCCTTCGGCGGGCACACCGATCCCGGCTTGAACTGGGCTGGCGCCAACAACAATATCGAGACGGAGATCAAAACCCGTAATTATGGCGGCACCTGCTCCTATCGCTTCGATGTCGGTCCGGGACAGCTTCGCTTCATCGGCGGCGCCTTCTATCAGGAAGTCGAGGGCTTCAAGGAGCGTCTGGTTTCGACGGTTCCGCTTCTGGTCGGTACGGGTAATGGCATCGGTCGCCTCGATCTCGAAGACAATGGCTGGGGCTGGCGCGCCGGTCTCGCATACGAGATCCCGGAATATGCGATGCGCGCGAGCCTCGTCTATAACAGCCGCGTCAAGTACGACAACCTGACGGGCACGGTAGATCTGACCCAGGTTACCGCACCTTTTGCGCCGCTGAATGCTGCGCCTTACGGACGCGTCACGCCCGTTTTCGGTTCCGCCGAAGCGCCGGATTCGTTGGAATTGAAGCTGCAGAGCGGTATCGCTCCGGATTGGCTCGCTTTCGGTTCGGTCAAATGGACGAACTGGAGCGTGCTGCAGTCCGTGCCCTTCTGCCCGACATCGACAAAGGGCGTGATCGCCTGCACATCTGGCGGTAAGACAGAACTGACTTCGCTCGACCTTCTCTATCGCGACGGCTGGACCATCACCGGTGGCGTCGGCCACAAGTTCAATGACCAATGGGCAGGCGCCGTCAGCCTGACCTGGGACCGTGGCACCAGCCAGGGCTACGGCGCTCAGACCGATAGCTGGACACTCGGTGTCGGTGCAGCCTTCACGCCGACCGAGCACATCGAATGGCGCGTCGCCGGTGCTGTTGGTGTGCTGACGAGTGGTTCGTCTGGCGTCGTGACACAGAATGGCGTCACGTTTGGAGATGATGTCTCCTATTCCTTTGGCAACGATCTGGTTGCTGCGCTATCGACCAGCCTAAAGGTCAAGTTTTAATTCCCTGATTTGAAGAATTGAGGAGCCCGGCAGTGCCGGGCTCTTCTTTGTTTGCCGCTCTTAATCATTCCATCTTCTCGCCTCGTTTTGTGACGATTCAGCAACACTTTTTTACGACGGTTCGCGTATGGTGTCGGCGGGGCGAATTTGTCCATTTCCCGCCACAAAGAGGGCGCAGCGCTATTAGCGGGCGAGGAGATGACAAGCGTAGGGTGTGCGTAAGCAGTAGCATGGGTCGAGTTTTTTCCGGTAACGCCAGGTATCGCGATGGCGCGGGCGAGAAGCCAGCGGCAGCAGCCGTTTTGCTTTTCGCCAAAGGCATTTCCGGCCGGAAATCCGCCCCTTCGGTAGTGTTGCAGATTTACTCGTTTCAATCATTTTCAGTCTCCCGGCATGAAGCTTCGTTCCCCACGGAAGAGTGCGATACCGGTTTGGTCACATTTGCTGTTTACGAAGACGATAAAGGCGGACGGGTGGGGACCTGGGTCGCGAAAGGAGTACCGCAGGCATCACATGCGGGCCGTGCCGGAAGCCGGATGGTTCACAAGGATGTGCTGGTTTTGAAAGAGGGGCATGGGGCTGGAAGCGACGCGGGTAAAGGGGCCTTGGAGCCCGCCGCGGGATCGCTCGCCTGGAAGGAATGCATCCACGCGGGCAGAACGGCGAAAAAAAGCCGCCGCCAGGCGTCTGTGATGAACGAAAGAAACCGGTAAAGATGGTAACGTCCGAGTTCAGATTGTTCAAATTCATGCTGCTCAGCATGTCGATGGCCGTTTCGCTGGCCCTGGCCTGTCCGGTCCTGGCATTCGACATCAAGACGGGCGTGACGAAGGAATCGGGGCCCTTCGATCTCTTCAAATTCGGTTTCAAAGCTTACAAGAACGGTCAGAAGGAAGAGGCGGTCGAGGCCTATAAATACGCCGCCGAAAAGGGCCACACCGGTTCGCGCTGGGCGCTCGCCAATATGTATGCTGACGGCGACGGTGTCGCGCAGGACGATTTCGAGGCCTTCAAGATCTACAGCGAGATTGCACAGCAGGGCGTGGAGCCTGGCTCGGAGGATACCGGCTTCTTCATCAACGCGCTGCTGTCGCTTGCCAACTACTACAAGCACGGCATTTCCGGCAGCCCGGTGAAGATCGATCTCAATCAGGCCCGCCAGCTCTATTTCCAGGTTGCCTCCACCTTCGGCGTCCCCGAGGCGCAGTTCCAGCTAGCGCAGATGATGCTGGCTGGCGAGGGCGGTAGCGCCAATGTCAATCAGGCCAAGAAATGGCTCAATCAGGCCCGCAAGAGCGGCCATCCCGGCGCCATGGCGGTCTTCGGCAACATCCTCTTCGATGAAGGCCAGTCTGCTCGCGGTCTCGCGCTGATGACGGCGGCTCTCGATCGCTGTAAGCCGAAGGATTGCAGCTGGATGCAATCGCTTCAGGAAGATGCCTTCTCGATCGCCAGCGAAGCGGATCGGCGCACGGCCGTATCCCTGTCGCACACGATTGCGAGCGGCTCGGACGATTGAGTTTTCGAGCAATTACAGCAAAAGTGCTTAGCGGTTTTGCGTCCGGAATTGCGTAAAACGGAAGTGCTTTAAATCTCAGGCAGCGAAATCGAAGTAAGCGACGACGGGCACGTGGTCCGACGGCTTTTCCCAGGCACGCACATGCTTTTCGATGGCCGCTGACGTCATGCGGTCGGCGGCTTCCGGCGACAGCATCAAATGGTCGATGCGGATGCCATTGTTCTTCGGCCAGGCGCCGGCCTGATAATCCCAGAAGGAATAGAGCGCCGTCGCATCGGTTGCCGAACGCACCGCATCGGCGAGACCGAGATTTTCCAGCCGGCGAAAGGCTTGGCGCGTCTGCGGCAGGAAGAGTGCATCGCTTTCCCAGACCTTCGGGTCGAAGCAGTCATGCGGCTCGGGAATGACATTGTAGTCGCCGGCCAGAATGAAAATTTCCTCGTATTCAAGGCGCTCGGCCGCGAACTTGCGCAGCCGTTCCATCCAGGCGAGCTTGTAGGGGTATTTTTCCGTTTCCGGCGGGTTGCCGTTCGGCAGGTAGAGGCAGCAGACGCGCGCCACCTTGTTGCCGGGCAAGGAGAAGACGGCTTCGAGAAAACGCGCCTGCTCATCGAGCGGATCGCCCGGCAGGCCGCGATTGACTTCGGATGGTGAGCTCTTGGAAAGAATGGCAACGCCGTTGAAGCCCTTCTGTCCATGCGTTTCGACATGGTAACCGAGCGCCTCGATTTCCAGCCGCGGGAAGCCTTCGTCGACCGTCTTGATTTCCTGCAGGCAGACGATATCAGGACTGGAATCCTTCAGCCATTGCGTGAGGTTGTCGATACGCGCCTTGACGCCATTGATGTTCCAAGTCGCGATCTTCATGGCTTCATCCTGCTCTCTGTGCTGAACGCTCTTTTATCTCGCTCCCGCGTCAGCGGACAAGACAAGAAACCGGCCGGAAGAAAATCTTCGGCCGGTTATCAATGGAAAGTCGTTCAAAGTCGTTCTTGGATCAGATCGCGAAGCTGGTGCCGCAGCCGCAGCTTGCCACCGCATTCGGATTCTTGATCTGGAAGGACTGGCCGAGCAGGTTGTCGACGAAATCAATCTCGGAGCCTGCCATGTAGACTAGCGAGAGACTGTCGATCAGCACCTTGGCATCATTCTTCTCGACGACGATATCGTCGTCAGCTGCGCCATCCACAAGATCGAACTTGTAGGAAAAGCCGGAACAGCCACCACCTTCGACGGAGACGCGCAACGCGCTCTTGCCGGGATCGCTGCCGACGATAGCGGCAATACGCTTTGCCGCGGCATCGGAAAGGGTTACATTCACTTCAGTCATTCTTCCTCCTGCCGGGGTCAAGATCCGGAGAGAATTCTTTTTCGGCGTTTGATATTCAAACGCATGATATCAAAGAAACTTATCATGTTCCTTCGGTAAAGGACAGGATCTGGCGAAGCGGACAATGAAGCGCCTCTTTGCCGTTTCTGTAAGCTATAGGTATGAAGAGCGGATAGCCGCGTCAATGGGCAAGGCTACAACGCGTTAGTGACGGTGAAGAATGAGCTTCGACAGGCATGCATTGGGTTTCGGTTATGGCGAACGGGCGGCTTATGCGGCAGATCCATGGAACTCGCGCGGGCGTCTCTATCACGAGAGCGGCAGCCCGACGCGTTCCGATTTCCAGCGAGACCGCGATCGCATCATCCATACGACCGCCTTTCGCCGGCTGAAGCATAAGACGCAGGTTTTCATCGCCCAGGACGGCGACCATTACCGCACGCGCCTGACACACACGATAGAGGTAGCACAGATTGCCCGCGCGCTTGCCCGCGCCCTGAAAGCTGACGAGGACTTGGCCGAGGGCGTGGCGCTCGTCCACGATTTCGGCCATACGCCGTTCGGCCATACCGGCGAGGATGCGCTGCATGAAGAACTGCTGCCCTATGGCGGATTCGATCACAATGCCCAATCCTTGCGCATCGTCACCAAACTCGAGCGGCGTTATGCCGAATTCGACGGCATCAATCTGACCTGGGAAAGCCTCGAAGGCCTCGTCAAGCACAATGGTCCGCTGCTGACGGCCGATGGCGTCGGCACGCGTGGACCGGTGCCGCAGCCGATTCTTGATTATTGCGAGCTGCACGATCTGGAACTTGCGAGCTATGCGAGCCTGGAAGCCCAGGCAGCAGCGATTGCTGATGATATCGCCTACAATACCCACGACATCGATGACGGCCTGCGCTCGGGCTACCTGAATTTCGAGATGCTGGAGGAAATTCCGTTCCTTGCCGGGCTAATGGCCGAGGTAAGGGAGCGCTACCCGCATCTGGAGCCGAGCCGCTTCACCCATGAAATCATGCGCCGGCAGATCACGCGCATGGTCGAGGATGTCATCGGTGTGGCGCAGAAGCGCCTCGCGGAACTGAAACCGCAGAGTGCCGATGATATCCGCAAGGCCGATCATGTGATTGCAACCTTTTCGGATGAGATGGCCGAGACCGACAGGCAGATCAAGGCGATGCTCTTCAAGCGCATCTACCGGAATGCCGATATTATGCGCATCCGCGCCGGTGCCGCCCAGATCGTCAAGGATCTCTTCGGCGCCTACATGGCTAATCCCAAGGAGATGCAAAGCCATTATTGGGTCGACCATATCGCCGGCCTTTCCGATGCGCCGAAAGCGCGGCATGTCGGCGATTATCTGGCCGGCATGACGGATACTTATGCCATCAGTGCCCACAGGCGATTGTTTGACCACACTCCGGATTTGCGATAGGCAGCGGGCGCCCGGCAGCCGCCGGCAAACCTGTTGGCACAGCCTGTGCATGGAAGAATGCGATGAACCTTTTTACCGATTTTGAAGCCAGGATTAAAAACGCCCTTGAACAGCTCGATCTGGTCAAGGAAAAGCGATCCGAGCTCGATTTCGGTCGCATTGCAGTCGAGCCGCCGCGTGATGCGAGCCACGGCGATGTGGCGACCAACGCCGCCATGGTGCTTGCCAAGCCGCTCGGCACCAATCCGCGCGCGCTTGCCGAAATCATCATTGCCAAGCTGCAGGAAGACACCGACGTCGCCGAGGTTTCGGTTGCCGGCCCAGGCTTCATCAATATCAGGCTCTCCGTCGGCTACTGGCAGCGCCTGCTTGCCTCGATGATCCAGTCAGGCACCGGCTACGGCCGCTCTGGACTGGGGCAGGGCAAGAAGGTCAACGTCGAATATGTCTCGGCCAACCCGACCGGCCCGATGCATGTCGGCCATTGCCGCGGCGCCGTCGTCGGTGACGCGCTGGCAAACCTGCTTGCCTTTGCCGGCTACGATGTTGTCAAGGAATATTACATCAACGATGCCGGCTCGCAGATCGATGTGCTCGCTCGTTCCGTCTTCCTGCGTTACCGCGAGGCGCTCGGCGAGAAGATCGGCGAGATTCCGTCTGGTCTCTATCCCGGCGACTATCTGGTCCCGGTCGGAGAATCGCTCGCTGCCGAATATGGCGTGCGCCTGCACAACATGCCGGAAGAGCAGTGGATGCCGATCGTCAAGGATCGCGCCATCGAAATGATGATGGTGATGATCCGCGAGGACCTTGCCGCTCTCAACGTCCACCACGATATCTTCTTCTCCGAGCGCACGCTGCATGCCAATGGCGCGGCTGCCATTCGCACGGCGATCAACGACCTGACCTTCAAGGGCTATGTCTACAAGGGCACGCTGCCGCCACCGAAGGGCCAGTTGCCTGAGGATTGGGAAGACCGCGAACAAACGCTCTTCCGCTCGACCGAAGTCGGTGACGATATCGACCGTGCGCTCATCAAGTCGGACGGTTCCTACACCTATTTCGCTGCCGACCTTGCCTACTTCAAGAACAAGTTCGATCGCGGCTTCGATGAGATGATCTATGTGCTTGGCGCCGACCACGGTGGCTACGTCAAGCGTCTCGAGGCGGTTGCGCGCGGCGTTTCCGACGGTAAGGCGAAGTTGACAGTGCTGCTCTGCCAGCTTGTCAAGCTCTACCGTGACGGTGAGCCGGTGAAGATGTCGAAGCGGTCGGGCGATTTTGTCACATTGCGCGATGTCGTCGAAGAAGTCGGGCGTGATTCGGTCCGCTTCATGATGCTTTACCGCAAGAACTCGGAGCCGTTGGACTTCGATTTCGCCAAAGTAACGGAGCAATCCAAAGATAATCCGGTCTTCTATGTGCAGTATGCGCATGCGCGTTGCATGTCCGTCTTCCGGCAGGCGAGGGAAGCCTTCCCGGGTCTCGCCCCGACACCGGAGCTTTTGGCGCAATCCGTTGCAGGCATTACGGATTCTGCCGAATTGCAGCTGATTGCCAAAGCTGCAGAATTCCCGCGTATCGTCGAAAGTGCAGCCCAATCTCAGGAGCCGCATCGCATCGCATTTTACCTCTATGATCTTGCCAGCGCCTTCCATGCCCACTGGAACAAAGGTAAAGATCAGACTGAATTACGATTTGTTAACGATAAGAACCGAGAATCAAGTATTGCCAGACTTGGGCTGGTGTACGCTGTCGCGTCGGTTTTGAAGTCGGGACTTGCCATTACAGGTACTGCCGCACCGGACGAAATGCGATAACGTCACCATTTCCCCACAATGCGCTGGCATTGAAGTGTTTGCGTTTTTTGAGTGGGATGGGCATGGCTGATAAACGACTTGCGTATGACACGCGCGCTAAAGACGATATGTTTGCCGACGATGATCCGTTGGCTGAACTTGCTCGTATCGTCGGCTTTGAACCTCGAATTGCGGCCAATACTGTAGATGAGCCTCAGCGGCAGGAGCCGGTCCTCAATCTCGAGGACGAGCTTCTCCGTGAGTTCGAGCGTTACGAGGCGCCGCGTCCCCTGGCTGATCTCGATCATCCGGCCGAGCCAATCGCTCAGGAAGTCGAAACCTACGACTATGTCGAGCCAGTCCACGAGGACGTGCCCTCCATAGGCGAGGAGCTCGCGCCGTCGGTTATGTCCGATTTCGAGACGCCTGTCGTCGAGCCCGAATTTTCTACGGAAACTGCCATGGCTCCCGAAGTAGCCGCGCCTGAACCGGTCGCAGCCGAATGGGAAGCGCCTGTCGCCACCGACGGGGCTCCCGCTCCGTCAAAGCCTGTCGCTGTTTCTGCAGAACCTCCGGTTACCTTGACGGCCTATGGTGGCGCCCGCGATCTGATCGAAGAGCTTGAGCTTTCGATCGGCGGCGCTCTTCCTGTCGCTCCGGCCGTTCAGTCGCCGGCGAAGGCGCCGCAGTGGTCGGCTGCCAGCATTCGTCTGCCGCTCGCCAATTTTCACGCGCCGCGTCGTGAGGAGCCGGTCGTCGAGACACCAGTTGTCGATACAACTGTTATTGAGCCGGCTCAGGCTCCGGTTGAAGCCTTGGTCGACGAGCCCGAGTTTGTTGCCGAACCGGAATTGACGGTCGAACCCGAAGTGGTTGCGCCTGAGGTAATTGAAGAGCCTCTAGCGGTCGCCGCGGTTGAAGCGGCAGATTTCGAGCCGGTTGCGGCCTCCTTCGGTTTTCCGGCCGAGATTGATCGCCACGAAGAAGTCGCCCTCCCTGAAGAGCCTGTCGCGACGTTCGAAGATGTTGCTGCCTTCGAAGAGCCGACCGAGCCCGACAATGCCGGTTTCGATCTGATTGCTGCGACCGCCGAAGGTGACGTCCATGCCGATGCAGCCTTGACGGAGGCGCCGCCGGAGTCAGCCTTTGATACGGATGCCTTTGATCTCGACGATCTTCTGGCGGATGTTTCCCGTTATCCGGTGCCGCAGCGTGCTGCAGCCCCTGTCGTCTCCGAGCCTGTTGCTGCGGCGCCTGAGGCTGTTGCCACGCCACTGGCGCCGCAGCCGGTCTCGGCTCCTGTCGCACCTGTTTTCCAGGCCCCCGTCTTTGATGCGCCCGTCTTTGAGGCCCCGGTTTTCGAAGCGCCTGTCTTCGAAGCGCCCGTTGCTCGTGCATCGGCTCAGCCGACGGTGATTGCGCCCGTGCCGATGAGCCGTGCGACGCCCGTTCTTCGCCAGCCCGAAGCGCCAAAGCCGGTCGTTCGGGAGCCGATGGAGTCGGTCTCGCAACCTATCGCGCCAGCGCCGGTCGTCGCGCGTCAGCCGGAACTGGAGTCTGAAGATCCATTTGCCGGCCACGATTTCGAACTGGATCTCGCCGGCATCGAGCTGGAGCTCGCCGATCTCGATTTCTCCGAGCCGCCGGCTCTGCAGCCTGAGCCCGTGCGCGCTGCGCCCGTGGTCGCAGCGCAGCCAGCGCCGCGTCCGCAGCCCCAATCCGCACCGGTTTTCGTGCCGGAGCCGCAGCCTGCTCCGGTGAGCTACGCCAAGCCGGCGCCGTCAAACGAATCTACGGACGATCTGCCCTTCGATCCCTCGATGATCTCCGATCCGGAAGAACGTCCCGAGACGGTCGAGGATATGCATGTTCCAACACTGCCGCCTGTCGAGCATACGGAGCCGGTCGCCAAGACCGCGGACTTCGATTTCGATCTCGATGCCGAGATCGCAAGCTTCTTCGAGCCCGCCAAGCGGCAGGAAAAGGCGCG
>UCCS01000202.1 GCA_900470965.1 Hyphomicrobiales bacterium
CGAAGTGCAGAAAAGCTATCAGAAGAACCTTGAAGCCATCTTCGAGGCCTATCGGCCCAAATCCGCGCCCTCCCCCGAAGATCCCGCTCCCCCCGCCAAGAAATAAAAAAACCCGGAGATGGCTTGGGAAAGCCGATCACCGGGTTAAGCAGCAGGGCTATTGGCTATCACCCTGCGGGGAAACGCGTGCGTTCAGTCCCTGTAGGGGCGCATGACCGCAATACGCCAGCGGCGCTTGGCCGCCTGCGTCAGATGCTCCGACGGATCTTCAAAGAAGGTCGAAGCGAGAAATGCAGAGGTCACATCGGCCCGCGTCAGGCCGATATCCTGCAGTTGATAATCATCGAGATCGTGCAGCCCATTCACCTGCGAGCGATTGCGCACCATGCGAAGGGCGGTTGCCAGCGGCGCAAGGCCAGCCATAAGACGCTGCATGAACGTCGGGGCGAGCTTGCCGCAGTCGAGTTCTAGTGTCTGTTCATGAGTGCGCATCGAACTCTCCTTTCTTCGGGGCGCAGAACAGCCCGCCCCGCCTGCGAGGTCGTGCAGGAAGGGTCAGCTGGTCACAGGCTGGACAGGCAGGGTGTCTGTCCTTCACTTTGCTTGATTTGCATCCCGAAGATGCCAAAGACCTATTGATCAGTCCAACGAATGTTTCTAATGATTAACATCAGAGATCTTTATGGATGGACAAGATCATGTCGGCGCCGCTTGATATCGACCAATTGCAGACTTTCATCGCAATCGTGGACTCCGGCAGCTTCACCAAGGCGGCCGACAAGGTCTACAAGACACAGTCCGCCGTCTCCATGCAGATGCGGCGCCTGGAAGAACGCATCGGCAAGCAGCTCTTCATCAAGGACGGCCGCGGCAACCGGCTGACGGTCGAGGGCGAAAAGCTGCTCAATTATGCGCGCCGCATCATCCGCCTGAACAATGAGGCAATCGCCGCCTTCGACGACAACAGGCTGGAAGGCACGTTGCGCATCGGCACGCCTGATGATTATGCAGACCGCTACATGCCGGAGATTATTGGCCGCTTTGCCAAGACACATCCGAATGTCGAGCTCTATATCGTCTGCGAACCTTCGGTCGACCTTGCCGAACGCATGCACAAGGGCGAGCTCGATATCGCACTTGTCACCCACAATCCGCGCGAGCGCATTTCGGATGTGGTGCGGACGGAACCGCTCTGCTGGGTGAGCTCGGCCAACCATCCGATCCGCGACGATGCGCCGGTGCCGCTTGCCGTCGGCCGGCGCGACTGCCAGTGGCGCCAGCTCGCCTGCTCGGCGCTCGATGCCGTCGGGCGCGAATATCAGGTTCTGTTCACCAGCTGGTCCTGCACCGTGGTCGCCTCCGCGGTGCTCGCCGGCATGGCAGTCTCGGTCATGCCGGAATCAGCACTCCGGACAGGTATGAAGGTCTTGAGCCAGGCAGACGGCTTCCCGGCACTGCCGCCGGTGCAGATCGGCATCATGAAGCGGCCCGGCGTTTCGCTGTCGCTGATGAACGCGATTACGGCACATATCACCGCCTGCCTCGACAATATCACGCCGACCGTCATCGAAGATGGGCTGGAGCAGGATGGGAAGACAGGCTACGCCCGTCACTATCCGCGGCTCAAGGCGGCGGCGAGCATGATGCCGAGCTGGTAGGTCGTCTCAAGCTGCCGAAGCGGAGGTCGGAGCAAATAGGGAAGCGCGGACCACGCGCTTCCACTCATCGAGAATGCGCTCGCCAAAGCCATCCTCGCTCAAGACCGCAAGGCGGATCGCCGCGCCGATCAGGTGGCTGAAAAGGTAAGTGCGCGCTTTCATCTGCTCATCGCAGAATTCCGGCGCCAGACGGCGCACGGCCTCCTGGAGGATCTCGGCGACCTGGCCGCTATGCTCGATGTTCAGGCGCAGGAGATCCTGATCTGTCTCCGTGCCCATCCAGACGCCGAGATAGGCGGCATCGTTGCGGTATTCGGCATAATACCAGTCGATCATCGCCGAGATCAGGTCGAGCGCTTCATCGAGGGATCGAACATCCGCGAACATCTCCGCCGTCTTCTGCTGGATCGCCTGCGCATGGCGGTCGAACAGCGCTTTGACGATCGCCGCCTTTTCCGGGAAATACTGATAGACCGAACCGATCGGAACTTTTGCGGCGACGGCAAGTTCGGTCATCCGCATGGCGCTGACACCCTTTTCGGCGATGATGGCGGCTGCGGCGTTGAGGATGAGATCCAGCCGCTGGATGCTTCGCTCCTGTTTCGGCTTCCTGCGAAGAGCAATACGATCCGAAATGTCCGCGCCCATGTGGTTCCCATCTGTCTCGTTATTGAGCGGCGGAAATGATGTCTCATACCGGCGCGTCGGGCGGATATGACATGCAGGTATTCATCCGTCGTAAAGGGAAATGGTCGGATTTTAAGCAATGACAAGAGCGCAGGGGCAAAGGGGCGTTACGCCCCGTTTTGGCCTGTGCAAAAGTCAGTCTTAACACTTCATTCAGCAAGGCAGGCTGAGCACTTGTCACCCTGCCTTTTTCGCCTTGCGGCACACTCTCCAGGCCTGGTCAGGCGAGGTTCTGCTTCAGAAATTCGACCGTGCGGCTCCAGGCGAGATCGGCTGCCGCCTTGTCATAGCGGGCGGCGGACGTGTCGTTGTTGAAGGCGTGGTTGACCCCCTCATAGACGTAGATCTCAAATTTTTTACCATTCTCCTCTAGCGCCTTCTTGTAAGCGTCGATGCCAGCATTGATGCGATCGTCGAGGCCGGCATAGTGGAGCAGCAGCGCCGCCTTGATTTTGGGAACGTCAGAGGCCGGCGGCTGCGTACCGTAATAGGCCACGCCTGCCTTCAGCTCGGGTGACTTGACCGCGAGGTTGTTGACCGCGCCGCCGCCCCAGCAAAAGCCGATCACGCCGACATTGCCGTTCGCAGCCTCGAGCTTGGAGAGGTAGACGACA
Source organism: Hyphomicrobiales bacterium (assembly GCA_900470965.1). Lineage (GTDB taxonomy): Bacteria > Pseudomonadota > Alphaproteobacteria > Rhizobiales > Rhizobiaceae > Rhizobium. The sequence goes on from UCCS01000202.1 coordinate 2,960, forward strand.
GTCGCCTCGCCGTTCGCGACGGTCGTGGCCGCATCGAGTTTGCTAAACATGTCACGCGCCTGATCCTCATTCTCAGGCGTGCCACCCTGCGGCGAAAGGAAATCGGGCGCGAGCGCTACGAAACCTTCGAGCGCCATGCGGCGGGCGACATCGCGAATATGCGGGTTGAGGCCGCGGTTCTCATGGATGACGATGACGGCGCCGAGCTTGCCGGACGCATTCTTCGGCTGCACCAGATAACCCTTCATGTCACCGCCGCTGCCGGGATAGGTAATATCCTGGGCGGTCAGGCGATCGTCGTTTTCGGCGACGACCTCGGCGGCTGCCTTGTTGGCCGCCAACAGCGGCGCGATTGCCGCGGCCGCAGTTGCCGAGCCGGCAAGCTTCGTGAGCTTGTCCATGAAGCTGCGGCGATCCAGCGTCAGGTGCGTATATTCATCATAGGCATTGATCATTGCCTGCGTAATGACGGGCTTTTCCATAACAGTCCTCCTCAGTTCCCACCCCATGCCCAATCGGCAAGGGGGAACTTAGGTCAGCAGCCGGTAACGCAGGAACAAAACTGTGTTACCGGCTTATCTGGAGGAAATCGCCCGGATCAGGAGAACAGCATCCAGCCGGCAAGCCAGGCCCACATGGCCCCCAGCACGACAAAACCGGCAGCAAAAAGCGGGCTGCGATAGCGCAGATCGTTGCTGGTGACATGCACATAGGCATGGGCATATCGCAGGACGACGAAAAGCCAGGAAAGCACGACGGCCACCAGATTATCCGCCTCGGTGATATAAAGAAGAATGCTGCAGGCATAGAAGAGCACCGGCAGCTCGAACTGGTTGGCGAGGTTGTTCTTGACGAAAAGGCATTCGGGCGGTTCGTCACGGTTCTCGCGATAGCCGGATTTCTTCATCCGCCCCTCACGAACCGCCTTGCCACGGCGCAGACCAAGCACTCCGTAAAGGATGTAGACCAACAGGACGTGGGCAAGCAGAGGCCAGAACATCTCAAAGCCGGTCATCATCATTCCTCTTACTTCGGCGACGGCGGGAGCAGTAGCGGAAAGACCGGACAGATACCAGAGCCATGACGGCCCGCCGTGGAGCGGGCCGTCTTCAGGGTCAGACCTGGGCGATGCCGCCGTCGACGAAGATCTCGGCGCCGGTGATGAAGCTCGAATCTTCTGTCGCGAGGAAGAGGGCCGTTGCGGCGATTTCTTCCGGGCGGCCGACGCGACCCATCGGAACCTGTGATGCCATATAGTCCAGCAGGCCCTGCTGCTGTGCCTTGTCCTGGCCCGCGAGCTCAACGAGGCCTGTCGTTTCGGTCGGACCAGGGCTCAGCGTGTTGATGCGGATGCCGCGGTCCTTCAGGTCGAGGATCCAGTTACGGGAGAAGTTGCGGATCGCTGCCTTGGAGGCGGCATAGACGCTGAAGGCCGGCGTGCCCGATACCCCCGCCGTGGAGCCGGTCAGGATGACAGAGGAACCATGCCCGAGCAGCGGCAGCGCCTTCTGCACCGTAAACAGCACACCCTTCACATTACGACCAAAGGTATCGTCATACTGTTCTTCGGTGATTGCGCCGAGCGGCGCAAACGAGCCGCCACCGGCATTGACGAAGAGCACGTCAATGCGGCCGGCCTCCGCCTTCACCTGCTCATAGAGGCGATCGAGATCGGCAAGCTTTGCCGAGTCCGCCTGGATGCCGGTGACATTGCCGCCGATCTCGGCGACAGCCGCATCAAGAACCTCCTTGCGGCGGCCGGTGATGAAGAGGCGTGCGCCTTCGGCTGCGAAGCGCTTTGCGGTGGCAAGGCCGATGCCCGACGTGGCGCCGGTGATGACCGCGATCTTTCCGTTCAGTCTCCGTGTCCCATTCAGTGTCTGGTTCATTGTCGTCGTCTCCTGTTCTGTTCGACTGAACTGAAGATGTGGACGGGTCTTTCGTTTCTGAATAGAAAGAAATGAAAGATATCATTGCAGGAATGAAATGATGGGTTTTCCGGATTTCGAGGGCCTCGCCATGTTCGCCAAAGTGGCGGAGGAGCGCTCCTTCGCCCGCGCGGCCAAGACGCTCGGCGTTTCCGTACCGACGGTGTCGCGGGCGGTCAGCCGGCTGGAGGACCGGCTCGGTGCGCGGCTCTTCAACCGCACTTCCCGGCAGCTGGCACTCACCGATTTCGGGCTGCGGCTCGTCGACCGCGCCCAACGCCTCTATGCGGAGGCGGAAGCGGCAGAGAATGCGGTGCGCGAACTTTCCAGCCAGCCCCGCGGGCTGATCCGTCTCGCCGTACCGATGGTCTTCGGGCGGCAATGGCTGGCGCCGATCCTGCCTGACTTCTTCGAACTCTATCCCGATATCTCCATCGACATGCATATGAGTGATGCCGTGATCGATCTCGTGGGCGAAGGCTTCGATGCGGCACTGCGTATCGCGGTGCTGCCCGATTCCTCCCTCGTGGCGAAGAGGCTGACACCTGTCGCGCCGTTCATTCTCGCAGCGCCCTCCTATCTCGAAAGATACGGCTGTCCACGGCACCCGCGAGACCTCGCGGCCCATCATTGCCTCGGTTACGCCTACCGGCCGCGGCAGGATGTCTGGCGCTTCAGCAACAAGGCGGGGGAAGAGGAGATCGTGGTGCCGACAGGACCGCTGAGGGCAACCAATTCGGAAGCACTGATCCCGATGGCGTTGCGCGGCCTCGGCATCGTCGAACTGCCGGAATTCATGGCTTACGAATACCTGAGCGACGGACGCCTGAAGGCGATCCTGACGGACTGGACCTTGCCAAAGGGCGCCCTTTATTTCGTTACGCCGTCAGCGCGTGCCCGGCCGGCGAAGGTGGAAGCACTCGGAGATTTCCTCGCGTCAAAGCTTTCACAGCCGGTGTGGCGCTGGCCGCGATAAGCAATTCCAGCAAAAGTGTGCAGCGGTTTTGCGTCCGGAATTGCGCAAAAGGAACTGCTGCAAGCATTCAGTTTTCGCGCGTTTGGTGGAGAATTGCGCCTCTCGCGATCAGAATGGCGCAGATCGCAAGGCTTGCGAATTTCAGCTTCGTCATCCACGGCAGGATCTGCGCGGCAAAGCCTGCCGCACCACCGTCGCTGAAGGCAACGAGGCTTGAGATGTTTTCTGCGTAATCGGCGAAGCCGTAAATGAAGGGCAGGACGTAAGTGATCCGGCCGAGCAGGCGGGGCGCTTGCCGGCCGCGCCATGTCTCGATCGGGCCGAGCCGCAGGAAAATCAGGAATAGAAGGGCTGTCAGCAGAGCCGGAAAGATCAGCTCCGGGCCGAAATACATGGCTCGGAGAATGCGGCTTGCCGTCACGTTCTGATCGAGCAGCGTCTGCATATGGAAGACGGCGGACTCGTCATAGCCTACAAAATAGGTATCGAGCACCGCCTGCCCCGTCTCATGCTGGAAGGGCACGGTGTAGCCGAAGGTGGTCCAGCCGAGGACGATGAGGCAGAGGGCTGCGAGCAGCGCGATGATCCAGAGCGGAATCGAGCTGCCCGCCTTCATTATCAGACGCCGACGCCCGGATAGTTCGGGCTTTCGCGGGTGATCGTCACATCATGCGGATGACTTTCGCGCAGGCCGGCGCTGGAGATACGCACGAAGGTGGCGCGCTCCTGGAACTCCTTGATGTCCTTGCCGCCGACATAGCCCATGGCAGCCTTGAGGCCGCCCGCGAGCTGATGCAGGACGCCGGAGACCGGGCCCTTGTATGGCACCTGTCCCTCGATGCCCTCAGGCACGAGCTTCAGCGTGTCGCGCACTTCCGCCTGGAAGTAGCGGTCTGCCGAACCACGCGCCATGGCACCGACGGAGCCCATGCCGCGATAGGCTTTGAAGGAGCGGCCCTGGTAGAGATAGACTTCGCCGGGGCTTTCATCGGTACCGGCAAGCAGCGAGCCGATCATGACGGCGGATGCACCGGACGCGATGGCCTTGGCCACGTCGCCCGAGAACTTGATGCCGCCATCGGCGATGACCGGAATGCCCTGCGCATTCGCCGCCTCGACCGCCGACATGATCGCAGCAAGCTGCGGAACACCGACGCCGGCGACGACACGCGTCGTGCAGATCGAGCCCGGACCAATACCGACCTTGACGGCGTCAGCGCCGGAATCGATCAGCGCCTTGGTGCCGTCATAGGTCGCGACATTGCCGGCCATGATGCGAACGGAGTTGGAGAGCTTCTTGACGCGGGCAACGGCTTCCAGAACGCGAGCCGAATGACCATGGGCCGTATCGACGACGAGCAGGTCGACGCCGGCATCGATCAGCCGTTCGGCACGCTCGAAACCATCGTCACCGACGCCGACGGCAGCGGCAGCACGCAGGCGGCCCTGCGCATCCTTGGAGGCGTTCGGGTTCAGTTGTGCCTTTTCGATATCCTTGACGGTGATCAGGCCGACGCAACGGCCCTCACCATCGACGACCAGCAGCTTCTCGATGCGGTGAGAGTGCAGCAGGCGCTTGGCCTCCTGCTGATCTACGTTTTCCTTGACCGTCACCAGATTCTGATGGGTCATGAGTTCGTAGATCTTCTGGGTCGGGTCGGATGCAAAGCGGACGTCGCGGTTGGTGACGATGCCGACGAGGCGGC
>UCCS01000200.1 GCA_900470965.1 Hyphomicrobiales bacterium
AGCGTCACCAGCTTTTCCTCGGTTTTCGTATCGACGCCGATCGCGCCCGTGTCGATACCGCCGTGGCCGGCATCGACAGCAATGACGAAATCTCCAGGCGCTGTCTTTTCCGGCTGGGGAATGGCGCTCGTCGTCTCAGCCGCATCGGCATTGTCGTTCCAGGACTGGGTCTTCACCAGTTCGGCGAATTTCTGCTTGTCGATCATCTCGGCATCGAGCACCAGCCGGTGGCCATTACCGCTCTCATCCGTCTGCACCTTGGCAAGGGCGAGCTGGACCGGGCGCGCCGCCGTCAACACGATGCGGGCGCTTCCTTCGTCCATGGCGCCATAACGGATGTCCTTGAAGAGGCCCCGCGCCTCAAGATCTTTGGCCGGAAAGCCGAAAGCGGTTGCCGGCAGGTCCACGACGATGCGTTCGGGATTGGCGATGTAGTGGACGGAAAAACGAGGCTCACGGTCGAAATCGATGACGATACGGGTTCTGGCGTCGTCGCCGACGATACGCGCTCCGTAGGCCAGCAAGGGATTCTTTGCACCGGCTGCGCTGCCCGGAACCGCGCAAAGCGCTGCAAAGGCGAAAAGCCACGCCGCAAAACCCAGTTTTCGCCCTGCGGACAACTCCGCCGCGATCCGAAACCTCTTAAACAATAGCCCGCCACACCCTATTTATTTCTGCGATGGACCCTACATCGCCTCCGCGGTCGCCCGCTAGAGGCGAGCGCACACGCACTGACCCTCGAATCGAGATCGCTTATCCCCGAGAAGTTTATGCGATACGAAATCCATCAATATTATGGCACATTTGGCTTTTCCCTTGCTATTGTGACAGAGAAAACATACAACGAATTTTAGGGTAGAAGTGTTGACGGGATAGAGTCGCCGCGAGGCAGCCAGCCGACCCCCGGATCTGGCGCTACAACCGGTAATCGTCCGCCGTCTAGTGCATTTCCACCCGAGAACTGGATCCTGATTTTCCGGCTTCATGCTGGGATTTCATTGGTGGATCAGCCACCACGCTCTCAGGGAGCAAACTCATCGGACCCGAAACGGGTCTTCGTCATTGTCGATCACGCTTGGTTGTTGATGGTTTCGCAGCAGGTTTTATCTGAAGTGTACAGGCCCCGGAACGAAATGGTTCCGGCTGCGGTCTGGCTGCTGCATTCTCCCTCGCACCAATCGCGACTTTCATTATCCGGCGCGGCCACGGCGGACCGCATTCTTTCTGTGTCAACAGCAGTCGGGAATGCGCTCTCGCGGCCTCGCCGAGGAGCTCAGCTTACATGGCAGACAAAATGCTTATCGATGCGTCTCACGAGGAAGAGACGCGCGTCGTTGTCGTTCGCGGGAACCGCATAGAAGAATTTGACTTCGAGTCGCAGCACAAGAAGCAGATCCGCGGCAACATCTATCTTGCAAAAGTAACGAGGGTCGAGCCCTCGCTGCAGGCCGCTTTCGTCGATTATGGCGGCAACAGGCACGGCTTCCTGGCCTTTGCCGAAATCCATCCCGACTATTACCAGATCCCGCTTGCCGACCGTCAGGCCCTGCTTCGCGCCGAAGCCGAGGAGCATCGCCGCGACGAGGATGTCGAGCATGTCGAGACGGCGCCTCTCGTCGATCTTTCGACACAGGACCAGCCGGATATCGGCATCGTTCCGGTCGAGACTGATGTCGCCCCCGCTGTAGAAGCGGCACCGGCGGAAGAGGTAGTCATCGCTGCAGAGGCTGCCCCAGTTGCCGAGGAAACACCGGCAAAGAAGCCGCGCGCACGCCGTAGCCGCAAGAAGGTAGTCGAGCCTGTCGCGGAAGAGACCGCAGCAGCCGAAGCATCCGTCGCGGACAACGACGATGAAGGCTCGACCGGCGGCGAAATGGCCGCGATGGTCGAAACCGACTCCATTTCCGAGGACGTTTCCAAGCGCCGTCAGGATGATGACGACGATGACGACGACCACGGCGAAGAGGAAATCATCGAATCCGTTGGCGCCGAAGACGCGATGGAAGAGGTTCCGGACCGCGTGCAGCGCAAGCCGCGCAAGCAGTACCGCATCCAGGAAGTCATCAAGCGCCGCCAGATCCTGCTGGTGCAGGTCGCCAAGGAAGAGCGTGGCAACAAGGGTGCTGCTCTCACCACCTATCTTTCGCTCGCAGGTCGCTACTCGGTTCTGATGCCGAACACGGCGCGCGGCGGCGGTATTTCCCGCAAGATCACCAACCCCCAGGACCGCAAGCGGCTGAAGGAAATCGCCCGCATGCTCGAAGTGCCGCAGGGTATGGGCGTGATCCTGCGTACGGCCGGTGCGAACCGCACCAAGGTCGAGGTCAAGCGCGACTTTGAATATCTGATGCGCCTGTGGGAGAACGTCCGCACGCTGACGCTCGCTTCTACCGCTCCGTGCCTCGTCTACGAGGAAGGCTCGCTCATCAAGCGCTCTATCCGAGATCTCTACAACAAGGATATCAGCGAGATCATCGTTGCCGGCGAAGAAGGCTATCGTGAAGCAAAAGACTTCATGAAGATGCTGATGCCGAGCCACGCCAAGGTGGTTCAGCCCTACCGCGATATCCACCCGATCTTCTCGCGCTCCGGCATCGAAGCGCAGCTCGATCGCATGCTGCAGCCGCAGGTAACGCTGAAGTCCGGCGGCTATCTGATCATGAACCAGACGGAAGCGCTGGTTTCGATCGACGTCAACTCCGGCCGTTCGACCCGCGAACACTCGATCGAGGACACGGCCCTTCAGACGAACCTCGAAGCGGCGGAAGAAATCGCCCGTCAGCTTCGCCTGCGCGACCTTGCCGGCCTGATCGTCATCGACTTCATCGACATGGAAGAAAAGCGCAACAACCGCGCTGTCGAGAAGAAGCTGAAGGAATGCCTGAAGAACGACCGCGCCCGCATCCAGGTCGGCCGCATCTCGCATTTCGGCCTTCTGGAAATGTCGCGCCAGCGCATCCGCGCTTCCGTTCTCGAATCGACGACGCAGGTCTGCTCGCATTGCGGCGGCACCGGCCATGTCCGTTCACAGTCCTCCGTCGCCCTGCATGTGCTGCGCGGCGTCGAGGAATATCTGCTCAAGAACACCACGCACAACATCACCGTGCGCACGACGCCAGATATCGCGCTCTACCTGCTCAACCATAAGCGTCAGACGATCGTCGATTATGAAGGCCGCTTCGGTGTGGCGATCATCATCGATGCGGATGGCTCGGTTGGTGCGCAGCACTTCGCGATCGATCGTGGCGAGCCGGTTGAAAACCCGGTCAAGATCGAAAGTCTCTTCAATTTCGCAGCCATCCCCGATGACGATGACGACGATATCGTCATCGAGCATGACGAGGAGGAAGACGAAGAATTGGAAGAAAAGCCTGTTGCTGCCGAACGCCCGGCTGCTCGCGCAGAGGCTGAAGGCGAAGGTGGACGCAAGCGCAAGCGCCGTCGCCGCCGTCGCGGCCGCAATGGCAATGCCGAGCAGCAGGTTGGTGCCGATACTGTCTCTGACGCGGCTGACGATAGTGATGAGGGCGAGGACGACGGCAGCGAGGGCGATAGTGACGCCAGCGAAGCTCCAGCCGAAACCCACGCCGACGGCGAGGATTCGCAGCGCCGCAAGCGCCGCCGTCGCGGCAAGCGCGGTGGCCGCCGCAACCGCGGTGAAGAAGGTGTTGAAGTCAACGCCGCTTCCGAAGGTGACGAGGCTGACGAGAGCGAAGATAGTGGAGCCGACGAGACGTCCGAGACCGCAGCGGAAGTGATCGAAGTCGTCGCAGCCGAAACGGTTGAAGCTCAGCCGGCAATGGCTGCTGTCGAAGCTGGCGAAAGTGTTGCCGAAGAGGTCAAGCCGGCACGCGGCCGTGGCCGCCGCAAGGCAGCTGCCGCACCCTCGCCGGTCGAGGAGCCCGTGATCGAAGCGCCTATCGCTGAGACCGCGGCCCAGGCCGAGCCGGAAGTGATGGAAGCGTCTGCGGATCTCGCAACACCGGCGCAGGAAGAGGCAAAGCCGGTTCGCGCCAATCGCGGATCGAACATCTCGTCTTCTGAGCCGACCGTCACCTCGACCCGCACCGAAAGCGCGGAAGCTGAGGGCGAAGGCAAACCGAAGAAGGCCGGCTGGTGGCAGCGCCGCGGCTTCTTCTGAAAGCTGATTTTCGGCGATAAATGACATGATCCGGCTGCGGCGACGCGGCCGGATTTTTTTGTGCCGTAGAGTGGCCGAGCCCAGTATCGGCCGGCCAGAAAAAAGTTCAGGATTACAGTGTTCAGCGAACCAGATGGTGGTTTCCGAAGACGAAACAATCTGCGGCACAAGACGCGTAGAGCCGCGCGAGGATCAAAAGCGCAGCCCGCCCTGATTTGCCCGCATTGACGCCGAGATCAATGTCGCTGATGGCCGCCTTGCGAGCCTGCGACACCCGCTCATCCGAAAGCGCAATGCAGTCGTCCTGCCCCTGCAGGCGTGGCAGGCGGTTCATGCCATGCTTGTCCGACACGAGAACGATCTTCTTCGGGACTCAGCACCAGATAGAGGTGGAATAAATGTGACCGATCAGCCTGATATCGCGGTACAGATGGCTCGCATCCTGCCCACTGTCACAAGTCGCAAGCGAGATGGCGTGGACCTCACCGAGATCGTCTTGCCGCGCGTTGCGAAATGGCAGCATTTACGCTGCCGGCGGATAGAGCAGATCGACGATGTAGCTCGCATCGAAGCGGGAATCGAGCATGCCGTAGGTCGAGCGCCAGCCGCCTGCAAGACGGGTCTCGATGAAGGCATCGGCAATGCGCCCTGCCCCGAGCCGGTAAAGCTCGGCGGCGCCGGCAACGAGCGCCAGCTGCTCGACGAGCAAGCGGGCAGCGCCCTCGTCCTGTTCGCAGAGCGCGATCGCGGCGCGCAGCACGTCGATCGTCTTCTTGCCGGCCGGCCCAAGATCGCGCGCAAAGCCTGCAAATACCGTCTCGAACAGATCCTTGCCGCGGTTCAGCACACGCAGCACATCGAGCGCCATGACGTTGCCCGAACCTTCCCAGATCGCATTGACCGGCGCCTCGCGATAGTGGCGGGCGGTCGGGCGGTCTTCGATGTAGCCGCCGCCGCCCATGCATT
>UCCS01000227.1 GCA_900470965.1 Hyphomicrobiales bacterium
GCGCCGAGCACGGCGCCGACAAGGATGACAGCATAGGCCAGGCCGCCGGGAACGCCACCGAAGAGCTTGCCGGTGCCTTCGAGCAGATCTTCGGCCAGCCCACAACGCTCTAGTATGGCGCCCATGAAGGTGAAGAAAGGGATCGCGAGCAGCAGATCGTTGGAGACGATGCCGAAGAAGCGCAGTGGCAGCGCCTGCAGGAAGACCTCTCCGAAATGCCCGGTCACAATGCCGATGATACCGAAGAAAAGACCGACGGCGGCGAGCGAAAAGGCGACGGGGAAGCCGTAGAGCATGAAAATGACCATGCCCAGGAACATCGCCGGCGGGATGATACCGTAGTCAAACAAATTTGTTCCTCCAGGCGCGCGTTACTGCAGCGGCTTTTCGTATTTCGTATCGATCTCGATCGTGCCGGACAGCGCGGCGATCCTCTTGATCAATTCCGAAATGCCCTGAAGGGTCAGAAGCGCGAAGCCGGCAAAAAGCACCAGCTTCACAGGCCAGCGGATGAGGCCGCCGGCATTGGCGGAAACCTCGCCCTGCTGATAGGCGAGTAGGAAATAGGGCCAGCAGAGAATGGAAAGGAAGATGCAGGCCGGGATGAGGAAGACGATCAGGCCGACGATGTCGATCCACATCTTTGCCCTGTCAGAGACAGAGCCGTATATCAGATCGACCCGCACATGTTCGTTCTTGCGCAAGGTGTGCGAGGCGCCGAGCACGACGACGAAGGCGAAGAGATACCACTGGATCTCGAGCCAGCCATTTGAACTGTAGTTGAAAGCGTAGCGGACGACGGCGTTTCCGGCGCTGATCAGGCAGCAGAACAACACCATGTATTCGGATAGTTTGCCAATGAACTCGCTGATCGAGTCAATCAGCCGACTGACGGCCAGGAATACCGACATTCGCCTCCCCTTATTGTCTTGCCGTTTTCGGCAGTTCTCCCTCTGCAATCGGTGTAAACTAGGGTTTTTGAAATTGGAAGGATAAATGACCCGCCTTGGAGTATAGTCTTATGCGGCTAGACCCTGTGATCCCTTTGAAAAATTCTGGCAACTCAGGCGCGGATATTTTTTTCAAAAACCTCGCGAGAAAGCTGTATTATCGCGCCTTGGATGAGTAGCTCATCCTATGGTTTTAGAAAAATTGACCAAATGTTTGAACCGTTTGAAATCAATTTTTAAAGGGTTCGGTTTACATTTCCCGCGCACAGGGAAAGTATGGATGAAGCCACATAACCCGAACAGGGTCCCTAAGGATGTGTATCTGTCGTTTGTGAGTTCCCTCTCCGGGAACCGCATGACGCTTCTCGCTGGCGTCATTGTACACTCCGCCACTTTCCTTGCTGTTGCTGCTAAGACTGACTCTCCCGTCTATATATTCTTGGCTGTCGCCGTCATCATGGTGTTCTGCGCCCGCATGGCGATTTTCCGGCTGTTCGATAAGGTAGACAAGGAAAAGCTCTCCTTTGCCGAGATCGAGCGCTGGGAGAAGATTCTCGTGGTCGGCGCAGCCGGCATTACGACACTTCTTGGCATCGGCAGCGGCTATGCCATCTTTTTCACGCGTGATTCCTTTGCCGAGCTCGCCTGTATTGCAGTGACCATGGCGACGATGGTTTCGGTCGTCGGCCGCAACTACGGCTCGCGCATGGCGGTCGACCTGCAGACCTTCTCCTGCTGTCTGCCGATGATCATCTGCAGCGTCATGACGCTCGATTTCTACCGCGGCATCCTGTCGGTCTTCCTCATTCCGTTCTGGCTGACGACACGGGCCATGGCCACCGGCGTACGCGAGTTCCTCTATGAGAACGTGATCGCACGCCGCGAGATCGCTTCGATTGCCGATCGCTTCGATACGGCACTGAACAACATGCCGCATGGCCTCGTCATGGTCGACGAGGAGAACCGGATCCAGGTCATCAATCGCAAGGCCTGCGAACTCTTGAAAATTGGCGTGCCGGATCGGCTGAAGGACCGCGATCTCGGCGCTGTGTTGCGTTACGGCGCACGCTACAGCTTCATGGACGCTTCGCAGCCGGAGCTGATCCTGCGGCAACTGACACAGGTGGCCGAAGGCAGCCTGTCGCGCACGCTCATTCATTTCCCTGAGGGACTGTCGCTGGAATTCTCGGCAAGCCGGCGCGCAGATGGCGGTGCGGTATTGATCTTCGAAGACGTTTCGAGCCGTGTGAAGGCCGAGCAGAAGATCCTGCATATGGTGCGCTTCGACGCGCTGACCGGCCTGCCGAACC
>UCCS01000093.1 GCA_900470965.1 Hyphomicrobiales bacterium
GGGGGAGCGGGATCTTCGGGGGAGGGCGCGGATTTGGGCCGATAGGCCTCGAAGATGGCTTCAAGGTTCTTCTGATAGCTTTTCTGCACTTCGAGACCGCTGTCGAACATGGCGTTCAGCATCTCAGTATAGCTGTCGCCGGCTTTCGGTTCTTCCTTTGGCGGCTCCGGAGCCTTCGCTGCCGGTTGCTGGAAACCGGCCATCATTTCCTGGAATGCCTTGGCAAAGGGGTTGTCGAGGAAAGGATTGGCAGGCTGCGGCGCCGCTTCAGGTTTCGGCACGCTGAACATCACCTGCATGGCCTGTGTGAACGGATTATCGAAAATGCTGGGCTCGGGTGCTGCCTTCGGCTTCGGCGCAAAACCGGTGCTCTCAAGCCATTGCTGGATCGTCTCGCCCATGGCGGTATTGACGAAGGGATTGACCGGTGTCGCCATCTGCCCCATCGATTGCTTAAACAACCCGCCCATCAGCGTGCCCGCCATGACCGGCAGCATCTGCTTGTAGATTTCCTGGCCGATGCCGGTCATCTGCGCCGCCTGCGCGGCAATGGCGCGCGAGACCTCTTTGGAGCCGAAAAGCTGGGCGAGGATATTGTTGCCGTCGGAAATGCCTTCAGGGGTAAAGGCCCTGTTCATGTCCTCGAAATATTTGGCATAATTGCCCGACGCCACGGCCTGCATAAGGCCGACGAAATCATAGGGGTTGCTGGTGCTGCGCTTGAGGCCGGCGGAAAAGGCCGGCGTCAGTGCGGCCATCGCCTTTGTTGCCTGTTCCTGCGCGAGGTTGAACTGCTTGGCAACGGCGTCCATCGCCGCCCCGTTCTGCGCCTGCATCATCATGTCGAAGAGTGGCAGCATGAAAGTCCCTTTCCCGGAATAGCGGCGCATATTCGCGCCACTATAGCTCGAAATGGGATTGTGCAAACGGCTTTTTGGAAGGCGCGGCTTGCCTCTTAGTATTGATATTCCTGGAAGACCGGCTCGACCGAGCCGTTCCAGCGGCCGTGATAGAGCGCCAGCAGATCCTCTGCGAGCGTCGCCTTCTTGGCCAGAACCTCGTCGAGTGGTGCCAGGAAGATGCTCTCGTCGACGCCGTCGCCATTCAGCCTGTTGCGTGCTTTCAGGCCGGCGCGGGAAATATTGACGACCTCGCGCGCCGTGTCGATCAGCGCATGTCCGCGGAACTCGGCCTTGAGACCTTCTTCCGGCACCGCGTTGCGCAGCGTATTCACTTCTGCAAAACCCCAGTCCTTGGTCAGTTCGTCGGCGGCCTGGAGAGCGGCGTCATCATAGAGCAGGCCGACCCAGAAGGCCGGCAGGGCACAGATGCGCCGCCACGGCCCGCCATCCGCGCCGCGCATTTCCAGGAAGCGCTTCAGGCGCACATCCGGGAAGAGCGTCGAAAGATGATTCGTCCAGTCGCCCATCGTCGGCTCATAGGCGGCGATCTCGCCTTTCAGCGCGCCGTTCATGAACTGGCGGAATGTGACGTGGGTCGCCCTGTGATAGTGCCCGTCGCGCATGACGAAATACATGGGTACGTCGAGCGCCCATTCGGCATAATCCTTGAAGCCGAAATCGTCGCGGAAGGTGAAGTCCAGGAGGCCGCTGCGCCTGTTGTCCACGTCGCGCCAGACATCGCCGCGCCAGGAGAGCATGCCGTTCGGCTTGCCTTCGGTGAAGGGAGAGGAAGCGAAGAGCGCGGTCGCCAGCGATTGCAGCTTCATCGAGACGCGCATCTTGCGGCGCATATCGTCTTCCGAGGAGAAATCGAGGTTCACCTGGATCGTACAGGTGCGATACATCATGTCGAGACCACGGGTGCCCACGTCGGGCATGTAGCTGGTCATGATTTCGTAGCGCGACTTCGGCATATGCGGGGTTTCCGCATAGGTCCATTTCGGGCTGCCGCCGATGCCGAGGAAACCGATGCCCATGGGCTCTGCGATCTCGCGCACCTGCGCCAGATGCTGGTTGGATTCCTTGCAGGTCTGGTGAATGTTTTCAAGCGGTGCGCCCGAGAGCTCGAACTGGCCGCCGGGCTCGATGGAGATGGCGCCCATGCCGCTCTGCTCGCCAAGACCGATGATATTGTCGCCGTCCGTGATCGGCTCCCAGCCGCTCTTGGCCTGCAGGCCCTTCAGCAGCGCCGAAATGCTGGCTTCGCCGAAATAGGGAACCGGGCTGTTGTCTTTGCGGAAGAAGACGAACTTCTCATGTTCCGTGCCGATGCGGAACCGGTCCTTCGGCTTATTGCCGGCGGCAAGATAGTCGGTCAGCTCCTGAACCGAAGAGATCGGCGTCTGGTCGGTGGTGTCGCGAGCCATGAAAGTACCTGTATTCGGGAAGGCGCCAGGGCCGGGGCAATTGGAAGGGTGATTAGTGCCCAAGCCAGCTAAGTTGCAAGTGAAATTGTTTCAACAGGTCATCAAAAAAATAGCAGCACTTTCCTTTCAATCGGCCTCCGGCGGTTAATTCCAGTCGCCGATGGCAGCCTGTATCACTGCCATAGCCGCGACCGCTGCCGTGTCGGCGCGCAGGATGCGCGGCCCGAGGGGGATAGCGGTCACGAAATCGAGGCTGTGCAGGCGCGTTCGTTCCTCCTCCGAAAAGCCGCCTTCAGGGCCGACCAGCAGCGCAATCTTCCGTTCAGTCACTTTAGAAAGCAGCGGCAGCGGGTTCTGCCCTGCGTCGCCCTCATCGCAATAGATGATGCGCCGGTCCGCAGGCCAGCGGTCGAGCAGATCGGCAAGCCGCACGGGCTCGGCCACATCGGGAATGCCCAGGATGCCGCACTGTTCCGCCGCTTCGATGACATTGGCGCGGATCTTGTCGAGATTGGTGATCTTGCCTTGCACATGCTGGGTCATGACCGGCTGCAAAAAGCCGGCGCCCATTTCCACCGCCTTCTGCACCAGATAATCCATGCGACCGACCTTCAGCGGCGCAAAGAGATAGTGCAGGTCGGACGGGGCAGGCTGCAGCCTGGTCTCTTCCGTCGCCGTGAGCAGGATGCGCTTGCGGGTGGGGAAGGAGAGGCTCGCCTTCCATTCGCCGTCGCGGCCGTTGAAGAGCAGAATTTCCGCACCCTCTTCCATGCGCAGGACATTGGCGAGATAGTTGAACTGCTCCGAATTGGCCTCGACGGCGGCACCTGTTGACAAGGGAGCATTGATGAAAAGCCGCTGCATGCGGAAATTGGCGCGCATCTTAAGACCCTGACTCACATGAAGAGCGCGAACATAGCCCAATAAATCACCGCCGCAAGCGCGGCCGAGACCGGCACTGTAATGACCCACGCCCCGACGATCGTCATGAAATGCGACCGGCGAACCAGATAACGCCGTCGGGCTTCATGAACGTTCGGCTCCGGCTCGTCGATCTCGAAGCTTTCAGTCTTGCGGCGTATGAATTCGATACGGCGCTTCGAATTGCGCGTGTACCACTCGCGGAAAAAGCCGACGCCGAACACCGAGCCGACGGCGATATGGGTGGTGCTCACCGGCAGGCCGAGCCAGGAGGCGACAATGACCGTGAAGGCGGTCGAGAGCGCTACACAATAGGCGCGCGTCGGATTGAGCTTGGTGATCTCCTCACCGACGAGCCGGATAAGGCGCGGCCCGAAAAGCAAAAGGCCGACCGAGATTCCAAAGGCGCCGATCAGCATCACCCAGAGCGGCGGGTGGCCGATCATGCTGTTGTCGGCAATACCGGCAGAGTGAACGATCGCCGAAAGCGGACCGACCGCATTGGAGACATCGTTTGCGCCATGCGCGAAAGAGAGCAGGGCGGCCGAACCGATCAGCGGAAAGTGGAACAGTGTGCGAAGCGAGCTGTTGCGGTTTTCGAGATTCTCTGCCTGCCGCAAGACGACCGGCCGCACCACGAGCCAGCTGACGAGACCGATCCCGATGCCGATCAGGAGGATCGTCAGCGACGAGTATCGGCCCCGCGGCGCGAGCTGCAGCACCATATAGGCCATGAAACCGCCGGCCATCACGGCGATCATGATGGGAACCCATTGCCTGGCGGCGGCGATCTTGTCCTCGCGATAGAGGATGAGGGTCTTGACCAGATAGAGGAGCCCCGCGGCGACCAGCCCGCCGATCAACGGCGAGGTTATCCAGCTCGCGGTGATTTCCAGCATGACCCGCCAATTGACCGGCTCGAATCCGACCGCTCCCACGCCGGCACCGATCACAGCACCGACGATCGCATGCGTCGTCGAAACCGGCGCATTCATCCAGGTGGCGAGGTTGATCCAGAGTGCGGCAGCCGTGAGCGCCGCCATCATGATCCAGCCGAGTGTTGCCGGCGGGACCTGAACCGTATCGACGATACTGGACGAAATTGTCTTGACGACCTCGCCGCCGGCAATCGTCGCGCCCAGCACCTCGAAGATCGCGGCGATGATGAGCGCCTGTTTCATGGTGATGGCGCGTGCACCAACCGCTGCGCCCACATTGTTGGTCACGTCATTGGCGCCGATATTCATCGCCATGTAGGCGGCAAGTGCTGCAGCCGCAATCACCAGCACCGCGCCGGGCCTGTCAAACACATAGACACCGGCAAAAAGCATCGCCAGGCCGAGAAAGATCAAGCCAAGCCCGGGCGCCACCAGCCGTCGCGAGACATATTTGGCCGCATCCTCGACATGGGTGACCTTGTCGAGATCCTTATCAAGCGTGCGTTTCGTAAGGACGGCGTTGCGTTGCGGCATTCTGTTTCCTGGCTAAGCCCTGCTTTTGCGCCGCCTTTTCTAGCGGCACAAGATGGCAAGACTTATTCCGCCGGAATTTGTTTCGGAATGCCGCCAGAAAGTTTTTCAGCCATGCGCCGTTTAAAGGCGAGGAACAGGTTACGCAGTTCGGGTTCCTGGACGCGCTTGACCGCTTCGTCGCAGGAAACCCACTCGACGGTCCGCTCGCCCTTTTCTTTGAAATTCTTCGCCACACCAGTCACTTCGAGGGCATAGACCTGGACCTTGCAGGTCACCTTCATGCCGTCGCGCAAAACTTTGGGGTAGGTATAGTCGCCGAGCGTTTCGGTCTCCACCGTGCCGCGTACGCCAGCCTCTTCCAGGGCTTCCTGTGCCGCAACTTCATAGGCACATTTGCGGTTCATCGGCCAGCCCTTGGGGATCACCCAGCGCCCGGTATCGCGGCTGGTCATCAGCAGAACTTCGAGCTCACCCGTCTTCTTTTTGACCCGGTAACAGAGCGCAGCATATTGCTGTCGCGGCGGACGCCGAAACATGAGTTGCACATCAGAAGCCAGGCGGGCAAGAAGGGTCAATTGTCGGGTCACCTTTACGATCGTTAAGCTGAGTCGTTATTATATTAGTATGATATGAAAAGCTTGCGCGATCCATACGTGCAAAACGGACCGAAAAACCATTTTATCCACTGTACATAGGAAAAATCGAGACCAGGCAGGTTCGGAAATCTCGCCATTTCCTGTCCTGAATGCGTCGTTTTGCACAGCTGTACAATATGGCCCGACCTTGCTTTTCATTCAATGGCGAGATCTTCTGATCCACCGTGATTTTCTACAATGTGGTAACCATGCGACTCCCACCCCTCAACGCGATCCGCGCCTTTGAAGCTGTCTGTCGTCACGGTAGCATTTTGAAGGCGGCCGAAGAGCTGGGCGTGGTGCGCGGCGCCGTGCGCCAGCAGATATCGACGCTCGAAGATCACCTCGCCAGCAAGCTCTTCGTGCGTGACGGCCGCAGGCTGGTTCCGACCGAGAAGGCAAGCGCCTTTGCCGAGGCCGCCGGTGCTGCCCTGACCATGTTGAAACGCGCCGCCGATGAATTCGAAGAGGCGGGCAGGCAGCGCATCCGCCTTGGCGTGCCGTCGGCTTTCGCCATCTGGTGGCTGATGCCGCGAGCGGCCGACATGCAGGCAAGCCTTGGCAATATCGAGATCGATATCGTGCCGATGACGGTAGTCGAACCCTTGTCGCAACATCCGGATTTCGACGCCGTGATCATGGGCGGCGAGATCAGATCTTCTGCCGGTATCACCGAAACACGCTTCATGGAGGATGAATTCGGCCCGGTTGCAACGCCCTCAATGGCCGCCGGACTTGCAGGCGACGCCGCGGCCTTGGCGGAAGCAAACATCCTTGTCAGCCGCAGCGCGCCGAAACTCTGGACCGAATGGTTTGCAGAAAGCGGTGCGCCCCGTGTTGCCTTTTCCCGTCTTCGAGAATTTGAGGATCTTCTTCTGGCAGTGGGCGCTGCCCGTGCGGGCCTCGGCGTTGCGCTGGCGCCGAAAGCTTCGATCGAGGACGATCTCGCCCGCGGCATTCTGGTCGCCCCTTACGGCTTCATCCGTCGGCCGGCTGGCTACAGCCTCTGCTGCCGGACATCAGATGCGAAACGGCCAGCCTTCGCGGCGCTCTGCAACTGGCTGCTGCGCTCGGGCGGCGCGTCCTGAAAGGGCAGTTTTTCTGCCCTTTCATCAGAAATATCTCCATGCCCGCCCTATCTTTGCCTCGCTAGAACAGAGGGGAACGAAAGGGCATGAGATGGAAAAACCTGCGACACGCATAGACTGGATCGGCAATAGCTGCCGCCTGCTGAAGGCAACGGCTGAGGAATTCGAAAAGACGCGCCCGTTTGCCGGTCTTTCGATCGGCACCGGCATCCATCTGGAACCGAAGACGGTCGCTCTGCTGATGACCCTGCGGGCCGGTGGGGCGCGCCTGATCTGCACCGGCAACCTGAACAGTACGCAGCCGGCAACCGTGGAATTCCTGCGCGCGCAGGGCATCACTGTCTTCGCAACCCAGACGACCGATCCCGTCGCCCATCACCGGAACCTTGAAGCCGTCGTTGCCGAAAAGCCCGATCTCTTGCTGGACAATGGTGGTGATCTCTTCGCGATCGCAGCCGAGAGGCCCTACGCCAATCTGCTCGGCGGCACAGAAGAAACGACCTCCGGCCGAACCCGCCTGCTGCCGATGCGCGACCGGCTCGCCATGCCGATCCTCGTCATCAACGACAGCCCGATCAAGCAATTCGCCGAAAACAAGCATGCCGTCGGCCAGAGCCTGTTCGAAAGCTACATGCGCTTCACCAACCGCTCCACCAATGGCAAGCGTGTGACCGTCTTCGGTTACGGCGCCTGTGGCAGGGGCACGGCCGCCGCCTTCCGCAACGCCTTCTCGACGGTAAGCGTCGTCGATATCGATCCTGTTACCAGCCTGGAGGCGCATCTCGACGGCTTCATCACGCCGCTCCGCGAACAGGCGATCCGCTCGGCGGACGTGATCGCCACCGTCACAGGCTTCCCCGGCATCGTCACTGCCGCCGATCTGCCGCTGATCAAGGACGGGGCGATCCTCATGAACGGGGGTCATTTCCCGCATGAGATCGATGTCCCAGCCTTCCGCAGCCATCCCGATGTCGTTGATATCGATCGGTACGAGGCCGATTTTATCGAGACCTTCCACCTGAAGGACGGTCGGTCCTTCCACGTGCTCGGCGGCGGTCATATGGCCAATCTCGCCGGCCCACGTCCGCTCGGCAACTCTGTCGAATCCATGGACCTCGGCTTCACCCTGCAGGCCCGCTGCCTGGAGCGGGTGGCAAAGCGCAGTGTCGGCGCCGAATCCTGCATCGTGCCGGTGCCCGCGGATATCGACGCAATGGTCGCGAGCGCCTATCTCGATCTGGCGCGCTAAAGCAATTCAGCAAAAGTGTATAGCGGTTTTGCGTGTGGAATTGCGTAAGCAAGAAAGCAATTCAGCAAAAGTGCGTAGCGGTTTTGCGTCCGCAATTGCGGGAAACGAACAGACAGAGCGTCAGATTTCCACGACGACCTTGCCTTCGGCCTGACGGCTTTCGAGCAGCCGATAGGCTTCTCCCACGTCTGCGAGCGAAAACTGCCGCGGATCGAGATTTGGCATCAGCATTCCGGCTTCGACACGCTGTGCGACCTGCTTGAGGATTTCGCCATGGTGGGCGCGGTCTTCGCCGGTCAGCAGCGGTGCCAGCGTGAAGACGCCGGAATAGCTGGCGCCCTTGAAGGAAAGCGGCGCCAGCGAATGCGTGCCCCAGCCGAGGCTGCTGACAACATGGCCGAACTTGGCGACGGCCTGGAAGGCAGCATCGAGGCCCCTTCCGCCGATCGTATCGTAGACGATGTCGAATCCTTTCCCGTCGGTATATCGGGCGACAAAATCTTCAGTCGACTCCTTCGCATAGTCGATCGGCGTTGCACCAATACTGAGGATGTATTCGGCCTTCGAACTGCTATCGACGGCATAGACCTCGGCACCGGCAGCGACTGCCATCTGCACAGCGATATGGCCGACGCCGCCACCACCACCGATAACCAGGACCTTCTGCCCGGCCTTCACCTGAGTGCGTTCTTCCAGACCTTCCCAGGCGGTGATGGCGATCAACGGCAGGGCTGCGGCTTGGCGCATTGATATATTGCGCGGTTTATGCGCGACGAGATCGGCATCGACGGCGGCAAATTCCGCCAGCGATCCCTGCAACCCGCCGACGCCACCCGTCATGCCATAGATTTCGTCACCGACGCGAAAACTGGTCACGCCAGGGCCAACCGCCTTGACGATCCCTGCCATGTCGATGCCGAGAATGGCGGGCAGGGGATGGCGTGCATGGGCGACCTCGCCGGCTCGGATCTTCATATCCAGCGGATTGAGCGCAGCGGCCTTGATGCGCACGAGAATCTGACCGGCTTCCGCGACGGGCTTTGCAATATCGGCAATGGTGAATTCGGCATTCTGCGCTTCGACGAGCGCTGCTTTCATGCTGCTCATGGAACTTCTCCTTGATCTGTTGGACGCAGAATGCCGCATTGAATTCTGAATGGAAATCAAAGATAACGCATATAGATCATGCATTTTTGTTTGAGGCTAAGCCCTTGGAATGGAGCGATCTCAAACTCTTTCTCGCCATCGCGCGGCTCGGAACGCTGGGTGCTGCCGCCCGCAGCCTCGGCCTGACGCAGCCGACCATGGGCCGGCGGCTGCGTGCACTCGAAATCTCGCTCGGCCAGACGCTCTTTCAGCGTACCGCCGATGGTTTCATCCTGACGGATGAGGGTACGACCGTCTTTGCCCATGCAGAACGTATGGAAGAGGAAGCGCTCGGACTGGAGCGCGAGCTTGCCGGCCAGAACAAGCAGCTCGACGGCCTGCTGCGCCTGTCCTCGTCCGACTGGTTCGGCGCGCATGTGCTTTCACCTGTCTTGGCGGAGTTCTCGGCCGCCTATCCGAAAGTCGTCATCGAACTCCTGACCGATAGCCGCCTCATGAGCCTCGCGCGCCGCGAGGCCGATATCGTCTTCCGCATCGCCCCATTCACCGAGACGGAGGTCATATCCCGCAAGCTGCTGCATATCGATTACCGCCTCTATATCCGCCGCGGCCTGCCACATCCCGAGGCCGGTGATGGGGCCGGCGCCCGGCTCGTCACCATGGATGAGGCCTTCGGCGGCATGCCCGATGTCGGCTGGCTGAAGCGTCTGCTGCCGAAGGCTGATATCGCCATGCGCAGCAATAACAGAGATGTGCAGGCGACCCTCTGCGCCAACGGCGCCGGCCTTGCCGTCCTGCCGTGCCCGCTCGGCGATGCCATCCCAGCCATCGAGCCCGTCGATCTCGGCGAAGCGCCGCCCGGCCGCGATACCTGGGTCGGCTATCACCGCGATATGAAGCGGCTGGCGCGGCTTCGGGCGCTGCTCGATCTCGTCATCGAGCAGCTGGCGGATTAGTCGCCTGCTCGCTCGAACTCAGCGCTCCCAGTAGGGAACCGGGCCGTAGAGCTCGGCCAGAAAATCGATGAACAACCGAACCTTGGCCGGCAGAAACTGCCGGCTTGGGTAAACCGCCGAGAGCGTGACGTTGTGCGAACCCTCGTAGGCCGGCAGCACCTGCACGAGCTTGCCGTTCTTCAGCTCTTCGCCGATGTCCCAGGTGGAACGCAGCGCAATGCCGAGGCCGGCAATGACTGTTTCGCGGATCACCTCACTGGAATTGGTGATCAGCATGCCTTCGGGCCGCAGGCTGAAAGCCCCATCCGGCCCGTCCAGCCGCCAGACATCATTGTTATGGGCTGGCAGACAGCGGTGCTGCTTCAATTCTTCGATATGTTTGGGCATGCCATGGGCAGCGAGATAATCGGGTGAGGCGCAGAGCACTCGGCGCACAGGCGCCAGCCGGCGGGCGACAAGGCTGGAATCGGTCAGCTCCGCGATCCGAATGGCGAGATCGAAGCCGCCGCCGACGATATCGCTGAACTCGTCGGTCAGCACCAGATTGATCGCCAGCTCCGGATGGGCTTCCATGAAAGCCTTGAGATGAGGGGCGATATGCATGCGGCCGAAGGAGGTGGGCGCCGAGATCTTCAGCGTGCCGTGCATCTGCGCCGAACGCCCGGAAATATAGAATTCCGCCTCCTCGAGCCCTGCCAGGATGCCGAGAACGCGATCGTAAAAACCCTGGCCGGATTCGGTGAGCGAAATCTGCCGTGTCGTGCGCTGCAGGAGCCGCGTGCCGAGCCGGTCCTCCAGCCGCTTGATGCGCTTGGAGACGACGGCAGGGGAAAAGCCGAGCGCGCGGCCGGCGAGCGACATGCTGCCGGTTGAAACGACCTTGGCAAAGATTTCGAGATCACCCAGATTGGTCATAAGCTTTTATAACTTTTTCCCTTTTGGCATAAGTGCTTAACATTTGCGCCGGTTTCGGGAAAGTGCTAAGCCGAAAGAACCGGTTACAAGGAGGATTTGTCACCGGTTTCCGTCATGTTGGCCGAGGGAGAACGCCATGTCCGACGCCATTTCGTTCCTCGCTCCGCGCCCCGACGTTCTTGCGCGCCGCAAGGAAATCGTTGCCGATCTCGTCGATCTCCTGCCGCCGGAATGCCTGATCCACGAAGCGCGCGAACTCGTGCCCTTCGAGACCGACGCATTCGTCTCCTACCGCCGCCTGCCGCTCGCCGTTGCCTTGCCGCGCTCGACCGCGGAGGTGGCAGCCATCATGAAATACTGTCATCGCTACGGCATTCCGGTCGTCCCTCGTGGAGCCGGCACCTCGCTTTCGGGCGGCGCCATCCCGCAGGAAGATGCCGTCGTGCTCGGCCTGTCGAAGATGAACCGCATCCTGGAGATCGACTTCGCCAATCGCTGCGCCGTGGTGCAGGCCGGGGTCACCAATCTCAACATTTCCGAAGCCGTCTCGGCGGACGGTTTCTTCTATGCGCCCGACCCGAGCTCGCAGCTGGCCTGCACGATCGGCGGCAATATCGGCATGAATTCCGGTGGTGCCCACTGTCTGAAATATGGTGTCACGACCAACAACCTGCTCGGCGTCAAGATGGTGCTGACCGACGGCACGGTGATCGAACTCGGCGGCAAGGCTCTGGATGCGGCGGGCTACGATCTGCTCGGCCTCGTTTGCGGTCATGAGGGCCAGCTCGGTATCGTCACCGAAGCGACGGTACGCCTGATCGCCAAGCCGGAGGGGGCCCGGCCGGTGCTTTTCGGTTTCGAAAGCTCCGAAGAGGCAGGCCGCTGTGTTGCCGACGTCATCGCCGCTGGCATCATTCCCGTCGCGATCGAATTCATGGACAAGCCGGCCATCGAAATCTGCGAGGCCTTCGCCCATGCCGGATACCCGCTCGATGTCGGCGCGCTCCTGATCGTCGAGGTCGAGGGATCGGAAGCGGAAATGGACGACATGCTGAAAAGCATCGTCGACATCGCCCGCAAACACGGCGTCAGGACGGTACGCGAATGCCAGTCGGCAACCGAGGCGGCGCTGATCTGGAAAGGGCGCAAGTCCGCCTTCGGCGCCACCGGACGCATCGCCGATTACATCTGCATGGATGGTACCGTCCCGCTGAGCCAGCTTTCGCATGTGCTGCAGCGGACGTCCGAGATCGTCGCCGGTTACGGCCTTCGCGTCGCCAATGTCTTCCATGCCGGCGACGGCAACATGCATCCGCTGATCCTCTTCAATGCCAATGACCCCGAGGATGCCGCCAAAGCCGAAGCGGCCGGCAACGATATCCTGAGGCTCTGCGTCGATGCCGGCGGCTGCCTGACCGGCGAGCATGGCGTCGGCATCGAGAAACGCGATCTGATGCGTCATCAATATTCCGACGCCGATCTTGCCCAGCAGATGGCGGCGCGCGCCGCCTTCGATCCGCAATGGCTGCTGAACCCCTCCAAGGTCTTCCCGCTCGAGGGGCGTCCTGCCGCATGATCGATCTGGTGCCTGCAAGCGAAGAAGAAGCCGCAGCAATCATCCGCGCGCATGCGCAAGAGGGTCGTGCGCTCGCCATCAGCGGCGGCGATACGCGTTCTGGTTTCGGTAATGCGGTCGACGCGGAGGATCGCCTGCGCTCGACTGGCCTGTCCGGCATCGTCTCCTACAATCCCGGTGAGATGGTGATGACAGCAAAGGCGGGTACACCAATCGCCGAAGTCGAGGCGGCCCTTGCCGAAAACAACCAGATGCTGGCTTTCGAACCCATGGATCATCGCGCCGTGATGGGCACCTCGGGCGAACCGACGATCGGCGGCGTCTTTGCCGCCAATGTCTCCGGCCCGCGCCGCTTCGTGGCGGGGGCTGCTCGTGACAGCCTGCTCGGCATCCGCTTCGTCAACGGCAAAGGTGAGATCGTCAAGGCAGGCGGCCGGGTGATGAAGAATGTCACGGGCCTCGATCTGGTCAAGCTGCTCGCCGGCTCGCACGGCACGCTCGGCTTCCTGACCGAGGTGACTTTCCGTGTGCCGCCGCGTGCGAAGACGGAGGAGACTGTCGTCATTTCCGGTCTCAACGATGCCGAGGCCGCAAATGCTATGGCAACGGCCCTGGCTTTGCCGGTGGAGGCCTCGGGTGCTGCTCACCTGCCTTTGACGGTGACCTGGAAATTTCTCGGCGGCAACCTGCCCGAGGGCGAGGCTACGGTGCTGCGTATCGAAGGCCTGCCCGGCTCGGTGGAATCGCGCGTGGCAAAGCTTCTGTCGGCGATGGCGCCCTTCGGGCAGGTCGCGAGCCTGGATCGGGCCGCCAGCCGCCAGCTCTGGCAGGAAGTCCGCGATGTGGCGCCCTATGCCGATGGCACCGCCCGAGCTGTTTGGCGTGCTTCCGTCGCACCGGGCATTGGCCATCAGCTTGTTGCGGCCCTGCGGCGGGAAGCCGGTGTCGATGCTTTCTACGATTGGCAGGGTGGTCTAGTCTGGATGCGCATGGAAGCCGATCCGGAAGCTGATCTGGTCCGCCGCTTCATCAAGGCGCTCGGTGGCGGCCATGCGACGCTCATCCGCGCCTCGGCTCAGGCAAGAGCGGCGACGTCAGCCTTCCATCCCGAGGAAGAGGCAGTGGCACTGCTTTCGCGCCGCGTGAAGGAAAAGTTCGATCCGTCGGGGATCTTCAACCCGGGGAAGATGGCGGGACACTGAAATGCAGACCAATTTCACCCTTGCCCAGCTTGCCGATCCGCATGTGGCCGAATCCGAGCAGATCCTGCGCAAATGCGTCCACTGCGGCTTTTGCACCGCCACCTGTCCAACCTATGTTACGCTCGGCAACGAACTCGACAGCCCGCGCGGTCGCATCTATCTCATCAAGGACATGCTGGAAAACGGTCGCGCGGCGGATACGCAAGTCGTCACCCATATCGACCGCTGTCTTTCCTGCCTTGCCTGCACCACGACCTGTCCTTCCGGCGTCGACTATATGCATCTCGTGGACCATGCCCGGGTTCACATAGAAAAGACCTATAAGCGGCCGTTCATGAACCGGCTGACGCGTGCCATTCTGGCGGCGGTGCTGCCCTATCCCGGCCGTTTTCGTGCAGCACTTGCGCTTGCGCGCATCGGTCGTCCCATTGCCGGCTTGATGCGCGGGGCAGCACTGAAGCCGTTTGCAGCCATGCTGGCGCTTGCGCCATCAAGCATTCCGGCGCCGTCGCCTTTTGCCCGGCCTGGTCGGCATGAGCCGCAGGCCGAACGCCGCGGCCGCGTCGCGATCCTCACCGGCTGCGCGCAGCCCGTTCTCGATCCCGCCATCAACGATGCGACCATCCGGCTGCTGACACGATTGGGCGTGGAGGTGGTCGTCCCCGAGGGCGAGGCCTGCTGCGGCGCTCTCGTCCATCATATGGGGCGCGAAGAGCAGGCTCTCGCCTCGGCCCGTGTCAATGTCGATGTCTGGACCCGCGAGATCGAGGCTGGCGGCCTCGACGCGATCATCATCACCGCCTCCGGCTGCGGCACGACGATAAAGGACTATGGCCACATGCTGCGCCTTGACCCGGCCTATGCCGGCAAGGCGGCGCAGGTTTCTGCCCTTGCCAAGGACGTCACAGAATATCTGGCCGGCCTCGATCTGCCCGCCCACATGCCGAAAGGCATCACCGTTGCCTATCACTCAGCCTGTTCCATGCAGCATGGGCAGAAGATCACCATGGCGCCAAAGCATCTGCTCAAGGCGGCAGGTTTTACCGTTCGCGATCCGGCCGAGGGCCATCTCTGCTGCGGCTCGGCCGGCACCTACAACATCCTGCAGCCGGATATTTCCGCTACCCTCAAGGCCCGCAAGGTCAAGAATATCGAGGCGACCAAGGCCACTATCATCGCCACCGGCAATATCGGCTGTATCACCCAGATCGGTTCAGGCACGGCCACGCCGATCCTGCACACCGTCGAGCTTCTGGACTGGGCTTATGGCGGTGCTGTGCCTGAAAAATTAAGGGATTTGCCGCTAGCCTGAGAGCATCGATTCATTGGCCGATCTCAAGGGCCGATCTCAGGAGTTCTGGCTATGTGGCGTGGATTGACGGTGCTTGCCGTATTGCTCGGCGCGGCTGGTGCGGCGCACGCCGACAGTCGCTATTTCTGTTCTGCAGACGACAAGGATGTGCGCTTCACGCTCGAAAGCGCTTTTGAAGATGGAGGCGGTCACAAGCTGATCCATTTCCGTGGCGCGCTGATGCTCAAGGACGCCAATAAATCCAAAAACTTCGGCAAGCGGATCCTCGAATCGAAGGATTTGACAAACCGCTGGTCGCGCGATGGCGATCTGCGCCTGGAAGTTTTCACGACGGAAGGTACTGACGCTGAAAGCGAGTCTCTAGATCTCGCGGTTCTCGCCGGCGAGCGCGGCAAGGCTTCGCCGAATTTCAGCGGCACTTATGCTTTGCGCATCGAAGGCAGCACAAGCTTCTTCGTCGTCGAAGGCAAGGTGAGCTGCGGCACCAAATAGTCCCGCAGCTCTATCTCTTTGTTTTTACATAATTCCGGACGCAAGACCGCTGTACGCTTTTGCTGGAATTGCTCCAGATTACCAGTGGTAGGAAATA
>UCCS01000204.1 GCA_900470965.1 Hyphomicrobiales bacterium
GGGCGTTCTTCGATGTAGCCGCTGCCGCCGATGCATTCCATCGCCTCATAGATCAGCGACGGGGCGATCTTGCAGCACCAGTATTTGGCGACCGGCGTCATGACGCGGGCATAGGCGGCATCTTCCGCATTGCCGCGCGCCTTGTCGAAGGCATCGGCCAGGCGGAAGGAAAGAGCCGTGGCGGCTGCCACATCGAGCGCCATGTCGGCGAGCACGCGCGTCATGATCGGCTGGTTGACCAGCATCTTGCCGAAAACGCTGCGGCCGCGGGTGTGGTGCACGGCCTCGGCGAGCGATGCGCGCATGATGCCCGAAGAGGCAAGCGCGCAATCGAGCCGCGTCAGCGTCACCATATCGAGGATGGTGCGGATGCCGGCATCGGGACCGCCGAGCAGGAAGCCGAACGTATCGGTGAACTCCACTTCGGAAGAAGCATTGGAGCGGTTGCCGATCTTATCCTTCAAGCGCTGGAACTGCAGGCCATTGGCAGAACCATCCTCGAGCAGACGCGGCACCAGGAAGCAGCCCATGCCGTCCTTGGTCTGTGCCAGCATGATGAAGGCGTCGCTCATCGGCGCGGACATGAACCACTTGTGGCCGGACAGCCGGTAAATGCCTTCGCTGACCTTTTCGGCAGTGGTCTTGTTGGCGCGGACGTCGGTGCCGCCCTGTTTTTCCGTCATGCCCATGCCGATCGTCACGGCCGATTTCTGCATGGCCGGACGATTGGACGAGTCATATTTGCGCGACAGGATCTTCGGCGCCCAGTCCTTCTGCACGGCCGGTGAGGCCGAGAGAGCGGCAACGGACGCGCTTGTCATCGTCAACGGGCAAAGATGGCCGGATTCCAGCTGCGCCGTCAGATAGAAGCGGGCTGCGCGAATATGGTGGGCCTGATCCTTGGCCTCCGTATCGGCCTGCGGATCCCAGACGGAGGAATGCAGGCCGGACGCCATCGAACGGCGCATCAGCGCATGCCAGGCGGGATGGAATTCGACGATATCAAGACGTTCGCCGCGCGGGCCATGGGTGCGCAGCTGCGGCGTGCCCTGGTTTGCCATGCGCGCCAGTTCCTGCGCTTCCGGCGAGGTGACGAAGCGGCCCATGTTTTCAAGGTCTTCACGGATGGTGCGTGGCAGTGTGGCAGTCAGATCGACGATCAGCGGATCGGATCGGTAGGCATTGATTCCCGACCAGAGGCTCGGCTGGTTGAGTTCGGCGAGTTTGTCTTCAGTCCGGTTTGCGGAGGTCATAGTTCGCTTCTATTTCATGAGCCCGGCAAAAGGAAACCGGAAGTTCGTGATTCGCTGATTTCTGCTCTAGCGGGATTCGATGGAAAATGCATGGGGAACATGGGATTTGCGTACAGCACAAGCTTGCCCCTTCCCCCCGCACTCTTTATAGACCCCGCGAAGACAATAAGAGGCAGGGTCATGGTCTTTTTCCCCCACCGCCACCTCATTGGCATCAAGGGCCTCACCGAGCAGGATATTACCTATCTTCTCGACAAGGCTGACGAAGCCGTCAAGATCAGCCGACAGAGAGAGAAGAAGACGTCGACCCTTCGGGGGCTGACGCAGATCAACCTCTTCTTCGAGGCATCGACAAGGACGCAAGCCTCCTTCGAACTTGCCGGCAAGCGTCTCGGCGCCGACGTGATGAATATGTCGGTCGGCAATTCCTCGGTGAAGAAGGGCGAGACGCTGATCGACACCGCTATGACGCTGAACGCGATGCGGCCTGACGTCTTGATCATCCGTCACTCCAGCGCTGGTGCCGCGGCACTTCTCGCCCAGAAAGTCTCCTGCTCCGTCGTCAATGCCGGCGACGGCCAGCATGAGCACCCGACGCAGGCGCTGCTCGACGCGCTGACGATCCGCCGTGCCAAGGGCCGGCTGTCGCGCATCATCGTCGCAATCTGCGGCGACGTCTTACATTCGCGGGTGGCGCGCTCCAACATTCTTCTTCTGAACGCCATGGGCGCGCGGGTGCGGGTCGTCGCTCCCGCTACGCTGCTGCCGGCCGGCATTGCCGAGATGGGCGTCGAGGTCTTCCATTCGATGAAGGAAGGGCTGAAGGACGCCGA
>UCCS01000089.1 GCA_900470965.1 Hyphomicrobiales bacterium
TACGCGCTCTATCCGCATATGAGCGTTGCCGAAAATATCGGCTATGCGCTGAAGGTCGCTGGCGTGCCGAAAGCCGAACGCGATCGTCGCATCGCCGACGTCGCCAAAGCACTCAGCCTCGAGCCCTTCCTGGAACGCCGCCCAGCCGCTCTCTCGGGTGGCCAGCGCCAGCGCGTCGCCATGGGCCGTGCGATGATCCGCGAACCGAAGGTTTTCCTCTTCGACGAGCCGCTGTCGAACCTCGACGCCAAGCTTCGTATCGCCATGCGTGCGGAAATCCGCCGCCTGCATCGCCGCCTCGGCGCCACCTCGATCTTCGTTACGCACGACCAGAACGAGGCCATGACGCTTGCCGACCGCATCATCGTCATGAATGCCGGCAATGTCGAGCAGGTCGGCACGCCGGAACAGGTCTATCACTTTCCCGCAAGCCGCTTCGTCGCCGGCTTCGTCGGCACGCCGGCGATGAACCTGCTGGAGGGCCGCGTCAACGAAAACGGCACCTTCATCTATGACGACGGCCGTACCGTCGCCCTTCCGGCCGAGCGTGGCAAGCAGCTCGCCGGCCAGCGTGTCGTTCTCGGCGTACGCGCCGAAGCTGCCCGCCTCGTCTCTCCGGATGCACCGGGTGCGCTTGTTGCGACCGCCGACTTCATCGAAGAACTGGGCGCAAGCCGCGTCGTGCATGCCGACTTCGATGGCCTGCCCTTCGCCGTCGCCATGACCGGTTCGGTCTCGCTGAAAACCGGCGACCGGATCGGCATCGCGATCGATCAGGATTCGATCCATCTCTATTCGGCCGACACCGGCGCAGGTCTCGTCGCGCCGGCTCGCACCGGCGCCAAGACCGTCGACGCCTGAGCCTCGCAGCGATGAACAGCTTTTCCGATCTCGCCGCCGGCGACCGCAACCTCGTTGCGGTCGCCGTGGAGGCGCTTGCCACACCATCGACCGCCTTCTTCGCCGAGGCACGGGCTGCGCAGCTAACGAAGGCCGAACATGACCGGCTGGCGGCAACCCAGCCGGCCCTGTCGACGATCGAAGTGGTCCATATCGAGAGCGGCACTCATATGGGCAACGACCTCGTCGTCGCCGCATGGAATGCCGAACGGCTAAAGTATCCCGCCCCCTCCGTCGAACTCGTTCGCCAGAGCGGCGCCGATATCCTGCTGCTGACCGAGGCCGATCTCGGCACGGCACGCGCCGGCAACCGCCATACCGTTGCCGATCTCGCTCGCGATCTCGGCATGTCCTATGTCTTCGGCGTGGAGTTCATCGAACTCGGCCTTGGGGATTCCCGCGAGCGCGAATGGCACAAAGGCGAGACGAATTCGGTCGGTTTCCACGGCAATGCGCTGCTCTCCCGCCTGCCGCTCGAGGACGCCGCACTCATCCGCCTCGACGATGGCGGCACGTGGTGGACGGATGCGAAGGATGGTCAAGGCCGGATCGGTGGACGCATGGCACTTGCCGCGAGGGTCGAAACCGCAGTCGGGCCGATCCTCGCCGTCAGCGTGCATCTGGAAAGCAAGACCGATGTCGAGGATCGCGCCAGGCAGACGCGCCGGCTGATCGCGGCGGTAGATAAGCTCGCCGGCAATCTGCCCGTCGTGATAGGCGGCGACTTCAATACCAATGTCCTCCCCGCCGGAACGCACCAACCGGAAGCGCACGAGCCGCTGTTCGGCCTGCTTGCGGAGGCCGGCTATCACTGGGAAACGGCCAATGACTTCGCTCCCTCGCAGCGCTCACGCCCGGACGGAACGCCTCAGCCACCCTTTGCACGCCTCGACTGGCTATTTGCCCGCGGCCTTGCGGTAAGCGACGCCGCGACCGTTCCGGCTGTCGATGGCGACGACTTAGCAATCTCCGATCACGAACTGGTCAAGGCGCGTTTTTTCGCGTCCTGACCGGCAACCCTTCGTCATGGCATGTCGTCACGCAAGCGCGCGCGGGGTCGGGTCGCATTCATGCTCGCTCCTTGCTCCCGGACGATAAGCAGCGTCCGCGAGCGGTCATTCATCAGAAACCTTTCATGATGTGTTGCATTCGCGCACTAGCGGGTCTGCTTTAGATATTGCTAACATTCTGGGATTGGCGGGGGCCGGTTGCAAGCGTCCACGAGGGGACGCCTGCTCAAATGGGATGGCTGCGCGTTGCGTATCTGCGGCCATCCCATACTCGCTTGAATCGAACGCCTCATCGGCAGCCAAACAGCAACAAATACGTCTCGTAACAGGCCGTTCCGGCTTCGGCGCCGACAGAGCCCCCATGTCTTCCGCCGGCGAGATGAGAATCTCCTGGAACAATCCACACGACCGGAGAATCCTGTGACGGGCTGTTGACCTTTCGGATTGGCTCGCCCGCGCTCAAGCATGATCCGACATAAAAAAGTCGCGTCAGTACAATTCCTTTTAGCAAACAACGGAACAGTCGGATCTCGCCATCGTTATGTTCACAGCAAATGGAGGACGACATGTCTAACGTGTCACGAACAGGAACGGACGAGATCAACAACGCGACAAATCCGAACACGTTCGGGCGATCGGTCGAGAGCAGGGCGCAAATGGAAGATGCTGCGGCGGAAAGTTCAACGCACCCTACCGGAGAGCCTCTCGGCATCTATCGGCTTGAACCGATCGCAACAGCAGATGATCCGAGATGGGTGAATTCGCCGGGCCATGGCGTGGTGGTAGTCGCAGCGAGAACGGCAGGTGACGCACGGATCGTTGCGGCCGGGCGCGAACTTGACTTCATGGAGGTTGATGCGGCACCTGCCGAAGATGTCACCACGACAAATGCGAGTTCATTTCGTGACGACAAGCTTTACACGGTTGTCGAGATCGATCGGAATCGAACCGATGTTATGCGAGGTGTGATTGAGGGTGAGATTGCGGTGGATACGATCCGGCCCGTGCAGCCCGATTGAACGAAGCGATCCAAGGATTTAGCGATTCTGGTTTTCTGCCGGGCCTGGCTTCCGTCGGGACGGTCACGGCTCAATAAAGCCCTGGGTCAGTCCGCTATTTCACCCAGCGTGTCGGCAACATAGGCGCCGCGCATGCCCATCACCCTCGGTTTTCCCGTCGTCGTATCTTTTGCGGTCTGGTGTTCAAGTTCGGCATTCAGTTCTGCCCCGACGATCAGGATCGCGACCGAAAGCCAAATCCAGACAAGGAAGCCGATCAACGCGCCGAGCGTTCCGTAAGTCGCGTTGTAGTTCGCGAACCGGTCGAGGTAGACAGACAAGCCCAGCGACATGAGAAACCAGACAAATGTCGTCACCAGAGCACCCCATGTCATCCACCTCAGACGAGCCGGCTCACGGCTGGGACCGAAACGATAGATGGCCATGACGGCGGCAACCACCACGGCCAGGAATAGCGGCCATCTGAGAACGAGCGCCATCTGCTCCTGGAAGCGATCAAGCCAGAGGAAAGACAGCACCACGGGCATCACAGCAACGAGTCCGATGAGAATGATCGCGGTGATGATGGCGCAGACCGTGAAACAGAGCGCGATCAGGTTCAGGCGGACCAGGCTGCGTTTCTCCCCCTCTCCATAGGCCACGTTCATGGCATCGAAGAGCGCAAGCGTCCCGCTATGTGTGCTCCACAAAGCGATAGCCAATCCGATGAAAAAAGCTATGCCGAGCGCACTGTCGCGTCGCTCCACGAGAGAACGGATCTGTTCCGAAACGAGCTCGAAGGCGCCTGGCGGCAGCACCGCTGCCAGTTCGTCCAGATGTTCCGACATGGTGAGAGGATTTGCGAAAAGGCCGTAAAGGGAAACCAATGCCGCAAGTGCCGGGAACATCGCAAGCAGAAGGTAGAATGTCACCCCGGCGGCGATCAGCATCACCCTGTCCTCTAACACCTCGTGTACGACACGCCAGAATACGTCTTTTAACCCTTTCCTTGGAATGGATTCCGGGACCGAGGCCTGCCGCCCATGGCTGTCGCCGCCTGTTGACACATCAGCCTGCACGGCCGCCTCCGGACTGATGTCGAAACGGCGCATCGCAAGCAGGATGCCGGCAAATGTAGCGAGCGACAGGATCGCTGTTGATCTCAGGCTGACTTGAAAATTCATGCGCATCGCCTCTCTGCCTCCGTTCGGCATAACGATGAACGCGCGATCACGCCTAAAGGTGCGACATCGCAATTGATATTGTGGACTGATAGGCAACTGATCGTCATGCAGGTCGCGGGTATATGGAACTTCGATCATCGCCCGTTGTTTCCGTCTGATTGGAGGACGCCAGATGACATCAATGTCAAAAGAAGAGCTATCCAGGCACTTGAAGAAGCTGGATTTCTGCATGTTTTCGACACGCGGAGCCTCAAAACGGATGAACACTCGCCCGATGAGCAACAATGGCGACGTCGAATATGACGGTGATTCCTGGTTTTTCTCCTATGCGGACACCCGCAAAATATTGGAGATTAGGAAAGACAGCGCAGTGCTGCTGACCTTTACGGCGCCCCCGCACCTGCTCGGCAAGCCGGGGATCTTCATCGCAATCGATGGTGACGCCTCTCTCATCGAGGACATTTCACAATTCGAGAACCATTGGGCCAAGGGGCTGGAACGATGGTTTCCCGAGGGCGTGCACACGCCTGGGCTTATCCTCATCAAGGTTGCAGCGCTTTCGGCTCAATACTGGGACGGCGAAGAGAACGGAAAAATCGACCTCTAATCTTCAAGCTATGATCTGCTCTGATGCGTGCATAAAAGCCAACGCTCCGTAAGCATGCCCAAGAGGTTATCGACACAAGAAATCACCCTTGCGCGGTCAGGTGGAAAAGCTGGCCGCGAAAATATTTCAGCTCTCTTCGAGCAACGCCAATTCATGGCAAGACCGCCTACAGACGCGCGATTGCTTCTCCAAGCTCCTTTCGAAGCTTTTCAAGCCGAGTGCGCACCTCGTCGCGTTGCGCCCGTAGCTCTTTGATGGACCGCTCCTGTTCCGTCAGGTCGTGAAGGAACTGCTGCTTGAGCGGCGTATCACCGACAGAGGCAAGCATTGCGGATATACGCGAAGACTCCGATGTTGCGTCCTCGATCGCCTGCATAACCGTCGACAGGTCCCTTTCCGCTTCCTTCTGAGCCGTCCTCGCCGTCACAAGGCGCCGAAGCTTCTCGGCAATTTCCGGGGACGGCCCTTCGTCGAGCCATTGCAGGATCACCGTGTCATCGATATCGGCAATCGCCTGCGTCTCACTCTCGGTCATGCGCCAGTCGATGGTCGTCGAAACCTTCTTGCCGGCGGGCACGATGACAGTCGCCCGTGCACCTTGCGGCGTTTCTTCCACATTCTCTGATGGAACGAGCTCCCACTCTGCCATGCCTAGGTCTTCCGCGATGAACGTCCTGTCGACATCCCCGCCCCAGGCAGTGAAGGTCTTTCTCAAGCGGCGCTCCAGAGTCGCGTCGAGATAACCGTCCTTAACGACAACCGTTCGGAAGGAGCTAGACGTGGTGGTTGCCATTTCCTGCTCGATCTTCTGATCAGCTGCAAATGTCGCCGTTTCCACTCCGCCGGGCTTCATGTTGCCTATGCGTGCATCGCCGACATAGCGCCCTTTTTCGTCATAGACCGCCGCGATCGCCGGCGGCAACGAGCTACCCGTGTCGTTCGTCAGCACCAGCGCGGCATCCGGATGTTGGGCTCCTTCACGATAGAGAGCAACGAATTTCGCCTCGATCTCGCGATCGAGGATCGGCACGGAAATCGTCTCGCCGTTCTTCAGGTCGTATGCGCCAGGAAGATCGAAGTTTGCGACCACGTCGCCCTCGTCGGCAGTGGCCGTGACAGTGGCGGCCGGAGCGGCCGTAACGGGTGCAGGAGCCTCGGCGGCCGGCCTATTCAGCAACACACCCTCAACCATACTCCGTTTGGCGCCTGCTCCGTCCAGAAATGCGGCCGAAACCTCCGGACGTGATGACCATGTTCTTGCGTACAGTCTCTGGCGAAGGGTCACTGGCTTGCCTGATGTCAGGGATATCGAAACCCCGTGCCAGTCCTCGCCGGACGCGTTCTCCAGCACGGCCCATGCTTGCAATCGCGCTTTGCCCTCGGCGTCGACAATGATCCTGTAGGAGGGCTTCCAGAGCGGGGCTGCGACGACATAGGAGATGTCTACTGCCGCGGACGCCTTGCCATCGAGCGCAATGGTGACCGTTCGCGTCCCCTGCACTCTGTCGCTCGACAGCAGTTCCGCTGCCCGGGCAATCATCTCGGCATCTTTGGCGTCGTCGAGTTTGTAAGCCATGGCGCCACCGATCTCGGCAACGTCAAACGCGCCGCTGTCAAGCATCACGATCAGCCGAGCGCGCTGCTTCTCCGTCGGAGGTTCTACCCCGACGATGCGTCCCTTCACCCCGTTCGCAGAGACAGGCGCGCCTCTCAGAGCCCTCAGCACACCCGCAGCCGAATCCAGATCTTGCGGCTTGATCGGCAGCACCTTGAATGTTTCGTCGACCATGCTCGGGCCGGTGGTCGAAAGCCCCTTCACGGGGGCCGGTCCCGATACGACGAGGGTCTTCAGGAAATCATCCATCTGGTCTGTCGGCACCTCGACGACGGCGTTGCCGTCGTCCCCGACATTAAGACTGCGCACATATTCGGCCACACCACCGGAGGACAGCCGGATCGACTTGATCGTTCCGCTTTGCGCCAATGCAGTCGTGGAGAGCAGTACTGCGGTAAACGCCGCACAGACAGCGGATGCGTATTTCATGTGGCCCCCTCGATATTTAATCCCGCCCGAGAATGAGCGTAAAAAAGGGGCGGCATTTCGACAGGAAATTGCTTTTGCGTGCGCCGTCGTCTACCCGTTCGGCGAGGCGACCAAATCTCTGCAGGAGATGTCCATCTTCGATGCGATATCGGGCAAAGATGTCGTGAAAATGAGAAGGCGAACGCCTATATACGTCGCTCGAGTCTGTTTGAAAGGAAATCCGTCATGACTATCAATGGAAGCCTGCTCGTCGCGGGATCGGAAAAGCGCGGCACGCGTGGCGAGCTCTACGGCGTCGAGGCAGCCACAGGGACGGCACTGCCCGTCTCTTTCGGTGGCGCCTCCGCCGAAGACGTCGAAG
This sequence comes from Hyphomicrobiales bacterium, assembly GCA_900470965.1. GTDB lineage: Bacteria > Pseudomonadota > Alphaproteobacteria > Rhizobiales > Rhizobiaceae > Rhizobium. Next base: position 7,105 of record UCCS01000089.1, read on the forward strand.
AGGCAACCAGGCTTGCATGGGAAGCGTTCGCCTCCTACCGGGAAACCGATCTGGAAACGCGCGCTGCCTTTCTTGAAACGATTGCCAGTGAGATCGAGGCTATCGGCGACGAGCTGATCGTGCGGGCGATGGCGGAAACCGGACTTCCGCGCGGACGTCTCGAGGGCGAGCGCGCTCGCACGATGGGACAGCTTCGGCTGTTTGCGAAGGAGGTTCGCGAAGGCCGGTTCCAGGAGCTTCGTTTCGACGGCGCGGATCCCTCCCGCAAGCCGGTTCCGAAGCCTGATCTGCGTCTTCGCAATGTTCCGCTCGGCCCCGTCGCCGTTTTCGGCGCATCGAACTTTCCGCTCGCCTTCTCGGTCGCCGGCGGAGACACGGCGTCTGCGCTCGCGGCAGGATGCCCTGTTGTCGTCAAGGCCCATTCCGCCCATCCGGGCACGTCCGAGCTTGTTGGCCGCGCCGTACAGCGCGCCGTCGCCAAGGCGGGCCTGCATGCCGGCACATTCGCGCTTCTCTTCGATACCGGCTTCGAAGTCGGGCAGAAGCTTGTCGCCGATGCCAGAATTCGTGCCGTCGGCTTCACGGGTTCCCGCCGCGGCGGTACTGCGCTGATGAAGATCTCGTCCGAGCGCAAGCAGCCGATCCCGGTCTATGCCGAAATGAGCAGCATCAACCCGGTCATCTTCTTCCCGAATGCCCTGAAGACCCGCGCGGCAGAAATCGCAACGGCTTTCGTGAGCTCGCTGGTCCTGGGTGCCGGACAATTCTGCACCAATCCCGGCCTCATTCTCGCCGTCGACAGCGAAGGTCTGGACACTTTCATTGCCAAGAGCCGGGAGCTTCTGCCCGATGTCGGCGCCCAGACGATGCTCACGGGCTCCATCGCCAAGGTATTCTGCGATGGCGTCGCCCGGCTGGAAAAGCATCCCGAAGTCCGTCTCGTTGCCAATGGCAAGCCGGGCAGTGAATTCGAAGGCACGGCCGCTCTCTTCGAGACGACAGCTGCGGCATTCCTTGCGCATCACGAGCTTCAGGACGAGGTCTTCGGTGCAGCCGGCCTCATCGTTCGCTGCCGCGATCTTGCAGAACTCGAGCGCGTCCTCGATGGCCTCGAAGGCCAGCTGACCGTTGCCCTGCACATTGCGAGCGAAGACGAGCGGGACGCAAAGCGCCTTGTTCCCAAGCTGGAAATGCTGGCCGGAAGACTGCTCGTGAACGGCTTCGGAACCGGCGTCGAAGTATCGCCTGCCATGGTGCATGGCGGGCCCTATCCGGCAACGGCCGACGGCAGATCGACGTCTGTCGGGACGCTCGCCATCTACAGGTTCCTGCGGCCCGTTTCGTATCAGGATTTCACCAGCAACCTGCTTCCGGCTCCGCTGCGTTGATGTACCGGAGCTTGCCAGACTTCATACGGCGGCGTCTCCAAGGGGACCGCCGGAGGGATTGGCAAGCTTCCGCACCGGCTGCAAGCAGACACCAGCTTGACTGATGACAGCTGTCTCCAGTTGGCGCGGCGGCGTCAGGTGCGGATCCTCGTTCGCAAGACCGTCATTTTGCCAGTGACATCGGCGCCGTTCTCTGCAAGAAAGAGTGCTGTTGAGAGACAGGGGCGCCCGTTCGCAAGAACTGGCTGAGAAGCACCCTTCGAACCTGAACCGGATAATGCCGGCGGAGGGAGTCGCTCGGGTCGAAGCCTGCTTCATCGCACGATCGTTCCCGCGCCTGCCCCGCCTGAAAGGGGTACTATGGAGAACAAGACACCCGGAGCACTGTTGACGGCGATGCGCGCGAAACCGCCGCTCGTACAGTGCATCACCAACTACGTGGCCATGAACATCGCCGCCAATGTGGTGCTTGCGGCCGGGGCATCGCCCGCCATGGTTCATGCCGCCGAGGAAGCGGGAGAATTCGCCGCGATCGCGGGGGCTTTGACCGTCAATATCGGCACGCTCTCCACCCAATGGATCGACGGCATGCATGCCGCGGCAACGGCCGCCAATGCGGGCGGCAAGCCCTGGGTCCTCGATCCGGTCGCTCATTACGCAACATCCTTCCGGCGCAAGGCTGCTGCTGATCTCCTGGCGCTTCGCCCGACGATCATCCGCGGCAATGCTTCCGAAATCATCGCACTTGCCGGCGGCGAGAGCCGTGGTCAGGGCGTCGACAGCCGCGACCCGGTTGAACAGGCCGAGGCATCCGCGCGGTTGCTTGCCGAACGGCATGGCGCGGTCGTCGCCGTCACCGGCGTCGTGGATTTCGTGACTGACGGCGCGCAGGCCTTGCGCGTCGAAGGCGGCTCGCCGCTGATGCCGCAGGTGACCGCGCTCGGCTGCTCGCTGACCTGCCTGACAGGCGCCTTCGCCGCCACCATTCCCGCAGACCCTTTCGCAGCCGCTGTTGCTGCACTTGCTACTTTCGCTGTTGCCGGCGAGGAGGCCGCGAAAAATGCGGATGGTCCCGGCTCTTTCTCCTGGCGCTTCCTCGATCAGCTCGCCGCGCTCGACGGCGCGACACTCGATGCAAAGGTCAGGATCAGCGCCGCATGAAACGCTTCGATCTTTCCCTCTACCTCGTTCTCGACCCCGATCTCTGCGCCAGAATCGGCATGGTCGAGACGGCGCGGCTTGCCGTCGCCGGTGGTGCAACGATGGTGCAGCTGCGCGACAAGCATGGCGGAACGGCAAGGATGATTGAGACCGGTCTGGCGCTCAAAGATATCCTAAAGGGTACCGGCGCTTTGCTTGTTATCAACGATGACGTCGAGGCAGCCGTTGCGATCGGCGCTGACGGTCTGCATATCGGCCAGGACGATGCGGGACCCGCCGCCGCCCGTGCAGGGATCGGCCCGGACATGATCCTCGGCCTGTCGGTCGAGACCGAAGCGCTGGCAGCAGCCATCGACCCCGCTATTGTCGACTATGCCGGCATCGGACCGGTCTTTGCCACTCCAACCAAGACCGATCATAAGCAGCCGATCGGTTTCGATGGGCTGGCGAAGCTGGTGAAAGCCGCGCCCGTTCCAACGGTTGCGATTGGCGGACTAAAGAGCGAGCATGTCGCTTCCGTCTTCGCGGCAGGTGCCGATGGGCTTGCTGTCGTCTCAGCAATCTGCGGTACGCCGGATCCGCGAGCAGCGACGATCCGCATCGCCGAGGAAATCCAAAAGGTTCGCCGATGATCCGCAACGTCTTGTCCATCGCCGGCTCCGATCCCTCTGGCGGCGCCGGCATTCAGGCCGATCTCAAAGCTTTCTCGGCGCGCGGCGTCTATGGCATGGCGGCGCTGACAGCATTGACGGCGCAGAATACCCAAGGGGTGACCGGCGTGCATCTCGTGCCGCCGCACTTCGTCGCCCAGCAGATCAAGGCGGTCTTTGCCGATGTGCGCGTCGACGCGGTCAAGATCGGCATGATCGCCAATGCCGGCATTGCCGAAGCTGTTGCCGAGGCGCTGGCACCTCATCGCGGCATCCCTATCGTCGTCGATCCGGTCATGATCGCCAAGGGTGGAGCAGCGCTCCTCGACCCGCAGGCCGTCGATGCGCTGACGCGGCACCTGCTGCCGCTCGCCACGCTGTTGACCCCCAATCTGCCGGAGGCGGCCGCGCTGCTGCACGAAGAGGTTGCTGAAAGCCGCGAGCAGATGGCGTCACAGGCTGAGCGCCTACGTATGTTCGGCCCCACCGCGGTGCTGGTCAAGGGCGGCCATCTGGATAGCGAGCAAAGCCCCGACGTGCTGTCGACCGCCTCTGGCCTGCACTGGTTCGAGGCGAAACGCGTACCGACCAAAAACACACATGGCACAGGCTGCACCCTTTCCAGCGCGCTTGCCGCCGAGCTCGCAAAGGGCGCGTTGCCACAAGTGGCCGTCGCGACCGCGAAAACCTATCTTGCGCAAGCGGTCGCTGCGGCAGGCGAATTGGCGGTCGGTTCCGGCCATGGACCTGTCCATCATTTCCATGCCCTGTGGAAAGACGCCGGGATCTGAGCCGGATCACAATTTAAGGATTGCCCAACGGCCCGGTCAAACCGGGCCGTTTTGTTTTACCTACCCTCAGTTGAACCAAGCCTGCCTCGCAAAAAAGCCTGTTGACATGGCCGCCCATATATCCAAATCTATGTCATTAAAAGGGGATACATTCCGTAATAGCGGAATAACTGGAGGAATTCGGGTGTCAGACCTGCTTGTGAGCTTATATTCCACGAAGCTTGCGGAACTGAAAGAAAAAGCCGGCTCCGTCGGCATCACAATCCGGCCGGCTCTGCCGCCGGAACTTCACGTCGTGGCCGGCTGGGTGCGCGAGCACTTCAGCGAAAACTGGGCAAGTGAAGTCACCGTCGCCTTCTCCCGCCAGCCCGTTGCCTGTCTGATCGCCGTCGAAAACGGCAAGCTCGCTGGCTTTGCCTGCTATGACACGACAGCGCGTGGCTTTTTCGGCCCGACCGGCGTCGATCCCGCGGCGCGTGGCAAAGGCATCGGCCTCGCCCTCTTTTCCGCCTGCCTGCAAAACCTGAAGACGCTCGGCCACGCCTATGCCTTCATCGGCGATGCCGGCCCCGTCGATTTCTACGTCAAGACCGCCGGCGCGGTCGAAATTCCCGCCCCGGACAAGGGCATCTACGAAGGCATGCTGCGAAGCCAGCCGAAATGACCATCTGATACCGGAGTTTTGAAATAGTGTCCTCGACCCCGCTCGCTCTCTTCGTCGGCCTTCCCAATCCCACACTTTCGGACGACGAATTCGCCCTCTTCCGCGAGACCAATCCGCTCGGCCTCTTCGTCGGTCGCCGCAACCTGCGCAATCCGGAACAGGCAAAGATCCTGATCGATCGTTTCCGCGAGGCCGTCGGCCGCGCGGATGCTCCCGTCTTCACCGACCAGGAAGGCGGTCGTGTGCAGCATATGGATGCCGGCCCCTGGCCGCTCTTCCGCAGCTTCGGCCAGTTCGCCGAACTTGCCCGCCGCGATCTCGACCTCGGCAAGAAGGCGCTGCGCCTTTCCACCCAGGCCATGGGCGCAATGATGAGCGAACTCGGCCTTTCGAGCGGCTGCTCGCCCGTACTCGACCTCGTGTTCGAGACGACAAGCGCTGTGATCGGCGCCCGCTCCTTCGGCCCGGATCCGGATTTCATCGCCGCACTGGGCCGCGAGGTGGTCGATGGGCTTCTCGAAACCGGCAACATGCCGGTCATGAAGCATATTCCGGGCCACGGTCGCGCCACGCTCGATTCCCACAAGGAACGCCCTGTCGTCGACGCCTCGCGCGAGACGCTCACTGCCACCGACTTCAAGCCCTTCGTGGCGCTGAAGGACACGCCCTGGGCGATGGTCGCCCATGTCGTCTACGCCGCCTATGATGCAGAGCGTCCGGCCTCCATCTCGCCAATCATGCATGACGTGATCCGCAACGACATGGGCTATGACGGCGTGCTGATCTCCGATTGCATCTTCATGGAGTCGCTGCAGGGCATCCTGCCGGAACGCGTCGCCCAGGTGCTCGAGGCCGGTTTCGACATCGCCCTTCACAGCCACGGCGACGTCAAGGAAAGCGAAGCCGCCGCCAAGGCCGCACGCCCGCTGACCGACGCCGCACAGAACCGTATTGCCGCCGGCAAGGCCCGCCTCGGCACTCTCAAGATCGACTATCGCGCTGCCCAGGCGGAAGTCGAAGCCATGTTTGCAAGCGCGCTGGTCTCCTGACCGGCGCGACGATTTTTCACCGCATAAGAAAAGGGGAATTTGACATGAAGAAATATATCCTGGCGGCCGCGGCCCTGACCATGCTGTCAGGCTCGGCCATGGCCCAGACCATCCTGACGGCCAACATCGAGCCGGCCACGACCTGGGTGCGCAACTTCAACCCGTTCAACCAGACCTCGTCGCGCCAGTCGACACTCGACTTCATCTATGAGCCGCTGGTCATCTTCAACCGCTTCGACAGCAACAAGCCGGTCTATCGCCTGGCCGAAAGCTTCAAGCTCTCCGACGACCTGAAGAGCATCGACTTCAAGCTGCGCCCGAACCTCAAGTGGTCGGATGGTAAGCCGCTGACCTCTGCCGACGTCAAGTTCACCTATGACTATCTGAAGAAGTTCCCGGCGCTCGACTTCGTCAGCATCTGGAGCTTTATCACCGACGTGCAGGCTGTAGACGCCCAGACGGTACGCTTCACGCTCGCCAATCCGAGCTCGCTCGCAGCCGAACAGCTGTCGCAGCTGCCGATCGTGCCGGAACATGTCTGGAAGGACGTTGCCGATCCGGTCACCTATGCCAACGAAACCCCTGTCGGCAGTGGCCCGCTGACGGAAGTGCCGCGCTTCACCGGCCAGACCTATGACCAGTGCCGCAACCCGAACTACTGGGATGCCGAGCACCTGAAGGTCGATTGCATGCGCTTCCCGCAGCTTGCCGACAACAACCAGATCCTGACGGCGACCGCCGACGGTACGCTCGACTGGGGCGTTTCCTTCATTCCCGATATCGATAATGTCTATGTCTCCAAGGATCCGGCTCATTATCACTACTGGTATTCGCCGAGCAGCATGGTTGCCTTCCTGTTCAATCTCGAGACTTCCAACGAGGCCAACAAGAAGGCCTTCAACGACGTGAAGTTCCGCCAGGCGGTCTCTATGGCGCTTGACCGCAAGACGATGATCGATGTCGCCGGCTACGGCTATCCGACGCTGAACGAAGACCCGGGCCTGATGGGCGAGCTCTACAAGAGCTGGGCGGACCCGTCCGTCAAGGCCGACTTCGGCAAGTTCGGCGCCTATGACGCCGATGCCGCCAAGGCGCTGCTTGATGCAGCAGGCTATGTCGACAAGGACGGCGACGGTCTGCGCGACAATCCTGACGGCTCGAAGATCTCCTTCTCGATCATTGTTCCGAACGCCTGGACGGACTGGATCGACACTGTCAACATCGCCATCGAAGGCATGCAGGCCGTCGGCATCGACGCCAAGATCGAGACGCCGGAAGAAGCCGTCTGGACCTCCGACCTCATCGACGGCAAGTTCGATGCGGCGATCAACAGCCTGCCGGCCTCGGCATCGCCCTACTACCCCTACAAGCGCGCCTTCAGCGCCTCGGACAAGGGCAAGACGCGCTTCACCGCGCAGCGCTGGTTCAACCCTGAAGTGGAAGATCTGGTGACCCAGTTCACCCACACGGCCGACCTCGACAAGCAGAAGGAAGCGATGAACAAGGCACAGCGCATCGTTGCCGAAAACATGCCTGTCATCCCGGTCTTCAACAATCCGAACTGGTATCAGTACAACACCAAGCGCTTTACCGGCTGGTCGACCAAGGAAAACCCCTTCGTCAATCCGTCCATCTCGCGTACCAACCCGGCACGTCTTCTGAACCTGCTGGCGCTCGAGCCAGTCAAGTAGCCATTATTACAAACGGCGGGAGCGGCGCGGCAAGCGCCGCTCCTGTTTTGACGGAGTCCCCATGGCCTTTCTGCTTCGCCGCCTCGCCTTTTACCTGGCGGCCTTCATCGCGGCAGCCACGATCAATTTCTTCCTGCCCCGGCTGATGCCGGGCGATCCCGTGCGCATCATGTTTTCGAGTGCAGGCGCTGAACTGCCGCCGGAAAGCCTGCAGGCGCTGAAACTGACCTTCGGCTTCGTCGACGGGCCGCTCTGGCAGCAATATCTCACCTATCTCGGCAGCATCTTCACCGGTGATCTCGGCCGCTCGATCAAATATTTCCCACTGCCGGTCACGTCCGTGCTCGGCCACGCGCTGGTGTGGACCGTCGGCCTGATGGGCACGGCGACGATCATCAGCTTCGCGCTCGGAACGTTTCTCGGCATCGTCGCGGCCTGGCGGCGCGGCACCAAATTCGACGTCATCGTCTCGATCGGCGCGATCTTCGCGACATCGGTACCGGCCGTCGTCACCTCGCTGATCGTGCTGTTTTTCTTCGGTTTCACGCTCGGCTGGTTCCCGAACGGCTATGCGGCCGATCCCTCGCTCGATCCTGCCTTCAGCTTTCAATATATCGGCAGTGTCGCCTATCACGGCATCCTGCCGATGATCACGCTCTGCACCGTGCTGGTCGGCGGCTTTACCGTCACCATGCGGAACAACATGATCAACCTGCTCGGCGAGGACTATATCGTCATGGCCCGCGCCAAGGGTCTTTCCGACCGGCATGTCATGCTTTGGTATGCCGCTCGCAATGCGTTGCTGCCGACCGTTTCGAGCCTAGCGATTGCCATCGGCACCATTCTCGGCGGCTCGCTGGTGACGGAGGTCGTCTACAACTATCCCGGCCTCGGCAACATCCTCTATCAGGCGATCCTTGCCCGCGATTATCCCGTCATCCAGGGCCAGCTTCTCATCATGACCGCGACCATGCTGATCGCCAATTTCATCGTCGATGTCAGCTATGTGCTGCTCGATCCGCGACTGAAGGGAGCGTGAGATGAAGAGCCTGCTCCGCAATCGCAAGGCGCTGATCGGCCTCGCCATCATTGCCTTCATCATCATCGTCGCGATCGCAGCCCCCTTGCTGACGCATTATGATCCCGCCGCCCGTACGGGCCGTCCGCATCAGCCTCCATCAGCCGAACATATTCTCGGCACGACGCGCATCGGCCAGGATGTCTTCGCCCGGCTGATCTATGGCGCGCGCACCTCGCTTGCCGTCGGCTTCGGCGCCGGTCTGTTGATCACCGCCGTCGGCACCGCGCTCGGCATCATCTCCGGCTATCGCGGCGGCAAGACGGACGAGGTCATCAGCTTCTTTACAAACATGGTGCTCGTCGTACCGAACCTGCCGTTGTTGCTCGTTCTCGCAGCCTTCATCGGCCAGGCGAGCCCGATCGTCATTGCGCTGATCCTGGGCGGCACATCCTGGGCCTGGGGTGCGCGTGTCACCCGCGCCGAAACGCTCTCCGTCAAGCAGAAGGACTATGTCAAATCGGCGGAGATGATGGGCGAGCCGCAATGGCGCATCATGACATTCGAGATCTTCCCCAACGTGATTTCCATCGTCGGCATCAATTTCATCGGCAGCGTCATCTTCGCGATCATTACCGAAGCGACGCTGGAATTCCTCGGCCTTGGCGATCCGCGCGTCGTTTCCTGGGGCACCATGCTCTATAATGCGCAGAAGGCCTCTGCGCTTTCGGTCGGGGCCTGGTGGGATATTCTCACGCCCTGCTTTGCGCTCGCCTTCCTCGGCATCGGCATGTCGCTGCTGAATTTCGCCGTCGATGAGATCGCCAATCCGCGCCTGCGCACCGGCAATCATCTGAAGCGCTGGTCCTTGCTCGTCCGCTCCGGGGAGGGCCGCCTGTGACGCAACCCTTGCTTTCCGTGAAGAACCTCACGATCGACTATATCGGCGAGGAGAAGGACTTTCGCGCCGTCGACAATGTCAGCTTCGACGTGGCACCGGGCGAGGTCTTCGGTCTGGCCGGCGAATCCGGCTGCGGCAAGAGCACGATCGCCTTTGCCATCAGCCGCCTGCACAAGCCGCCGGCGCTGATCCGCAAGGACAGCCAGATCCTGCTTGCCGGCCGTGACGTGCTGGACCTGGATCCGAAGGCGCTTTCTGCCTTCCGCTGGCGCGAAGTCGCCATGGTCTTCCAGAGCGCCATGAACTCGCTGAACCCGGTTCTGCGCATCGAAGACCAGTTCTATGACGTGTTGCGCACCCACAAGGGCATGACGAAGGCGCAGGCGCGTGAGCGCACGGCCGAGATGCTGAGGCTCGTCGATATCGCGCCGGATCGCATGCGCAACTATCCGCACCAGTTCTCCGGCGGCATGCGCCAGCGCATCGTTATCGCCATCTGCATGGCGCTCGATCCACAGCTTGTCGTCATGGACGAACCGACGACGGCGCTCGATGTGGTGGTGCAGCGCGAAATCCTGCAGCGCATCAACGAACTCAGGAAACAATTCGGCTTCTCCGTGCTCTTCATCACCCACGATCTCGGACTGATGGTGCAGTTCTGCGACCGCATCGGCATCATGCTCCAGGGCAAGCTCGTCGAGCAGAACAGTGCCGAGGCGATCTACAAGGTGCCGCAGCACGAATACACCCGCAAACTCTGGGCCTCCTTCCCCTCGCTTCACGGAGGCGTGCTGCTATGAGCGATGCCATCCTCGCCCTCGACAGGGTCACCAAGACCTTCGGCCAAGGCTATTCCGCCGTTCATGCCGCACGCGCCATCTCCTTTTCGCTGCATGCCGGCCGCGCGCTGGCGCTGGTCGGCGAATCCGGCAGCGGCAAGACCACCTGCGCCCGCATGGCGATGCGCGAATATCTGCCAACGACCGGGCAGATTCTCTATAAGGGCCGCCCGGTCGAAGGTGCCAAGTCAGACGAGATCGCCCGTTACCGCCGTTCGGTGCAAATGATCTTCCAGGATCCCTTCGCCTCGCTGAACCCGGCCCATACGATCGCCCATCATTTGCAGCGGCCACTGAAACTGCACCGGCCGGATATCCGCGGCAGTCAGATCAACGCGACGGTGCGTGAACTGCTTGAGCGCGTGAAGCTCGATCCCGATATTGTCGCGCCGAAATATCCGCACGAACTTTCGGGCGGCCAACGCCAGCGCGTCAATATCGCCCGCGCCCTTGCGGCCCAGCCGGACGTGATCGTCGCCGACGAGCCGACTTCGATGCTCGATGTCTCCGTGCGCCTCGGCGTTCTCAATCTCCTGAACGAGATGAAGAAGGAGATGAATCTCGGCCTGCTCTACATCACCCACGATATCGCCACCGCCCGTTATGTGGCGGAGGATATCGCCGTCCTGTATTCCGGCCAGATCGTCGAATGGGGCAATACGGCCAAGGTGATCGACAATCCGCTGCATCCTTACACCCGGCTGTTACTCTCGGCCGTGCCGGATCCGGACGTGCGCTTCGACGATCCCCGCACGCGCCTGCAGCCGCAGGAGGTCGAGGATATCCGCCGCCGTTCCGCCGCGCCGCAGGACCAGGTGGTGGAACACGAGCCGGACCATTTCGTGCGCATGGTCTGAGCAGGGCTTGCTGGCTTCAACCGTAGCCCTATGCTAGGGGACGGTCCCTTTCAGCGAGACGAAACCGCCATGCTTCCCTGGATCCAGCTCGATTCCGCGACCATTCCCGGCGAAGGCGGGCAATTGCGGCTGAAGCAGCGCGGATCGGAATTTTCCATCATGCTCGGCACAAACGAGCTGATGAACAGCCGCCTCAGCGGCTCGGAAGAAGCGCTCGCCACGCTGTCATTCGAGCGGATCAAATCGCATCCGAAGCCGAAAATCCTGATCGGTGGCCTCGGCATGGGCTTTACGCTACGGGCAGCACTGGCAGTTGTGCCCGAGGATGCCGGTGTCGTCGTCGCTGAATTGATGCCGGCGGTCGTCGCCTGGGCGCGAGGTCCAATGGCGGAGGTCTTCAAGGGTTGCCTCGACGATCCGCGTGTCTCGATCCATCAGGGCGATGTCGGTGAAGCGATCAGTGCCGGAAAGGCCGGCTATGACGCTATCCTGCTCGACGTCGACAACGGCCCTGACGGGCTGACCCGCAAATCCAACGACCGGCTGTATGATTTTGCCGGATTGAAATCCTCCCGCGAGGCGCTCCGCCCCGGCGGCGTGCTCGCCGTCTGGTCCTCAGGGCCTGATCCATCCTTCACCCGCCGGCTGAAGGATAGCGGCTTTGCGGTCGATGCGATCAATACGCGCGCCAACGGCAAGCGCGGCGGTGCACGTCATGTCATCTGGCTGGCGATGAAGCCCACCCGCTGATCAGCGTCTCCGCAACGCATGTCATCTCGCATGACCGCCGGGCAATAAAATGCGCCTTTCTCTCACAAGGCGACGGAAGCGCACTCAAGAGAGCTTGAGATTGGTGCGATAATAATCGTATCCCATAGGTCATGGATCGCGACGACGAGGAGGTCTCGCGGCCGCTCATCGGCTGGAGGCATCACATGCCAGCCCTCGATTGGATACGAGTATGCGCCTTTCAGACTGCCATAATTTCCACGACTTCCGCCGTCTTGCCAAGCAACGCCTTCCCGGGCCGATCTTCAACTATATCGATGGCGCGGCGGACGATGAGGTTACCTACAGGCGCAATACATCTGCTTTCGAGAGCTGCGATCTTCTGCCGAGCGTGCTGCGCGGCGTCAGCGAGGTCGACATGTCGGTTACCGTCATGGGCCAGAAACTTGCCATGCCGGTCTATTGCTCGCCGACGGCCCTGCAGCGGCTCTTTCATCACGAGGGGGAACGGGCGGTCGCCCATGCCGCCGGCAAATTCGGCACGATGTTCGGCGTGTCGTCGCTCGGCACGATCAGCCTGGAAGAGGCGCGTAAGATCAGTAGCGGACCGCAGGTCTATCAGTTCTATTTCCACAGGGATCGCGGCCTCAACAGAGAAATGATGGCGAGAGCCAAGCAGGCCGGCGTGCAGGTGATGATGCTGACCGTCGACAGCATCACCGGTGGCAACCGTGAGCGCGACAAGCGCACCGGCTTTGCCATCCCCTTCAAGCTCAATCTGTCAGGCATGGCCCAGTTTGCCGTCAAACCGGCATGGGCCATCAATTATTTCACGCATGAGAAATTCCGCCTGCCGCAGCTCGACAGCCATGTCGACATGGGCAGCGGCACGATGTCGATCAGCCGCTATTTCACCGAAATGCTCGATCCCGCCATGAACTGGGACGACGTCGCCGAGATGGTGAAAATCTGGGGCGGACATTTCTGCCTGAAGGGCATCATGACGGTCGAGGATGCCAAGCGCGCGATCGATATCGGCTGCACTGGCATCGTACTTTCCAATCACGGTGGGCGTCAGCTCGACGGTTCGCGCAGCGGCTTCGACCAGCTCGCGGAAATCGTCGAGGCCGTCGGAGACCGGATCGATGTGATGGTCGATGGCGGCATCCAGCGCGGCACGCATGTGCTGAAGGCACTGTCGCTTGGCGCCAAGGCCGTCGGCGTCGGGCGCTACTACCTGTTCCCGCTTGCGGCAGCTGGTCAGGCAGGCGTCGAACGGGCGCTCCTGCAGATGCGAACCGAAATCGAGCGCGGCATGAAGCTGATGGGTTGCGCCTCGGTCAGCGAGCTCTCGGCCGGCAATCTGCGTTTCCGCGCATCCTGACACCGAGAACATGGCCGCGCCACCTCGGGGCGTGACCTTATCAGGCGCTGACGATCTCCCGATGCGCAAGTGCGCCGGCGTCCTGCTGGCGCTGGCGAATAATCGTCGACGCCTCACGAGGATCAGGTGGCAGCACGGCATTCTTCAAGGCGATCGAATATTCATGCTGCGGATTGTCGAGCACGGTGCGTGCATCGCCGCTTTCGACCACCACGCCCTTGCGCATGATAATGACCCGGTCGGCGATGTAGTAGGCGGTCGCCAGATCATGGGTGATGTAGATGATCGACACCTTCAGCGTATCGCGCAATTCGCGGAAGAGGTTGACGATCGACATTCGCAGCGATGCATCCACCATCGAGACCGGCTCGTCGGCGACGATGAGCTTCGGCTCGGGAATGAGCGCGCGTGCCACCGCAATACGCTGGAGCTGGCCCCCTGACAATTCGTGCGAATACCGTCCACGAACCTCCGCAATGGAGAGGCCGACCCGCTGCAGCGCCGTATCGGCCAGCGCCTCCCTGTCGGCGCGGCTCTTCGCACCCTTGAAGCGATGAGCGGTGGCATACAGATATTCGTCGATGCGTGTCAGCGGATTGAAGGCTTCGAACGGATTCTGGAAAACCGGCTGGACCCTGGTCATGAAGGCTTCACGGGCGTTTCGGCTGCGAATATCGCCGATATCCGCACCGTCGAAGCGGATGGTGCCGCGATCAGCCTTCTCATTGCCAAGGATCATCTTGGCTAGCGTGGATTTGCCGGAGCCGGATTCGCCGACAATCGTGAAGATCTCGGGCCTGTCAGCCTCGAGCGCGAAGCTCACCTCGTTGACTGCCGTCATCTTCGCACGCGAGAAGAAGCCGCCGATCGGAAAGAGCTTGGTGACGTTTTCAAGTTGGAGAAGGTGTTCGCCGCTCATTGGATTTTGTACTCCCCAGCCCTGAAACAGGCGACACGCCCGCCGGTCGCGCTTGGCTGCATGACGGGCACCTCCTTCGAGCATCTGTCGATTGCAATCGGACAGCGCGGGTGGAACCGGCATCCCGAAGGCGGGTTCGAGAGCGCCGGCGGTTTGCCTGGTAGGCTTTTTCTGGATTTCGTATCGCCGATCCGCGGCAGACTGCCGATCAGGTGAACCGTATAGGGATGTTGCGGATTGTCGAAAATCGCCTGCGTCGGCCCCTCTTCGGCCAGCCGCCCGGCATACATGATCGCGAGGCGATCGGTGATTGCGGCATGGACGGACATATCGTGGGTTACGAAGATGACCGAGGCTTGCATGCGCGTCTGCACCTCCTTGATCAATGCCAGAACATCCTGCTGCACCAGAACGTCGAGCGCTGTCGTCGGCTCATCGGCGATGATGAATTCCGGTTCGCAGACGGTCGCGAGCGCAATGGTCAGTCGTTGGCGCATGCCGCCTGAGAGTTGATGCGGAAAGGCTTCGAGCACATGCGGATCGAGATGCAGGCGGGCGAGATGCGCCTCGATCCGCTCACGAAAGGTAGCCGGATCAAGGTTCATGTGCCGGAAGGCGAAATCGTTGAAAGCGTGCTTCACGCGTCGGACCGGGTTCAGCACGTTCATCGAGCCTTGCATGATATAGGACAGGTGGCGCCAGCGCGCAGACCGCATTTTCTGCGGTTCGCCGTAGACGTCGATCAGCTTTCCATCGAAGTTGAAATTGACGGTGCCGCCGACGACCCGCATCGGCGGACGGATGGCCCCGGCAAGCGTCTTGATCAACGAGGTCTTGCCGCTCGAGGATTCTCCGGCGATGCCGTAGATCTCGTTCTTGCGTACCGTCAGGCTGATGTCATCGACGGCGCGAATCTCGCGCCGGACGCCGAAATAGTCGTTGACGTAGTAGCATTTCAGCCCGTCGATCGTCAGCGCGTCCCGGGAGTTTTCGACGAGGGTCAAGGGCGCTTTCCTCAATAGGTTCTGCATCGTCTCAGGCTCCCATCCGGGCCAGCCGCGAGCGGGGATCGATATATTCGTTGACCGACATGGCGAGCATGAAGAGACCGAGGAAGAGGATCACCACGAAGAGCATCGGGAAGGCCACCCACCACCAGATGCCGGCGACCATGGCGGAATGGGCATTGGCCCAATAGATCATGCCGCCGATCGTCGGCCGGTTGATGTCGGAGAAGCCGAGCACGGACAGCGTCACTTCCAGGCCGATCGCCCAGATGAGATTGTTCATCGTCGTGAAGAAGACGATCGGCATCACGTAAGGTAGATGCTCGCGGATGAGGATCTGCGACGTGCGCATGCCCGCGAAGACCGCATGTCGGGTGAACTCGCGGTGGCGGAGCGAGAGCGCCACTGAGCGGATCAGCCGGCTGTCATGTGTCCAGCCGAGCAGGGCCGCGACGATCGCCAGCATCGACCATGTCATCTGGTCGCGCAGCACGAAGACCAGGAGAAGTAGGATCGGAATGTTGGGCAATGCGCCGAGTGTATCGTTGATGCCCATGATGATCTGGTCGGTGCGTCCGCCGATATAGCCGGAGACCAGGCCGACGACCAGCGCAATGAGGCGGCTGATGACGGCAACGATGATGCCGAAGAGCAGCGTGTTGCGAAGCGATGCTGCAATCTGCCAGAACACCTCCTGGCCGCGCGATGTCGTGCCGAACCAGAATTCTGCAGACGGCGGCATATCGGGGGCGACGACATAGATGGCATTCTCGTCATAGGGTGAGAAGAAGGAGGCCACGATCAGGCCGAGAATGATCAGGATCAGGATCGTCCCGAACAGGAATTCCTTGTTATAACGGAGCAGGTCTCTGAGGATCTTGAACATCGCAATTATCCCAGTTTCACGCGCGGATCGATCAGCGGATAGATGATGTCGATCACGAAGACGGCGGAGGCGACGGCAATGATGGCAATCGTCGTCACGCCGAGCACCAGGCTGTAGTCACCGGAATAGATCCCTGAAATCAACAACTTGCCGATGCCGGGGTAGTTGAAGACGAATTCGACGATGACGGCGCCACCGAAGACATTGCCGAGGCTGAGCGCGAGCCCCGTGACCTGCGGCAGCATGGCATTGCGGGCCACATAGTGCGAAAAGATGCTGCGTGAACGTACGCCCCCGAGCTCGGCATAGACCACGTGGTCGTCGGTGACGATGTTGGAGACGAGCGAGCGCATGGAGATGAACCAGCCGCCGATGCCGACGAGCACCAGTGTCAGCGCCGGCAGGATGCCGTGTTCGATGACCGAGCTGATGAAGGCCCAATTGAAAGCAGGCGCGAGGTTGACCTGCGCGCCGTCACTGATCGGCAGGATCGGCCAGATGAAACCGAAGAGGATGACGAGGCTGAGGCCGATAATGTAGGTCGGGATCGGCTGCAGCGCCATGATGACGATGCCGGCGAGCTTGAGAAGCCGGCTGTTGCGGAAATAGCCGGCAAGCGCGCCGAGCAGATTGCCGATGATCCAGGCAATGATGGTTGCAAGCGTCAGCAGGCCGACGGTCCAGGGCAAAGCGCGGCCGATGACCGTCATGACGGGTGTCGGGAAGGACGACAGCGAGGGACCGAAATCGCCGGTCAGCACGCGCCCCCAGAAGGTGAAATACTGATCGAGAAGCGGGCCGCCGGTTCCATAGAGCTCCCGCAGCGACTGTCGCAGAATTTCGACTGCCTGCGGGTCGGTCGAGCCGAAGCTCGTCAGCAGCGACACCGTTTGCTCCACCGGATCGACCGGCGAGAAATGCGCGATCAGGAACGCAAGCGTGATGCCGGTGACGACGACAAAAAGGAACTGCAGGAAACGTTTGCCCGCATAGATCAGAAAGCCATTCATGGCATCCACCCTCCAATAGCAGAAGGGGCGGCCGGCTGCCCGGCCACTCCCCATATCGACGCGGTCAGTTCTTGGGAGCGGCCGGATTGGCCTTCAGGCCGACCACCATGTAGCGGATGTTCGACCAGTTCGGACCCGAGGCGGAATAGGGGTTTTCAGCACTCGGATAGTTGGTCCAGTAGGTCGTGTCGAACGGCGCAAACTTGTTGTAAGCCATCAGCGGGATCATCGGCATCTCTTCGACGGCGAGCTTCAGGAAGTCCTGGCCGACCTTGGTGACATCAGGCGAATCGAAAGCGATGGACCGGTTTTTCGCGATCAGCTGATCGAGGCGCGGATCCTGCCAGCGCTGCAGGTTGCGCGGCGGCTGAATCTGGCCGAGTGGCTTGATGAACTCCGAATGGTAGCTGTCCAGGAAGAAGGACAGGTCCGGATGACCGCCCCAGGTTTCGATGCTCCAGTAGATCGCCGCTTCGAAATCGCCGGTGCTGAGACGCTGACCGTTGGTCGGTCCGGCAACGTCCACCTTGGTGGCAATGCCGTTCTGGCTCCATTGCTGGGCGATGACCGTGCCGGCACGTGCCAGCGTCGGAATGGCATCGCCTTCCACCTGCAGGCGGATCACAAACGGCGTGCCGTCAGGTTTCAGCCATTGATTGCCGCTCTTCTTGAAACCGGCCTTCTGCAGGAGCTCGGTTGCGGCCTGGACGTCCTGCTTCCACCAGCCGAAGCCGAAGGTGCGCTGCAGCTGTTTCGGATCGGTCGGGATCTGGTCGCCCCACTGACCGCGGACCATCGTGGCGATCTGGGCCGAGATATTGGGGTCATAGGGCTTGATCTTGCGGCTGCCGGTATCGAGCTCGAAATTGGTGAGCCAGTCCTGCATCGGCGCGTAATAATCGTCCGGTGCTGAGCCGGTCGGCGGCGTGGCAAGGGCTGCAAGATTGGCAGCACCACGATAGGAACCGAGTGCCACGGCGCGGATATCGATCATCAATGCCAGCGCCCAGCGGACATCCTTGTTGTCGAAAGGCGGCTTCTTGGTGTTGAGCAGTACCGACGGCAGGGTCGGATCGGGATGGGCGAAGGGGAAGCCCTTCAGCCAGGAGGCGACACTCTTGCTGTCACGCATCATGGCAAACATGCCCTCGGGCGCCATGTCGTTGATGACATCGAGATTGTGATTGCGCTGTTCGATGACGCGGGCCTCCGGATTGCCGGCGGCGCGATAAACGACATATTTGACCTGCGGCGGCTCCTTGGCGGCCATGCCAATCGAAGTGCGCTGCCAGTCGTCACGCAGTTTCCAGATGGTCCAGTTGCCGCCCTTGTCGTAGCTCTGCAATACATAGGCACCGAGCGATACCGGCGGATTGTTTTTGAATGCCAGGGGATCGCCGGCCTTTTCGAAGACATGCTTCGGCATGATCCAGGCAGCGTTCCAGCGCACGGTAAACAGCGTGTGGAAACGCGAATTGGGTTTCTTCAGATGGAAGACGACCGTCTGCGGATCGGGATTCTCCACGCTGGCGACATTGACAGTGAAGGGCGCGCTCCAGGACATGCCGGGATGGTCGATCTGCGTCCGGACCGTATAGGCCACGTCATCACTGGTGAATTCGACGCCGTCACTCCAATAGATGCCCTTGCGCAGCTTCACCGTCATTTGGGTGAAATCGGCATTGTAGGCAGGCGGCTCGGTTGCCAGCGCGTTCTGCCAGGCATCCGGACCGCCCTCCGGATTGATGAACCAGAACGTGTCGGTCGTCAGCTGCTGCAGGCCGTTGACATTGGCTGCGCCGCCACCGCCGGGCGCCCAGACGTTGAACCAATCCGCATTCTGCTGCGGCGTGCCCTGGATGATCAACGTTTCATTGCGCGGGATGCCGGCAATGAAATCCTGCGCGTAAGCAGGCAGAGCGGCGAGAGACAATAAGGCAATGACTGCAAATCTAGGGAACTTCATCGGACGCTCCTCCTCCTTGACCCGCAGGCGCGGGCGCTTCCCGTAATCCGTTATCGATCGCGTTCCGGCTAAAGCGTCTGCATAGGGACCTGATGGCCCGCATGACTCCTCCAGACGCTGAGCTTCGCCTCTGCATTTATCGACAATTTTTCACAAAACGGCAACAGGTAATTTTTAGAATGCCAAAAACTGTTGGAAATTCGGGTATTTTCCAATCGCCATGCGAGTGTGATTTTTTATATTATTGACAAAATGGTCATTTCGCATAGCTTTTGGCAGCGAGCGCGGCGCCCTCCCAAGACGGCCGCACTTCATCACCATATTGGTCGGTTGGTCTTCGGGAGGAGGCTGAGGCATGACCGTTCAAGAGGAAAAGACGATGACGAGTTCCTATGACGTGACCATCAACGTTCACGCCGGCCGGCCGACCGGGCCATACAGACCACTGTGGAACTGGTTCGGTTATGACGAGCCGAACTACACTTACTCCCCGCACGGCAAGAAGCTCCTGAAAGAGCTGACCGAACTCAGCCCCGTCGCTCCGCGCATTCGCGCACACAATCTCTTGACGAGCGGCGACGGCAAGCCGGCCCTGAAATGGGGCTCGACCAATGCCTATAGTGAGGATGCAAACGGCAATCCCGTCTACGATTGGACGATCATCGACCAGATCTTCGATGCCTATGTCGAGGCTGGCAACATCCCGCTGATCCAGATCGGCTTCACACCGGAAGCGCTTTCCGATTTCGATGGCCCCTACAAGCATCATTGGGAGCCGGCAGACCGGTATGCGACTATCACCACCGGCTGGACAGCGCCGCCGAAGGACCTGAAGAAATGGGGAGACCTGATCGAAGCCTGGGCGCGGCACCTCGCCGATCGCTACGGCGAAGACGTGGTCTCGTCCTGGCCCTGGGAAGTGTGGAACGAGCCCGACGGCCACTACTGGACCGGCACGATCCCGGAATTCTGCGCGATGTATGATGCGAGCGCGCGTGCCGTGAAGCGGGCCTTGCCTAAGGCCCGTGTCGGAGGCCCGCACACCTGCGGCGCATTCGCCAATGAAAAAGCGCAGACCTTTCTGCGCGCCTTCCTGCGCCATGTCGTCGAGAACAAACCACCGCTCGACTTCATCGCCTTCCATGCCAAGGGAAATCCGGTCATCTTCGACGGGCATGTACGCATGGGCCTGCACAAGCAGCTACGCGACATCGAGACCAATCTTGCCATCATCAACGAATTCTCCGAGCTTCGGCACCTGCCCGTCGTCATCGGCGAATCCGACCCTGAGGGATGCGCTGCCTGCTCGGCGCGCGTCCATCCGCAGAACGGCTATCGCAACGGCCCGCTCTACGGCGTCTATGTCGTTGAAAGCATGGTCCGCACCTATGAACTATCGCGCCGCGCCAATATCGAGATCGAAGGGGCCGTCACCTGGGCCTTCCTCTTCGACGACCAGCCCTATTTCGACGGCTTCCGGGATCTGGCGACCAACGGCGTCGACAAGGCCGTGCTGAACGGCTTCCGCATGCTCGGCAAGCTCGGCGGCCAGTGGCTCGAATCGGAGAGCGACTATCGCCGCGATATCGAAGACATCATGAGCCATGGCGTTCGCGACAAGCCCGACGTCAATGTCGTGGCGACCCGCGACGACAGGGGCGTCTCCGTTCTCGTCTGGCACTATCATGACGATGACGAGGCAGGCCCCGCTGCAGAGGTCAGCCTTTCCATCGATGGCTGGGGCAGCCGGCCGGCCGCACTCAAGCACTTCCGCATGGACGAGCAGCATTCCAACTCCTTCCGCATCTGGAAGGAAATGGGCAAGCCGCAGCATATCGAGGGCGCCGATTACGCCACGCTCGAAGCCTCCGGCAAGCTGGCTGAGATCGACGACAAGGCATCGGTTTCCGTCACGGACGGCAAGATCGATCTCCGCTTCTCCCTGCCGCGTCAGGGCGTTTCTCTCCTTCGCCTGGACTGGTGAGACGGCAGGAAAAGAGGGGGCGCAACCCTCCAAGTTGCGCTCCCTGACCCTCTGAAGAATAGCTCTAGTGTTCGCTCACATAGGCGAGGTAGCGCCTCTTGCTCGGCTGCAGATGGTCGACGCAGAGCTGCGCCAGGACCCAGTTATCCCTGCCCTTCAGCATATCGATCATCAGCCGGTGATGTTCGTGCGAGATCTGCAGCGATTCCTTGCTCGACATGGAATTGGCGCGCACCGGCAGGCTGAGACGCATGTAGAGCTCGATCGACTGGACGAGATGAGAATTGCCGCAGGCGCTGAAAAGCGTCAGATGGAACTTGTCGTTTGTCTCGTGCACGCCGCGAAGGTAGCCGGATTCGACGTGCCGGCCATGCTCTTCGTGCAGGGCCGTCAGTTCGGCGATCAGCTCGTCGGGCGCCGGCAACGGAATCCAGAGTGCCGCCTGCCTCTGCAGCAGCTCGCGCACGTCATAGATCTCCTGCACCTGTCTCGATGTCAGCGAGCGGACAGTTGCGCCCTTATTGCGTTCGCGCACGACGATACCCATCGTCTCAAGCTGAACGATCGCCTGGCGCGCGAAGTGTCGCGTCACATGGAAGCGCGCAAGAAGCGTATCCTCGGTCAGGCGAGTGCCGGGCGCCAGTCGTCCGAAGATGATGTCTTCTTCAAGCGCGCGCGCAATGCTCAGATCGTCGTGTTCGGTCTCGTCTTCACTGATATCATCGAGCGTCTGCATCAATAGTCCTCCGGGGGCGGGCTATGTTATCGCGGTTTGTCTTCAGCGTCGAACTGGCTCAGCCGATAGATGTTTTCGACCAGCGCCAGCGTCTTCAGATTATCGTCAGGCACGGTCTCCATCACTGCTCGGCCCTCGAGCCCATCGAGGAAATGCGCGATCGTTGCGTCATAGGCGCCCTGGTAGACGGCATCCGCATCGAACTCTTCCTCGCGCTCGGCATGGCCCGTTGCCGAGAGACGGCTTCCATACAATTCCAGCATCGCCTGCGTGCCAAAAATCCGTAGATGATCGCGCGGCACCGGCGGCGCGCCATACACCGCCAGATTGGCGTTTACAGTGACGATCACCCCGTCGTCCAGACGGCGCAGAATGACGAAGGCAACATCTTCGGCTACAATGTCGTCATTGCTGCGCTCAAGCCGTGCGGCAACCACCTCCATCTCGCCGAACAGGTAGCGCAGCGTATCCAGATGATGGATCATCACCTCCATGACCAGCAGACGCTGCTGCCTGCGGAAAAACGGCTGGCGGATGAGCGCTGGCCTGTTGCCGTCAGCATCGGCGATCATGCCGCTTGAGAAGAATTCGAACTGAACCTGCCTGATATTGCCGGCAATCCCTTCCTCCAGCCAGGCCTTCAGCCGCCGGTAATAGGCGCGAAATCGCCAGTTCTCGTGTACCATCAAACGGATCGACGCCGGCAGACCGGCAACGAGAGCAACTGCCTGGTCGTAATCGGGCGCGAGCGGCTTCTGGCAGAGAATATCGACGCCCCTGGCCGCCGCCAACTGCACAAGCTCCACATGTGCCTCGCGCGGCGCACAGATATCGACGACATTGAGCGCTTCCTCCGCCAGCATCGCTTCCGCGCTCGCATAGTTTCTCGGAATGCCGGAGGTCTCGCTTCTGGCCGCCCGCGCCTCCGCGGAGGGATCGGCGATCGCTACGACCTCGGCGCGCGCCGATTGCTTCATCCATGCCGGCAGGTGATATTCGCTGACCCAGCCGGCACCAATGATCCCCACCCGCCTTCGTTTGATCTCTGCCATGAACCACTCCACCTCATTTTATCGATAATTTAGACATCATCACCAAAAATGCCAATGCGCATTCGGCGTGGAAAAGCAGAAAAATCTCGAATTATCTTACATTTTGTCTATTCAATTTTCCGAACATCGCGGTGAGCGGCATCGCCGAAGCATCTTCTTTATTGACAATCCCGTATATCCCACTAGGCTTGAGCTCAATTTAAGAGACGAGGGAGGAACAATGTCGAGCGGTCTTCGTCGCAAGCTGACGAGTTACGGCGATCAGGGTTTCTCCCTTTTCCTGCGAAAGGCCTTCATCAAGGCCATGGGCTATTCGGACGATGCTCTCGATCGCCCGATCGTGGGGATTGCCAATACCTACAGCGATTTCAACCCCTGCCACGGAAACGTGCCGCAACTCATCGAAGCGACCAAGCGCGGTGTCATGCTGGCCGGCGCAATGCCGATGGTCTTCCCGACCATTTCCATCCACGAGAGCTTCGCCTCGCCGACCTCGATGTATCTTCGCAACCTGATGGCGATGGAAACCGAGGAGATGATCCGCGCCCAGCCGATGGATGCCGTGATCCTGATTGGCGGCTGCGACAAGACCCTGCCGGCGCAGATCATGGCCGCTGCCAGCAGCGATATCCCGGCAATCTTCCTGCCGACCGGGCCGATGGCCGTTGGCCACCATAAGGGTGAGAGGCTCGGCGCCTGTACCGATTGCCGCCGTTTCTGGGGGCGTTTCCGTGCCGGGGAAATCGACGAGGCGGAAATTACCGACGTCAACAACAAACTCGCTAGCTCGATCGGCACCTGCACGGTGATGGGAACGGCAAGCACCATGGCCAACCTGACCGAAGTGATGGGCCTCTGCCTGCCGCGGGCAGGATCGGCGCCCGCCGCCGAATCCGAGCGCGTGCGGCTTGCCGAAGAGACCGGCCGCGTTGCCGCCGGACTGGCAGCCAACCCGGATGCGCCGACGGTGCGCGATATTCTGACGCCTTCGGCCATCCGCAACGGCCTTGTCGCCTTGCAAGCTATGGGGGGGTCGACCAACGCCGTGGTTCACCTTGCTGCCATCACGGGGCGCCTTGGCATTCGTCTCGACATGGCCGAGCTCGACAGGCTCGGCAAGATCATCCCACTTCTCGTCGACCTACAGCCGTCCGGCCGGCATTATATGGAGCAGTTCCACGAGGCCGGCGGTGTGCAGACGCTCTTGAAGGCGGTGCGCCACGAGATCGACGGCAGCCAGCGGACGATCTATGGCAAGACAATCGGCGAGGTAATCGATGCGGCTCCCGACGAGCCCGGCCAGACGATCATCCGCACGGTCGATAAACCGTTGAAGCCCATCGGCACGATTGCCGTGCTCCACGGCAACCTTGCGCCCCGTGGCGCGGTCATCAAGCAATCGGCGGCATCGAAGGATCTGCTGCAGCATGAGGGCCGAGCAGTGGTCTTCGATTCCGTCGAGGACATGACCCTGCGGATCGATAGCGACGACCTCGAAGTCAGCGCCGACGATATTCTCGTGCTGCGCAATGCCGGCCCGAAAGGCGCGCCGGGCATGCCGGAAGCCGGCTATCTGCCGATCCCGCGCAAGCTTGCGCGCCAAGGCGTCAAGGACATGGTGCGCATCTCCGATGCCCGCATGAGCGGCACCGCCTTCGGCACGATCGTGCTGCATATTGCCCCGGAGGCTGCGGCCGGCGGGCCGCTGGCGATCGTGAGAACCGGCGACCGCATCCGCCTCGACGTCAAGGAGAGACGCCTAGACCTCGCCATTGACCAAGCGGAATTCGACCGACGCATGGCAGAGCTTGGAGAAATATCGGCTGCCGAACCGGCGCGCGGCTATGCCAAGCTTTATCACACGCGCGTGCTGCAGGCCGATGAAGGCGCCGATTTCGATTTCCTCCAGCATGAGGATCTGGAACAGAAATGAGCCTGGTGGACAGTCAAGCTCCACTTTGCCTGCCGCGCCTGCCGCTGAGCCGCGCTCCAGCAACGCCGCTGCCGCAGGGCACGATCGATACACATTTCCACGTCTTCCGGTCGGACGCGCCGCTGAATACGCCGCGTAGCTACACGCCAGATATCGCAACGACTGCCGACTGGATCGCCTTTGCCGACCGGCTGGGCATCAGCAGGGGCATCGCCGTGCAGCCGAGCGTCTACGGCCTCGACAACCAGGTTCTGGTCGAGGCATTGGCCGCCTTTCCGGACCGGTTGCGGGGCATCGTCGTCATCGATCCCGAGACAGGCCCTACGGAGATTGCCCGGCTCGACCGGCTTGGGGTACGCGGCGTGCGTATCAACACGCGCAACAAGGGCGGCCTACCGCTTACTGCGGCCGAAACGCTCGCGGTTAGCATCCGTGATTTCGGCTGGTCGCTGCAGCTTCAGATCAGCCCGGACCAGATCGATGACCTTGCCAGGCGGCTGCCGCATCTGGGCGTCCGCTTCGTCATCGATCATCTAGGCTTCATACCGCTCGCCGACGGCGCATGGCGCCAACATCTTCCTGCTCTCCAGAGGCTTGCCGATCATCCCGGCGGCTACGTCAAGCTCACGGCTCCCTACAGGCTGACGCGCGAGCGGGGCTATCCAGGTTTTGCCGAGGTGACGGGCGCACTTGCCGCCAGCCATCCGGAAAAGCTGCTTTGGGGCAGCGACTGGCCCCATACCGAGCTCTGGAGCGATATGCCCGATGACGCCGACCTGATCGACGGAATGCAGGACGCAATCGGCAACCCTGAACTTGCCCGCAAAATCTTCATCGAGAATGCCGAAACGCTATTCTTTGGGCGTTGAGCGCAACGCGCCTTGACGATCGCCAGTGGCATCTATGTCATTGTTGTCGCTCGCTTTGCCAGTCGATTGCGAGTCGGCCGATACCATCATCCCGGTTCGGAGGAAATGTGAACAAGACCTACGACTTCATCATCGCCGGCGGCGGATCCGCGGCCTCGGTCGCCGCCATGCGGCTGGTGCGGGATTTTGGATTTTCGGTCCTCATCATCGAGCGCGGACCGCGCGAGACCGCAAGGCTGATGTCCTTTCCGGCCGGCTACATGAAATATCTCGCGCGCAACGATTTCCTCGAAATGCATCATACCGTGCCGCAAGCGCAGCTCGGCGGCCGCGGCCCTATCGTACCGGTTGCACGAGCGCTCGGCGGTGGCAGTGCAGTCAATGCCATGGTCTATATGCGCGGCCAGAAGGAAGATTACGACAGCTGGGCCGCCTATCTCGGCAACGGAACCGAATGGTCCTACGCGGACATGCTGCCGCATTTCAAAGGCATTGAAGCCAATAGCCGCTTCAACAATGAATTCCACGGCATTTCCGGCAACCTGCGTGTTTCCGAACCGCGCCATATCTCCGATACGACCGAGGATTTCATCCTCGCCGCACAGGGGCTCGGCCACCCCTATAATCCTGATTTCAACGGCGCCAGACAGAACGGCGTCGGCATCATGCAGCACACCTTTGCCAAATGGGATCGCCGCACGGTACGCTCGGATGCCAAGAAGGCTTTCCTCGACCCGCTCTTGGGAGACAGCCGTCTCGACATCATCACCGAAGCGCGCGTCGACCGCCTCATCATCAGGAATGGCCGCGCGGTCGGCGTCGCCTATACGCGGGGTGGCGAGACGCGCGAAGCCATGACTGAACGCGAGGTGCTGGTTGCCTCGGGAACCTATAATAGCGCCAAGCTGCTGATGCTGTCAGGCATCGGCCCTGCCGATCATCTGCGCGAACACGGCATCGCCGTCATCGCCGATCTGCCCGGCGTCGGCGCCAATCTGCAGGATCATCACGAAGTTCCCGTCATCGCCA
The DNA here is from genome assembly GCA_900470965.1 of Hyphomicrobiales bacterium. Lineage (GTDB taxonomy): Bacteria > Pseudomonadota > Alphaproteobacteria > Rhizobiales > Rhizobiaceae > Rhizobium. The sequence goes on from UCCS01000089.1 coordinate 33,618, forward strand.
CCACGAAGGGCAAGTCGGGCTACTTCGGCGAAGACAAAGGCTGGCCGATGATCCGCAACGGGTTGCAATATCTGCTCTTCGATTCCGGGCCGGTGACGACCACAGGTATCGAGTCCTGCCTCTTCTACGATCCGGACGGCGGTAATCGACCGACGATCCAGCTCTATTGCGCGCCGATCGTCTATCTCGATCGTGACGTCTCCTCAGCTAAACCGACCTGGGGCGTGACCTTTACCTCCTGCCTGCTGCGGCCGAAGGCGCGCGGCAGCGTGAAGCTACGCTCGGCCGACCCTGCCGACCAGCCGCTCGTCGACTGCAATTTCTTCGGCGATCCCGATGATCTGCGCCTGACGCTCGCATCCCTGAAGACGGCGCGGCGGCTTCTGGAAACGGAACCCTTCCGTTCCAAGATCGCGATGGAAATCCTGCCCGGGAAAACGCTGCAAGACGAGGAAGCGCTGACGAAATTCGCCGGCCAGACGGTGAAGACGAACTACCATCCTTCCGGGAGCCTGCGCATGGGGCCGGATAACGATCCGATGGCGGTCGTCGATGGTACGTTGAAGGTTCGCGGGCTCGACGGGTTGCGGGTGATCGATTGCTCGATCATTCCCTTCATTCCATCGGGCAACACCAACGCGCCAGCCATGGCAATCGGCTCCAAGGCGGCTGAGATGATCGGTAACGATTACCGGCAGAACGTCAGCCATTGAACGCCGCTTATTTTGACGCTATATAACGTCAGTATAAACGGCATGGAGATGGATCATGTGCCTCGCACAATATGCAGATGACGGGCTGTTTGCACCGCGCAAGATCGCCGATGCCTTCCGCACGACGAGCGAGGAAATTGCCCGCACCGCCGGTCTCGGCAAGGATGCGATCCAGCGCAAGGACCGCCTCCGCTCCGACAAGACGCAGAAGCGCCTGCGCGAAATGATCGAAGTCGTCAACAAGGTCGAACCCCGCTTCGGCTCGGCGCTGATGGCCTATGCCTGGTATCGTTCCGAGCCCTTATCGGGCTTTTCAGGCCAGACTGCTATGCAGCTGGTTCGCGACGGACGGGCGGAGGACGTTCTCGATTATATCGATGCGATCGATGCCGGCGTCCACGCCTGATCCCCGATAATGCGCTACGAAGGAAAGCTCTATCGGGCGCTGAACCCGATCTATGCACGCCAGCCACTTTCCGGCCGGGGCGCCGAACTCTATGGCGGACGATTTAATCCAAAGGGAATGCCGGCTCTTTATACGTCGCTATCCGTGCTGACGGCGCTCAGGGAAGCCAATCAGGTCGGCAGCCTGCAGCCAACCACCCTTGTCTCCTACGAGGCCGATATCGAGCGCGTCTTTGACACAAGGGACGAGGTCGCTCTTCAGGCGCTCGGCATGGATGCCGAAACGATTGCCGCAGCAAGCTGGCGCGACGAGATGAAGGAAAAAGGGGAAGCAAGGACACAGAACTTCGCACGTCGGCTCGTGTCCGATGGCTATCATGGCCTCTTGGTCAGAAGTTTTGCTCCCGCGGCCAGACGCGACGATCTCAACCTCGTGCTTTGGCGATGGAGCGACACGCTCCCCTTCCGTCTAGCCCTGATCGACGACGAAGGCAGGTTATCCTGAACCATCAGGATAAGCGCCGGCATATCGGGCAGCGCTGATCCTATTCGTGTGCCTCAGGCCGCGCGCACCTTGCTCGGCCGTGCCCATTCCGGCAGCCAGTCGCCATGGGTGGCGAGCAGCTCATCCACCAGCGACCAGATCTGATCGAGGTCGAGCTCGGCAGCCGTATGCGGATCCATCATCGCAGCATGATAGATATGTTCCGGATTTTCCGTCATCAGTGCCTGAACCGTCAGTTCCTGGACATTGATATTGGTGCGGATCAGCGCGGTCAGCTGCGGCGGCAGGTCGCCGATATAGGTTGGCTGGATGCCGGAGGCATCGACCAGGCAGGGGACTTCGGCAGCGCAATTGGCCGGCAGCGAGGTGATGCAGCCATTATTGCGGACGTTGCCGTAGATGACCGAGGGTTCGCCGGTCCAGACCGAATTGATGATCGAGGAGGCGTATTCCTTCGATTCATTGACCTCGATCTTGTCGGCCGAACGATAGGCTTCCGCCTGGCCCTTCCAGCGGGCGATCTGCTCGATGCAGCGCTTCGGATATTCGTCGAGCGGAATGCCGAATTTCTCGATGAGGTCCTCGCGACCTTCCTTGATGAAGTAAGGTGTGTATTCGGCAAAATGCTCCGAACTTTCGGTGACGAAATAGCCGAGACGCGTCAGCATCTCGTAACGTACCTTGTTGGGGCAGCGCGGGTTCCAGCCGGGCTTCGGCGCACGTCCCTCGCGATAGGCGCGTACGAGATCCGGATAGAGGTTCTTGTAGGAACCGTCCGGTTGACGATGCTCGAACTTCAGGTAGAAGGCCATGTGGTTGATGCCGGCCGAGCGGTAGCGGATTTCGTCATAGGGGATGTCGAGATCATGGGCGAGCTCCATTGCCGTGCCCTGCACGGAATGGCAAAGGCCAACCTGCTTGATGTCAGGATATTTCTCGGCGATCGCCCAGGTGTTGATCGCCATCGGGTTTACATATTGCAGCATGATGGCGTTGGGGCAGACCGCACGAATATCTTCGCAAATCTTCCAGAGATGCGGCACGGTCCGCAGGCCACGCATGATGCCGCCGACGCCGAGCGTGTCGGCAATCGTCTGGCGCAAGCCGTATTTCTTCGGCACCTCGAAGTCCGTCACCGTGCAGGGTTCGTAACCGCCAATCTGGAAGGCGACGACCACGAAATCGGCGCCCGACAGAGCCTTGCGCTGATCGCCGTAGGTCTCTGCCTTCGCCTTCACACCAAGTGTCGAAATCAGCTTGTTGACGACGATGGCGCTTTCTTCCAATCGCTGCGGGTTGATGTCCATGAGCGCGATCGTAGCCCCCGACAGCGCCGGACGCTGCAGGATGTCGCCGACGATGTTCTTCATGAAAACGGTGGAGCCAGCTCCGATGAACGCTATTCTGGGATTTGCCATATGAACCTCCGGCATTCTGAAATCAGGCTACCTCGAAAGCGGCTTTGACGAGCCGTTCGGTGTAGGGTGTCTTGGGATTGGAAAGGACTTCGTTGACGGGTCCCTCTTCCATGATCTTGCCGTGCTGCATGACGATGACACGGTGGCAGAGGGCACGCACGACCTTCAGGTCATGCGAAATGAAAAGGTAGCTCAGACCGCGCTCATCCTGCAGCTTGCGCAGGAGCTCTATGATCTGCGCCTGGACGGAGAGGTCGAGTGCCGAGGTCGGCTCGTCGAGCAGGATGAATTCCGGCTCCAGTGCGATCGCCCGCGCAATAGCGATGCGTTGGCGCTGCCCACCGGAAAATTCATGCGGGAAACGCGAGAGGATGTTGCCCGGCATGCCGGCGGAGACCAGAGCTTCGCGAACCCTGTCCAGACGTTCGCCCTTGGTGGCGCCGAGCTTGTTGACGACCAGCCCTTCCTCGATGATCTGACCGATCGTCATGCGCGGATTGAGTGACGAGAACGGGTCCTGGAAGACGACCTGCATGCGCGAGCGCAAGGGCCGCATTTCCGCCCGTGACTTGCCGTGGATCGGCTGGCGGTCGAAATAGATCTCGCCGTTGTCCGTGTCACTGAGCCTGAGAATAGCCTGACCGAAGGTCGTCTTGCCCGAACCGGATTCACCGACGAGGCCCAGCGTTTCGTGTCGCCGCAGCGTCAGATTGAGACTGTCGACGGCGACCAGTTCGCGCAGCTCCGGTCTGAAGAAGCCGCCATGGCGCAGCATGAAGGAGACGCGCACGCCGCGGGCGTCGAGAATGATATCCGATCCCTCCGGCAGCGGGTTGGCCTGGCCGCGCGGCTCTGATCCCAAAAGATGCTTCGTATAGGGATGTTGCGGATTGGCGAAGAGCTGCTCGGTTATATTGTGCTCGCGCATCTCGCCATGCTGCATCACATAGACATAGTCGGAGAACTTGCGCACGACCGTCAGGTCGTGGGTAATCAGGATCACTGCCATCCGCAATTCCGTCTGCAGATTGCGGATGAGATTGAGGATCTGCGCCTGGACGGTCACGTCGAGCGCCGTCGTCGGCTCGTCGGCGATCAGCACATCGGGATCATTGGCGAGCGCCATGGCGATCATCACGCGCTGGCGCTGACCGCCCGAGAGCTGATGCGGATATTGCCGCAGGCGCGCTTCGGGATCGGGGATCTGCACCTGCTTCAAAAGCTCCAGCGCCTTGGCGTCGGCCTGTCTGCGGCTCATCTTGCGGTGGACGCGGATCGCTTCGACGATCTGGCTGCCGATCGTATAGATCGGGTTCAGCGAACTCATTGGCTCCTGGAAGATCATCGAGATCCGGTCGCCGCGCAGCCTGCGGCGGGCTCTCTCCGAAAATTTCAGAATATTGGCGCCGTCATACTCGACGCTCGAGCGCGGCGAGATGACCGCACGCTTGGAGAGAAGCCCCATGACGGTGCGCGCCGTCACCGACTTGCCGGAGCCCGACTCGCCGACGATGGCGATTGTTTCGCCGCGGTATAGCTGGAAGGAAATGTCCTTCACGGCTTCGACAGTGCCATGCTCGACCTTGAAATTCACGCCGATATTGCGCGCGTCGATGATCGGGCTCTCCTTGCGGCCGTGATGATCGTGACGGACGGGCGGAGCGAAGGAACTAACGAGAGCAAGGGCCATCTTCATCACCTCAGTAGGGATCGACCGCATCGCGCAGACCGTCGCCGAGCGCATTGAAGGCAAAGACGGTGATCAGCACGAAAGCGACGGGAGCGAGAATCCAGGGATAGGTTCCGATGACCGAATAATTGGCCGTATCCTGCAGCATCAAACCCCAGGAAATCAGCGGCGGCTTTACGGCAAAGCCGAGGAAGCCAAGGAAGGATTCGAGCAGCACGACGCTCGGAATATGGATGGTGACGGCGACGATCACGTGGCTCATCACATTCGGGAAAATATGCTGGAAGATGATGCGCCGGTCGGTCGCGCCGACCGCCATTGCCGCCCGCACATATTCGATACGCGCCAACGCCAGCGTCTTGCCGCGCACCTCGCGCGACATCTGCGCCCAGCCGAGCGCCGACATGACGAAGATCACGAAGGCGAGGAAGACGTTGGTCGGCGCGGTGATCGGGATCAGCGATGTCAGCGCCAGATAGAGCGGCAGCTGCGGGAAGGCGAGTACCAGCTCGACGAAACGTTGCACCCAGACATCGAAGGCGCCGCCGTAATAGCCCGAGACCATGCCGACCGTCGTGCCGACGACAGTGACGATGAAGACCACTGTCAGTGCGATCATCAGCGAGATGCGCGAGCCGATGATGGCGCGCGACAGCACGTCACGACCGAACTTGTCGGTGCCGAGGAAATGCACCGGCTGGCCGTCGACCGTGCCGAAGAAATGGCGATTGGCCGGGATGAGACCGAGCAGATTGTAGTCCGAACCTTTGACGAAGAAGCCGAGCAGACGCGGATTGTCGTAATCCACGCCGACGACCGGCTGGAAGGTAACCGGATCGAGCTCTTCGGAATCCGCCAGCGCATAGACGCGCGGCCAGACGAGACTGCCTTCCTTGTCATGGATGCTGATGAGCTGCGGCGGCGCAAAGCCAACATCGGTCGCCTTTGGGTCCATCGGCGCAAAGAAATCAGCAAAGACAGCCATGATGATTAAGAGGCCAACGAGGATCAGGCCGATCATGCCGGTCCAGGAGCGCCGCAGCCGGCGCCAGACCAGCGCCATATAGCTCTCATTGCCATGGTGGGTATTCTTGACCGCTTCTTCATGCGGTGGCGGCGGGGAAGAGTCGAAGGCAAACATATCAGGCTCCTCCATATTGACGGACCCGCGGATCGAGCATGGCAAGCAGCATGTCGGCGATGATGTTGCCGACGATCAGCGTGGCCGACAGCACCAGCATGAAAGTCGCTGTGACATAGACGTCGCCGATCGCCATCGAGCCGACGATTGCCGGCCCGACAGTCGGCAAGGCGAAGATGATCGCGGTTTCGATCTCGCCGGTCAGCATGTAGGGAAGCACGACGCCCTGATACATGACGAGCGGATGCAACGCGTTTGGAACGGCGTGACGCATGACGACGGCGCCGCCCGAAAGCCCCTTGGCGCGCGCTGTCTCAACATATTGAGCATTCAGCGTGTCGAGCAGATTGCCGCGCATGACGCGCATATTGTAGGCGAGCCCGCCGAAAGTGGCGATCGCGACGACCGGCCAGACATGGCTGATGAGATCCATAAATTTGCCCCAGGACCATGGCGCCCCGCCATACTGCGGCGAGAAGAAGCTGCCGATTTCCGTGACGTTGAATTGGAAGACCAGCAGATAGACGATGATCAGCGCCATCAGGAAGCGCGGCACCGTCATGCCGAGAAAGGCAATGCCGGAGAGCAGGCTGTCGATCCAGCTATATTGGCGGGTCGCCGCCCAGATGCCGAAGGTGATGCCGAGGATGGACGCAAAAATGTGGCAGACCAGCGCCAGGGCCAGCGTGCGGGGCAGGCGCTCGCCGACCACGTCAGCAACCGGCTTGTTGTAGAACATGCTGTAGCCGAAATCGCCTTTGGTCACGATTCCCGTGATCCAGTTGACGTACTGGACGACCATCGGCTTATCGAGGCCATGTTCGATGCGGTAGGCCTGAGCCTGGGCATCCGCCTGGGCGAAGGAAGCTCCGCCCTGATTGATCAACTGCGAACGGATATAGTCGGCATAATCTCCGGGCGGCGCCTGGATAATGGCAAAGGTCACCACACTCAGGATGAAGAGGACGGGGATCGCCGAGGCGATACGCATGAGCAGGAATCGTAGCATCAGACGGTTCGCTTCTCCTTGCCGCCAGTCGCTCGTCTCAGCGCGGCCGGCTTGTTGATTCTGACCGGCCGCGCGCAGCACGCGCGACCGGAAGCTTTTGTCGTTCGGGAGGGAGCTCTTAGTTTATTGGACCCTTGTCTCCAGGCTTGCCGGGAAGCTGTTGAGGGAAGAGTTCGTACTTGCCCTGCTTGTCGGCGGCCACCCACAGACGCTCGCGGATGACGGAATCCTCGGCCCAGTTGAACATCATGATCGGCGTACCCTCGGGAATATTCGAGAAACGCTTGTTGATGATCAGCGCACCCGGATATTCCGTCAGCCCGACCGTATCCACGTGTTCGGTCGCCGTCTTCTGGTACTGCTTCATGAGTGCCACGCGTTCGTCATTGTCCTGGCTCGTGCGGAATTTGTTGACGATGTCGACAAGCTCCTTTTCGTAAGGCAGGAGGTCGAGCTGATTATCCTTGCCGGCGCGGTGGTGCCAGCTGGTGCGTGGGCCGACAGCGGCAAGCTGTTCGGTGTTCTGCACCACGGAGGCGAGCTCGGTTGTGTTGCGCTGGACCAGCCAGTCGAACTGGCCGGCATAATGCGCGTTATCGCGCTTGGGACCATCAAGAGCATTGATGATGATCTTGATGCCGAGCTTCTCCATCTGACCGACGACGCCTTCGGCAAGGCTCTTGTCGGTGGTGTAGTCGTTGTTGACGAGAAGCACGATCTCGACGTTCTTGCCATCAGCTGTTCCGGCCGGGAAGTTCACGAAGCCGTCACCATCCGTATCCTTCAGGCCGACCTTGGCGAGCAGCGACTTGGCACCCTTTAGATCGAAGGGATAGTAGACGGTCGAGTTGCGATCATAGAAGCTCGTGCCGGAGGAAAGCCCGCCTGCATAGATCGCCGTGAACGGTCCCTTGACAAGGGAGTCGCCGATCGCCTTGCGGTCGATCGCCATGGTCACGGCCTTGCGGAAGTCCTCGTTGCGGTCGAGTTCGCGGATCGCCTGACTGCGGGCATCAGGATCACCCCAGCCATTGGCCGAAAGGTTCATGCGAAGATTATAGCCGATGAGGCGCGGGCCGAAGGCGAGACGCGCCGGAGCAGTCTTTTCGGCGGCACGCTTCAACGAGGCCACGAAGTTTTCCGGCTGCTCGAGGTTCGAGAAGTCGGCAGAACCGGCAACGGCCTGCACGTCACGGTCGGCCCAGGTCGAGAGCTTGTAGTGCAACTCGTTGAGATAAGGCAGCTGATTGCCCTTCTCGTCGACCTTCCAGTAGTAGGGGTTGCGGCGCATGACGATAATGTCATCCGGCCGATATTCGACCGGCACCCAGGCGCCCATGACCGGCATGTTCATATATTCCGGCGGGAAGGCGTTCTTGAACTGATCGTAGGTGTTCTTCGAATATTTCGGGTGCTGGTGCTTCAGAATATGCGACGGACCCGGGCAGAAGTTCGGATAGGCCATCGTATAGAGGTACTGCTTCGGGAAGGCTTCCTTGAAGGTCCATTCGACTGTGTAGTCGTCGATCTTCGTGAGCGTCGTTCCCTCGCCGAAGGCTTCCGGCGATGCCCCGCCGCCGAGTGGCGAAACGTTCGGGTCGATGACTTCGTCTTCCCAATAGAACATGAGGTCATCGGCATTGAAGGGCGCGCCGTCGGACCACTTGGCGCCTTCGATCAGATGCATGGTCAGCTTGTGACCGTCCTGCGACCATTCCCAGCCCTTGGCGAGGTTCGGCAACGGCTCGGTATCCTTGGCTTCCACCTGGAAGAGCGGCGCCGTGCGTGTCAGGCATTCGGAAAGGCCGATATCGATGCCGCCCCAGCCCTGCGTCTGGCCCGCACCATAGTTCCAGCCTTCCGGCCGGCCGCCGATGACATGGCGCATCACGTCGCCATAGCCGCCGATACCGTCAGGCATGTTTTCGGTCTTGAAGACCAGCGGCTCCTTGGGCAGGCGATCCTTGACCGCTGGCAGCTTGCCGCTGTCGACGAAATTCTTCGTGACCCAGTCCGGCTCGTGATATTCCGGCAGCGCCTTGAACTCCAGGATGGAGTCGCGGGACACATATTTGATCTTGCCTTCCGCCGGGAAAGCCGGCGGTGCCGGCGGCACTGTCGGCTCGGACGCATAGGCATTCAGGGCCGCGACTGAAACGCCAAGCGCCAGTCCTGCCAGGATGCCGATCTTACGGAAATTCGTCATCGTCTCTCCCTCTTGTTCCGGAGCGCTTGTACGCGTCTCCGCTTCTCCTCAAACGACGATGAAGGAAGCTGGTGTGCGGGGACCTTCCTCCCGAAGAGCCGCCGCAGCCTCCCTCACCCTGACTTTAGACGGCTTGCTTCAGCGCCGCCTTTTCAACACGAAGCTCCTCGATTGAGCGGACATTGCGGCGCGCGGCCCCTTCCCACTCTCTCGTTTTGACCTTGGAATTGACCAGCCGCTCCTTGGCGGCTGGCACAGCATGCGCATATTGCGGCAGCCAGCGGGCCTGGGCAACGACCATCTCGTCGACCATCTGCCAGACCTCTTCCGGCGTCGAGACGGCACCGACCAGCGGATCGTGCAGCACGGCGAGCTTCAGGAGATCGATATCGCCGGAAATCGCTGCATGCACCGACATGCGTTGGACATTGATCGACGAGATGCAGGTCGCAGCACAGGCTTCCGGAATGGTAATGCCGGAGACCATGTTGATGCCAAAGCGATCGACGAAGCCGGGCGACTCGATGATGGCATCGGATGGCAGGTTGGTGATAACGCCTGTATTCTTGACGTTGAAGTGACCGCGATAGACGCGACCGGTTTCCAGCGCCTCGAGAATGTGGCTCGCGTGCTCGTTGGAGCGCTTGGCCGGATCGATCGGCTTTTCGGCCGAAGCAAGGAATTGCGGGAATTCCGTCTCGAACCAATTGCGGGTCTCGGTCGAGTGACGCAGATAGCCGCCAGTCTCGCCGTGGATCCAGTCGGACATGTCGATCCAGCGGGTAATTTCCTCCGGCCGCTTGCGGTACCAGGGCAGGTATTCGGAGAGATGGCCGTTGCTCTCGGTCGAATAGACGCCGAAGCGCTTCAGCACGTCGATGCGCAGCTTCTCCTGTTGCGAATAGACGGGATGCGCCTCGAAGGCGGCGATCAGCTCGTCCTTGCCAATCCTGCGGCCGTTGAGACGCAGATCGACGAACCAGGTCTGGTGGTTGATGCCCGAGCAGATATAGTCGAGTTCGCTCTGCGACTTGGCGCCGAGCACTTCGGCAATCTGTTCGGCGCCATGCTGGACCCCGTGGCAGAGACCGACCGTATCGACCTTACCGTATTCGATAGCCGCCCAGGTATTCATCGCCATCGGGTTGGCATAGTTCAGGAACTTCGCACCCGGTGCCGCGACCTCACGGATATCCTTGCAGAAGTCGAGAATGACGGGGATGTTGCGCTGGCCATAGAGAATGCCGCCGGCGCAGATCGTATCGCCGACACACTGGTCGATGCCGTATTTCAGGGGAATTCTGATATCATCGGCATAGGCTTCGAGCCCGCCGACACGTACGCAGCTGATGACATAACGCGCGCCTTCCAGCGCCTTACGACGATCTGTCGTCGCCGTCACCTTCGTCGGCAGCTTGTTTGCCTCGACGATCTTGTCGAGAATTGCCTTGATCATCTGCAGGTTATGTTCGCTGAGGTCGGTCAGCGCGAATTCAATGTCCTTGAATTCCGGCACGCAGAGAATATCGGTGAACAGCTTCTTGGTGAAGCCGACGCTGCCTGCTCCGATAATAGCGATTTTGAAACTCATATCCTTCACCTCGATCCGATCAAATGCTAGGTAGAAAGACAGCTAAGGAGGGCTAGGCGGCATACTTGTGCACACCGTCTGAAAATACTGGAAAATGGTGCCTGTATTCCTCCCGGCCGTTCTTTCGACCGCGATCTCTTCCTCTTGTGGAAAGGGATTATGCGCATATTCGCAGGAGCGGCCAGAGAAGGATTATGCTTTCGAGGGTAATTTTGTGCTGCAGGATTTGATCGCCAACGGCCAGTCGATGAGAACCGTTTCGCTGCCGCGCGGACGCCAACGTCTGCATGCCATGCCGACAAGCGCCGGTTATGAGGTGCGTGAAAACGAGACCTATGATTGGGATGGCAGAAAGCGCGGCCAGACGCCCTTCACGGTGCTGCAGCATACGATCAGCGGCACCGGCCGCCTGCGCTATCAGAATCGCAATTACAAGCTCCAGAGCGGCGACACGATGATGGTGCTCGTGCCGCACAATCACCGCTACTGGCTGGAAAAGGGCGAGCGCTGGGAATATTTCTGGATCTCGATGAACGGCGAAGAAACGCTGCGCATCCACAAAATGGTGCTGGCCCTGGCAGGTCCCGTCCTGAAGCTGCAGCAATCGACGATCGATCATCTGGCGGACTGTAGCCTGCGCCTCGTCAAAGGTGCAAACACGCCAGGTTCAGCCTCGGCGGTCGCCTATGAAGCCGCCATGGCGCTCTATGATGACATCTTCGGCGCCTCGGCCTCCATGGCCGAACAAAGCGCCATGCAACCGGTGACCGACCATATCAACGCCAATCTGGAAAAACCGCTGCCCGTCAGTGAGCTTGCGGCGATCGTTGGCCTCAGCCGCGCCCACTTCTCGCGCAGCTTTGCCGAAAGTGAAGGTGTGCCGCCCGCCGAATATGTCCTGCAGCAGCGCCTGCAGCGCGCCGCGAAATTGTTGACCAAGGCGGACTTCCTGCCGGTCAAGGAAGTCTCGATCATGTGCGGCTTCGAGGATGCAAACTATTTCGCCAAGGTCTTCCGGCGCGTCTACGGCATCACGCCGACCGAATTTCGCACGACCGGCATGTATGCGAGCATCAGCCGCGGCCGGTAAGAGATCGGTTGAAGATAGAATGTATCCGGCGACAGACCCGGTGGTCACCATGACCGGCCAAGTACGAGATTGCACCGATCTGACCATCCCAAGATTTTATAACGCCGCAGCTTTGTTCTCAGGACACTGAGCGTCTTGCCGCCCCGCAGCAACTCGCTAAGCTGTTGCTCTGCGCTTACGGGAGGTGGGCTTTGGCAGCTGGAGGTTACTCATGCACGAGCAGGTCGTGAGCGTTGCAAGTTACGGCGCCGAACCCGGTTTGCGTTTCGCCGTGCTTCTTGACGGCAACGGCGGCTGTCGCACCCTTGATATGGAAGCGGTGCGTCGGTGGACGCCGGATGACGGCGTCGTATGGTTGCATTTCGAGCGTGATCATCCGGCCGCTGCTGAATGGGTGACAACGAGAGGCGGCTTCGATCCGCTCGTCGCCGAAGCCTTGCTGGAGGAGGAGACGCGCCCGCGCGTTGAAAGCATCGATGACGGGCTGCTGATTATTCTTCGCGGCGTCTGCGCCACGCCGCCGGAAGAAGCAAAAGCCAGGCCTGCCGAAATCGATCTCGTTCCCCTTCATGTATGGGCCGACCAGCGCAGGCTGGTGACCCTGCGCGACAGCGGCCATTATATAACCGCTTTACGTGATATTCGCCTTGCCCTCGACAAAGGCAAAGGCCCAAAACAGACGGGGGAACTGCTTGCTCTCGTCAGCGAAAAGCTGGTCCGCGACCTTGAGCCTGTTCTTGATGCCATGGACGAAGAGGTCGACGATCTGGACGAGTTGATCTTTCACGGCGAAGCCAGCGAAGTGCGCGAGCGGCTAAAGCAGCTTCGCCGCCGCTCCGTGCAGCTTCGCCGCTACCTCGCACCTCAGCGCGACGCCTTGAACCGTATCGAGCATGACGACGCCCCGTGGCTGAAGGAGCGTGACAAACTTCGCTTCCGCGAGGTCATCGACAAGCTGATGCGCTTCATCGAATATCTCGACGCCATCCGCGACCGTACCGGCATTCTTCATGACGACCTGTCGACGGTCATCAGCGAGAGGATTGCCCGCAATTCCAATCGCCTTGCCGCACTTGCCGCTCTGCTGCTGCCGCCGAGCGTGGTGGCCGGTCTTTTCGGCATGAATGTTGGCGGTATCCCTGGCGTTAACGATACCTGGGCTTTCATCATCATCGTTGCCTTCGTCGCGATCACTTCCGTCGCAACGCTGATGGTCCTCAAGCGGATCAACTGGCTTTGAGTGGCTGAAGGCAAAGGTCCAACGTCGCCCTTCCGGACGGCTTCAACACAAGACGATCATCGTACAAGGACAAGGGCTCATATGCTCTTTGTCGGCTCTCCTTGTGTCCAGGCTGAATTCGGATCGCTCAGATCCCCGCGTACCACTCGTAGCCGCGGTCTTCCCAGAAGCCGCCATGACCGCCCCATAGGCTGGCGAAGCTTTCGACGATCTCAATGCGCATGATGTATTTGGCCTGCTTGTAGCCGAGTTGCCGTTCGACCCGCAGACGCAGCGGCGCGCCGTGTCCGACGGTCAGATCCTTCCCGTTCATCTGATAGGCAAGGATGGTCTGCGGATGGAACGCGTCGATGAGGTCGATGCTCTCATAGTAGCGGCCACTTCCATCGAGCGTCTTCTCCAACTCGTCGGCGCAGTGAAAGACCGCAAATCGCGCGTTCGGCCTGAGCCCCACCGAGCTCAAGACAGCTCCAAGCAGTACGCCCGTCCATTTCCCGATCGCGCTCCACCCCTCGACGCAGTCGTGACGGGTGATCTGAGTGCGAGCCGGAAGCCTCTTAAGGTCGATAAGGGAGAATTCCTGGGGCCGATCGACGAGGCCGTCGATCTTCAATCGCCAGTTCGCGAATTTGCCTTCGGCGAGTTCGGCGTAGTCCTCGCCATCCGGTGCGCTCGTGCCGTTTACCCTGAAAGACGGAGAAATGTCCGTCTCGGCAAACTCGCGGGCGAGAGCATCGCGTCCCTGCAGCAGTCTTTGTGCCTTCATCGTCAGATTTTCGGCCGAGCGGATACCGCTGCCCACAGCCGTATTCTGTTCCAGTATGTCGCAGCCGGCGAGCGTGAGGGCAGAGGCGCCGAGCGTGCTGCCGATCAGAAAACGCCTGCGGGTCAGGAAGCTACGCGTCATGAATGTGGACCTTTCTCTCTGATGGCATAGCGACCCGTGATCATCGAGCGCATGTTGTTCCAGGTTCCCGACAGCACGACCATCGCCACATGCACGAGCACGAAGAGTACGAGAAGCGTTGCGGTCATGAAGTGGATCGTGCGCGCCGACTGGCGCCCACCGAATACATCCACCAGGCTCGGCACGATGGCATCGAAGCCGGGGGACATTGTCAGGCCGGTCAGCAACATCGTCGGCAGTAGGATGACGATCACAGCGAGGTAGGTGAGCTTTTGGAGCACGTTATAGTGCCTTGCTTGTTCCCCTTCCGGGAAACGCAGACGCGCGTGGTCGAGGATTTCGTGCCACAGATGACGCGGGGAAAGGTCCCTGCGCGTCGGGGCCAGGTCACGTCGAAAATGGCCGGTCAGGACGCTGAAGCCGAGGTAGAAAATGCCGTTGACGAGAAATAGCCAGGCAAAGAAGAAGTGCCAGCGGCGGCCGGTTGCGAGATCCTGAAACGACGGGATCGTCGCCCAGGCCGGAAACGCCCGCGGCGTTGGATCTCCCTCAAAGGTCGAGACGCCAAGAACACCGGTCGTCGGCACTTCGACACCAGCGATCCGGACGAAACCGCGCATATCCTCGCCCTGTCCGCTCGAGCCGATCGTCAGGACAGATGGATCTCCGTCTGCACCATAGTGGCCCCAGTAAAGTTCGGGATGAGCGTTGAAAATCTGCAATCCGCTCAAGAGCAGGACACTCAGGCAGATCACGTTCAGCCAATGCGCCAGCCGCGTGACCAGGGAATGACGATGGATCATCAGGGTCCGGGGATATTGCATCTTGTCGTTATCGGAACTGTCGCTCATGGATGCGGCCCTCCGGTCAGCTGGATTGTTGCTTGTTGCAATGAACAGCGGGATGCCGCCGGTCGGCCAATGGGCGGAAGCTGACCGGCGGCGACGTGGCTCACATAGGAGGCACCACGCCATTCTTGCCAACGATAACGCGATGCGCGACTGTCCCGCTCGAAGCCTTCTCGGTCGGGATGAACACGACCACTCCAGCGACCAGGTCCTCCTTGGTTGCCGGGGCGATGGTCACGACCGGCGTACCGTCCGGAATGGAGATTTTCTTTTCCTTGCCGTGGTAGGACACGGTAACGGTGCGCCCGTCGACGTCCTTGACCGCATCGGCGACGGTGGCATTGGTCATGCTGCTGTTCGGCTTGAGGTCCCAGCCGAAGCTTCCCTCGCCGGCTCCCTTGAGCGCAGGCGGAAAGATCAGAACTTCAAGAGCGCCGTCCCCACCCTGCTCCTTCGGCAGGGAGGCGATGCCCACATAGTCTCCGGGCTTAATATCGGAGACCTTCGCGTTGGCGACACTGGCGACCTGCCAGTCGTCGGCAAGAGCGACGTCAAGGGTTTCCCCCTCGCGCGTCTTCACCTTCAAGGTAGAACCGGCGAGGTTGACAACACTGCCCCGGATGTTGAGTACGGCCTTTTTTTCTTCGGCATGAGCGGACGCGGGCGAAACAAGCGTTACTGGAAGGCCAGCCAAGCCGGCTACCATGATGACTGGAAGAAGTCTGCGCAACATTTGAGGTTCCTTACCTACTAGTTGGGAGTTTTGACGGCGCTGTTTTACCACGCATTTTTCCATCGACGCGCGGCCCCGTCGCTGGGAATTAGATCACCGCGGCCGCAGCCGCTGAAGACTTGGCTCAAGAATCAGCTCAAAGACAGCAGGCGTTCCATAGGCTCGGGCCGACAGCATTGCGCCATGAACGGTGGCCATGAAAGCCTCTGCCTCTACCCGCGCCGGGCAAGAGATCGCCAGGGCTCCTTGCTGATCACCACGCTCGATGACCGATGTCAGCCATCCTGAGAGATGTTGGAAATAGGCACGCACTTCGACCGCGACCTCCAAAGGAAGGGCCGGCAGCTCGCTTGCAAGAAGCGCGCAGACACAAAAGGGACGGCTTGCATCCTCGATGCATTGAGCCCAAAAACCGGCATAGGTCTTCAGCAGCTCGAGCGGATCGCTAAACTTGTTTTCGACCTCGGCCAAGCCAGTCTCGGCGTTTGCGCGGTAGCGAGCAACAAGAGCACGCACCAGATCGACCTTGCTTGGAAAATGATGATGGATGCTGGCCTTGCGGATGCCAACAACGGCAGCGATGTCGGCATAGCTGAAGCCGTTATAGCCGCCTGATACGATCAGTTTTTCCGCACTGTTCAGGATCTCGTCATAGGTATTCGGAAAATTGCTCATACGCCTTTGTCTACCTTCTAGTAGGCAGATCGTCAACCGTGCACTCCATCCTAATTGTTGGGACCGGGTGTGATGGTCGCCGTGAAAACGAATAGAAACAGCGGCGCATCGATCACGGCAACAAGCATGGCTGGCCGGTGATCTCCCGTAACCTTGGCTATCTGCACGAGGAGGAGGCGCCCGATGAGAAGAGGCCCCATGTTCTCACAGGAGGCTACTGTTCAACCATTAACCGCGCAGATCTATCGGGTACTCCCTCAAGGGCTTGCCCGACCTATCTTTACCGGGATGCAACGAACCTCGATGACGGTCAGGGTCATTCGGTGGCCGCAGCGCTACCACCGCTCGGCTGAGAGAGGCTGACACCCGGCTGGACGAGAATCTTCCCGCCCTCCGTCGTCGTGGCTATGATTCCGTCGCTGTAGATTTTGACGGAAGCAATCGTCCCCTTGACCGTACCGTCTGCGCTTTCGATGTAGCTGCCGATGTAACCGCCGGCCTGGGCGAGACTGGAGCCTGTCAGCAGGGCATCCAGCTTCTGATTCGTCTGGATCGTCTGTTCGACCTGCGAGAAGCTGGCGAGCTGCGCCAGTTGTTGACTGGCATCCACGGGGTCGGTCGGATCCTGGTTCTTCAGTTGCGCGATGAGAAGTTGCAGGAAGTCGTCGTAGTTCACCATCGCCTTCTGCTGCGCGGTAGCCGCGCTACCCGCCATGGAGGCGCCGAGGCCTGTGAGAGAATTTATCGTCATAGTCGATCTCGGTTGTTTGGGATAAGTTGGAAGGCGCCTTGCAAACTCCAGCACCCTTACCTACTAGTCGGTAGATTATAAATTACGTCTTCCGCATGACGCGCCAGGATTAGTGAAGCGCACATTGCCTACCTTCTAGTAGGTTTTCTGTCAATACCGATTACCTTGGCCGGACCCTCCGCGCTCCTGCCATTGTCGGATGGCGGACAGCCACCTGTGGAAGAGCCCAGGTTTCCGGGCGAATTCACTTATCCACGGTGATCGGCAACCGCATTTCGGGGCCTGAGTTCGTGACTTCCGACAAGTCCCGTTGTCGGAAGTGATCCGTACAAACGCGTTGTACGCGCTCCAGATCGGCGCATGACATCAGCCAGATCGGCTCAGTGTCTCGTGACGTTCCCCGAGGTCTTGGTCGGCTTTGGCGGCGGGGTTGTCGTCGGAACACTCTGGGCCCCGCCCTTAGCCTTCGTCGCGCCTTTCGGTTTCGCAGGAGCGTCAGTCGTCGCGGCCTTTCTGGAGCGAGGCTTCTTGGACTGACCGCCCGTCTCGGTGCTCGCGGCGATTTCCTGAAACGCCTGCAGCCAATGCTTCAGGTCCTCGCCGTGTGGTCGGCCTTCCTGTTCCCAGATCTCGTAAGCGCGTTGTCTGATGCGGCCCTCGTTCGATGCCATCTGTCTCTCCTGTGAAACTGTTGCCAGGAACAATCAGATGGCGCGCCGCGCCCGGACGGCAATGGCTGCGCGCGCATTTCCCGACACCATCGAGCGGAACTGTTGTCAGCACGTCTTTCGAACACGGTGCTGATGCGGCCCTCATATGATTGCGAGTTGGCGACAAGGCCTACGCTGCATCGAGCGCCAGGGTGAGATCGGCAATGAGGTCATCTGGATGTTCGATACCGATCGACAGCCTGATCGTTGCATCAAGGACACCGATACGCTGGCGCACCTCCGCCGGCACGCCGGAATGCGTCATGGTTGCCGGATGCGATGCCAGCGATTCCGTTCCACCAAGGCTGACGGCGAGCTTGAAGATTTTCAACGCGTTCAGAAACCGGAACGAGGCTGGCTGACCGCCTTGGATATCGAAGGAGAATGTCGAACCGGCGCCGCTGCACTGGGCCGCGAATGTCCTGCCAACGGCAGAATCGGGATCGCTGTATGGAAGGTAGTGGATCGTCTCGACCTTGGGATGCTGCTTCAGGAAATCCGCCACCGCCTTCGCATTGCTGTTGGCCCGCTCCATGCGGATCTGCAGCGTTTCGAGCGAACGCCCGAGCATCCAGCATGAATGCGGATCGAGCTGCGTGCCGATTGCGCCGCGAAGCGCCTTCACCTGCTTGATGAGCGCCCGGCTGCCGAGCGCTGCCCCGGCGATCAGATCCGAATGTCCGCCGACATATTTGGTCAGCGAATAGAGGGAAATGTCTGCGCCATGCTCGATCGGGCGCTGGAAGACCGGGCCGAGCAGCGTGTTATCGCAGGCGACGACAGGTGTATGGCCCTGCTTCTGACCGATCACATCGGCAATCCGCCGGATCATCGCGACGTCGACAAGGCTATTGGTCGGGTTTGCGGGCGTCTCGACGAGGACGACCGAGACGCGGCCCTTGGCCATTGCCTCCTCGGCGGCTGCCTTTACCGAGACTTCGCTGACGCCATCGGCAAAGCCCACGGCAGAAACGCCAAAATTGAGGAAGGTTTTCGCAAGCAATGTTTCCGTCCCGCCATAAAGCGGCTGTGAGTGGAGGATGGCATCTCCCGGACGGACGAAGGCAAGCAGGACCGTGGCGATGGCGGACATGCCCGATGAAAACACCGCCCCGCTCTCGGCCCGCTCGTAGACCGCCAGACGATCTTCGATGATTTCGCTGTTTGGATGATTGAAGCGCGAATAGACGAGGCCGGCCCCCTTGCCTTCCGGCGGCTCTTTCCGACCAGAGACGTAATCGAAGAAATCGCGACCGTCTTCGGCGGAGTTGAAAACGAACGTGGACGTCAGGAAGACGGGCGGCTTGACCGCGCCTTCGGAGAGTTCCGGATCATAGCCATAGTTCAGCATCTGGGTTTCCGGATGCAGGGGATGATTGCCGATATGGGTTCTTGGAGGATGCGGTGCAGTCATGGAACGTCTCCCTCAATTAGCGCCTTCCCGGCATCAATGTGCCTTCGCCTTGTTATTATCTGGAGCGCTGCTGCGACAGAGAAACACCCATTGGCAGATGGCTAGGTAAATTTGCTGAATTGAACGGCCTGGCGCGCGAGGCGGGGAGGTTCGGATGCGTCAGCGTTTTGCTATTCACCTTCCTATCTCTTCAACGTGACACCAGACCGCAAGAAGAGGAGTGGTGGTGCAACGCATGGCGAATGACTGTCCCGCTTCAGCAGCAAAGACGCCACCTATTCCGGTCGAAAACCAGCTCTCTCCGGCTATTGAAAGTTCGCAGGGAGAAAGCAGCAGGAAAGCCCGTGAAAACCGCTGCACGTGATCCGGAAAACGGCTATAGGGCTCCATGTAAGTGAGGCCGACCCGGATATCCGCCCGGTCTTCCAAGCCGCCTGGGCCAACAATCACGCTGTGTGCATGGGCCCTCTCAAAATTCAGGCTGGCAAATGGTCCACTTCTGCCTCTGATCCATACGAGCGCATCAGCGAGGCGCCAAACGCTCTGCGCGACCTCGGCGTAAATGTCTCGAGCGGCGATTGCGTTTTGAAGCGCCGCCTCAAGGCCGGAGGGGATTCCGGTATCGTGGGGCCGCTTGTCGCGCAGCGTTCCCGTACGTTCAAGCTTTTGAAAGACTTTACCCGCGACAAAGCTCGCCATCGTCGAAGCAGATGGATGCAGCATCGCGCGGGCCAGCAAATTCAGGAAATTGTCGAGCTTCACCGGGCGTTCGGCGGCGCCTCGTTCGCGCAGCCTGTGTTTCACCGGCTCTTTCTCATCGGTGATGAGGAGATCTGCGTCTCGTTTGATTGTTCTGCCCATTACCTTCTCCGTGCAGAACCTTCCCTACAGTGCCCAATCCAGATCCGGCAAGGTCTCTGATCAATCGGCCCCCAGAGCCCAATAGCAAGCGAAGTTTATCTGCAAATGAACTTCAGGCACCTATCTTTCGCATTTATCCAATGGAAAAACGCCTTGGCTCTCCTCGTTGGAAAGCGGATCAGGGAGAGCTTTTCCCAGGCCTTGCGGTTTTCCAGGCCGAGCCTTTTACTTTCATGCTTTATTCGGCATCACCGATCGAATGATTGCGATACAGAAAATCTAAATTTCGGCAAAATGTTACTAGCGTCGCAGCCCTGATTACGAAAATTATTATATTACTTTCGGTTGCATTTTGACGCAAACCTCGCAATGATCATCCGTGACCGGAGGTTCCAGCCATGAAGGCCAAGTCGCCCACATCGATCGATGCCTATGTCGGCAGCAGAGTGCGGGCGCGCCGCAAGCTGCTCAGGCTATCGCAAGCCGGACTTGCCGAACGGATCGGCGTCACCTTCCAGCAGATCCAGAAGTATGAAAAAGGCATAAACCGCATTGGTGCGAGCCGGCTGCAAACGATCGCCGAGACATTGGGCGTACCCGTTCAGTTCTTTTTCGAAAATGACACCGAGCCGACCACCTATAACCTTGTCAGCAACGGCAGGGACGATCTGAATGCGTTTTTGGCGTCGAAGGACGCCCAAGCCCTCAATCGCGCCTTCATGGCGATCGAGAGCCCGGCTATCCGCCAGAAGCTCGTCGCCCTTGCCAAGAGCCTGGCCAGGAACACCCACCCTGATGTCGACGTCATTCATCCAGAAACCGGCGCCTGAGGGCTTTCGTGATCCATCTCCAGACCTTTGGCGAATTGCGACTGACAGACGGCCTGGGTGCGCCCATCCGCTATCCGGTCAAGGCTCTGGTGATGCTCGCCTATCTGTATTGCTCGCCGGATTACCAGCGCAGCCGACAAGAGCTCGCCCGGTTCTTGTGGAACGAGACCGGAGATCATCTTGCCGATCTCAATTTGCGGAAGTTGATTTCACGCATTCGCGACACGACGACAGGACCCGACGAACAGATACTGAATTTCGGGCCACCTTTCGTCAGCCTGAACAAGAACGTCCTGTCGGTTGATCTCGACATATTGCGCAAGGAAGAGCAGCCGGTGGCGCAATTGGCGGCCGTCAGCGATCTTGTGCAACGTGGCTTCATTGCCGGTCTCAGCGCATCGACCAAGGCGATCGATGGATGGATCGAGCGTGAACGGCAGCTGCACCTGCTCACCTTAAGGGATATTTTCGTCAGGGCTGCAGATCATATTCGTGATGACGAGGAACGTCGCCTTCTGCGCCGCTCGGGACTTCAACTTCTTGAAGTCTTTCCCGGTGACGAGCAGATCCGATCGATCCTTCGTGGCACGGCAGAGGATCATTCGCAACGCCGCCCGCAGGCGGCGAGAGCCGTGGCAATAGCACACAGTCGCATCGCCGAGCAGCAAGACGCCGGCATGCCGCAAATCATAACGGCGACATCTGCGCCGCGGCTCGTACTCCTGCCCCCGGGTGCGGCGACCCTGACGCGCGAGGCGGCCATTGCCGACGCCCTTATCGAGGATGTCACGATCGAGCTCTGCGCACTGCGCAACATATCGGTCGTCGCACCCCATACAGCCGAGCAGATCCGCCGCGACTCCGACAAGGCTACCATCGTTCAACGGCATTCGATTTCCTACCTCCTGGACACACGGCTTTCCGGAGAGGGGCTTTATGCACAGCTCATCTATTTTCCGACCGACGAGATTTTGTGGGCGGCCCGATTCGACATGGCGGTCGAAACGCTGCCGACACAGAGGCGCCTGATCGCCCAGAGGCTTGCCGACGCCGTCTCAGGACAATTGAAGCGGAACGAAAGCATTCGCCTTCGTAACGAAGCGGATCCGCAGGCCTATCATTCCTATCTCCTTGGCGCCGGTCTGCTCACAAAGCTTAGCCTGCCCGATATCCGGCGTGCGCGGAAATCCTTCAAGCGCGCACTGCATTTTTCTCGAGACTATGCCCCTGCTTTCACAGGCCTGTCGCGGACATTTACCAGCGAGTGGCTATTGACCACGCAAGGCGATCCTGCCTTGCTGCAGCTTGCGGAAGATCAGGCACTTCGGGCGATAGAGAGGGATTCAGAATCGGCAGCCGGGCATCGGGAACTTGGCGTAACGAAACTTTACCAGGGTGCTGTCGATGACAGCGTTGCAGCACTCGACCTCGCCGAAAGCCTCAGCCCGCACTATGCCGATGTGATCTATAGCCATGCGGACACGCTGGTCCATGCATCGCGGCCGCAAGATGCGCTGGAGAAAATCAAGAGAGCGATCTCGCTCAATCCGATCGCGCCTGACGCCTACCTCTGGTGCGCGGCCGGGGCGAGCTACTTCCTTGAACACTACGAAGAGGCGCTCGCCTATGTCGATCGGATGAAAGACAAGGCACCGGCCTATCGCATCGCAGCCGCCAGTTGCGCGATGATCGGCGATAAAAAACGGGCACAGTTTTATCGGCAGCGCGCCGAACTCCTCAATCCGGCTTTCGAGGTTGAGAAATGGCTCGCCTTGGTGCCCTTCAAGGAGCAGTGGCAAAAAGAGCTTTACCGAGACGGTCTTTTCAAGGCCGGATTTTCAAAAACCTGAAGGAGAATATTATGGCAAAAGTTGTTGTATTGGGTGTATCGGGCGACAAGGGACTTTGGCTTGTGGATATTGGCGCAGGGACCGTGACACCGCTGCAGGTGCCTGCAGGCACCGATCTGGCAGCGGCCGTCAAGCAGCGCGAGGCCGGCGGTACATTGATCAAGAATGTCGATTTCGCCGTCGCCGTCTCGTCGGCGCAGACAGTCTTCTCCGGCCATGTGGATGGCTGAAGGCAAGCGACGCTGACCGGTCATTCCGATCTCTATTCCGACCGAACAATTGCGCCGCGGGACACATTGTCCCGGGTCGCTCCTTATTTAGAGGCAATGGGCATCACGCGCCTGTCACGACAGACTTATCTCGATTGTGTCGGTCTTCCGGTCTGGTGCGCCTATACACCGAACTCCCGCTCCATTGTCATCGCCCAAGGCAAGGGACTTGAGGATATCGACGCCAAAGTCTCGGCGGCGATGGAGGCCCTGGAACGCGCGGTGGCGGGCGAACCCGTCACCATAACTACGGTTTCGTCGGCACGAGACCTGCGACGCCGGGGCGATTGCGCCGAACCGCTCGATTGCCTGATCGCAAGCGGCGAGCAGGTCGTGGGCGAAGACGAGGAATTGGTCTGGAGCCTGGCAAGCGAGTTGCTTCATAACCAGCCGATCCATGTCCCGCAGGATGCCGCCCTCCTCGACCGAACGCGGCATAACCGGTTCTGGATGTCGTCGGATGGCCTTGCCTCGGGCAACACCATGGAAGAAGCAATATTCCATGGCATTCTGGAGCGCATCGAACGCGACGCCCATGTGCTTTGGCAGATTTTGAGCGATGACAAGCGCTGCGCACGCTGCGTCGATCCCAGGAGTTTTGCCGACGCCGCGCTCTCGGGCCTGATCGACAGGATCGAGGCCGCCGGGCTCATCTTGAAACTCTTCGATATCACGAGCGATATCGGTATCCCCTGCTATACCGCACTCGTCGCCCCATCAGCGGTCAACGGCAAAGTGCCGCTCCGGTTCGTCGACGTCACCGGCGGCAGCGGCGCTCATCCCTGGGCCGTGCGGGCGGCAATCCGCGCCGCAACGGAAGCGCTTCAGTCTAGACTGACTTATATCAGCGGCGCCCGCGACGATGTCTGGCCCGAATGGTTCACAACGCCGCTTCCGGCACAAACCCGCACCACCTTTCTTGCCGTCCCTGCTTCTGTATCTGCGGCCACCATCACAAGACCGGCTGGAAACATATCCGTCCTGCTGCATGACCTGCTGAGGAGACTTCGCGCCGGCGGAATCGGCTCGGTGATTGCCCTTCCTCTGACACCTGCAAACCTGCCATTTTCGGTGGTGAAGATATTCATACCCGATCTCGAGAACCCCGAGGGCAACAGGCTCCATCGTTTCGGCCAACGTGCCCTTGCAAGGGCGATGCGCTGGTGAAGGTCGTCTTCATCGGCCCGAGCTTGCCTAACGCAGCAAGCCACGCCGCGACGGATATCGTTCTGAGGCCGCCCGCTGTTCAGGGAGATGTGTTAAGGGCGGTGGAAGATGGCGCAAACGTCATCGGTTTGGTGGACGGCGGCTTTGAAAATACCGCACCGGTTTGGCATAAGGAAATTCTCTTCGCTCTCTCCCTTAATGTCACGGTTCTGGGCGCGGCCAGCATGGGTGCCTTGCGCGCCGCCGAATGCCAAGCATTTGGAATGATCGGCGTTGGCCGGATTTTCAACGAGTATGTCAGCGGAACCATCGTCGATGACGCCGATGTCGCGCTTTTGCACGAACCAATGGAGCTGGGCGGCAGACCGCTGACCGTGCCGATGGTCAATGTGAGAAGCACTTTGGACGAGATGGAAAGGCTGCAGCTCTTTGATAAAGCCTTTCGCCTGGCTCTCGAACAAACCGCGGCAAATCTCTTCTTCAAGAAGAGAAGCTGGGCTCTCATCGTTCGCACATGCGCGGCAATACCGGCATCGCAAAAGCCGCATTGGCTGAACATGGTGAAGACCCACGCAATCGATCAGAAGCGGCTCGATGCCCTGGCTCTCCTCGAAGTTGTTCGCGATGCGGATGATCAGCGAGTGCCGATAAATCGCCATTGGGAATTCAGGAAAACCACGCTCTGGTCCGAACAACTAGCCCGCTCAAAAGCCCGGATCCAATTGCACCTATAAAGTGTTTCACGCGTTTTTCACGCACTTTAGTACCGAACTGTCCCTATGGTCATCTATGCAATCTGGAGAATTGATATGTCGGTCATAGGGTTGGGAAAGCTTCAGCACGCAGCGGCGGCAGACATGGGTGATCTTGACGAGCTCATGGCTTTGGCTCGGATGATCAGTTATGCAAAGGCGCTAGCGGAAGATTTGAACATCGAACTGGGCGCTCAGTCTCTCGATCTGGCATTGACGGCGGTTACGCGGGAGCTGCGCAGGGCGACGGATGCCGATCTTCCCGGTCTGGAGCCGTTGCTCGCGGACATGAATATCGAGCTGCATTGATCAGCCATGCGGCAAATGTCTCAACCGTTGTTCGATTCCACAACACGCCGACACCGGTACAGCCGCTTTGACTAAAGGTCGTTGAACGCTCTCCCGTCCAAGATTCATTGGCGCCGAAGCAATGTTCGCAGAAACGGACTGGGGCCCGGCAGGTGATTTCGCACCTGTCGATGCGGTCAGCCTCAGGCTGCATCCAGACAATTCCGAGAGAGCCCGATCGCGGTCGGTGCTCAGGACGCGCCTTCGCGTCAAAAATAAAGTCAGGTTGTCAATTTCGAGTTCACCGCGATACTTTCACGGCGAATGAACCGGCTCGGAATGACGACGCGCAGTTCTCGCCTTTCATCCGACTTTTCCATCCTGGCAATCAGGAATTCTGTCGCGGTCTCCCCGAGAGCCTCCATGGGTTGCTCGATCGTTGAGAGCGGGGGCGCACAATATTCGCACACCGGAGATCCGTCGAACGAGACGATCGACAGGTCCTCAGGTACGCGCCATCCCATCTTCTGAACCCTGCTCATGAAGGAGATTGCCATGTCGTCGCTCGTCGCCACGACAGCGGTCGGCTTTTCGTCGAGCTTTGCAAAGTCCTCGGCAGCCTGCAGACCCGTTTCGAAGCCAAACTGGAAGGTGAATTGGCCACCGGCGCGCGTGACATGCTGTTCGGAAAGCCCCGCCTCCTGCAAGGCTTCGACGAGACCGGCATAGCGTTCGATGTCGTGATAGTTGCCCGTCGGACCGGCGATGTAGAAGAAACGGCGGTGCCCGAGCGCCAGGAGCTCCCGACCAGCCTCTTTCACAGCCTGTCTGTCATTGGTGATGATGCTCGGAACAGAAGTGTCGCTCATGTCGAGCAGAAGCGAAACGATCGGCAGTCCCGCCTCGGCAAGCGATCTGTTGGCGACTACCGGCAGCTGCGATGACAGGATCAGCGCGCCCCTCACCGTCCCTCCGAAGGCAAGATCAAGGATATGCCGCTCGGAACTTTCGTCACGATCGAGGTTGGCGATCATCAGATTATAGCCGTTGCGGATAACAGTGCGATTCACGGCCTCCAGAACCTGGGGAATGATCTGGGATGCGCCATAATGCAGCGAGCCCGGCAGGATGATCATAATGACGTTCGACTTGCCGACACGCAGGTTGCGGGCAGCGGCATTGGGCGTATAGCCGAGTTGTTCGGCTGCGGCTGCAATCCTTGCTCTGGTCTTTTCGTTGACCCGCCCCGGATTGGCCAAAGCGCGGCTGACTGTGGAAGTTGCGACGCCCGCCAGACGTGCGACATCGGCCATCAGGGCGGATGATCCCTCTGTGGATAGGCTATCTTCGGTTTTCTTCATCATTCCATCCACTTAGCCCAGTGCAACCAAACCCTGTTCGGCTCACGAATCCCGTTATAGCAAACGATTGCCAAAAACTCGAAGAAAAGCGTTGCATATTTTATCGGCTTGACTAATATCCAGGCATGGCAATCGATTGCCAATTGCCAAAACATTGAATTTACTGGATAAAATTCGACGCGCGAGACACTCTTCGCGACGGATGAGCTATGCCTGGATGAAGGGGACTGAATAATGGCCACGAGTGACAATCTGCGTTTTGGTGTGGACCTGGTCACCTTCTTTCACCCGGGCTTCTGGGGCGTCGACAGCTATGACGCAATCATCGAACACGCGAAGTCTCAGCCGCGGCAGTTCTGGGACGAGATCCTCGATAGCATCCAGGCCTCGGGCGTGACCGGTGTCGAGCTGACCTTCTCTCCGTTCAACTGGCAGGATGCGATCAAGACCTACGGGTCTGTGGAGACCTTCGGCGCCGAGCTTTCTGCCCGCGGGCTCCAGCTCGCATCCGGCTTCTTCGCGGAGCTGGAGGCATCGGGCGACTTTACCGAGGCCGCCGCGCAGGCAGCCATCATCGCCAAGGCCGAACAATATGCCGATTTCATCAAGGCCTGCGGCGGCGATATCATGGTCATTGGCGCACCGATGCGTCAGACGCCAGGTGAAGAGCCCGTGCGTTTCCGCGATTTCGAACAGGCCAAGATCATCGCCGATTTCCTGAATCGGCTCGGAGCTACCCTTTACAAGAAGGGTGTCAAGCTCGCCGTGCATACGGAAGCGCATTCGATCTTTGCCGCTGCCCGCGACGTCGATCTTCTGATGCTGCTGACGGATCCGGCTTATGTGCACATGTGCCCGGACACGGCGCATATCATTCTCGAGGGTTCCGACCCGATCCAGCTCGTCGATCGCCATCACGAGCGCATGATCATCGCCCACTGGAAGGATGCGGTCGGCAAAATGCCGGCAGACACGCCGATCGGCACCGACATCCACGAGCGCCACCGTCCCTTTTTCTGCGGCTTCGGCCTTGGCCGCGTCGACTGGCCGGCCTGGATCCGCCTCTTGCGGGATCGCCAGTTCAATGGCTGGGCAATTCTCGAACTCGACGCCGCAGCTGATCCCGTTGGCGACATTGCCAACGGTCTGACCCTCGTGCGGCAGGCGCTGCTGCCGATCTATCGCTAACCGTAGCTTGCAACCAAACGGCCCCGCAAAGAGGGCCTATTCAAGAGGTGGAACAATGAAGGAAATGACGCTCCTGCTCGCCGGTACCATGCTGCTTGGTGCTGCCGGCCTTGCGAATGCAGACGACAGGCTGAAGGCCGAGGTCCTTACCTCCTGGACATCAGGCGGCGAGGGCCGCGCCGTCGAGGCCATCAAGAAGGAATTCGAAAAGCGCGGCGGTGTGTGGGAGAGCTCCACGATTGCCGGCTTCGAAAATGCCAATGCCGCATTCCAGAACCGCCTCGTCGCCGGTGATCCTCCGACCGCAAAACAGGTCGTCGTCGGCAAGGATCCGGCCGAATTCATCGAGCAGGGCCTGATGAACCCGATGGATGAAGTGGCGGCTGCCGGCAAGTGGAAGGATGCGCTTCCGAAGGCACTCTATGACTACATCACCTATGACGGCAAAGTTTATCTGACGCCGACCGGTATCCACGGTGAAAGTTGGATGTTCTATTCCAAGGACGCCTTCAGCAAGGCCGGGATCACCGAAGAGCCCAAGGACTGGAACACCTTCTTCGCCGACATGGACAAGCTGAAGGCCGCAGGCCTGACACCGATCGGCTGGGGCGGCCAAGGCTGGCAGGAGGTGAAGGTCTTCAACATGGTGCTCCTGTCCCAGGTGGGCATGGACGGCTTCATGAAGATCTATGCCGAAAAGGATCAGGCAGCCCTGACCTCCGACGGCGTCAAGAAAGCTCTCGAAATCTTCGGCAAAATGCGGGCCTATGTCGATGAAGGCTCTGCCGGCCGCAACTGGAACGACGCCACCGCCATGGTTATCACTGGCAGGGCCGGCGTGCAGTTCATGGGTGATTGGGCCAAGGGCGAATTCACGGCTGCCGGCAAAGTCGCCGACAAGGATTTCGGCTGCGCCATCTCTCCCGCTTCCCCAGGCCTGATCTATATCTCCGACGCTTTCGCTTATCTGAAGACGAACGACGCCAACCAGGACGCAGCGCAGAAGCTGCTTGCCGAGGTCGTCATGGACCCCGCAGTTCAAGTCGAATTCTCGCTGAACAAGGGCTCGATCCCCGCACGCATCGATGTCGACAAGTCCAAGTTCGACGCCTGCACCCAGAAGGGCATGGCCTTCATGGCCGAGGGCAAGATCGTTCCCGAACACGCCATCACCACGACGCCGGAGCAGGTGGGCGCTCTGACAGACTTCATCGGCGAATTCTGGGCCAATCCGTCCGCTGATGTCGATGCATCGGCTGCGCAGTTCGCCGCGATCTTCGAGTAAGATCGGACAAGCCTGTCGCCTGCACCGCATCACTGGTGCAGGCGACTTTCGAAGCCCCTTGCAAAGATGCACTGATGAAACGGAAGCATAACCGCTCGAAGGCGGCGCTCATCGCTCTCATCCCGACCTGGGCTGCGGTGGTCGTCGTCTACCTCGGCACCATGGTCTGGTCGGTGACCCTGTCCTTCACCAATTCGCGGCTGTTCCCGTCATGGAACTTCGTCGGGTTCGAGCAATATTCCAAACTGTTTCAGACTGCCAAATGGCTGATCTCCTTCCAGAACCTCATCATCTTCGGCGTGCTTTACGTCTTTGGCTGCCTGTTTATCGGCTTCCTGCTTGCCGCCGCCCTCGATCGCAAGGTACGCTTCGAAAGCGCCTTCCGGACGATCTTCCTCTACCCCTATGCCATGTCCTTCGTCGTCACCGGCCTAATCTGGCAATGGATGATGAACCCGACGCTCGGCGTTCAGGCAAGCGTGCGTGCGCTTGGCTGGCAGGGTTTTTCCTTCGACTGGATCATCAACCGCGATCTTGCGATCTATGCAGTGGTGATCGCGGCCCTCTGGCAGGGCGCGGGCCTCGTCATGATCCTTGTGCTGGCCGGCATGCGCGGCATCGATGGCGAGCAGTGGCGCGCTGCCCGCATCGACGGCATTCCCGTCTGGCGCACCTATGTTTCGATCATCCTGCCGCAACTGACGCCGGCCTTTGCGGCGGCCGGCACGCTGCTCTCCATGGGCGTGATCAAGACCTATGATATCGTTGTGGCGCTCACCAATGGCGGACCGGGATCGGCAACAGAGGTGCCGGCGAAGTTCATCATGGACAATCTGTTCCAGCGTCAGAATCTCGGCCTTGCGACAGCAGCGGCGACCGTCCTGCTTTTAACCGTGCTGATCATCGTCGCACCCTTCCGCTATGCCCAACATATCCGCGCCCGGCGCCAGGCAGGTACGCTATGATCCATCCCCGCGGCCCTAGGCCGACGCAGATCACCGCAGCCCGCATCGGCCTATACGCCTTCCTCATCTCCGCCGCGCTGTTCTTCGCCGTGCCGCTTTACGTGATGATCGTCACGTCGCTGAAGACCATGGACGAGATCCGGCTGGGGCAGATTTTTGCCCTGCCGTTGCACCTGGATTTTACCGCCTGGAAGACGGCCTGGGCCGGCGCCTGCGCCGGGAGCGAATGCACCGGCGTGCGCATGGGCTTCCTGAATTCGGTGAAGATCACCGTGCCGGCCGTTGTCATCTCCGTCCTGATCGGCGCAATCAACGGTTATGCACTTTCCTTCTGGCGCCCGAAGGCAGGACGCCTGATGTTCGGCCTGCTGATGGCCGGCGCTCTGGTGCCCTACCAGATCTTTCTCTATCCGCTGGTGCGCGCCATGGCGGTGATGGGCTTCTACAACAGCCTCGGCGGCATTATTCTCGTGCATGTGCTGTTTGGCCTGCCGCTGGTGACGCTGCTTTTCCGCAACTACTTCGTCACCATTCCAGAAGAACTCTTCAAGGCAGCGCGCGTCGATGGCGCCGGCTTCTGGCGGATTTTCATCGAGATCATGCTGCCGATGGCGCTTCCGATGATCGTGGTCGCCTCGATGTTCCAGTTCACGGGCATCTGGAACGACTTCCTGCTCGGCGTCGTCTTTGCCGGACGCGACAATCTGCCGATGACAGTACAGCTCAACAACATCGTCAATACGACGATGGGCGAGCGCAACTACAACGTCAACATGGCGGCCACCATCCTCACCGCCATCATTCCGCTCGCCATCTATTTCCTGTCCGGACGCTGGTTCGTCCGCGGGATCGCGGCCGGCGCCGTCAAGGGGTAAGGCTGAATGCACTCTGCTGTTTCCATCAAGGACCTGAAGATCAGCTACGGCGACCATACGGTGATCGAGCAAATGTCGCTCGATATCGCACCGAAGGAATTCCTCGTCCTGCTCGGCCCGTCCGGCTGTGGCAAGTCGACCTTGCTGAACGCGATCGCCGGTCTTTCCGACATCACCGATGGGGAAATCTGGATTTCGGGGGAAAACGTTACCTGGGAGGAACCGAAGGACCGTGGCATCGGCATGGTGTTTCAGTCCTATGCGCTCTATCCCCGCATGTCGGTTCGCAAGAACCTCTCCTTCGGCCTCAGGGTCGCGGGCCTGCCGAAGCCGGAAATCGACAGCCGGGTCGAGCGAGCGGCATCGCTCCTGCATCTTGAAAAGCTGCTCGACCGCCGCCCGGCCGAGCTTTCCGGCGGCCAGCGCCAGCGCGTTGCGATCGGCCGCGCGCTGGTGCGCGAAGTCGACGTCTTCCTGTTCGACGAGCCGCTGTCGAACCTCGATGCCAAACTGCGCAACGAGCTGCGCGTCGAGATCAAGAAGCTGCACCAGCAGCTCGGCAACACGATGATCTACGTCACCCACGACCAGGTAGAGGCGCTCACACTTGCCGATCGCATCGCCATCATGCGCGATGGCGTAATCCAGCAATTGGGCACACCTGCGGAGATCTATCACCGGCCTGCCAATCTCTTCGTCGCCGGCTTCATCGGCGCGCCCTCGATGAATTTCATTCAAGGCAGCATCGAACAGGACGGCGAAAAGGTGCTGTTCAAGGCGGGCGATCTCACCCTCGACATGTCTGGTTACGCTTTTGCCGCAAGGCCGCAAGCCTGCCCGGTAACGCTTGGCGTGCGTCCGGAACATCTGAGTATCCGACCGGAAGCCGGGGACACCGCGCTTCATGCAGCCGTCTCAGTCCTGGAGCCGATGGGTTCCGATACGGTTGTCTGGCTCACCTGGAAAGACACGACCCTGTCGCTGCGGGTGATGGGCGATCTCTCGCTCCAACCGGGCGATGTCATCGGCATCGGTCTCGATCTCTCCAAGGCATCGCTTTTTGCGAGCGACGGCAATCGCCTCTGAGCCGTGCTCTCCCGGCAGCAGAGAGATCGCGCTGCCCGTCCCATTCCATTGAGAAGTCAGGTTTTGAACGACATGTCTGAGAAAGTTTATGATGCGCTGGTGATCGGCTCCGGCGCGGCCGGCTCCTTTGCTGCCATGGAATTGACGGCCAATGGTCTATCCGTCCTGCTTCTCGAAGCCGGCCCTGAGATCAGCAAGAAAGATTTCGATCCCACCCGCAAGAAACCGCCCGCAAGCGCCATCAATATCTGGGAGCGCGCACGGGCGACCATCAAGGGCCAGCCGGTGCAGGCGCGTGCCGCCTTCTTCACCGAGCGCTTCAGCCGCTTCTTCGTCAATGACCGAAATAACCCCTATACCACGCCGCGCGGCGAACCCTTCCTGTGGATCCGCGGCCGGCAGTCGGGTGGGCGACTGCACAGTTTCGGGCGCGTGTTGCTGCGCTGGAGCGACGACGATTTCAAGATTGAAAGCCGCAGCGGCCGCGGCGTCGACTGGCCCGTCTCCTATGACGAACTAGCCCCCTTCTATGCCGAAGCCGAAAGCCAGCTTGGCCTATACGGCAATCAGGATCATGTCTCGACCTTGCCGGACGGCGTCTATTCCCGCCCCGCCAAGCTGACACCGGCCGAAGAGCTCTTCAAGAAGACTGTCGAAAGCCAGGCGCCCGAACGGCATGTCGTATCCTGGCGTTATATCGCGCCGGACGCCGAGCGCGTGCCGCGCCCGCTGCGCGAAGCGCTCGCCAGCGGCAAGTTGACCATCCGCCACGATGCGATCGTGCGCCGCATTACCACGGATGCGAAGACCGGTCGGGCGACGGGCGCAGAATACGTTGATCGCAATTCCGGCAGCGTCCATGCGGTCAAGGCCGAAAACGTCGTCCTCTGCGCCTCGCCGATCGAAAGCGTTCGCCTGCTCCTGAATTCACCATCGGCAAGGCACCCGAACGGGCTTGGCAATAGTTCGGGCACGCTCGGCCGCTATTTCATGGACCAGCTGCCTTGTCTGGCCTTTGGAACCTTTGCGCCTGCCCGTGGCTGGTCGCATGACGATTCGGCGCCGCAGGATCCGTTCTACAATCCGTCGGGCGGGATCTTCGTCCCGCGCTTCGACAATGTGGAAGGAATGGCGCCGCGCGGCGACTTCGCCTATCAGGGCAGCGTCGGCCGCGCGCCGGTCGGCGATAACGAGCCATCGAGCCTTGCCTTCTTCGGCTTCGGCCTGATGCTGCCGCACGCCGACAATCGCATTACTCTCGATGCCAGCCGCAAGGATGCCTGGGGCATTCCGGTACCGCATATCCGCTGCGTGATGCATGAGCCCGAGCAGGAACTGATCCGCAAGCAGGAAATGACCCTGATCGACATGGTGAAGAGTGCCGGCGGCGAGCTCGACTTCATCGGATCCCCGCTTGGCCTGAGAGAAATGGGCCGTGGCGCTTTCCCGGATGCCGACCCTCTAAGCCGTTTTCTGTTCCGCAAGTGGTTCCGAAAGACCATGTGCATGGGTGCGGCAATCCATGAAAGCGGCGGGGCGCGCATGGGCACTTCGCCGGAAAACTCCGTCCTCAACGGATGGAACCAGAGCTGGGACGTGCCCAATCTTCTTGTGACCGACGCGAGCGCCTTTGCCGGCGGCGGAACAGCGGGTACGACCTTGACCGTCATGGCCCTGACCCTTCGCGCCTGCCGGAAGCTCGCGGCGCAGTACCGCGAATCTGCCGGCGTCTCCAAACGCGGTGAAGTGTTGGGATGACTGGAGCGACACCGAAGGCTAGGCCGGGCTGGCGGCCAGCGCAATCGAGTCGGCCACGTCGTTTAGCCGATCAGACAATATGGCTGTCGCGACGCGAAGATGTGCGCTTGGAAGGATGGAAAATTTAGCGCCGGGATGAACCGCAATACCTCGCGCCGCCAGCGTGACCATCGCGAAGGGTTCGGATGCGACCGGCACCCAGGCGCACAGGCCGCTGCCATGCTGCACTTCGATCCCACGTCCCCCCAGGGCGTCAACCAGATCGGCCCGACGCTGGAAATAGATATCGCGAGAGTGTTGCAGCGAGGTTTGCGTCACGGGATCCCGCAGAAGCCAGGCGGTGGCCGCCTGAAGGATGCGGCTTGTCCAGCCGGCGCTGAAGCTACGGTAGGACTGGATCTGTTCGACGATCGCCCGCGAGCTTGAGAGCACAGCAAGCCTGAGATCCGGACCATGCGTCTTCGAATAGGAGAGAATGTGAATGGTCCGGTCGGCAAACCGGCCGCCGAGCGAATGACGCGCAGCCATGGAAATGTCGGCAATGCCATCATCTTCGACGATCAAGGTGTCCGTGCCGTCGAGAATGTCTCCAAGTCGCTGCAACCGCTCGCTGCTGACGTGCTGGCCGGTCACCGAGTGAAGACGCGGCTGGAAAATGAAGGCGACCGGCCGCAGCTTCATTGCGGCCTCGAGAGACGAAGGCAGCGGCCCTTCCCGATCGCACTGGACCGGAATGATCTGCACGCCGCGATCCTCCAGAATATCAAGAAGCCGCATGGCGGTCGGATCTTCGATTGCAACGGACGCACCGGGCATGACGAGCGCCTGGATAAGCGTGTAGACCGCATTATAGCCTCCGTTCGTCGCCAGCAATGCCTCCGGTTCGTATGGCCAAGTCTTTCGGACAGCTTCTTCGAGTTCCGGAAGAATGCGACTTCGCTCGTAGCTGTTGAGATTTTCGGCCGACGCTCCATAGGCCATGGCTTCGGTAAGCTTTGGCAAAAGCCGGACATCCGGCACGGCCGATGTCAGGTCGAGGACGTCGGCTCCATAACGGCCGGAACTGCCGAGCCGTTCGGGTTTCGCCACGAAACGATCGCCGCTCACCCAGGTGCCGTTCCGTCCCCTGCCGGTAATGATTTTCTGGCGTCTCAGCTCGCTCCAGGCCTCGGAGATCGTCGCCGGACTGATCCCGAGCGCAAAGGCGAGATCGCGGATCGGTGGCAGCTTCGTTCCGACGGGGAGCGCCCCGGCGCGGATCAAGGCACTGGTTTCAATCGCAATTCCTCGAATTGTCCGATCGGTCAATTTTTGGGCAAACCATGCCGCGTCGACAATATCGCTCATTTAATCGCCACTTTTAATGTTCAATAACGTAATAACATTTGATCAGATAATTTTGAACATTTAATTGTTCCGAAAACAAGGTCTTTGCGAGTGAATGCCGATGCCCCTTAGCCTCCGACTTGCCCTCCGTGACTGGGACTACATGACGCCCCTGGTTCTCGGCGATGTCTCCTCTCCCAAGCTTGACATCAAGGTCGACCGCGTCGGCACGTTGCTCTCGCATCTCGGAAAAAGCGACCACTACGATGTCGCGGAAATGTCCTTCAGCCGCTATACGCAGCTGCGCATTGATGGCGACGAGAGCGTCGTCGGCATTCCGAACTTCATCATGCGCGGCTTCCGTCACCGCTGCATCATCACCCGCAAGGACGGCCCCATCACCGAACTCGGCCAACTGGCCGGAAAGCGTATCGGCGTCACCGGATGGCGCGACTCCGGAAACACCTGGACCAGAGCAGCACTGCGCCGCGAGGGCGTCGGCGTCGAGGATGCCATGTGGTATGCGGGCCGCCTGACGGAAGCGCATCCGGTCGTCGATCGCCTAGACGGGTTCGGCCGGCCCGGCCGCATCGAAGCGGCTCCTGGCGAGCGCCCCATGGTCGACCTGCTCAAGGAAAGCTTCCTTGATGCGATCTTCACGCCTTTCATGCCTGACGGCTACTTCGGCGGAGGATCGCCGTTCCGGCAAGTCGTTTCCGATTTCAGAAGTGCCGAACGTCGATATTTCGATGATGTCGGCTATGTTCCCGGCATGCATCTGATCGGCATCAAAGCGGACATCGTCGCGCAGAACCCGTGGGTGATCGAGGAGCTCAGCAAGCTGATCGATGAATCGCAGCGGATGTGGCTGAGCAAACGCCGCAAATACGCCGACACCTCGCCCTTCATGATGGACGAACTGTTGAAGTCGGCAGCCGA
>UCCS01000099.1:0-20817 GCA_900470965.1 Hyphomicrobiales bacterium
CAGAACGTCGATCGGTCGCACGAGAAGCGCGTTGATCGCGCTCGCCTTTTGAACATCGCGCTCGGTCGCTGCCACCGGGCCGCAGCTCTCAGACCAGGGCTTGTCCATCATTCCTCCGAAATGCCGTTCTTGCCGCTCGGGTGGCATATGATCTTGACGAGCGCATGAATAACCCGGGCTCACGTCCCGACATATTGACTATGCGTGCGCGAGCCAGAGTCAATTGCGTCAAAGCAAACAGTATTTGCTGTCTTGTCCAGGGGGCGATCCTTCAATCCCTGCCGGTCTTCAGACGTTCGGTGGGCGTTGCCGCGCAATTAAAGCCATTAGAGCTTTCCTCGTTCCACCGACACAACTCTCGCAACTGACGGCCGGCCTTGCACGCCCTTGTATGTTCAATCTGCACTGATTGCTGGATGATTAGTCCGATCTCCGGTGGGACCATCCGGCGGAGATCACATGGAAGCTTGAAGGCGAAGTATCACCACAATCAGCGCGAAAGTCGACATGCCCTCCACCTTTAAGGATGTCATCGACGTCATGGGGAATGGGATTGGTTCGGGGCGCTGAATTCCCGTCCCGACATTCCGGCCGCAACGCCGGAGCACGATTTGTACGCGCTAATACGCGCCGTGCCGGTGGCGGATTTCGCCCACTGGATTGTGATCCTTCTTCGCTGTACAGCGAGAAGGTATCTGTTGCCGAGCCCATCACTTTTAGGTGCAATTTTATGACAAGAAAAGTTTATCTGGCCGGCCCGGAGGTCTTCCTTCCCAACGCCCGTGAGATCCTCGACCGCAAGGCAGCACTTGCCCGTGAGGCGGGACTTCTCCCGCTCTCGCCCGGCGATCTGGAAATCCCGCACACGAACTCGAAGCGCGAGCGGGCCGCAGCGATAAACGCGGTGGACGAGAAGATGATGATCCAGGCTGACGCAATTATCGCCAATCTGACGCCCTTTCGTGGCATTGCCGCCGATACCGGGACGGCCTTCGAACTCGGCTTCATGTGCGCAAGCGGTAAGCCTGTATTCGCCTACACGAATGTGGCACGCGATCACAGCGGACGAGTGAGCGATCTTTATGGCGGGGCCGTCGCGTATGATGGGGAAGGTCGACTACGTGACCCGAACGGGATTGCGATCGAGGATTTTGGCCTGGCCGACAATCTCATGCTGCACGCCGGGATCGAGCGGCGCGGTGGCGTCCTCATCGTCGGAGACGCGGCGCGGGATGCGCTCTATACGGACCTTGCCGCGTTCAGGACGTGTCTTGCCGTCGCCGTTGAGAAGCTGCGCTAAAGTGCTCAGTCCCGGCACTTGATGGATTGGGTCTAGGGTAAACCTTTCGGGCTCTCTGCATGCACAGCGTCGCCATCAAGGTGATCAGCGTAGACGTCGTTGTGCAACACGGCAGCCGCCTCCGCCTTGCTGGCCGAGATGCCGTCATGGGCGCTGGCATGGATCATCCACATCCTGGACGATCAGATCGTCGCGTTGCGGCAGCGACGAGAAGAGCGCGACATTGGCCGCAAATCTGCTACCGAAACAGAGCACCCTTTCAATCCCATAAGTCGCAGCCGCTTCCGCTTCGAGCGCCTCATGTGCTCATTCAGTTGGTTTGCCTGCCTTGCCGTCCAGGAGGTGAATGAGTTCCATGGGGAACGGGAATATGATCGTCGAACTGTTTTCCCCGGCAATAACGTTCAGCGTGCTCAAGTAGCGCAGCTGCATTGACAACGGTTGTCTGGCCAGCATTTCAGCCGCTTCCACCAGCTTTGCCGCGGCCTGCTGTTCGCCCTCGGCATTTATGATTTTCGCACGCCGCTCGCGTTCTGCCTCAGCTTGCCTGGCAATCGCACGGATCATCGACTCGTTGATGTCGACATGCTTGATCTCAACATTGGCCACTTTGATGCCCCAGGCGTCTGTTTGGGCGTCGAGCATTCTCTGGATATCTTCGTTGAGCCTGTCGCGCTCCGCGAGCATCTCGTCGAGATCGTGCTTGCCGAGCACCGAGCGCAACGTCGTTTGGGCAAGCTGGCTCGTGGCTGCCATGAAATCCTCGACCTGAATCACTGACTTCTCCGGATCGATGACCCTGAAGTAAATCACCGCGCTTACTCGAACCGAAACGTTGTCACGGGAGATGACGTCCTGGCTGGGGACGTCGAGCACGCGCGTGCGCAGGTCGACCCGAACCATTTGCTGTACGTAGGGAACAAGTAGGATCAATCCGGGGCCTTTAACGCCGGTAAATCGACCAAGTGTAAAGACGACGGCCCGCTGATACTCGCGCAAGATTTTGATCGCGTTCGCCAGGACGATCAGCAGCAGGACGACTGCGACGATATAGAAGATGAAACCTCCAATCATGGTCATGTGCGCTCCTCCTTGCTTTCTTTCTTGCGGGGATCACGGGTGACCTCGAGGGTTAGCCCATTTCTGGCAATGACCGTCACGTCGTCTCCGTCCGTGAGCGGTTCGGCGGAGGCGGCGCTCCAGCGCTCTCCATGCGCGACAATGTAGCCGGTCGTACCCGTCCAACTGGAGACTTTCCCTGAAATGCCGATCATCTGCTCCGAACCGGTCACCACGGCACGCCGGCGCGCGCCGAATGCAAGGCGAACGACAATGAGGAGGAAGGCGAGGGCTGAAACACCGATACCAATCAGGACCTGCCGGCTCACTTTTAGATCGGGCACATCCGTATCGAAGAGAATGGTTGCGCCCAGGACGAGGGCGACCACACCGCTAAGGCCGAGGACGCCGAATGTCGGTGCATGCGCCTCCGCGACAAAGAGAGCAACCGCAAGCACGATGAGGCCGATGCCGGCATAGCTAACCGGTAGCATTGCCAAGGCGTAGAGACCGAGCAGCAGGCATATGCCGCCGACTGTTCCCGGGATAACCGCTCCGGGCGTGAGAAACTCGAATATCAGGCCGTAAATGCCAATAACCATCAGAATGAGTGCGACATTCGGGTCGGCGATGACCGAAAGCAGGCGTGTTCTCCAGTCAGGCTCGATGGTCTGGACAGCGAGGCCCGTCGTATCAAGCCGGATGTCCGTTCCTCCTGCCCGTACCGTGCGACCGTCGGCTTTCGCCATCAGCTCGTCGACGGTGACCGCGACGAAATCGACGACTTTTTCGCGTTCGGCCGCAGTCGATGAGAGACTGGCTGCGTCGCGTACCGCCTTTTCCGCCCAGTCGGCGTTGCGATTGCGCAACTCGGCCAGCCCCCGAAGATAGGCAGCAGCGTCGTTCACTGCCTTTGCCTCTGCAGCGTTGCGCGACTGTCGCTCCTTGCTGTCGCCGTTCTGGCCGTTGTCTTGTCCGCTCCCACCGAGAGCAATGGGCGTTGCGGCGCCCAGATTGGTACCCGGCGCCATGGCGGCGATATGACTGGCATAGAGGATATAAGTGCCGGCACTGGCCGCACGGGCGCCGCTCGGAGCCACGTAGCTCGCAACCGGCACAGACGAGGCAAGGATTGCCCGAACGATGTCCCGCATCGACGTATCGAGACCGCCGGGCGTATCCATTTGCAGGACGACCAACGCCACTTTACGATCGTTGGCAAGCTGGATGCCGCGTATCACATAGTCGGCGGACGCGGGGCTGACGGCGCCATTCAATCGCAGCAGTAAAGCGACGCGTTCCGAGCCCGCTATCGGGGCGACGGAAAACAGGAATGCTGAACCCCAGATCAATGCCAAAGCGAAAATACGGATTGCCTCTCGGCAATACCTCCGGGGCCGCACGGTCACCCGATCAATATTCATACACTCAAATATACGCCAGATTTACCAAAAGATAAGGCAGAAGTTTCTTCATCAGCCACGGCGATCCCAAAGCGTATGCCAAATCTAAAGGCGATCGATTGCCAGTAATGGTATTGCACTTGAACACACTAGTGGCGTTTGTGTTGCGAGGCTTTGCGGCCAATGTGAACCCACTCATGAGAAAGATTTTTGCTATCCGGCCTTCCTTGAGTCCGGAAAAGATTTGAACCTGCATCCCGTTAAGGGACCCGCTTCGCTCGATGTCAAACCTGCTGGAAGTCCGTAATCATTGTTGGCAAGTTCCGTCGTGGCCGACATGTCGAGAGAGCCGTTCGTCGTGATCGATCCGTGGTGGTTCAGTCTTGCGTCTCTCACCCGGATGCCATGCAGCTTCGCGCCCCGTCCTTTTCCACTGTGTGTTCCTTCCAGAATTATCGTTTGGTCACATGCCAAAAACCACGGCACCACCCATCAGGCCGGCGCCGGCGGCGGTGAGCAGCAGCTTTTCTCCTCCCGCAAACCGTCGCTCGAGATGGGCGATGGAGAGGGAAAGCGGGATAGTCGCGGCCGACGAATTGCCGAAGCTCTCGATCGTGCGGATCGTCTTTTCGGGCGCGATGCCGAGGTTGCCTGAGACGGCGTCGAACATGCGCGCGTTGGCCTGATGCGGAACGAACCGGTCGATATTGGCCGCGACAATTCCTGCCTGCTCCAGCGCCCGCTTCGAGGTTTCGGTCATCAAGGCGACGGCGCGCGAGAAGACCTCGCGGCCGTCCTGCATCGTCATCAGAAAATCCTCCGCACTGGTTTCGGGAGAGAACGGCC
Organism: Hyphomicrobiales bacterium; assembly: GCA_900470965.1. Classification (GTDB taxonomy): domain Bacteria; phylum Pseudomonadota; class Alphaproteobacteria; order Rhizobiales; family Rhizobiaceae; genus Rhizobium. The sequence continues at coordinate 4,609 of UCCS01000099.1, forward strand.
GGTTGCTGCCGCCGGCCGGGATGTTGATCAGGCCATAGCCGCTGCCGTCCGATACGAGATCGGCGGAAAGGAGGCCGCTTCGCCCGTTCGCACAGGGGGCCAGCACCACAGCGCCAGCCGCATCAGCGAAGAGGACGGCGCTTGCCCGCTCAGCAGGATTGATGCGGCGGCTCAGGATATTGGCCGCCACCACCAGGACGGCACGGCCATGCGCTCGGACGAAACCGTCCGCCAGCGTGAGCGCGTAGAGAAAGCCCGAACAGGCGCCGGCGAGATCGATCGCGCCGGATTTTTCCAGATCCAGCCGATGGGCCAGCAGCGGTGCCGAGGGCGGCAGAAGATGATCCGGTGTCGAGGTCGCGAGCAGCGTCAGTGCGATCTCGTTACGGGCGAGCCCGGCATCGTCGAGCGCCATCCGTCCGGCCTCGGCGGCAAGGCCGCTCAGTGTCTCGCCCTCTTCGGCCCAATGGCGCGTGCGGATGCCGGTTCGGCGCTCGATCCAGCCTGTTTCCAGGCGCAGACGCGCTTCGATCTCGGCATTGTCGACGCAGCGAGCCGGCACGGCATGCCCGAAACCGGCCATGCGGGAAAAACGATCCGACATCATCCCGTGCTCCCGAGAACGATCGACGCGATCTCATCTATGGCGTCATAAGCGCGGCCGAGATCGTCTGCGGTCACGCAATAGGGCGGCATCAGGTAGATGACGTTGCCGAGCGGACGGATCAGCAGGCCGCGTTCGCGAAATAGTCGCCGCATGCGCGGGCCAGCCTCGGCGAGATAACCGCCAGAGGGTACGACGAGATCGAGCGCTGCGATCGTTCCTGACTGCCGTATATTGGCGAACCGTTTGTCGCCCTCGAAACGCTGCAGGTTCTGCCGGTGCAGTGCTGTGAGATTTTCGATACGCTCAAAGACCGGTTCGTTCCGCCAGATTTCGAGATTGGCGACGGCGGCCGCACAAGCGATCGGGTTGGCGGTATAGGAGCTGGAATGGAAGAAGGTCTTGCGCCGGTCGGTGGAGAGGTGGGCATCGAAGATGTCGCCGGTGGAGAGGGTTGCCGCAAGCGGCAGCGCGCCGCCCGTCAGCCCCTTGGATGTGCATAGGATGTCGGGCGTGATGCCGGCCTGCTCCGAGGCGAACATTGTGCCCGTCCGGCCCCAACCGGTCATCACTTCATCGGCGATCAGCAGGCAGCCATGGTGCAGGGCGATTTCCTTCAGGCCGGCAAGTGTACGGGCATCATAGATCTTCATGCCACCCGCCCCGAGGACCAAAGGCTCGATCACCAGGGCCGCGACCCGGGCCGAACGGCAAAAGTTCTCGAACATGTCGAGCGTCAGCTGCTTTCGGCCCGGTTCCGGGAAAGCAAGCCGGTCGACGCCGAAGAGTAGCGGTTCATAGGCGGCGTTGAAAACGCCTCGCTCGCCGGTCGACATCGTGCCGATCGTATCGCCGTGGTAGCTCCCCTCCACCACTACGATCCGATCGCGCGCCTCTCCCCTGTTGTGGAAATAACCGAGTGCCATTTTGAGCGCCACCTCGACCGAGGTCGAACCGCTGTCGGAATAGAAGACATGGCTTAACCCCGGTGGAGCGATCTCGATCAATCCCTCGGCCAATCGTTCGGCGGGCGCGTGCGAGAATTCGGCGAAAATGATCTGGTCATAAGCCTCCGTCGCCGCCCGGATCGCCGCCATGATCACCGGATGCCGGTGGCCATGGGTGATGACCCACCAGGACGAGATCGCGTCGAGAAAGCAATGACCATCCTCATCGACCAGATAGGCGCCCTCGGTCGATGCGATACGTTTCATCGGCGGTTCGAGCGCATGCTGGGTGAAGGGGTGCCAGACGGCCGAGCGGGTCATGCGGGCACCTCCGCAAAGGAAGCGAGATCGAAATTGCCGCGGAACGCCGTGCGAAGCCCATCGGGCGTAATGTCTTGGAGCCAGGGGAGCCGGCCGAGTGAGCGAATGCCACCCATTTTTTCGATAATGCGCTGCGTTTCTTGGTTCTCGTCGCCGATGAAGGTGATGCCGAACACCGGAATGTTGCGATGTTTCAGAGCTTCGAGTGACAGCAGCGTGTGGTTGATCGTGCCGAGCGATGTCCTGGCGCAAAGGATGACGGGAACCTGCCAGCGGGCAAACATATCGGCGAAGACCAGATCGTCCGAGAGCGGCACGAGCAGCCCGCCCGCCCCTTCGATCACCAATGGCCGGTCTGTCATCGGCGGCACCAGCCTTTCCGGCTTGATCGCAACGCCATCCAAACGGGCTGAAAGATGCGGCGAGGCAGGTGTGGCAAGGCGATAGGCTTCCGGCAGGATGCGCGTGCGCGGCACGCCGCCGAGCCGCATGACCGTCTCGCCGTCGGTCTCGTCCTCAAGCCCCGACTGGACGGGCTTCCAGTAATAGCCCTCCAATGCCGCGGCAAGGCCTGCAGCAAAGACGGTCTTACCGATACCCGTATCAGTGCCGGAGACGACGAGCCGCGGCATCATGGCCTGTCCTCTTCGATCGCCGCGGCCAGCCTCCGAACCAAGGCCACAATCTGCTCCTCATCCACATTGAGCGAAATGGAAACCCTCAGCCGAGCCGTACCCTCAGGCACGGTCGGGGGCCGGATCGCCCGTACGTCGAAGCCATCCGCCTGCATGCGCTCCGCGATCCGGAGCGCGCGGGCATTGTCGCCGAGCATCACGGGCAGAATCTGCGAACCGCTGGGGATGATGCCGAGCCGACAGGACAATTGTTCGCCGGCGAAGTTTTTGAGGCGCTCCAGCCGCATGCGCCGTTCCGGCTCGTCGGCGATCATGCGCAACGCCTCCCGCACTCCTGATGCCATCAGCGGCGACGGGGCGGTCGAGTAGATGAAATTGCGTGCGCGGTTGATGAGATAGTCGGCAAGGACAGCAGGCAGCCCAAGAAGCGCGCCGGAGACGCCGAGCGCCTTGCCGCAGGTATGCAGGACCAGAACATTGCCGCGGCTTTCCAGCCCCGAAGCAAGACCGCGGCCGCCGGGACCGAATATGCCGGTGGCATGCGCTTCGTCGACGACGAGGAAGCCATCATGCCGATCGGCAAGCTCGGCGAGCTCAAGGACCGGCGCTTGATCCCCGTCCATCGAATAGAGGCTCTCGACCGCAATCCAGGGACACCCCTTGCCGCCGCGCTCGCGCCAGCGTCGGATCGCCTGATCGAAAACGTCGACCTCATTGTGCGGCACGGCGACCGCCTCCGCCTTGCTGGCCGAGATGCCGTCATGGGCGCTCGCATGGATCAGCGCATCGTGGACGATCAGGTCGTCGCGCTGCGGCAGCGACGAGAAGAGCGCCACATTGGCCGCAAATCCACTGCCGAAATAGAGGATCTTCTCGACCCCGAAAAACGCAGCCGCTTCCGCCTCAAGCGCCTCATGTTCGGCGTGATTGCCGCGCAAAAGCCGCGAACCGCCTGCACCGGCTGGCACGCCCCTTTGGATCGCGCCTGCAATCGCTGCCTTCAGGCGGGGGGCATTGGCGAGCCCGAGATAGTCATTGGAGGTGAAATCCACGCCTTGCTGCGGGGTGAGCGTGCGTAGTCGCGACTTGCGCTGAAGGCCCGCGAGCGTGACCTCATAGCGGGCGAGCGTCGGCGAACTCAACGAGACTGCTCCAGTTCCATCGGCTTCAGCCCGAGCCGGCTGAAGAGGGCCGCGTCATGATCCTCGCCGGGATTTTCCGCCGTCAGCAGCGTGTCGCCGACAAAGATCGAATTGGCCCCGGCGAAAAAGCAAAGAGCCTGCGTCTCGTCGCTCATATCGGTGCGGCCGGCCGACAGGCGGACATGCGAGCGCGGCATGAGGATGCGCGCGAGTGCAATGGTGCGGACAAAGTCGATCGGGTCCACCGGCGCTGCATCGGCAAGCTTGGAACCCGGGATCGGGATCAGCATGTTGATCGGCACACTTTCCGGAGGTGCCGGCAGATTGGCGAGCGTCACCAGCATCGAAATCCGGTCTTCAATTGTCTCGCCCATGCCGAGAATGCCGCCCGCGCAGACCTTGATCCCGGCATCGCGGACATTGGCGAGCGTGTCGAGCCGGTCCTCAAAGCTGCGGGTGGTGATGATCTCCGAATAATAGCGCTCGGACGTATCGACATTGTGATTGTAGTAATCGAGGCCGGCCTCGGCGAACCTTTCGGATTGCGCCGGCGTCAACATGCCAAGCGTCATACAGGTTTCCATCCCGAGTGCCTTTACGCCCTCGACCATGGCGACGAGCGCCTCCATATCGCGCTCTTTGGGATTGCGCCACGCGGCCCCCATGCAGTAGCGCGTCGCACCGCCTTCCCTTGCCCTCCGCGCCTCGCCGAGCACGCGCTCGACTTTCATCAGCTTCGACGCCTTGAGACCCGTCGGATAGTGAGCGGACTGGCTGCAGTAACCGCAATCCTCGGCACAGCCACCGGTCTTGATAGACAGCAGCCTGCTCATTTGAATGGCATTGGGATCAAAGTGCGCGCGATGAATCTGTTGGGCGCGATAAAGAAGATCATTGAACGGCAAGTTATAGATAATTCCCGCCTGCTCATTTGAGATGGGGGGGCCAACCGGCGAACTGTTTTCAAATACACTGACCGGCAGCGCCACATCGTCCATCACCTGGTCACCTTTCAATAGATAGAATCTTCTTTTATCTATAATTTTATGAAAGGCAGCATTTTGCAATAGCTCTTTGCGCGAATGTTTTGATCATGTTGGCAACCCGAAAGAGCATCGTCGGAAAGCGCGGAGGCTTCCACGACACACACTTCGAGCACCATCGATGAGGCGCAGGTCGGTCAGCGCGACACAGTCGCCGAATGCTTTGTTAGCGAAACGATGAAAAGGTCAGCTCGGCTTTGCCTCAGCCTTCAATGGCAAATGCCGCGCCCGTTGCACCCGAGGCATACAGGATCGGCTTTTGGCCGATCCTCTGCACGTGCCGATCGAGCACCACAATGGCTTGCTCGATTTTGCCCTTACGGAGATGATCGAGAATGGCATGGTGATCGACATCAACCCGAGGCGACCAGCCGCCGCGCCCGCTCACAAACAGAAGTCGTGATCCTACCATATGGAGATCGTCGATCGCCGCAAGCAGCCGCGGCATGTCGCAAGGTGCGAGCAAAAGCCTGTGGAACCGGCGATTCGCCTCGTCCCATTCGCGGATATCGACCGCACCGTCACCGGCAATCATAGCCGTTTCCGCCTCATCCAAGATGAACCGAGTCAAATGCGGCGCGGCATGGCGAAGCGCAAGCGCCTCCAGGGCAGAGCGCATGCGGGCGACCTCCTGAACCTCGGCCAGCGAAAACGACGCGACCCGCACGCCACGGCGTGCCTCACTCACTGCGAGCCCCTGCGCCTCCAGGCGACGGAACGCCTCCCGCACCGGAACATGGCTGGTGCCGAATTCTTCAGCAATATGATCCTGCCTGAGCCTGCTGCCGGGTTCCAGCGCGCCCGTGATGATGCGGTCGGCGAGAACGCGGCTGATACGATTGGCGATCGTGTCTTCGGTGATCATGGTCATGTTTTATAGATAATTTCATAGAGCAGCGCTGTCGAGGCCACAAGCAGCTCAAGATTACCCGGCAAACGGGTCAGGAAAGGCGGCCAGTGCTGTTCGAAGAGGCAGGCGATTTGCCTGTTCAAAATCCGAAACTCGACTTGCCCTTGTCGACCAACCAGGTGATTGCCGGAAGACACCCGACGTGCCTAAGGTTTCCGATTCCATCCGGTATGCAGTCGCCTCCACAGTCACGCGGATACGCCGCTGTCAGACGTCGGCTTTCGCAAGATGCGCGAGGAGGTCGTCGAGCATGGGCCGCTGCCCCTTGAGCATCCTTCCAGCTGCGTCCTTCAACGAAAACCAATCCGCACGATCGACTTCTGGAAACCTGCGGATCCGACCGGACCTCGGAGGCCATTCCATCTGGAACTCCGAGCTTCGAATGTTATTCAGGTCCAGCGTGAGGTCGGCTTCCACATACCAGGCGACAACGACCTTGCCACCCGGCTGCTGGTATTCGCCCAACGGATTGAAGTCACCATCGACCGCGACCCCCAACTCCTCGAGGGTTTCCCGCTTCGCAGCCGCGAGTTCGTCCTCCCCCGGCTCGACCAGTCCTTTGGGAATGGACCAGGCGCCCTCGTCCTTCTTCGCCCAGAAAGGCCCTCCGGGGTGGACGAGGAGGACCTCGACTTCGTCAGAACGGCGCCGAAACAGGAGGAGCCCGGCGCTACGAATGGCCATACCGCTCCTCCTCAATCATGGTTCAAGGCATTTCGCAGATGCCACGGCCGTCCATCCATCGACGGGCACGTCGGCAACAGAGACAGATACGACCATCCGGCTGCTCCCTTTCATTTTCCGGAGGGATGATTTCGGTCGTTTCATCGGAAAAATAGCCGAAACCTCTTCTTGTTGCTCCACCAGCCTGATCTCATCAAGTAGGTGGTCAGGGCCGGTCGGCAAGTCGGCATCGCCATTGCTGGAAAGTCGCATGATGGACGGCCTAAACCGAAGCTCGGAATGACGTTGTCCCTCGGCCGTGGAGGGCCAGGCGTTGCGCCATGCCTGCCGCCAGTTGCGGCAAGTAACCATACGATTTTAGCCGAATATTTAGCTTGCTCGCCCAGTTTGCTGGGATCTTTGCACCGGAGCATTGGCCGTGCGCCTCGTAACACTTGAACAGGTAGAGAGTCAGCTCGCGCGCGGCTTTTGTCTTCTACGCTTCGCGCCGGAGATAGAGACCCTGTTCCTCAGGCAATACGCGGCCGAGCGAGCTCGGCTCGTCGCAACCTGGTGTCTGATCGGCGTGCTGATATACGACCTTGTCTATTTTGCCGACCGCGACATGGTGCCGGATGTGCGCACGGGGCTGATTGTCGTTCGGTTTCTGATCTTCACGCCCTTCGTGATTGCCTGCATATTTGTCGTACGCCGCTGGCCGAATGCGCGGCTTTACGATAGCCTGACGGTGGTTGCAGCAGTCCTCAGCGTAACGTTGCCAATGGTGGTCGCCGTGAAAAGCACCAGCCATTATCTCTTCGTCTACCAGACCTACAATTCCGCGGCCTTCTTGTTTTTCGTCGTCTCGCTTCGGCCCCGCTTTCCCGCGGTTCTGGCCGGACTTACGCTTGCGTCTGCCTCGCATTTCACCACAACCTATCTGACCGGCGCTTTCGACCACGTTGCCTATTTCGGGATTGTTTCGGTTTATTCGATGTTGTCGATCTTCCTGGCGGTCAGCGCCTATTTCCTGGAAAAGAGCGATCGGCAGAATTTTCTGAACCAGCTGCGCGCCGGACTGCTCTATCGACAACTCGAAGGCAGGGCAGAGCGGGACGAACTGACGGGATTACTGAATCGGCATTCACTTGCGCGCATCAGTGAGATGCTGTGGAACGAAGCGCCACCCGAGCAGGCCATCTCGGCCATTCTGCTTGATATCGACCATTTCAAGCGGTTCAACGACGTGCATGGACATATCGAGGGGGCGCCTGCATACGCGCGGTCTCGCAATGTATCGGCAATACGGTGGACGAGGCATCGTTCGTATTCCGTTTCGGTGGCGAGGAAATGCTGGTGCTTCTCCCCGGACATGCACCCGTGCAGGTCCAGGCAACGGCGGAGCGCGTCCGCGCTGCTTTTGAAAAACTTGAAATTCGCCATGACGGTCTTGGTGGCAGCTGGGTCACGGCGAGCCTCGGTGTTGCCTCAGCCCTTTCAGCCGAATCCACGCTTGAAAGACTGTTGCAGGCGGCCGATACGGCGCTCTACGAGGCAAAACGCCTGGGCAGAAACAGAGTGGCCGCTGCCAGCCTCTCAACACAAGGTGCTAGGGTGGCCTAGAATCCAAATTGTGCCGTCCGCATCAACCAGTTCGCCCCGTGGAGTGGGCAGATGCCGTCTGGTCCTGCGTCTACGGCTCCGACGTTTCCACGCGCGTGACGACGGACATTCCAGGCCGCAGCCTTTCGGCCAAGGGCTGACCGCGATCGATGGATATGCGAATCGGCAGTCTCTGGACGATTTTTGTGAAGTTTCCCGTGGCGTTATCCGGCCGCAATATGCTGAATTCGGAACCGGTTGCGGGCGACAGTTCTTCCACTTTGCCTGTCAGCCGCGCCCGATTGAGCGCGTCGACAGTGAACCAGACTGGCTGGCCGACGCGAATGTCGTTCGTCTGCGTCTCCTTGAAGTTCGCGACCACCCACAGGTCCGATGGTACCAGAAACATCAACTGCGATCCGGACGTCACAAATTGCCCGAGACGCACCGAGGCCTCGCTGATTTGGCCATCTCTCGGAGCGGTGATCACCGTATTCGACAGGTTGATGCTCGCGACGTTGACCTGCGCGTCGGCCATCCGCAAGACCGCCTGAAGTCCCTGTTTGGAAACCTCCGTGGACGTCAGCGTCTGCTCCGCGATGGCGATGGCGGCCTCGGCGCGCTTAACGCCCGCTTCGGCGGCGCTTAGGGTCGCCTGCGATTGCTCGGCCTGCGCCTGTGGGGTCACTCCTTGGCGACCAAGTGCCTCGACGCGCGTGGTATCTGCCGTTGCTCGCTGCAGCTCGGCCTGAGCCTGCAGAAGATCCGCCCTGCGCGCAACGATCTCCGCACGGTTTTGCGCCGTCGTCTGTTCCACGTTGGCCAGGTTTGCGATCGCCTGATCGCGCTGGGCCTGAGCCTGCTCGAGTTGCTGCTTGTAGGTTCTGTCATCGATCCTGACCAACGTATCGCCGGCACGGACCCTTTGAAAGTCGCGTGCCGGCACCTCGACCACATAGCCACTCACCTGCGAAGACAGGACGGTGATCTTGCCGCGAATAAAACTGTTGTCGGTCGTCACGATGCTCGATGCGAAGGGCCACAGCCCCCACGCGAAAAGGATGAGGGTGACGCCGACGACCGCTACCACAAGCATTGCGGCAACCGTCAGGGGCTTGGCTGTCAACTTCCTCGGCCGAAACGCGACGGCTGCTTCCGGTACCGTTGAAGAACCTTCCGCGCCTCCGGGTCCGTTTGGCGTCTTGCCGCCATCAGGCGACGGATCCAGGCCCACCGGGGAGCCGCGCAATGGTTCCACCGACGGCCGCTCTTCGAAAGCATCTGGTTCGCGATCTTTCATCTCGAGTGCACTCCTTCGATTCAGGCCGTGCTGGACCCTGCCGCCACGCGCGCGAGGACAAAAGTGCGCGTCGTCGTCCAAGCGAGAAAAATGACCGCCAGTATCGTGTTCAAGACAACGACGTCGTTGTATGCGCGAACATTCGACTCGCGCGTGGCTATTTGCGAGAGCGCGGCCACACCCAGCGCGTTTCGAAGCGCAGGATCCGTGACCACGGGTTCGTAGACCTGCGACTGGAGTGCCAGCCGCAATGCGACAGCCGGATCCGTCTGCTGGGTATGGGCAGTTATAAGCGCCGAGTATTCGTGCTCGCGATATTGCTGGAACGTCGCGAATAGCGCCGGCCCCGCCAATCCGCCCATCCCCTGGGTAATCGAAAATAGCACGATAAAGGTAACCATATGGTCTGCGCCCTCTGCCAGGGCGCGATTTACGCCGAAGAGAAGCAACGGTCCGATGAACATTCCTGCAGCGCAGGAAACAAAGAACTGGCTGACATAGAGGTCTTGGGGTCGGGTCAGGTTCGTGGCGTGCCGGTCCATCAGCCCCCCGATGATGATCAGGACGACCGAAGCGGAGATCAGGGGCAGCACCGTCTTAGGTCCGAAAAGCAGAGCCGAGACGATGGTGCCTGTCAGCGTTCCGATGAATATCACCGAATAAAGCGATTGCAGTTGATCGGGTCCCATTCCCAAAGTCCGCATCAATCCCGTCGCGGCATAGGTCTGCTCGGAGAGAAGCAGCCGGATGCTCAGCGCTCCCAAGGTGAAGCGTATCGTACCGGATGCCCCCAGCCAGCGCGTGCGAACGAGCGGCCGCTCTCTGTGATGCTCGAGATAGAATGCGCACAGAAGAAGAAGCAGAGCAGCTATCAATGCATGCGCCATCCAGGACTGGTCCGGCCACCATTGAACACGACCTTGCGCCAGCACGGCGACGATGAGCGCCAAGGCCGGGGAAATCAGCAGGAAACTCAGGACATCCAGAGGCTCGAAAGCCTTTATGCGAATACCGGGCGGCAACTTCAGGACGACGACGGCGGCTAGCGAACAGAGACCGAGGCCGAGCTCAAAAACATAAAGCACATGCCACTCACCGATATCGAGTAGCGGCACAGACAGTATCCACGCGAGCGGCGTCGCAAGCTGACCGACGCCAAGAGCTATACACATGCCCGCTCCAAGCTTGGCTTTTGGGAACGCTTGCATCATATAGAAATTGGCAACTGCGCTGATGGGCGCCGACGCGAACCCCGTCACGGCGCGGACAAATAAGGTCATCGAATAGTTGTGGGCGGCAAGCTGAAGAATAGTCGCCAAGACATAAGCCATCAATCCGAGTTCGGCGAACCGACGTATCCCGAATTGCTGACGGCACTTGAACAGGATCAGGTTGGCAGAAACATTGACCATCACCCAGGCGGCAGGGAGCCACGCGCCTTCGATCGGCGTAAGCCCCAATTCGCCTTGGATCTGCGGCAGGTTCGCCAACACCATGGCATTGCCGAGGCCGCCGGTTATGCCAACAAGCACGCCTACGAACGCGTAAGCCAGTCGCACCGCTGGCGAATGGTACGGCGTCGACGGCGAACCTGCCATTCGCGGCCGCTCGTCGGGCGTCCAGTTCGGAATTGGTTCCAGATAGCGCGGCATTTTAGGGACAAGCCAACCGAAGGTTGGATGCTAATACAAGTTGCGAAGAATTGCCAGAATGACGCGAGCACGGGCGATGTCCGCGGGGAGACGTCACACGCTGGTGGGTTTCAGGAGTTCTGACGCCCTTGGTTTTTGGGCGGCTCCTCTGTCAGTCCGGACTTACGGTCGACGGCGGGCTAATGTCGGTCGGAGATTCGGCCTTGTCGCCATCGTTGAACTGATCGGATGCATGCTGGTTTGCATCCGTGACATCCGCGGCTTCCTGTTCGGTGGCCTCGTGCCGGTCCTCTGCTCAACGCCAGTGATCTTCCTGAAGCCCTTTCGGGCGGCCCTTGAAGGTCTTATTCGGCTGCGTCTTAGTGTCGAGCCAAAGTAAAATCGATTAGCAATATCCGGGACGATTGACCTCCTCAGATTTGACTGCTTTGGAAAGCTGCACTTCGATCGAACAATGATTTTTCGTTGAGGGCGAATTCTTAGCGGTTTCGGCCATTTCCTGCGGTGAGATTATATGACGTCGGATTTCAATGCCGAGCTCCATGCCCGGCCTTCCATCTACTTTACCGGCCCCGCCTTTGTTGAACACATCGCGCTCATGCCGTCCGCCCTCCCCGCCTTACATGGCAGCCGCTATCTACCCGACGAGGACAACAATGACGATCCGCGAACACAGGTAGAGCACCACACCGAGTTCGTAACTATCACGCGTGTCACCCAATTGAGCGCAGAAGCCGACGCGTGGCCGGTTTCCAGCCTTTCGGTCGATGACATTGGGGCGCTGGTAGAGATGGACGCGCACCGGCTCATATCCCGGGTGGGTATCCTGGTGCTCGGCCCCGCACCAGCGGAACTCGGATCAATCCTTTCAAAGCTCGGATTTCGCGATACCGCTGCGTCATTGATCGGCGGTGGGGCGGCACAGGTGTGTTCGGATTTTCGTGTCCAAGACGACCAGACGAGCCGCATCCTTCTTTTCAACAAGGATCTGAATGCCTACCGCCTCGGTAGAATGGTTCGCAGGATCTATGAGATCGAAACCTATCGGTCCATGGCCCTGCTCGGTCTTCCCGAAGCCCGACGGCTAGCTCCGCTACTCGGAGACTACGACAAGAAGCTCGTGCAATTGACGAACCGAAACCAGACGACGCCGACCACTGAGCACAAGAAATTGCTCGACGAAATCTCCAGCCTGTCCGCCCAGATCATTTCGGCGGCTGCCGAAACACGCAATCGTTTCGGGGCAACGTCGGCCTACGCAAAAATCGTCGAGGAACGCATCGGCGAGCTACGCGAATCTCATGTTCCGGGCTTTCAGCGGTTTGGCGTTTTCGTCGCGCGGCGCTTCCGACCTGCCGTTCGAACCTGCGAAGCGACCGCGTTGCGCTTAGATCAGCTCTCCCACGCAACGATGCACCTGATTGACCTTCTGCAGACACGCATACAAGTCGAGATCGAATATCAGAATGCCATCCAGATCCAGGCGATGGCAGACCGGGCCGCCACACAGGTCAAGATCCAGAGAGCGGTGGAAGGGTTTTCCATCATTGCCATCAGCTACTATCTTCTGAGCCTGCTCAAAGTCGCCTTCGAGACCGCCGATCACGCTGGCCTTCACATCAGCCCGTTGGTGATGCTTATGTCGATCCCACTCGTTATCGGAGCCGTTGCCATCTCCATACTGCGCGTAAAACACGCGCTTTCAGCGCATGACTGAACACTCAATTCCACGCGAATATTGCATCACGATTTATGAAGGACTGTTAATCCGTCTATTGTCAGGCCCCACATACCGTTTCTCGACAAGCGATCGGCTGAAACCGCAGACGTCTCGTATAGGCAAAGGGCTCTCGCAGGAACGCCTCGCTTTGGAGTCCGAGATCGACCGCTCTTATGCTGAGCGTATCGAGCGGGAGAAGGAGAACAACCGCTCAGATAGACCTGAACCGCCCGCTGGAAGTATAGCTCGACCAGCAGTTCCTGCCTCGTTTGCTCGGAAGTAGATCTATTCGGGAACGGGTGTTGGCGATGGCGTCCCATCGGTTTTCCTGTGCGGCCGCAGAAGACGCGAAACCAATTACCAATAATGCGCAAAGGTTCACGGCTGGGTCGACGACACCTCACCCACCTCGCAGAAGCGCCCATAATTGCGCGGCGAGGCGGTGAGTTTTATAATTTGCCGTTAGCTCCGAGCAGAAAGGCGGAGCCCGAGCTTAGCCAACAAGTGACGACATGGGGAGGGACATATGTCGCTGCTCAACCACCTGAATCTGCCGGAAGATGCAATCGATACGGTGACGACAGGGGTCCGGGATTAGTGCCCCGCACGTCACGTGCCCGTCGACAGCGATGTCGGTCGCAAGGCGATGTCAGAGGCGGTCCGCCTCTCGGTCGCAGGCGAGAAATCGCAGAAAATTCTTTATGAAGGTCTCTGTACAAGTATGCGGATAAGCCAGAGAGGGCGAGCGTGCTCAGAGCCGGCAAAGGGAAAGTCCCTCCGCCGGATTTCTGGCGGCCGGGCGCATTCCATCCGGAAATGACCCCGGTAGCTCACCCCACCGTTTCGCGCTTCGGGAGCACGAGATCCGCGACGTATAGGTGTGGAATCCGCTGCTGGAGACCGTGTCCAGCCGCTTGAAACGTTCGGCAAAATCAGGATCGGGCTCGTCGACGATGCCGCCATATGTGCTTTGTTGTCGCCACATACGTTTGCGGCTGTACTCTTTGCACTAGTTCCGCGCGCGGGAATTCGCGTCACGCGAGGGCGTGAGCAAGGCAGCCTTAGGAGCTAGGGCGTAAGCGATCCGAACGACAAGCGCGACCGACGGCCCCACGACCGAGTGTTCCGCTTGCGGGGTGATTTCGCCACTAGTCGCAATCCTCGCGATCGGTGTCATCACCTGCCAGGCCGAACCAGCGAGCCGCCGGCCCGCTGCAACCTCAAATGTTTTGCGCCATCTTGAACACCGGCGCGAAAAGATAAAAGAGGCTCTTGGCCGCTGACGCGGTGATGTGGTCGGCATCCATGTAAAGCGGCACGCCGCTTCGCGAGGCGTGGCAACGGTCGTTGTTGCAAAAGGCCGGCAGCGGATCGACGACAATTGCACCATATTTATCGGCATATTTCTCCAGCATCGAGCGGGCGAGCGCCTGCCGTTCGGCGACGTAGGACAGGGGTGGCGCGATATCCGCCGAGGTGCCGTCGAGCTTGGCCTTGGCAAGAGCCTCGGGCACGAAACGCCCCATCTCCGGCACGTCCATAACCAGCACGACCGTGACGCCTTCCTGCTTCAGCTCGGCCAGAGTCTTATCCAGGGCCGTGGCAATCGGCGTCGAGTAATCGGCCACAGACGGGGGGATTGAAGGATCGAAATAGTCCCCCTGGTTCGGTAGTTCGGAATTGTGAACGTATTTCGGCCAATAGGCGAGCATGAACACGAGCGGAATATGCTCCCGCTTGATGAGGTCGCGCACTGAATCGTTGAAGGCCGTGCAGCGTCGCGTATCGTTTTTGCCGGCAAGCGCAACGTCGGTCAGCGGAGGGCATGACGCATGGGCAGCGAACCTGCCGCCAAAGCCCGCGGCAGCGGCGGCGGCATCGATGCCCGGCGCCATCGCGGCAGCGTGTGAGTCGCCCCACACCAGAAAGTCGGGGCCAGCATCATTCGGATCGCCCAGGCCGCAGACCTTGCCGGCTTCGATATCGGCATTTGACGGACCTTTGTGATCCGACTCTGTAAAGCAGCCGTCCATGTAGAAGTGGCTTCGGTCATATGTGGCCGCATAGATTGACCGAACGTCGGCCGGCAATCGGCCCGGTGCGCCACCACTCATGACCAGAAGCAGCCCGGCGCCGGCCGTAAGCCCGATCACCGCGGCCGCCATTGCCGGCAGTTGCTTGCCGGTGAGCAGCCCCCAATTTCCACGAAACGGCTTTTCGATGAACCGCCAGGAGGCGACGGCAACAAGCATCGATGCCAGGATCACGGCGCACCGCAGCAGCGGCGTCAGTTCGTGACCCGCGAAATAGCGGGTGAAGACGATAATCGGCCAATGCCAGAGATAGAGCGAATAGGAAATCAGCCCGATAAAGACCAGCGGACGCAGCGAAAGAAGCCGGCCGACGATGCCGCTGCCTGCGCGCGCATGGATGATGAAGGCGGCGCCCAGGCATGGCAACAATGCGGCATAGCCCGGAAAGGTCGTTTTCTCGGTAAAGGCGAAAACCGCGATGCCGATCAGGACAAGGCCGATCGCCGCCAAGGCCTGCCGGCCCGTCTCGCTTTTCACCTCGGGGATGGCCTTGAGGCCGATGATGACGCCGATCAGAAGTTCCCAGACGCGATATTGCGAAAGGTAGAAGCCCGCTGTCGGATCGCGATTCAACACACCGATGCCGGCGGCGAAGGATGCGGCGAGGGCGACAAGCGCGAAAGGAACCATCCGCCGCGGCGCGACCTTCTGTAGCAGGATCATGACGAGGGGAAAGGCGATATAGAATTGCTCTTCGACCGCAAGCGACCACGTATGCAGCAGCGGCTTCATCTGCGCGCCGATATCGAAATAGCCCACCTCTTTTGCAAACTGAATGTTCGACATGAAGAGGGCAGCGGCTGTCATGCTCCTGGCGAAATATGAAAGCTCCAGAGGCATGAGAGCGAACCAGGCGACGACAGCGCAAGTCGCCATCATCGCAAAGAGGGCGGGGAAGATACGACGGATGCGCCGCTGATAGAAATTCAGGAGGCTGAACTCGCCTTTCGCCATCTCGCCGGCAATCAGCGACGACATCAGATAGCCGGAAATGACGAAAAAGACATCGACGCCGACAAATCCGCCGCTGATGCCGGGAATTTCAGCGTGGAAAAGAACGACCGGTAGGATGGCAAGGGCGCGTAATCCGTCGATATCAGGTCGGTATGCCAGGTGCGCTCCATTGTGTGGCGCGCTTGGAACGGGATTTTTTCCCTTTGTAAACAACGTCACAGACCTTCGCACCTGCGTATCCGGTAAACAATGGATGGAGCTATCCGTAAGAATTGAGGTATTTCAAGGCCCATAGAGCCAGCAGAACCGCGACCCCAAGGCAGATCGCTATCATCGCTATCAACCCGCCCTGCTCACAGGACGCTCTTTCTGGCTTGCGGCAAGTGTCCTGAATTCCAACATCAGGGCGCGGGAATATGCCGGGAGAAAATTTCTCTTCTATGTCAACTGCCTTAGGGGCATGGAGGTAAATCCGGACCACCGCATTTCTTCTTTTCTGCGGCCGGCGGTCTCTTTGCCTGCTGTTCGACGATCGCTGGCTTGGGCTGAGGCTGGGGCTTGGGTTCAGCCTGTATCTTGGGTTCGACCCGTAATTCGGGTTCGGCCTGTGGTTTTGCGGCAGG
>UCCS01000099.1:20833-23534 GCA_900470965.1 Hyphomicrobiales bacterium
GCCTGCGCCGGCATTGCAACATGCGGCTCCCTAGGCAAGGATGGCGGCGAAGCTTCCTCTCGAGACTGCGGCGGAACAACATGGGGCTGATTGCCGAGCTGCGGTTCGCTGTTGTTGGGAACGCTGGGTTTTGCTGGTGTGTTGTCAATAATTGCCGNNGGCAGGCTGTGAGCGTCGGGTTCCGGGGCTGCGACACCTCCCTTCGGCTTCGCATTCGGGGCTGCCGATGGTGCCAGGGTCTTGGCGACCTGGCTTTGACCTTTGACGGCAGGCGCATTGGCCTCGGGCAACTGCGGCTGGCCTTTTGAACCCGGAAGGGCATGCGCGTCGGGATTTGCGCTCTGAAGTGGTGGATGCGCGGCCGTCGTCGGATTATGCGCGGTACTGGGCTCCGCTTCGGGCGGCTGTATTTTGCCTGCCGGGGCCGCTTGTGGCTTGTTCGCCGGCGTGCCGGCGGGCGGCAGCGGCTCGCCGTTGGCGCCGGAAAGCGCGTGGGTGGCGGCACTTCCGGTCTGTGTCTGCAGCTGTTGTGCCTGTGTGCCCGTCTTTGTCTGTATTTGGGGCTGGGACTGGACCGAAGGGACAGGCACCGGCGCTAAACCGGCTGCAGGTGTCGGTTTCTCGGCTCCGGCCGGGACCTGCTTTTGCAAAACGGCAGCCTTTTTCTGTATCGAGGGCGGCAAGGCAACGTGGAGCGCAGCTGCAGCCGTTCCGGCGACGATGGCCGCGCCGGCGAGCTTTTCTCCTGTCGTCAATCCGTGCGCAGCCGGTGCGGCCTCGTTCTCGTTGACAACCGTGTTGTTGACGACCGTATTGTGAATGTTGTTGAAGATAATGTTGTTTTCGGGCGGCGCGATATCACGCGGGGGTTCCACCCATTCGGGGACCGGAACGAAGACCGGCGCCGGTAGCACGTAGAGATCGACCGGTGGCCTGGGCGCCGCAAGCGTTACGAAATCCGGCGGCGGTGGTGCCAGGAAGACGACGGGCGGCGACGGCGCATAACCGAAGTCGGCATCATCGAAATACAAGACAGGCCGGTCGACATAGACGATTTCCGGTGGTGGTGGCGGCGGCACGTCATACTCGATCACCGAAAATGACGGGGGCGGCTCGAGTGCTGCCTCGAAATGTTCCAGACGACGGCGGGCATCCCAGACATGGGGACCACGCGGATAACGTCTCAGATAGGACCAATAGGCCTCCGGCGTATCCGCATTCCAGGTTTCGCGCCAGGTGATCGCTTCGCGGCGCGCTGCAATGATCGCACGCACCCGCCTTGCCATAGAGTCGTTCGGATAGCTTGCCAGGAAATCCTCGTAACCACGCATCGTGTCGCGGTCGAGCGCTGCGAAATAGGCATCCCGCTCGTCGAAATCGCTGATCGGCTTCGTCCGGATTGCGACATTGCTGTAGCTGGACACCTGGGCGGCCGGCGGATTGGGACCACGATCGAAAAACGTGAAGACGTTCTTGAATTTGGAAGCATTCCAGGAAATCTGCGCGCCCTTGGTCAGATCGCTGAGCCGCAACCGTGTCCGGTCAAACACATCATCGAGCGGAAGCCCGCCAATGCGGATCATTTCCGCCAGGGCATGGGCATAGGAACCATAAGGGCCGGCCTCCTGCGGGGCGACCGTGCCCGGCGCGGCATTAAAGGCGATCAGCTGATTGGCGTCCGGATCGACGAGCGCCAGACCACCGGCCAGCGGCTGATTGGACTGCACGAATGGATTGGCTCTTGCTGCATCGAGCACGACGATGCTGCCGCGATTGTTGATACCGGCCAGCGATCTCGAAAAATCGGTTATGCGCAGAGCTTCCACCGGCACATCCGTGGCATTGGCGATCTGGGCGTCGACCGGCACGAAATAGTTATCGCCCTGATATTGCACGCCATAGCCCGCCAGATAGACGAAGACGACGGTATTGGGTCCCGATGCATTCGCTTTCGTCAGAAAGTCCCGCATCGCGTCGCGCAATCCGTTCTGGTCGAGGTCGCGCGCGCCGATTACGTCGAAGCCGGCGGCCTGCAGCGTTTGCGCAATCAGCCCGGCATCGTTGGCCGGCGTCGGCAGGGCGCCCGCCTTGTAGGCGGCATTGCCCACGACGAAGGCTATTCTCTTTTCAGGGGAACCTTGCGCTTCGACCCTATTTACGGAAGCGATGCCGGCCAGAACAAGCGCGACAGCAAAAAATGTCCAGATCGCCTTTCCAGACGACATTCCTATTGTCCGAAGTAGAGAAGGCATACCGGTTTTTCCATTCAAGATGTGATGCAAATTCGCTGTGAGCCCCCCGCAAGGGCCAGCCCTATCAGCTTCGCCAGAGACGGTTGGCAAGCTTCGCATCACTCTTTAGCAATCGTTTATGAGCGCGGGATTAGCCGTAACTGAAGCGAAACTGAAGACGGCTCGGACCCTTCGCAAGCCGCCGACATCAACTTGACGGTGTCGCACAGGGTTGGAGCGTCTATAGGATGAGCCCCCGAAAGCGTAGCCTGACGACAAAACTGTCTCCCCTGGCCATTCGCGAGATATCGTGCTGTCGAGTGGCCGCCGACTTCTCCGGCAAGCTTGCTGGCGAACCCGCCCGAAACTTGCGTTGGCAAGACCTTCGAGCCGCCGAGCTCCGTCCAAGGCAGACCCGGACCAGGCGATCTCAGATGCGGTTTCTACGGCCAGGGTCCGGGTGAAGACGG
>UCCS01000223.1 GCA_900470965.1 Hyphomicrobiales bacterium
GAGGAGGAGAGGCCGAGAATGACGTCGCCTTCCGCAATATCGCCCGACGGCAGCAGCTTCCCGCGTTCGGCCGCACCCACCGCAAAGCCGGCGAGATCATAATCGCCCGAGGAATACATGCCCGGCATTTCCGCCGTTTCTCCGCCGATCAGCGCACAGCCCGCCTCGCGGCAGCCGGCAGCGATGCCGCTGACGATCGCTGCACCCTGATCCGGATCGAGCTTGCCGGTCGCGAAATAGTCGAGGAAGAACAGGGGCTCTGCGCCCTGGACCACTAGGTCGTTGACGCACATGGCGACGAGGTCGATGCCGACCGTGTCATGATAGTCGGCATCGATGGCGATCTTCAGCTTGGTGCCGACGCCGTCATTGGCGGCAACCAGAACCGGGTCGGTAAAGCCCGCGGCCTTGAGATCGAAGAGCCCGCCGAAGCCGCCGATCTCGCCATCGGCGCCCGGACGGCGCGTGGAGCGCACGGCTGGCTTGATCTTCTCCACCATCAGGTTTCCGGCATCGATGTCGACGCCTGCATCGCTATAGGTCAGACCGTTTTTTCCAGACTGGCTCATGCTGATCTCCGGAGGATTTAAAGCTGCGGATAAAGGACCGCGTCACATGCCGGTCGCAATTGCATGAGAGTGCGCTTTATGCAAGCGTTGCAAGGGAAAAGCCCCCATTTTCCAGTTAATCCCTGTGCGCTTTCCGGATTCGGTGCAACAGGGTTGACCATCTTTGCGCCTCCATCCTATGTGCTGGAGCGGCCATGGTCGTTCTGAAGCGGCGTGGGCAGGGGCGAGCGATCAGCGGGGAAGCGATGCCACAACAGGTCAGCGGAACGATATTAAAGCGCCAGGTCATATTCTGGGCGACGGTTCTGCTCGTCTTCGTCGCTTTCCTTTACATCTTCAGCTCGATCCTGCTGCCCTTCATTGCCGGCATGACGATCGCTTATTTTCTCGATCCGGTGGCCGACAGGCTGGAGCGGCTGGGCTTGAGCCGCCTGATGGCGACCATCGTCATTCTGGTGGCCTTCGTCATCGTCTTCGCGCTGGCGCTGATGATCCTCATTCCCGTGCTCATTACCCAGTTCAACGATTTCGCTCAGCGCCTGCCGGGCTATATCACCCTGCTGCAGCAATTCATCACCGATTACCAGGATTCCGTGCTACCCGGCTGGATCAAAAGCCAGCTCGGCACCATCAAGAATAATTTCTCCACCATCCTGTCGGAAGGCATGGGTTTCCTGACGGGGCTCTTTGCCCAGATCTGGAATTCCGGCAAGGCGATCGTCGACGTCATCTCGCTGCTCGTCATCACACCGGTTGTCGCCTTCTATATCCTGCTCGACTGGGACCGCATGGTCGCTAAGGTCGATCAGTGGGTGCCGCGCGATTACGTGAACGACGTGCGCCAGATCGCCAGGGAGATGGATCAGGCGATTGCCGGCTTTATCAGAGGGCAGGGTTCGCTCTGCCTCATCCTAGGCATTTATTATGCTGTTGGCCTCTCGATCGTAGGCCTGAATTTCGGCCTGCTCATCGGGCTTTTCGCCGGCATGATCAGCTTCATCCCCTATGTCGGCTCGATGGTCGGGCTTGTGCTCGCAATCGGCGTGGCGATCGTCCAGTTCTGGCCCGATTATATCTGGATCGTCGCTGTTCTCGCCGTCTTCTTCAGCGGCCAGTTTCTCGAAGGTAACATCCTCCAGCCGAAGCTCGTTGGCTCCAGCGTCGGCTTGCACCCCGTCTGGCTGATGTTCGCGCTCTTTGCGTTCGGCGCGCTCTTTGGTTTCGTCGGCCTGTTGATCGCGGTGCCGGCCGCTGCTGCTGTCGGCGTCCTTGTCCGCTTTGCGCTTTCGCGCTACCTTCAAAGCGATCTCTACTATGGCAGGTTGCCGAGCGACCGGGCCGGGAAGACGAAATCTGTTTCCGATGAATGACGTGAAGAACGCTGATCCGAAGCGCAGGGC
>UCCS01000125.1 GCA_900470965.1 Hyphomicrobiales bacterium
CGCCTCGTCGGCCAGCCGGTTGAGAGAGCGGCTGACCATGCGCGACAGCAGCACCGATGCCGCGACACCGGCTGCTGCTGCACAATCTCCTGATTGCCGGAGCCCTCCTGGCAGCCGGTGTCGCGGCATCGGTGCTGCTGTCGCGCATGGTCAGCCGCTCTCTCAACCGGCTGGCCGACGAGGCGCGCAGGATCGGCGATCTCGATGTCGGCGAGAAAGCCGTATCGCATTCCTGGATAACGGAGATCAACACGCTGGCGACTGCGCTTGCGGCGAGCCGCCACGCCATCGGCCAGTTTGCCCTCTATGTGCCGCGCGAAGTCGTCCGGCGGATCGTCAGCCCAGAGGGGCGAACGGTCGTCAAGGCGACGCGGCAGGATGTGACCGTGCTTTTCACCGATATCAGGGATTTCACCGCCATATCCGAGCAGCATTCGCCCGAAGACGTGGTCGATACGCTCTCGGCCTATTTCGAACTCCTGAACACCATCGCCGAGCGCAATGGCGGCACCGTCGTGCAATATCTCGGCGACTCCATCTTCGTCATGTGGAACGCCCCCGTGCAGGACGACAGGCATGCCGAAAACGGCTGCCGATGCGCGCTCGCCATGAAAGCGGCGGTCGACGGCCTGAACGAGGAGAACTCCAGAAACGGCCGCCCCGCCCTGTTCACGCGCTTCGGCCTGCACACCGGCCCGGCCGTCGTCGGCAGTTTCGGCGCCATCTCGCGCCAGCAATACACGGCCATGGGCGATACGATCAATGTCGCCTCGCGGCTGGAAGGGTTGAACAAGGATTTTGGTACGTCGATCCTGGTGAGTGCGGCCATTCACGACGCGGTTGGCGACGGGTTTGAGTTTCGGCCGCTGGGGCTGGTGCAGGTGAAGGGGCGCGCGGAGAAGGTGGATTTGTGGGAGCTGGTTGGGGAGAGTGGCGACCAGGGCAATTCCAGCAGAAGTGCCTAACGGTTTTCCGTGTTCCCCGGGGGGAGCCCCCCGGCGGCTGCCCCGATCGGGACAGTGCCTCCGCCGGGTGCTGGAGGTTCATTTTTTCTCGTCTCCGTCGTGCCCGTGATGCCCGCCGTGGCCGTGGAACAGGTGCATGAGGGGGCAGGCCAGAAGCAGCAGGTAGGGCAGCAGGCCGAGGGCGTGTCCCCAATGTTCCCTGAGCCCAAAGAACAGGACTATCACGATGAGCGAGCCACCCATAAGCATCCAGGTGCGCGAATTGATCATAGGGCAGCACTCCTCAATCTCAGCGAATTGCCGATCACACTGACCGACGACAGGGCCATGGCGGCGGCCGCAATGATGGGCGACAGGAGAAGGCCGAAGGCGGGATAGAGAACACCGGCTGCGACCGGCACGCCCAGGGCATTGTAGATGAAGGCAAAGAACAGGTTCTGGCGGATGTTCGACATCGTCGCATGGCTGAGTTGGCGTGCGCGCACGATGCCCTGCAGGTCGCCTTTGAGAAGCGTCACCCCGGCGCTCTCGATTGCCACATCCGTCCCCGTCCCCATCGCGATACCGACATCGGCGGCCGCAAGCGCCGGCGCGTCGTTGACGCCGTCCCCGGCCA
Organism: Hyphomicrobiales bacterium; assembly: GCA_900470965.1. Classification (GTDB taxonomy): domain Bacteria; phylum Pseudomonadota; class Alphaproteobacteria; order Rhizobiales; family Rhizobiaceae; genus Rhizobium. The sequence goes on from UCCS01000125.1 coordinate 1,582, forward strand.
TGGCGACGATCCGTCCCTCGCCTCGCAGGCGCAACACGATCTTGCTCTTGTCCTCCGGCAGAACTTCCGCCTCGACTTCGGCAATGCCGAGCCTTCGGGCGACGGCCTGCGCCGTCGTCCTGTTGTCGCCGGTGAGCATGACGACGCGGATTCCGGCCTCGACCAGTGCCTTTACGGCAACGGGCGTCGTCGCCTTGATGGGATCGGCGATGGCGAAGAGACCGGCCACCCGCCCGTCCATGGCCATGAAGATGACCGTCGCCCCGTCATTACGCAGTTCCTCGGCCCTGCCGGTCATGGAGGAGACGTCGATCTTCTCCTCCTCCATGATCCGGTGACTGCCGAGAATGAGGGCGTAGCCGTCGACCCGGCCGGTGACACCCTTGCCGACCGGGCTGTCGAAATCCTCGGCGGTGCCGAGCGCAATATCGCGTTCCCGCGCGGCATTGACGACCGCAAGGGCAAGCGGGTGCTCGCTGGAATTCTCCAGTGTCGCGGCAAGGCGAAGCAGGTCGGTCTCGGACAGTTCGCCGCCCGGATCGATGGCCGTGACCCTCGGCCGTCCCTCGGTAAGCGTTCCGGTCTTGTCGACGACGAGCGTATCGACCTTCTCGAATCGCTCGAGGGCCTCGGCGTTCTTGATCAGCACGCCGAGCCGCGCACCACGTCCCACGCCGACCATGATCGACATCGGTGTCGCCAGCCCCAGCGCACAGGGGCATGCGATGATCAGCACCGCGACGGCCGCCACCAGGCCGTGCGCGAAGCGCGGCTCCGGGCCGAACAGCATCCAGATCGCGAAGGATAGGACCGCAATGACGATGACAACAGGCACGAACCAGCCCGACACCTCATCCGCCAGACGCTGGATGGGGGCACGGGAGCGCTGCGCATCGGCAACCATCTGCACGATCCGCGAGAGCATCGTATCTCGGCCGACCTTGCCGGCTTCCATGACGAAAGCGCCGGTCTGGTTCATCGTGCCGCCGATGAGCTTCGACCCCGCATCCTTGGTCACCGGCATGGATTCGCCCGTGATCATCGACTCGTCGACCGAGCTGCGGCCCTCGAGCAGCGTGCCATCCACCGGGATTTTCTCTCCGGGGCGTACGCGCAGGCGGTCTCCGACGATAACGAGATCGAGACCGATATCCTCGTCCGTGCCATCGGCATTCACCCGCCGCGCTACCTTGGGCGCCAAATCGAGCAGGGCGCGGATCGCTCCGCCCGTCTGCTCGCGGGCCCGCAGCTCCAGCACCTGCCCCAACAGCACCAGAACCGTGATGACGGCGGCCGCCTCGAAATAGACGGCGACGGAGCCCTCCCCTGAGCGGAAAGTGCCCGGGAAGACATCCGGAAATACGGTCGCGACGACGCTGTAGATCCAGGCGACGCCGGTGCCCATCGCAATCAGGGTGAACATGTTGAGATGGCGCGTCACCAGCGACTGCCACCCCCTCTGGAAGAAGGGCCAGCCCGCCCAGAGGACGACCGGTGTCGCCAGCCCCATCTGCAGCCAGTTCGATGTCTGCGGACCGAGCAGCATGTGCAGGTTTGTCAGGTGCCCGCCCATTTCGAGGGCGAGCACCGGAAGCGAGAGCACGAGGCCGACCCAAAATCGGCGCTGCATGTCCCGATATTCTTCACTCGGGCCGGTCTCCGCCGTGGCGACGACCGGCTCCAGCGTCATGCCACAGATAGGGCAATTGCCGGGGCCGATCTGCCTGATTTGCGGATGCATGGGGCAGGTATAGATCGTGCCGTCAGGCACGCCCTGCTCCCGTAGCGTGACCGGCTGGCCGGGCGGCGAATGATGCGCGTCGTGTCCCCGGTGATCGTGGCCGGCATGGTTGTGGAGGTCATGTGTCATGCTCATCTCCAGCCTAGAGCGCGTTTTCGTAGGTCACGAACGACATCATCCCCGTCGCCATGTGATAGAGGTGATGGCAATGGAATGGCCAGCGGCCGGGGTTCGGCGCGTCGAACTGGATAGCGACCTGCGCCATCGGCGGCACGAGGACCGTATCGCGAACTGCGCCATCGATCCGCTTGCCGTTGATCGCCACGACCTGGAAATGATGGCCGTGCAGATGCATCGGATGCGCCATCATCGACATGTTGCGCATCGCCAGTTCCACGCGGTTCCCGGTCACCACCTTCAGCGGCCCGTCCGCACTGCCGATTTCCCAGACGTAGGAGGCCATGTCTCCGCTCAATGTCAGGGCATAGGTCCGGTCCGGGGCGCGCGGAGAAAGCGGTTTGACGGCCTGCAGCTTCTCCTCCAGCGCCAGATCGAGAACCGGGCCATTGTCGGCGGCATCGGTACCGAGCTTTGAAATGCTGGCGCCGCTGGTGGCCAGGATGACGCCCGACCGTTCCCTTGCGCCCTCGCGCAGCGCCAGGATGGGGAAGGCTCCGGAAGCGGGCGGCACCTGCAGGCGAATGTCCAACCTCTGGCCCATCGAAACCGGGAACCGATGACCGGGTACGGGCACCACATCAATGCCATCGACTGCGATCAGTTCGCCGGCAAGGGTTCCGGTGTCGATGGTGAAAGCCGTGGCGGTCGCGCCATTGATGATACGCAGGCGGACGCGTCCTCCCTTTTCGACGGCAATGACCTCGGGATCGTCGAGTGTGCGGTCATTGGCAAGGTAGGCGTCGTATTCGATGTCGTTCAGGTCCATGGCCATCATGCCAGGCATCGCCATATCGGGCATATTCATGCCCGGCATGCTCATGCCCGACATGGATTGCCCATGCATGCCCTGCATGCCATTCATCCCCTGCATGCCCTCCATCCCCGCGCCCATGTGACCGGTCATTGCCCCATGCCCCATGCCCCCGCCGGAGCTGGAGCCGGCGGCCTTCAATCCGCTCAGCAGTTCCTCCGGCGTCTTGAATGAGAAGTCATGGAGCAGGATGACGACCTCCTGTTCGTCGCGCGCAAGGTCATCGGCCGTGCGCACGATCAGCGGGGCCGCCAGAAGGGATTGTTCCTGCAGCGTATGTGCATGCATCCAGTGGGTTCCCCCCTGCCCGACAGGAAAGAGGTAGTGGCGGTTTTCACCCGCGCGCAGCAGTTTGGCCGGATTGTCGGGCACCCCGTCCATGCCCCAGGGGGGCGTCAATCCGTGCCAATGGATCAGCGTGTCCTCTTTCGTCCGGTTCAGCAGGTTGACGTCGAAATCGTCTCCCGCGTTGAGGACCAGTCCCGGCTTGCCATCAGAAGTACCGAGCCCGAATACGGTTGCGGCTTTCCCGTTCACCTCGAGGACGCGGCTGGAAACGGACAGATCGATGGTGCTGGTCGCTGCCCGTGCTTCGTTCGACCAGGGGTATTTCGTTGATGGCGCGATGGCCGCTGCGCCAATGGCCAGCGTCTTCAGGAATTGTCGGCGATACATGGTGATATCTTTCGATCCCGGTCGGATAGTCCGACCTGTTGACATGACGGCCCGAGGCTTCAGGCCGGGTTCATCAATGCAGGATGGATCGAGGCGGTTCGAAAACGGCGGGCGCGCCCTGGCCTGCCATTCCGGCAAGCCTGCTGGGAAAATAGGATGGAGCGACATGGCCGCTCCAGGCCGAAGCGGCGGGAGCTGGGAGGCTCGCGACACAGACGACACATGCGCCGGTGCAGCAAAGCCTGTCTTTCAACTGCTTTTCCAGATGGCCCCGGTCAGCGGGCGCCTGTTGCAACAGCGCATGAACGGTCGAGACCGCGGCTTCGGCGGCGTGGCAGTCGGAAGGCATCGCCTGCGCCTGCGCGTTGAGGAGCAGGCCCGCGAAAGCTGCAGCCATTATCCACCTCAATATTGTCGCGCACCGATTTCGAACCGTCATCGCCTTCAGCTCAATGCCGCCGTTTATCGCACAGTAGCCGCTTGCCCTATGCGCGCTTTGATCTTCATCAATATAGACCCGAGCCGCCTGTCAGGATATGGAGCAGTCCCGTGCGATCGCGAGCATTTGTTTTTGCCCGACCCTTTATTTTTGCCCGCGCCCTTGTGTTTGCAAGCGTGGTGTCTGCGCTTTTCTCCCTTCACGCTGCCGGGCAATCGATCACGGATGTGGTGGCGCAGCGCCAGCATCACATGAAAGCCATGGCGGCAGCTGTAAAAACCATGGCGGGTATGTTCAAGTCGCCGGAAACCTATTCGCCGGCAGGCTTCAAGGACGCTGCCGAGACGATCAGGCGTCACTCAGGTCCAAGCCTTCAGGCCGATTTTTCAGCGGTAACGGCCGCCAAGGGCTCCGATGCCAGCGAGCTGATTGCAGCGGAACGGCAGCGGTTCGCGCAACTCTCGGACGAGCTGGAAAGATACGCCATGGCCGCGGCTTCCGCAGCCTCCGACAGTCCCGGCCCGATGCCGGACAACATGCGGATGCGCGAGGGCGAAACGGTAAGCGGCGGGCCGCTTGCAAAGCGCCCCCGCAACGCGGCGAATGAAGCGGCCATGTCGGCCGAGCACGCTTTCCATACGTTGCTCGGGACATGCACGTCCTGTCATGCCCGATATCGGCTCAAAGAATGAGGAGCCGCATCCCTTGCGAATTCGATACCCAATTTTTACCGGGACACGGCATCCTCCACCACACATGGAGGATCGGATGCGCGACGGTTACAGGACTTCCCAGATCGCCCTGCACTGGGTCATTGCCGGGCTGCTGCCCGTGCAATACCTGACGGGGGGCAGCATCGAGCGGATTCATCATGCGGTGCACATGGGCATGCAGCCGTCATCTTTCGATGTCTTCCAGCACCTGGTCCACAACTATACGGGCATGGCCATCGGCTGCCTCATGGGCCTGCGGCTCCTGCTGAGGATCATGCGCCCGCCCTCACCGGCGGCATCGCCGCCGGCTGGAGAGCTGCAGGCAAAAGCCCTCCACTTTGGCTTCTATGCCGTCATCATCGCCCAGGCCACACTTGGCTTCGTCGCCAGCTATCTGACTTTCTCCGTAGCACCGCTCCATGTCATCGGTTCGTATGTCATCCTGGCGATGGTCGCCCTCCACTTCGCCGCTGCTGCCTGGCACACGCTGATCAGGCGGGACGGAACGCTCGACCGGATGATCCTGCCGCGTGACGACCAGACGGTGACCTGAATCGCCAACGCCGATAAAATTGCAATCGAACGCGATAAAGATATTGACCTTCCAGCAGGGGGAAGCCCTAGACGCACATCCGGACAGCCTCTCGAAGATCGCGAATCATTGGAGGGCCTGTCGGGATATTGAAGCGGCGCTGCCTTGATCGCAGCTCCGGGGTTATGGGCAAAATGTATCTGAACGCACTGGGCAGACTGCTCCTTTTCGTGCGGCTGGTGATTATCGTATCGCTGGCAGGATACTCGCTGTCCAATGCCAATGCCGCCATGCACGGTTCGGCTTTCCCTGGCTTGCAGCCGCCGGCGATAGTGGCTGGCGCGCATGACCACCATGCCATGTCAGGCGACGATCATGCCGCTTCGAGCGAAGACGTCACGGTCCAGGGTGTTGCCGACCGGCATGATCACGGCTCGTCCGCGAGCGATGACGAGCAACTTTCCAAGCAGCAATGCTGCAAGGATTTTTGTGGCGGCTTCGGCATCGTCTGCGAATCTCACGAGGTCGGCGGACCCGTCATCTCTTCAATCCGCCAGTTCGTCGACGATCAGAGCATTCTGGGCGAAGTGCCGCCTCTTCATCGTCCGCCCAAGATCTGAATAGCTGTCGTCCCCGCCTCTGCGGGTCCGAAGGCATGCCGTGGTGAACCGCGCCTGCCCGTGAGACTCTACTATTCGGATTTTTAAGATGAAACCTTCCATATTGGTGGTGGGGCTGCCGCTTATTGCGGGCGGCTGCGCATCAACTCTTCCTCCCGATGTCATTGCACCTGTGGATGTCGAGCAGACCTATTTCGTTCGGCCGCTCCAGTATCGTTCGCCCATCTCGGGATTTGTTGCCCGCCAGCCGGTCGATCCCAAGCCCTGGCGACAACAGAACGAGCAGCAGTCTCCGCAAAAGGGAGACGCTTCATGACCGTCGTCAGAACGCTACTCGCCCTCACCGCCTTGCCCCTCGTCCTCGGAGGCTGCGTGAGCAGTACCGAATATGCGGCGAAAGAGGCCGGTTTCGCAGCAGTTTCCGCCGAGGTCGGCGGGGTTGCCTCCAAACAGACCGTCTGGGTTCAAAACCGGCAGGAAGCCGAAGTGGCCTCCGCCAAGGTGAAGGCGCTCCTTGCCCGCAGAAAGACGCTGGACGCGGAAACGGCAGTGCAGATCGCCCTTATCAACAACAAGGGCCTGCAGGCCGCCTATGCCGATCTTGGCGAAAGTGCTGCCGACGCATGGCAGTCGACGATGCTGCTGAACCCGACGGTCTCCGTCGGCTTCTCCGGTATCGGGACGCCGGAACTGGAAGCGTTCCGAACGATCGAGGGCGCGATCACCACCAACCTCCTGGCGCTGATGACCAGGAAGCGCGATATCGAGATTGCCGATACGCGTTTCCGCCAGGCTCAGCTGAACGCCGCGGTGCGCACGCTACAGCTTGCAGCCGACACCCGCCGCGCCTGGATCAACGCGGTCGCCGCATGGGAGAATGTGGCGCAACTCCAGCGCGCAGAGGCGGCCGCCGATGCCGCCTCCGAGCTTGCCGAAAAGCTTGGCGAGACGGGGGCGATGGCCAAGGGGGCGCAGGCCCGCGAGCATGTGTTCGCAGCCGAACTCACCGGTGAAACCGCCAAGGCCCGCCTGGCCGCCCGCCTGGCGAAGGAAGAGCTGACAAGGCAGATGGGCCTGTGGGGCTCGGATGCCGAATTCCAGGTGCCGAACAGCCTGCCGCCCCTGCCCAAGGCACTCATGAAACGCGATACGATCGAGGCGGAAGCGCTCGGCAACCGCATCGATCTTCAGGTCGCCAGGCTCGAACTGGAAGCCACCGCGCGTTCATACGGCCTCACCGAAGCGACCCGCTACGTCACCGATCTCGAAATCCTTGCCGGAGCCGAGTCCGAGAGAGAGGTTGGGGAAGACGGCGACAAGAAATGGGAGACGACGGCGGCCGGAGAGCTGGAATTCGCGATCCCGATCTTCGACACCGGCAAGGCTCGCATGCGCAAGGCCGAGCTTGGCTACATGCGTGCGGCCAATCAGCTGGCGGAGAAGGCCGTGAACGTCCGCTCGGAAGCGAGATCGGCCTATGAGGCCTATCGGTCGAATTACGACATCGCCCGCCATTACCGCAACAGCGTCGTCCCGCTCCGCACCAAGGTCGAGGAAGAATCCCTCCTCTCCTACAACGGGATGATCACCAACACTTTCGAGCTGCTCACCGACACGCGGGACAAGATCAACTCCATCCTGCTCTCCGTCAACGCCAAGCGAGACTTCTGGCTCGCGGACGCCAACCTCGCGCCCGCCGTCTATGGCGGCGGCACGTCTACGGCATCGGCCGGGACCGAGGCCGCCTCGTCGTCCGAGAGTGGCGGCGGTCATTGAGAAAGGATTTTCACATGTTCAACAGAAGACAACTCTTCGGTGCTGGTGCCGCCCTGATGGCGGCCGGAGCCTGGACGAAGACATCAGCAATGGGCCTGCCGGATGCCCCGGCCATGGGCTCGGCCGACATGCAGCCCCCGCTGCATCCGACCTCCGGGCCGGACTACCAGCCGGTCGTGACGCTGAACGGCTGGACGCTTCCGCACCGGATGAACAATGGCGTCAAGGAATTCCACCTCGTCGCCGAGCCGGTGGAGCGCGAGATGGCCGACGGCATGACCGCTTACCTCTGGGGCTATAACGGGCAGTCGCCGGGGCCGACGATCGAGGCAGTCGAAGGCGACCGCGTTCGCATCTTCGTCACCAACAAGCTGCCGGAACATACGACCATCCACTGGCACGGCATGATCCTGCCCTCCGGCATGGACGGCGTGGGCGGCCTGACACAACCTCACATCCCCGTCGGCAAGACCTTCGTCTACGAGTTCGACCTCGTGAAGTCAGGCACCTTCATGTACCACCCGCACTCCGACGAGATGGTCCAGATGGCGATGGGCATGATGGGCTTCTTCGTCATTCATCCCAAGGACCCGACGTTCATGCGCGTCGACCGCGACTTCGTCTTCCTGCTCAACGCCTATGACATCGATCCCGGCTCATACGTGCCGCGTGTCATGGAGATGACCGACTTCAACATGTGGTGCTGGAACAGCCGGGTCTTTCCGGGCATCAGTCCGCTGGTGGTCTCGAAGAACGATCGTGTCCGGGTGCGGGTCGGCAACCTCACCATGACCAACCATCCGGTCCATATGCATGGCTACGATTTGGAAGTCACTTGCACGGACGGCGGATGGGTGCGGCCGGAAGCTCGCTGGCCGGAGGTGAGCGTCGACATTCCCGTCGGCGCAATGCGGGCCTACGAGTTCGACGCCAAGTATCTCGGCGACTGGGCGATCCACTGCCACAAGTCGCACCACACGATGAACGCGATGGGGCACGACATCCCGACCTTCATCGGGGCGGACAAGTCGAAACTCGCCGAAAAAATCCGCAAGCTTCAACCTGATTACATGCCGATGGGAACCAAAGGCATGGCCGATATGGGCGAAATGGAAATGCCCATTCCCGAGAACACCGTCCCCATGATGACCGGCTGGGGTCCGCACGGCCCCATCGAAATGGGCGGCATGTTCTCCGTCGTGAAAGTCCGCGAGGGTATCTCGGCGGACGATTACGCCGATCCGGGCTGGTACGAAAACCCGCCCGGCACCCAGGCCTGGGAGTGGACCGGCGAACTGCCGGACGCGACCAAAGCCAAAGACGCAAACACCACATCACGCCGAAGCCGATGCAACACGGCTGACGCAAATCCCCAGCAACCAAAGGACCTGAAATGAAAATTTATACTCTCGCACTGGCTCTTGCGGCCATCGCCGGCCCTGCCCTGGCCTCCGGCAACCACGCCGGCGGGCACGGCGAAAAAATGGCGGTCGGCGAGCCCGGCGACAAGTCGAAGGTCACCCAGACCATTCGCGTCAGCATGAAGGAAACCGAGGACGGCAAGATGCTGTTTCAGCCCGCCGTGATCAAGGTTCGCAAGGACCAGACGGTCAAGATCTCCATCAAGAATGCCGGGCAAAGCGACCACGAATTCGTGCTCGACCAGGAAGACAAGATCCTGGAGCACAAGAAGGTCATGGAGAAATTCCCCGAGATGGAACATGCCGATGCGAACTCGCTCCGCCTGACGGCCGGCCAGTCCGGCGAGATCGTCTGGAAGTTCACCACCGGCGGCGAATTCAAGTTCGCCTGCCTAATCCCCGGCCACTACGAGGCCGGCATGCACGGCGACGTCAGCGTCGTTGCCGAATGACACATCTAAGGAGGAGACCGGAAATGAAGACTGCAATCAAGATCACCCTCGCCTTCATGCTGTCTGTCGGCGCCGCAGCAGGCGCAATCGCACAGGAATACACCAGGGGCGTCGTCAATAAGGTCGACGCCAAGGCGCAGAAGGTCACGATCAAGCACGAAGACCTGAAGAATCTTGACATGCCCGCCATGACCATGGTGTTCCGCGTCAAGGATGCCGCGATGCTCGAGAAACTGAAGGCAGGCCAGAACATCGAGTTCGTCGCCGACCGCGTCGACGGCAAGCTGACCGTGACTGAGGTCAAGTAGCCGGATCAGGCCCGGGTCCGTCGCGGACCCGGACCGTTCCCATTCCGTTTCTACGGTGCGCCGGAGCGATTTCGGCAAAGATGCGTAGCGGTTTTGCGTCCGTCTACTCCGGCAACCCCGCCAGTCGCAGGCCTTCGATGTATTTGGCCATGAGAGCCTTGTCGAGATAGGGAGCGCGGGCGCTGTAGCGCTCTATCGAGAAGTCGGGATTGATCTTCAGGAGTTCGCTCGCGGCCTGGCGCGCCTCCTCCAGCCGACCCAATTGGGCATAGGTTGCCGCAAGCAGGCGGTAGGCAGGACCAGGCTCGGCCATTTTCTCCAGAAGAGACAGCGCCTCCAGATACTTCCCCGAAAGAAACTTCGCTGCGGCGATATCCCAAAGATACCAGTCGGGGCGGCTGGGGTTGAGCCTGACGGCGAGTTCTCCCATCCTGATGGCATCGTCAAGACGCCCGAGATAACCGAGCGCATCGCAATATTCCGCAAGCAGGTCGCAGTTGTTGGGAGCCAGTTCCCTGGCACGCTCATAGCAGGCGACGGCCCGCTCGGCCTCCCCGCGCCAGAGATGGACGACGCCAAGCGCCCAGTGCGTATCGGAATCGATGGGATTGAGCTTCAGGGCTTTACTCAACAGGGCCGATGCGGTTGCGAGCGCAGTGTCGATTTCGACGATTTCGTTCCATTTGAGTTTTCTGAGCTCGATCCACGCCAGGCCGATGTAAGGCCGCGAATACTGCGGATCATCTTCGATTGCAGCAAGATACATTTCCCTCGCAAGCCGGACGTCGTCCGGGTTGGAACGCTGATGAAGATGCCGGCCCCGCAGGTACAGGTCATATGCCCTCAGCGACGTCACGGGCTTGCCCAGGACGCGCTGCCGCTCCGCCTCTTCGATCTTCACGCTGAGCGCGGCCGGAATGGAGCGGGACAGCTCGTCCTGGATGTGAAAGATGTCGACAAGGTCGAAGTCGTATTTCTCCGCCCAGATTTGCTCGCCCGAAACATTGATCAGCTTGGCATTTACCCTGACGCGATCGCCAAGCCGCCTGACACTTCCTTCAAGGATATAGGTCGGGATTGGTTCGGCCCGTTGCGGCTCCAAGGGCGGTCGCTGAACGACGACGGTCAGCCTGGAGAACCGCGCCAAGGCCGCCACGACATCCTCTGTGATCCCCGCCCCGAAATAATCCTGATCCGGATCGCCGCTCAGATTGGAGAATTTCGAAACGAAGAGCAGCGTTCTGTTCGGCGAAAACTCCCGCCCGCGATGTGTCCCGATCGGCTGCGCTGCAGGCTCGGCTGCCGGAGCAGGCTCGGGTTTCTCCGCCTTTCCGCCGTCGTCGAGATTGACGTCGAAGATGCGGATTGGCCGCTCGATGTTCTTCAGCGCGTGCTCACCTCGATCTTCGAAGCCGATATCCAGGCGCTTGCCCAAGGTGTCACGCACCGACGCGGATATCGCTATGCCTCCCGGCCTTGCGATACTTTCGATGCGTGCCGCCACGTTGACGCCATCGCCATAGACATCGTCATCATCGAAGAGGAGGTCGCCGATATTGATTCCGATCCGGAATTCTATCCTTCGCTCGCCGGGGAGATGTGCATTACGCCTGCGCATCTCCAGCTGTATCTCGACCGCGCATAAAACCGCCTCCTCGGCAGTCTGAAACTCGGTCAGCATTCCATCGCCAATAAGCTTGATCGTATGGCCCTGATAGGATGCGATTTTCACATCCCAGAGTTCGTGCCGGTGCAATTTCAAGGCGGAAAGCGTGCCCTTCTCGTCGACCCCCATCAGTCGACTGTAGCCGACCACGTCAGCGGCCATGATGACAGAAAGCCGTTGCTTCATCATCGCCCCCCATCCATCAGGTCAGCCAATCGCCACCAAGACTAGCATAGACGCAACCTCGAAACACTTCCCGGTGCGCGTCCAGGAGGTCGACTTCGCTCGGATGGCTTCAGCCGCCCAGCGCCACCGCGATTGCGACCAGAAACAATCCAAGGCAGGTCATCGCCATACCTGCATAAAACGGCCGGCCACCTGAAAAACCTGCCCATGCATAACCCGTCACGAAGAGCAGAACGACCAGAAACAGGTTGCTCGCCCTCAGCGCCCGGTCAGCATTGTCGATCAGAAAGAAAGGGATGACGGCGGGAAGCGCGGTGGCCGAGACCAGCAGGAAGATTGCGACCGCAGAGCGCAGATCAGCTTTCGTCAGGGACAGTTTTACCGGCTCGGCACGACGCGTGAGCGCAAGCATCGAGCGATAAAGCGCCTCCGCATCGGCAGCCTCTGCAGAGAGCGGTGATCCTTCGACCGGAAACTCTTTTGCGATGACGGTGAGCGCGGTGGCTTCGTCCCTGGCCGCCCTGATCTGCCGAAACAGCCGAAGACGCCGGCTCCTGTAAAATGTCGTCCCCAGGATGAACAGGACGGCGTCGATGATGCCCCAGGCGACGTTGCATCCGATTGTCGCAACGACGAGGTCGCGGACATCCAATCCCTCCTCGTCAAGCACGAGCCTCGAACCGACCGTCCATGTCAGCGCCATGATCAGCCCGAAAAGCACTTCGCCGAGCGCATCGCCGGGATCGAGGTCGTCGAAGATGGAACTCGCAGGCATATTCATCATCTGCGCCCTCGTCTCGATCGCGGCTGTTTCCCTGCTCGCGAGCCCGCACGACCTGAAACGTCCGATCCCTCACGACAGCGCAAAAATCCTCACTTCCCGCCCGATGCCCTGAAGTTCCTCCATGCGGGAAACCTGGCTGATGCCGCTGTCGCGCAACATCTCCGAAACCTGCTCATTGCCGACGACCGCCTCCGTCGTCAGGATTACCTGCGGTTCGGCAAGGCCCTGCACGCGCGAGGCGATGTTGACGGTCTGGCCGAAATAATCCTGCCGGTCGTTCATGCTGACGGCAAGGCAGGGCCCCTCGTGGATGCCGATCTTCAGGAGAAGATCCTCGCTGCCGCGCTCGGCATTCAGCCGCAGCATCGCTTCGCGCATCCTGAGTGCTGCCGCCACCGCACGATCCGGGCTCGGGAAGGTCGCCATCACGGCGTCGCCGATGGTCTTGACGACCGCGCCGGCCTCGGTGGCGACGATCTCGTGCAGAACCCGGAAATGCGTGCGCACCAGATCGAAAGCGGCGAGATCGCCGACGCGCTCGTAAAGCGCGGTCGAGCCGCGCAAGTCGGTGAAGAGGAATGTCAGGCTGGTGATCTTCAAGCGCTGGTCGACATCGAGCGTGTCGGTGCGATAGATGTCGCGAAAACTCTGATTGGTCAGCAGACGCTTGGCCGTCAGGAAGGGTCGCCTGTGGCCGAGAATGTCATGCATCTCGTCTGACGCGATGCATACATTCGGCAGCACGCGGCGATCGGTGTGGTTTTCCAGCGTCAGGCGCAGCAGGCCGGGGCGCAGTGTCAGCGTTTCGTTCTGCGCATGACCGTGGCTGAGGACCATCGACAGGTTCTGGCGTTCGCTGGTCGGCTCGCCTTGCACGTCGAGGAACTGCGCCGAATGCGTCACCGCATCGAAGATGATGATGAACTCCGCCGGCAGCTGCAGCGAGACGAAGGCCCGCTCGCCGGGGTCCAGTTCGACCATTTCCAGCAGGATGCGCGCAAACCTTTCTTCGAGGTCATCGGGCAGGTCGACCCCGGACGAGAAGAAGATCTGCCGGTAATATTCGAGCGGCGGCAACCGGTCGGGATCGTGGGCGGCGATCCTGCGCACGCGCGGACTGACCGTGAAGGTAACCTCGACCATCTCGTCGAGCGTCGGCTCGTAGCCGGCCGCACACAGCGCGCAATGATAGGCATCCCGGTCGACGGCTTTCAGGGTGGCACCCGTATCGAGCACGCCGCCGCATCCCGGGCAGAGCACATTCCAGGTCATCTCGAAGGCACCGATGCGGGCAGCATGCAGAAACGCTGCGATCACCTTCTCTTCGTCGAGATGGTGCGCCTTGGCGAAGGCGAGCGCATTGATGCGGTTAAGCTCGCGATCCGAGCCGCGCCTGACGACATCCTCGATGCATTCGACCGTCTGCGGGTCAGCCGACTGTCGCAGGGCCGAGAAAAGTACGTCCAATTCGCTCATCGGACAAGTCTCTGTGGGCGCAACACCACGCCGGACGGCGCCGGGGGCGATTATAACACGGAAGTTTACCGATAGATATCGAGACGACCGGATGCGGCGCCCGAACTCGAAGGCGATAGCGAGGAAGGCGTCGAAGGCTTTGCGAAGCTCCGCCCCCAGCGGGGTCGGCAGGCCTCGGCCACCCTGAGCGACCGCGATGGCGACCCGAAAAAGACCGAAACGATGAAGGCTCGTCACCGATCTGCGCCATTATGGCTAGGCGGCCCGCAAGTCGCGGTTCGCCCCGCATCCTCGGTGCGTGTCCTACAGTAATATACGTAATTGCTGAGCTGGTTCGTGCATAATTGCGGGGTCAATCCCGATCGGCTGGACAGGATCGAAGGTGGGGCGAGATCCTGAAACGCGGCTCTCGACGGATGATCCCACCGCAGGCGGGAGCGGGCTCACCGCAGGCGGGAGCGGGAACGCGGACATTTCCGGCGGCGGCCGGGCACCGAGGGAACTGAGGGTACCAAAATGGGCTGGAACCGGCTGTATAGCCTGAAGAGCTACATCAAGTCTTCGCTGTGGCTGGTGCCCTTCATAGCCCTGCTCCTCTACATCCTGGCAATCCGCACGGTCTATCTGCTGGAACCCTGGCTTGCCTCGATAGAACTATGGCCATGGGGCGTGGAAGGCACCCAGAGACTGCTGGAGACGATCATCACGATGACGCTGACATTCGTCGTCTTCACGTTCGGGTCGCTGCTGGTGGCGATCCAGATCGCGGGCGGCCAGCTGACGCCCAGGATCATCGCGACGACGCTGCTGAACGACAACGCCATCCGCTTTACCGTCGGGCTCTTCACATTCACCCTGCTCTTTGCGACAGGCGCGCTGGTGCGGCTGGAAGCCGCCATCCCGCAGGCCATCGTCGAGATCACCGGCCTTCTCGGTTTTCTGTCCATCGCCACCTTCCTTTACCTGATCGATTATGCCGCCCGTCTGCTTCGACCGGTGAGCATTATCCTGCGCGTGAGCGAGGAAGGCCATGCGGTGATTAAGGATGTCTATCCAGCGATGGCGAAGGCCGAGGCGGACACCGCCCTCACGCACCTGCTCCCCGGCACCGAGCCGGACAAAGTCATCCTTTACCGGGGGCGGCCCGGCATCATCGTCGCCATCAACAAGAGCGCGCTGCTGATGCAGGCCGAAAAAACACGCTCCGTCGTCGAACTGGTCCCGCGGATCGGCGATTTCGTCGCCTCCGGCGAGCCCCTCTTCCGGCTTTACGGCATCCTTTCGCCGGAAGAAGACGTGCTGAAATCGTTGATTGCCTTCGGGCCGGAACGGACCCTCGAACAGGACGCGACATTCGCCTTCAGGATCATCGTCGACATCGCGATCAAGGCGCTCTCGCAGGCGATCAACGATCCGACGACGGCCGTGCTCGCGATCGATCAGTTGCAGCGCCTGCTCTGTTTCGTGGGCAGGCGTGACCTTGGCGGTGCGAAGATTTTCGACCGGACCGGAGAGTTGCGGGTCATTTGCAGGATGCCTGACTGGGACGATTTCGTGAAGCTGACCTTCAGCGAAATAAGGCTTTACGGCGCCGGGAACTTTCAGATCGCCCGCCGGCTGCGTGCCGTGCTCGAACATGGCTTGCAGGTGCTGCCCGATTTCCGGCGGCATGCCCTTGAAACGGAAATGGCGCTCCTGGACCGGCGGCTCGCCGAAGTCTACGACTTTCCGGAGGATCTGGAACTCGCCAGGATAGCGGATACGCAAGGCTTGGGCGGCTCGAAATCTCTGTCCTCTCGAGCGCAGTCCGCAACTGGCTCCGTAACGCCTTTTCGCCAATAGCGGCCGAGGACCCCAGGTAAAGAGAAGTGCGCAGCGGTTCTGCTGTAATGAGATGCGTAAAAGGACGTAAAGCGCGGCAGGTGAATCTGAATGATCGCGACACCGTTTAAAAGGCGGTTCTAAAGCATGTCGGGCTAAACTGTGCAGCGGTTTTGCGATAACGACATGCGTAAAACAAAGAGCTAAAGCATGGCGAGCGAATCTGAAAGACCGCGACACGCTTTAGACGTTTGGCTGAAGCCGTTGGACCGCAGCGCGCCGGATCAGCAGGGAGACATTAAAATTGAAGCGGCCGAAATCACTGAAGTTCGCAGCCACCCTGGCGGTCGTCGCATCCCTATGGTGTGCGCCGCCTCTGCAGGCGCAGGACCCCGCGGGCGGCCTGACGTGGTCCAAGGATCCGGCCAGCCATTGCGAATTCGTGTCTCCTGTGTCCCTAACGACGGGCCCAACATACTGGACCGGCGCATGCCCGGGAAATAAGGCTTCCGGACCGGGAATGCTGCGTCGCCGCGATGGCGATCGCGCCGGCCCCGCTTTCTACGGGGAAATGCAAGCCGGAGTGCCCGTCATCGGCGTGATCGACAACGAAGGCTATCGTGTCGGCGGCTTCAAGGACGGCGATATCGGCGGCGATGCGGAACTGGAACCTCAGGTCAGGCTGGACGCGTTCCGCGCAGCAGCAAAGGCCGCGCGGGAAGTTGCCGGGCTATACGCCAAACAGGGGAATGCAGCCTCGTCCCGCCACTACGAAACCATCGCGCAGCAGCTGGATATGCAGATCGAATGATGGTCCGATACGGCGGTTCCGCGGATTGCGATCCGCTTCGCGCCGCCTTGTCACATGTCTTCCGTAAACGTCTCCACCGTGATCCCGAACACGGTGATCTGGTGCCACTCGCTGCGGCTGGAAACCATGGTTTCCTCCGAAACCATGGAGATCAAAAAGTCACGGCCCATTGAATCACGGAACTGGCTGGCGGGCGAATCCCATAGGCAACAAGAGCGCTTGAGGCGGTTCAAACCCACGGTCTTGATGAGATAGGCTTCGGTGGCAGCCGCAAACCGGCCGGATACGCGGTATGTCGCTTCAAGCGGTTTGCCCTGCCGATCCGGGGCGTAGCTGCACCCGGCAAATTCTACATGATCGGGCTTCTTCTGCATCTGTGCCAGAAAATCGCCGCAACCCTGCGCCGTCAGCAGGATGGGAGCGGACGCTGCCATCAGCGGCGGCGCAAAGGCGTTGCACAACGACCATATGGCAACAAGACAAGCGGCGAACTTCATATCCAACCTCGACTGCACCGCCCGGACGCCCCTATGCGCGGCATGGATTCTTTATAGCGAATAATCAACTTCGGGACAGATACGCCAGTCAGGGTGCGTACCGGCTGAACACGAAGTCGCGGTCCTTGACGATCGAGTGGCAGGAAAAGCATGCTTCGGGCATTGCCGTGGTCGAGGGTGTACCGTCGTCAAATTCGACATATCCCCAGCCGCCGGTCGAAGCATATTTCTTTGCGTCCTTGATCATGAATTGCACACCGTTCTTGGGCGCCCCGGCGACGAATGACTGGGGAGCGCCGAAGGCTTCCTTGCTTTCTTCCAACGGGTGATAGTCCCAAGCCAGGCGGGCAATGATGGTGCCGTCAGGATAGGTAGCGGCCCCTTCCCGGAAGGCTTTGATCGCAATATCGTTGCCCAGGATGGCTCTGAGATCGTTGAGCTTGCCCTCTTCGTGCGCCACGGCGATGACCGGCCAGTCGCGGTAACCATCAGGCATTTCAGTCAGGACCGGGGTGCGCCCCTTATCGGTCTCTCCGGACGCACTGGCATTGTAACCGATCAAGCCGGTAACCAAACAAACCGTCAACGACACCACGATAATCTTCTTCATCGAAATACTCTCCGCCATCAGGTTCACGCGGCGATCCTGGCAGATATTCCGACGGGCGAAACCATACTTTGATATGGTAGAAACGGTTCCGCGACAGGCCGCCTACAGGCCCTGCCCCATTCTGTGTTGTTCTCGATACGTGTGACCCACCCGACGGCCCTTGCCATCAAATAGACAGGCCATTTCCCAGGACGACCGGATGCACCAACAAAGAAATGCCGGGGCTGAAAGCAGTTCCCAGACCCGGGCCTCCCCTTGGGTTCTGACGCTTATTGCTGGATATCGGGCTCGACCAGACGTGCCAGATTGCGCAGGGATTCCTGCCAGCCGAGGTAGCAGGCCTCTGCCGGGATGAGATCCGGGATGCCGGCCTGCACCACATTGAGTTCGGTACCGACGGAAACCTTCGTCAGGGTCACGGTCACGTCCATTTCGCCGGGCAGGTTGGCGTCGTCGAACGTGTCGGTGTAGCGAAGCCTCTGGCCGGGAACGAGTTCCAGATATTCGCCGCCGAAGGAATGGCTGTGGCCGGTCGTGAAGTTGCGGAAAGACATCCTGTGCGTTCCGCCGACAATAGGCTCCAGATGATGGACCGTGCAGGTAAAGCCGTTTGGTGGAAGCCACTTGGCAACGGCGTCCGCCTCCAGGAAGGCGCGATAGACCTTGTCCGGAGTGGTCGCCAGGACGCGGTGAAGTTTGATCGTGCTCGGCATGATGATCCTCCTTTGGATTGAACTTTGGCAATGCCTCTAGGACGGGTCTGATCTTCCCGATCCGACACTGCGATCGGAAATTTTCGGTCCCCGCCCGGTGTCGGTCATTCCCTGCTCCCGCAACCGACCGACAGTAAAGGTGTCTTAATTTGTAAATCGATTTTCTATTTCAACACCGCCTGGCGCCCGACACCGGAATATAGCGGCCCCGACCTTCTGCCGCCCCCCACCAAAACATTGAAGATCTTGAAGGCAGTGCCGGTTGCCTGCCGGTCCGGCGCTGCCTGCCAGCCCTACCCGACCTTGCCTGCCCGCCTGCCCTTATCCTTGCCCACCCGCTTGCCCGCGACATCGAGCAGCCGCCGGAAGGTCGGGCATTCCATATGGGAAGGCGCGGAGCATTCGGCGACATGGCGCAGCGTGTCGCTGAGCGCCGTCAGTTCCCGGATCTGGCGGTCGATCTCATCGGCCTTCTGATGCAGCGCGTCGCGCGGCAGTTCCGGAGCACCGGTCTTGCCGAACATGCCGGAGATTTCCTCCAGCGAGAAACCGGCCGTCTTGCCCATGGCGATCAGCTTGAGCTGCAGCAGCACCTCGGGCGGAAACTGGCGGCGCAGCCCGTGGCGGAAGATCGAGGTGATGAGCCCGATCTCCTCGTAATAGCGCAGCGCCGAGGGCTTGATTCCGCTTCGTGCGGAGACCTCTCCGATATCCAGAAATTTCATGCTTGACCTCAAGTCGGCTTGAATTCGTAGCCTGCGCTTGAATGACATTTCGAGCAAGAGGACATCGACATGGAACAGGCAGAAATGACCGGATCGGAGCGAACGGAAAGACGGGGCGTGACGCTGACGCTCTCCCTTTCGATGCTGCTCGCCTCGCTCGGCACCAGCATCGCCAACATCGCCCTGCCCAAGCTCGCAGAGAATTTTTCAGCGCCCTTTGCCCAGGTGCAGGGCGTCGTCGTCGCCTATCTCGCAGCCTTGACGATCTCGGTCGTCATCACCGGCCGGCTCGGCGATCTCTACGGGCTGAAGCGCATGCAGCTTGCGGGCCTCGGTCTCTTTGCCGTCGCCTCGCTGCTTTCGGCCATGGCACCCGATCTGCCGCTGCTGATGGCGGCGCGCGCCGTTCAAGGCGTCGGTGCTGCCTTCCTGATGACGATCTCGATGGCGCTGATGCGCGAGACCGCAAGCGGGGCGCGCATCGGCCGCGCCATGGGCCTGCTCGGCACGGTCTCCGCCCTCGGCACAGCACTCGGCCCCTCGCTCGGCGGCGCACTGATCCCGCTTGCCGGCTGGCGCGGCATCTTCTGGGTGCAGGTGCCGCTGGCCGGACTTGCGCTGATCCTGGCCATCGCGACACTGCCGGCTGACAAGGCCATGGGCAAGACGCGCCCGGCGGGCCTGCTTTCCATGCTGGAAAGGCGCCTCGTCCCCAATCTCATCGTCAACATCGTGGTGGCCGCCGTGATGATGACGACGCTGGTGGTCGGCCCCTTCTATCTCGGTCTGGCATTGGGGCTGAAAGCCGCTGTCGTGGGCCTCGTTATGTCCGTCGGCCCGATGGTTTCCATTGTCAGCGGTGTGCCCTCCGGACGGCTGGTCGATGCCTGGGGCGCACGCCCCGTGCTTTCGATCGGCCTTGCCATGCTCGCCGCCGGCGCCTTCCTGCTGGCGATCCTGCCTGAGCTTTCAGGCGTCGCCGGCTATATTGCCGCCATCATTGTGCTCACACCCGGCTACCAGCTTTTCCAGGCCGCCAACAACACCGCGGCCCTTGCCGATGTGCCGAAGGACCGGCGCGGCACCGCGTCCGGCCTGCTCGGCCTGTCGCGCAACATTGGCCTGATCTCCGGCGCCTCGCTGATGGGCGCCGTCTTCGCCTATGGCGCCGGCACAGAGGATTTCATTCATGCGACGCCGGCAGCGATTTCAGCCGGCATGCAGCTGACCTTCTTGCTTGCCGGCGGGCTGATGATTGGCGCCATGGCCCTTGTCTTCGCCGGCGCCTTCGAACGGGCATCGGCCAGGGCATGATAGGCCCCGATCTGTCTCGGGCGGAGCGACCACCGCCAGAGGCCACTTCTGCTAAAGCTGCCGAACCGACATGCCGCCGTCGACGGTCATCGGGCTGCCGGTCAGGACTGGTTCGACAGCGGGAAGAGCGCCACTTGCGCAATCTCCTGCGCCGTAAGCGTTCGATTAGCCTTCATCGTCGGTCAGCGGCATACTTCAAGGCGTGAGGTTCATCGACCTTGTTGATCGGATGAGCTCATCATTTTACGCGAAGCTAAACGAGTTTTAGATCACATATGGGGGTTAAACTCGACGATTTCGTAAGCAAACTCGCCCATCGCCCGTTTGCATGTTGGGCACCTCGCTCCTCCATCACCATCTTTGGCCAAACGCTGGCCACAACCAGGACAGAACCATTTGTCCATCCCGTCAAGTTGATGGGGTTCTGAAGGTTTGATCCCCTCGACATACACCGCGCGGAATCGAGCTTCGAGATTTCGAGACAACTCCATTCCACTCGCAGAGCAGACAAGGTTCCCGTAGTCACCGCGCGCAAGAACTGTTCCGCACCAGGGGCAATGAAGTCGACTTCGATCTATATTTTGCATTCTGCGGAGCCTTTGTCGTTGGTCTGCGGCCGGTTTCAAGGCAATAGTTCGTCAATCCTATTGATCGGAATGGTCGGCAATGGTGACGTCACGAATGACGAAATTAGTGGCGTAACTTCAGGTGTTCGATAGAAATCTCAAAGTCAGCTTTACCGAACGCTTAGTCTGCGCCGCTGCTATCCGCTTCATCGGATGCAGGCCAGAGAAATAGTCGAGGAATTCGGGATTGTTCTCGCCGCCGCGATCACACAGGGCAACTCAGGCAAATACGGTAATACAGACGGCCATCCAGATTAACGCCGTTCCCAGTGCCATCGCTCGCCTGGCGACGACGACTTTGTCTGCCTCATCCTCCGCGACAGGTGTGGTCACAATCCAGGGCACGCAGCCAAGTGCCGCAAATCCGATGACAGCAACAATCATCACAAGATAATCGATTGCACGCCAGGTCCCCTGTTCATAGACCCCCCAGTAACCCAGAAAGGCCATTCCGACTGCAAACATGGTGGCGGACGCAGAGCAAAGCCCTGTAACGGACCCGGTAGGTGCGCGCATGGTGCTTTTTTCACGTGTCTGCGAGTTCATGACGCAATATCCACGACGGTTGGCTGTCTCCCTGCAAATATGTCAGGAATCGAGTGCGGCGTGAAGCGCCGGTGACCCTCTGGGACGTGACCCTCCGGGACGGCCGCGAAATTCCGCGCCTCGGGCGGCGCAACATCGCCCGAGGCCACTTCTGCTAAAGCAGCCGAACCGACATGCCGCCGTCGACGATCATCGGGCTGCCGGTCATGAAGCTCGATTGGTCCGACAACAGGAAGAGTGCCGCCTGCGCAATTTCCTGCGCCGCGGCCATCCGCTTCATCGGATGCAGGCTCGATATATAGTCGAGGAATTCAGGGTTATTCTCGCCGCCCGCGGGCGTGATGGTTCCACCCGGCAACAGGCTGTTGATCCTGATGCCATCGGCCGCGTAATCGGCGGCGACCGATTGTACGAGGCCGATCAGGCCCGCCTTGGAGGCCGCATAAGCCCCCATGCCGGGCAGGCCGCCATTGCTGTATCCGACGAAGGATGAGGTGAAGACGATCGAGCCGCTGCGTTGCGCTTTCATCACCGGCAACTGCGCCTTCAGCGCAAGGAACGCGCTCGTCAGGTTGGTGGAAATCACGGCCTCCCAATTGGCCGCACTCATCTCGGCAAAGGCGCCCATCTCGCCGACGATCCCGGCATTGTTGAAAGCGCCGTCGAGCCGGCCATAAGCATCGAGCGCCCGGTCGACGAGGCCCTGCGCGTAAGCTCCTTCGCGCACATCACCGGCCAGAGACACGGCCGTGCCGCCGCTTTCAGTGATCTCGGAAACCAGCGTGTCGAGGTTCTGCGCCCGCCGTGCACCGAGCACGAGCTTCGCGCCCTTCGCTGCAAAGAGCCGAGCGGCGGCCGCTCCGATGCCACTGCTTGCGCCGGAAATGATGATCACCTTGTCTTCCAGTTCCATGTCCAAACCTCCTGTTTTGATGGTCATGGAGGGGTAGGAAATATGAGAAGCGGCAGCCACCCGATTCCGGATCGGCGACCCGCCGGCCGACGCTGAACCCCGTTAACCATCTCCCGCTCTCTAAGACCATAGTCCGGCGGATGCCGGACCTCGGTCCGATGCACGCCCCGCGTTTCGCGCCTAACATCATCTTCATTCGATAGCCGCCTTCCCGAGTCGGCTATCTCACGATTTTTGATGAATTATTCTGCGAGGGAGACCCGGATGCGTATCGCAACTCTTGCGTCCATAGCCGCACTTTCGATGATCATGGCTTCGAGCCCGCTGACGATCACCGGCGCCGATATTGCCGCCATGGCAAAGGGCGGTGGAAACGGTGGCGGCAACGGGGGCGGTAATGGCGGAGGCAATGGGGGCGGTAACGGCAGCAGCAATGGTGGCGGTAATGGCGGCGGACAAAGCGGCAACCACGAAAACCGCGGCCACCAGTCCGGCAATTCCCAGACGGGCAGTTCATTGCACGGCGGTTCGAAATCCGAGAACGGAGCCAAGGGCAAATCCGGCGAGGCGAAGACGAAATCGCTCAATGCAAAAAACACCACAACCGATATCAAGCAAAAGAACCTGGCCTCCGAACTGAAGGGCCTGAACTCTCTCAACCGCAGCTACAAGGCCTATCTGCACACGTCCGATCCGAAGATGACCGCGATCGCTGCCTACGCGGTTGCCTATGCCCAGTTTGAACTCGACAACGGCATCGAGCCTGCAATCGACGATCCGGTGCTCGGCGACGCGGCACTGGAGGATGCGCTGGCTTCCGCAACGCGTAGCGGCGAAGTGAGCCCGGCAGTCCTCGCCGAGGCCAAGACCATCCTCGGCGTCGGTGACGCTGACGGCAAAATCGACCAGATCCGTGAATCCCTGTCTTACTCCGCCCCGACCTCGACAGGGAATTAACGGCCGCTCGATCCGCCGGGCGGCATACCCGGCGGATCGATTGCACCTGTCATGGGTTTTCCCATGGGCAGAATAATCTCTTTCCCCCTGCATTGCGCCATTCGCCGCACCGACGCTCCAACTCTTTGAATCGACGCATCAGGCTTTCCGAAGATCGATTCCGATTTTCGGGCCGATGCTGTGGCCCGGTTCCGAGCGACATCCCGGCCGCCCTGCAACAGGCATCAAGCCGAAATCGAAAAAACCCGCGAAAAACCTCTTGAGCCGGACCCAGCGTCATAGCTTAGAAGGGTTCCGAGACATCGCGGGAGGCTTGATGGACGCCAAAACAGGAAAACAGAGCTGGCTGACGGCGGCGCAATGTGCCGAGCGGATCGGCATGACGGTGCGTGCGCTGAGGCTCTATGAAGAGACCGGCCTCATCCGGCCGCCGCGCACGGGAAAGAACTGGCGGCTCTACGGCACCAGGGAAATTGCACGGCTCACCGAGATCCTGGCTCTGAAGCGGCTGGGGCTCAGCCTGCAGGACATCGCCCGGCTGCTCGCCGGCCACGCGACCGATCTCGACCGCATGCTCGCCATGCAGAACCTCGCATTGCAGGACCAGCTGACCCGCACGCAACGCAGCCTCGCCATCATCGACGCGCTGCGGGCGAAGATGGCCGCAGGCGACATTCTTTCGATCGATGAACTGCTGAAGCTCGCAAAGGACACGAACATGACCGACACCTCAGCCGATGCCATCGCCTGGCGCCGCTATGAGCAGGCACGGCCGCGCACCGAACAGAAGATCGACCCTGCCCTCTATGCCGGTTATGCCGGACACTATCATCTGGGCACGTCGGCCTATGTGGTGAGCCTGCGCGACGGGCGGCTCTTCACGCGGCTGACCGGCCAGCCGGAACTCGAAATCTTCGCCGAAGATGTCGATCGCTTCTTCTACAAGGCGGTTCAGGCGCAGATCACCTTTACCCGCGACGAAGGCGGCACCGTCACCGGCCTCGTGCTGCACCAGAACGGCTATGAACTGGAAGCATCCCGCATGGACGAACGCGCCGCGACCGATCTGGAAGAGGCGCTTGCTGCGCGCATCCGCGACAAGCAGCCGGTGGAAAACAGCAGGGCACTGCTGGAGCGGGTCATCGAACAGCACCAGCGCGGCGAACCCGACTATGAGCGGATGAGCCCGCCGCTCGCCGCCGCCGCACGCGAACAATCCGCCATGATCAAGGCCGATCTCGATCGAATGGGGCCGCTCAGGGACATATCCTTCAAGGGCGTGACGGCGGAAGGCTGGGATGTTTACGACGTGACCTTCGAAAACGGTAATCTCGAATGGAGCTTCGCGCTGGCGGCAGACGGAAGATTCGGCGGGATGTTTATTCGACCGGCGCTGTGACGGAGGCGTTTCGTGACGACCCCTCCCTGCAAGGGAGGGACTAACTAGTGGCACCGCCCTGCTCCTCCGCCTCCCTCATCTCTGTGCCCTCGTGGTCAGCACGAGGAAACAGGAATGAGGGAGGTTAGGGTTGGCGTCGATACCCAAAGCTACGCCAGCATTTTGGCCTTGCCGAGGGCAAGAAATCTCGCGTGCGGCAGCTACCCGATTTCAGATTGGCGGCATGGAAGGCATTTCGCCTTGCGCGCAGACGTCGGATTTGCTGCAGCCATGTCAGGAAATTTGCTTTGTAAGGAGCGGAGTGGCTCTGTCCACATCGACGAGGAGCCATCCGAGCTTTTTGTAGAAGGCCACAGCATCCGGTGCGGCATGAACCTCCAGCTGCGTAAGGCCTTTGTCGGCGGCAAGTCGTTCAAGCGCGTGCATCATGGCCCTACCAATTCCTTGCCGCTGATACTGCGGAACGATCGCGACGAGCCGTACGGTTCCGGGGTCGGCGTGCGCGGGCCCGATATCCAGCCGGACGGTGCCAACGGGCACATCGTCGCAAATGAACAGCAGGGGAAAGTGATTTTCCCGACGCTCGTCCGGATGCATCTCATCATAGTCAGCCTGGCCGCGCAGTTCGAAGAGAACGTGACGCCTGATCGCGTGATAGTCCTGCCACTGGTTTCTGTCCTGCACCTGTAGGAGCTGCATTTTCATCGCCCGCTCGCCTCGTGTCTTGTTGCTGCAAGGTGTGTTTACGCTGGAGTACTTATCCTCGCAGCCCCGGCGATAAACTTTTTGGAGTCTTTGGTCCGCAGACGATCCCACCTCAAGCCTGCTCCTCGATCGCCGCCTGCGCCACCTGCGGAACCCCGCCATTGATCCGCGTCGCGATCAGATGCCCGAGTGCCACCGCCCCGATGCAGAGCACGACGGAGGCCGCGACATTGATGCAGGCCCTGACCGTTGCGCCCGAGCGCAGCAGGTCGAGTGTCTGCAGGCTGAAGGAGGAGAAGGTCGTGTAGCCGCCGCAGAGCCCGATCATCACGAAGAGGCGCATATTGTCCGAGGCCGGAAACCGGCCATTGGCGAGCGTCAGCGTGCTGAACAGGCCGATGATCAGCGAGCCCGTGACATTGATGATCACAGTGCCCCAGGGCAGATCCCGGCTGATCGGCATGGCGATGATCGATACGGCATAGCGGGCGAAGGTGCCGAGCGCACCGCCGGCCATGACGATAAGGCAAGTATAGAAGGACATGCTCGCTCCAAAATCTCGGGCGGGCAATAAAAAACCCGCCTTGCGGCGGGCTCCGGACAGATTCCCACCGCGGTTAAACACGGTAGGAGTCATCAGCCTTGTGGGCGGTTTCGGGGGCACTCCATCCCCATCGCCGGGATGTATAGCCTGGGCTGCGGCGGGCTGGCAAGGGTGAGTGTCAGCCTCTCCATCGTCGAGGGAGACACACCCGCACCTGAAAATTCATTCCCTCGTGGCGTCCGCCACCAATTCCCCAACGACGACATCCCTCAGCCCCTGACGCAACGCCGCGATATTCGCAGCCCCATTCAGCTCTTCAAATTCACGTTGCGCCGCTTCCCAGAGCGGCTCTGCCTTCTTGTGCAGCCGCCGGCCTTCGTCGGTGATTTCGACGATCCGCACCCGGCCGTCGGCGGGCGACGGACTGATCGCGACAAAGCCGTCGCGTTCAAGGAAGCCCAGCATCTTGCCCATGGCCGTCCGTTCGATATCCAGCCGTTCGGCAAGCGTGTTCACGGTGGCACCGCCGGCTTCCTCCAGGGCAGCCAACATCAGGAACTGGGTAATGCGCAGGCCGACGGGTTCGAGGTGGCTGTCGTAAAGCCTGGTGATCTGGCGGCTTGCCTTTCTCATGGCAGAACAGGTGCACTGATCGATCCCAAGCGGCTGGTCGGCCAACAACATCGCATGTTCCTTTCGATTCCCGCCTCATAGGTGCCATGGGCGCGGCCCTCAGAAAAGCTCCGCGCCGATAATATGGTTCAACGGCATCGTCGCGATAGCCGGCGTCAGATGACGCCTTCCGGCGGTGTGATGTAGCCAGGCACGTCGGCCGAAAGCGTGCTCTTCAGCACGGTCGTGCCGCGATCGGCCATGACTTCGCTCCTGCCGGCGGCAAGCGCGTCATAGGTCTGGCTCGCCACATCCTGCGGACTTGCCTTCGGCACGTCGATGCCATCGGTCAGATCCGTATCGACGAAGCCGACATGCAGGCCGAGCACCTGGATGCCTTTCTCGCGCAGGTGAAAGCGAAGCTGGTTCGTGTAGCTCCAGGCCGCAGCCTTCGATGCCGCGTAAGGGGTAAGGATTGGGCGCGGAAGCCAGACGATATCGGAGAGGACATTGATGATGGCTGCCTGTGGCTGCGCCGAAAGGATCGGCTCGAAGGCCCGGGTGACACGCACGACGCCATGATAGTTCACGTCGAAGAGACGCTGCGACTGTTCTTCGACATCACCAGACAGGGGGCCGTCGATCAGCTCTGCGATGCCGGCATTGTTGATCAGCAGCGTCGTATCGGCGGCGAGTCCGGCAGCGGCGGCGATCGATGCCTTGTCCGTGACGTCGATCCTGACCGGGATGATATCGGGCTCATTGAAGCCAGCGGTGTTGCGCATGCCGGCATAGATCTTGGCTGCCCCGCGGCGGCGGGCCTCACGTGCGAAGGCAAGGCCGAGGCCGCGATTGGCGCCGGTGATGAAGACTGTGCTGTTGGCGATATCCATGGCTCATATCCTTTGAAAAGGCGGGATCAGGCGGCATTCTGCACGCCCGGTCCGGCGGGTGACTGCGATTCAGAGAAATAAATGCTCCGGCAGTTTTGCCGAGAGCGCCTCTCGCAGGCCGGCGGCAAGCGACAGGACGGAGCCGAGCGGGCTCATGCGTACGCTGACGTGCGGCACGGATCCGTCCGGGTTGCGATCGACGATGACAGCCGCGGTCAATTTTTCACCGCTCACCAGAACGGCTTCATATTCGAGGAAGAGCCGAGAGCCGACGACCTCGAAGAAGGTCGGCGTCTGCAAGGCATAGAAGGTGCCGACGGTATTGACGGCGAGCGTGATCTCGTCGCGGCCGACAACGGGTCCGCGCAGCACGGAGCTGACGAGCTCGGCGTCGGCGGTCAGGTCGTCCAGAAAGGGATGACGGTCATGTTTATCGTGTGACATGGTTTCCTGCTTTTACGTGCTGATGCGGTTTTGCGGTCAAATAAGAGCATATGCTCCTATTAAGGTAAACGTAGGAGCATATGCTCTTTTCGTCAAGATTGAACGCTGACCTCTGAGATGATGGGGGATCGATGGAAGGAAAGAGGTAGAGAAAGGATTCGAAGATGTGTACGGCCTTCGGCTCACCTGACCGTTGTCGAGCCACGGGTCTCGATCCGTCCTTCAAACTCCCGCCGGGAGAAGGAGATCCAACACGACCTCGGCATTCTCAGGGATGTCCCCCTCGCCCCTGCAAGGACGCCCGAGATCAAAACAACAAAACACACGACGCAATAAAAACTGTCAGGTATCGTCCGGGTCGAAAGCGTCGACCATCAGCCCGGTCGTTCAAATAATTCTCCCGTCCCCCCATTC
>UCCS01000083.1 GCA_900470965.1 Hyphomicrobiales bacterium
GCGAGCGAAATCAGCGCGCCCGCAACATAGAAAAGCAGGCCGCGCTGCACGGCAAGCTTGGCGCCCCTGCCATCCGCAAGCCCGCCGGCATAGCTGCGGGTGAGGATGGTGGCGAGAAAGGCAATGCCGACGCCAAGGCCGGCCCAGCCATTGCCGAGACCAAGCGCGCCGGTCACGAATACGGGCACGACTGGAAGGGCAATCGCAACGCAGAGATAGGAGATGAAGAGGATCGCGGTCAGCAGGTAAAGCCGGGCCTGCTCGCGATCATCAGTAAGACGGAAAGCCATGAAAACCTCCTGGCTATTCCCTCGTCTGACGGGCACAAAAAACGCACTCCGACCGGCGAGGATCGATAAGTGCGTTGCTTGACGTCAAACGCTTACGGCCAGAGGACTGGCATGGGTTGCCAGATACGGGATATGCGGGCGGGTGTCAACGATGGCTGTGCCGCCACACCACCCGCTTCGTCCTCTCCTATGTCGGACGGCGGTACCCCGCTATCGTCCTGATACGGCCTCTATCAGCGCCCGCCTCATGAAGAGGCTTATGGGTGTCGCCGTATAGGGTGCAAAAGGCTCACATGGCTTGTACCCGCCGCGGCGATATAGCTGTTGTGCTTCGATGTTGCGTGTTCCAACTTCGAGCAGCATGGCCTGCGCTCCGAGCGTCAGCGCCTGAACTTCCGCTCGCCGAAGCAGTGCCATACCAATACCGGCACCCCGCACACCGGCATCCACAATCATGCGCTTCAGCTCCGTAGTGCCGTCACCTCGCTCAAACAGCACGCAAAGTCCGACTGCTCTGTCAGCAAGACGCGCGATGAGGACATACGTGCCCGGTTTTGCCAGCGACTCCGCGGTGATCGGCCGACGGTATTCACCCGGATAGAGCGCCGCGGCGACAGAATCCGACTGCGACAGAAGCGCCGAGACTTCGTGCTGCAGCGCAGGTTCGATATTGACGGCAACTTCAGACATCACGCCAGCACTCACCTCGTCAACATCACACAAGCGCAGGTGAATACGGCTGCCGTAGCTTGTCAACAAGCTCGATACCCAGAGCTGAAACGCCGCCCGTATCAGGCCATGAGCGGCGTCACATCATCCCAGACGAAGACGAGGTTTTCCGATCGCCAGACCGGGCCGGGATCGATGAATTCGCCGGCAAGATCGCCATCCAGCGCCCGATAAAACGCAATCGCCGCCACATTCCCCTTCACGACGCCGAGCGCAGCTCCCCGAAACTCCCTCGCCTTGAGATGCTGCGCCAGCCGCGCAAGCAGCGCCCGGCCTATGCCGCGGCGCTGGCTGTCCGGATCGACATAGAGAAATTTGATTTCGCCGCGATCCCCAAAGATCGGCTCCGAAGGTCGGCCGGCGGCGCCGATTCCGACGATCTGCCCGTTCGCTTCGGCAATCAGCACCATCTGGTCGGCGTCGGCAGACGCGAGCTTCTCTCGCCAGCGCTGACCGCGATAGGCTTCGTCGAGCGTCGCGTGGGCCAAAGCCGGCGCAAGGGTTGCGTAAGTATGCCGCCAGACCTTCGCATGGAACTCGGCAATCGACTGAGCGTCGGCGATGCCTGCGACTCTGATCGAAATATCATACATTTCCCGCCTTATCCTTGCCGGACAATCCGCCCGATCGTGACCGCATACCGGCGCCACTATTCCAGGCAGCCCCTACCCGATCACCTACACCAGCGCCGGCAACAACCCCACCTAACCGGATTTCACCGTACCTGCATTGAACCTCGAGCGATCGACGAGAACATCCCTCTTCTGCCCCCACAACAGGCCGGCAACGAGGTTTCTCGCCTTGATGCTTTCGAGCTCCAGCCGGCGCAACTGCTTGCGCACCTTGCTGAGCGGCAGGAAGACCAGATCCTTTTCCGGGCGCACGAAATCGGCGCTCTCGCCCTCACCCTCCAGAAACCGCTGCTGGATGACGGGCGCCGGCTCGATTTGGTAGGCGGCAAGCCAGGAGCGGTGCCAGAAATGCGCATCGATCAACGAATAGGTGGTGGTTTCCGCAAGCATCCGCCGCGCCGCCTCGGGGCCGATGACATAGCCTGCCAGCCCCACGCGGTTCTGATAGACGCGGGTCGCGCCAAAACGGCCGGCCTCGTCCTGCCATGCGGGCTTGCGGTTGAGGATATGGCGACGCGGAGCGAATTCGAGATCGTAGACGCTGTTCCACGCATCGTTGCGGGCTTCGATATTGGCGAGGACGGCGGCGATATCGTCTGACAGCACCGCATCGTCTTCGAGGATGAGCATCTTCGCGCCATGCGCGATCACCGCCTGCCAGGCCTTGCGGTGGGACAGGAAGCAACCGATGTCCTGCCGGCGCGTCGGGCTCGGCCAGTTGCTGGCAGCCGTCTGGCATTCCTCGGCCGTGAGATCGCCAGCTTCGAATGCATCGAGAAACTCGAAGGACAGGCCGAGTGCGGCCATCTGCCGGATCTGGAAGCTCCGCCGAACCTCCTCCGCCTTGCGGCTGATGATCAATATTCTCAAGTGAACTCCCTGGCGCCCGATGCCTGCCCCGTCAGCGCAAGCATATAACCGTGTTCCGATGCAAGCAAAAGCGCGGAATTCGCGAGCAGATGGCACCGGCCGAAGCGAGTTCGTGGCCGCTTCGCGCGACAAGCAGAGATGCCGTTTTGGCGGTGTGCTGGTTGCGGTGCTTCCGCGGGTGTAAACTGCCGGCACTGTTGCATGTTCATGCAAGGCAACGATGATGAGTACCCCCGCACTCGACCGGAAGCTGCTCGCGATCCTGGCGGCGGATATGGTAGGCTACTCGAAGGCGATGGAGGCCGATGAGGCCGGCACCATCAGGCGACTGAAGGCCATCCGCGCCGACCTGATCAATCCCGCAATTTCTGAGCGCCATGGCACCGTTATCAAGCTGATGGGCGACGGCACGCTTGTCGCCTTCGACAGCGTGGTCGATGCGGTTGCCTGCGCCGCGGAGTTCCAGAATAGCGTGGCGGCGCGCAACGCCGACCTGCCGGAGCCAGAGCGCATCATCTTCCGCGTCGGGATCAATCTGGGCGATGTGGCCTTGGTGGATGGCGACCTCTACGGGGATGGGGTGAATGTCGCCGCGCGGCTGGAGCATTTGGCCGAGCCGGGCGGCGTGATGGTGTCGGGGACGGCATACGATCATCTCCAGGGCAAACTCGACTGGCCGCTCGATTTCGCCGGCGAGCAGCAGGTCAAGAACATCAGCCGCCCGGTGCGGATGTATCGGCTGAGGCTCGACGGCAAACGGGCGCGCCGCCCGCTTCTCGGAATGATACCGCACTGGGCCGGAACGGCTGCGGCGGCAATCATTGCGGTTGCTCTGGCGGGCGGCGCGGCCTGGTGGTTCCTGCAGCCCGAACCTTTGAGCGGCAAGCCCTCGGTGGCGGTGCTGCCCTTCGACAATTTTGGCGGCGACGAGGCGAGCGGGCGTCTGGCCGATGGCCTGACGGAGGACATCATCACCGACCTCGCGCGGTTTCCCGAATTCGAGGTGGTGGCGCGCAATTCGACGGAAGTTTTTAAAGGCAAGCCGGTGGATGCCCGCCAGGTAGCAACTGCACTCCATGTCGGCTTTGTGCTGGAAGGCTCGATCCAGCGGCAGAGTGGCCGGGTCCGGATCACAGCACAGTTGATCGATGCAAACACCGGCCACCATCTCTGGTCGGAGAATTGGGACCGGCCCGCCGAGGACGTGTTCGCCGTTCAGACCGAAATCGCAGAGCAGGTCGCCAACCGCCTCGGCGGCGGCGTGGGACTGATTCAAGAGGCCGGGCGCGCCGCAGCCAAACGCAAACGGCCTGAAAACCTGAATGCCTATGATTATTATCTGCTCGGGTCCGAGAAAATTGAAAAGCTCACCAAAGCCGATGAGGAGGAGGCCATCACGTTTCTCAACCGCGCCATCGAGCTGGACCCAGGGCTGGCACGGGCCTGGGTAGAACTTTACCATGCGCATGAAATATTGAGTTTGTTTGGCGTCGATCCCGAGAGCAACCGCAAGGCGGCCGACGATGTGGCCGAACGCGCGGTGCGGCTTGATCCGAGCGACGCCGAAGCACATGCGGTGTTTGGCATGAGCCTTGCCAACAAAGGCGACATGGGCCGCGCCAAGTCTGAGCTGGACACGGCCCTTCGCCTGGCGCCGGGTTCGTCCGAAATCCTGACTTTCTATACCGGCTATGCAGCACGCTTCGGCGAACCCGAACGCGGCGCTCAAATGGTCGACCAGGTAAAGCGGCTCGACCCGAACTATCCGATGTGGACATCCAACTTCTTCTCACCCGCCTATTTCATGGCGGGCCGATATGAGGACGCCGTGAAGATGCTCGAACGCATGACGCCTGACAGCTACCAAAAGTGGACCTGGGTGGTGCGAAGCAGCTCGCTTGCGGCACTCGGTCGAACCGACGAGGCGAATGCTTCGGCCAGGGAAGCCCTCAAGCAGCACCCGGACCTGACTGTGGAGGGCATGATCAATGAACCCGGCCTAAGCTCAATAGAACGCGGCCGGTTCATAGAGACGATGCCGTTAGCCGGCTTCCCGGCATGCGCCAAGCCCGAGGTGCTGGCGAAACTCGCCAGACCTGTGCGGCTGCCGGAATGCGAGGCGGCGAAAGCGGACCCTGCCGGGCAGCCATAGAACAGCCCTCTGCAATGCGCTTGCGAGGCGCAAGCCGCCTGCCCTCACTGCGGATAAAGGGTCGAAACGCGCCCGGCGAAATAATAGGCGACGATGCCGATCCATTCCCGCAGGCCCGTTGTCAACAGGTCGGCATTGTCGATCGGATGGCCGACCGACAGCGTCAGGCCCTGTTTTCCAGTCGTACGGTAATCGGCGACCCAGGGCGTGACGTTCATGCCCAGATTGCGGAAGATTGCCACCGCCCGCGGCATGTGGAAACCCGATGTCACGAGCAGGCAGTTGTCGAGGTTCAGCCGTTGCAGGATCGCCCTGGTATTGATGGCGTTCTCATAGGTATCGCGCGACTCCGCGTCATATTCGACACGGGCCGGGTCGATATGGAAATCGTCGAACATCCTGCGGATGATATCCGCTTCCTTGACGTAGCCGCCGGTGAGACTGCCATCGCCGCCCGACATGATGATCCTGGCATTGGGATAGACGCCGGCCAGCCGCACCGTTTCGATATAGCGATCAGCCGCGTCATCCAGGTTGTAGCCACCGCGCACGCCATCGACCTTTGTCGCGATCCCGCCGCCGAGAAGGACAATGCAGGCGACATCGGCGGGAGCGGCCGGCCGCGGAAAACGATCCTCCAGCTCCTGCACGATCAGCGCACCCGATGTGGTGTAAAAGCTCACGAAGATGAGCGTGAGCGACAGGAGCCCGGCCGCGATAGCGAGCCGCCGAATACGGAAGATCATCAAGACGACGCTGAGCGCGATCAGCAGGAAGCCGATCGTGACGGGTTGGGACGTGAGCCAGAAAACCTTCGCGAAGAAAAACATGGGCGTGCCGGTATCCTACTGAAATGCGGCCACGAAAGCCTATTCGTGGATTCGGGGCAAGTCTGGTTTTTGGGAGACGTTCTGCCTTCTTCAGCCAATCAGGTCAATTGATGAGGCGAGTGGCGCGTAAGTCCCACTCCTCCTTTCCTCTTCGCCGCTCGCCGCACGAATTTACGGCCGCATTTACGGTAACGTACTTCCCCGGCATGCGCGTGGTGTGTTTAGGACGTGTGCAGCAGAGGAGCGCAGACATCGCGCCCGCCGGCGTTCGGCATCGTATATGCGCCGGAGCCCCGGACATGGCGAGTGCCATGATAGGTGGTATCGGGTTCGTCGCGCGGCTCCTCGGCGCCATCGAGGATCGGAAACGGAGGGGTTTCTGTGAGACACTATCAGGGACACAGTCCGAAACATGCGAGGCGCACGCCCGCCGGACCGCCGCAAAGTTTCAAGCGACCTGCGGCCATGCTTGCCGCTACGGTATCGCTTTTCATCGCCTCGGCATCCCTTGGCAACCTCCAGGCCGCCGATCTCGTGATCGCCGTGCCGAACTGGCCGTCGGGACAGGCGACGGCCAATATCCTGAAGGTCGCGATCGGCAAGAACTTCGGCCTCACGGCCGACCTGCGCGAGATGGGAGAGCTCAATGCCTTCTCGGGGCTGGAATCCGGCGAGCTCGACATCCACCCGGAGGTCTGGCGGCCGAACCTCGATGCGGCAATCCAAAAATATGTCGATGAGAAAAAGGCGGTGGTTCTGGCCAAACGCGCCGTTGCCGCCTGGCAGGGCCTCTGCGCCACCGAGGACGCTGAAAAGGCCGGCATCAAAAGCGTCAAGGATCTCTCGGACCCTGAAAAGGGCGCCCTGCTCGACACCGATGGCGATGGCCGCGGCGAACTCTGGATCGGTGCCGCGACCTGGACCTCGGCGAGCATCGAGCGGGTGCGCGCCTTGAGCTACGGCTACGCCAACAACCTCACGCTGGTGGAGGCGGAAGAGGATGTCGGCATGGCCGCCGTCGATGCAGCCGTCGCCACCGGCCGGCCGATGGTCTTTGCTTGCTACGCGCCGCACAATGTCTTCGAGCTGCACAAGGTGACGCGGCTGGAAGAGCCGGCTTACGACCCCGCACGATGGAAGATCGCGCCCGGCAGCGATCCGCTCTGGATCGAACATTCGAAGGCCGATGTCGCCTGGCCGCGATCGGAATTCCACATCGCCTGGTCGACGTCTTTCGGTGCCAAACATGCCGACGTCGCCGCCTTCCTGGAGAAGGTCGATCTGACGCCTGAGGAAGTGACTGCCATGACCTACGCGCTGCAGGTGGAACGGACGCCGCCCGCCGATTACGCGGAAAAATGGGTGGCCGAGAATGCCGCCCGCATCAAGGGATGGGCAAAACCATGAACCGGACATTGCAGAAAGCTGCGCTGACCGCGCTGGCGCTTAGCCTCGCCGCCTATGTCGCCCTTGCGGCCGGCACGCAGATCTACGATCCCAAGACGCGCCAGTGGGTCGATTACGACAAGAACACGGCGCGCAAATATTTCGCCCGTAACAAGCAGGTTCCGGATGCCTTCCGCCGGCAGGTCGTGACCTTTCGCACGGCGGAGGAGCCGGGCACGATCATCATCGACGGCAACCAGCATTTTCTCTACCTCGTGCAGCCGGGCGGCCAGGCGATCCGCTACGGCATCGGGGTCGGCCGCGAAGGCTTCGGCTGGGCCGGCATCGTGCGCGTGGGGCGCACCGCCGAGTGGCCGACCTGGACCCCGCCCGCCGAGATGGTGGCTCGCGACCCAAATGCCGCCAAATGGGCGGCCGGTCAGCCGGGCGGCCCCGACAACCCGCTCGGAGCCCGCGCGCTCTATCTCTATGCCGGTGATGCCGACACGATCTACCGCATCCATGGCACGCCGGAATCCTGGTCGATCGGCCTCGACGTATCCTCGGGCTGCATTCGCATGAACAATGACGACATCATCGATCTGCACTCGCGGATAAAGGTCGGCGCCAAGGTCATCGTCCTGATGCAGGGCGCGGCCCTCTATAAAGGCGTCTGAAACGGGGGAGTTAGTATGCGCATGTTCTTGAAGAGCCGGCCGCTCCCGGCCCTGTTCCTTTGCTCGCTATCGGCACTTGCCGCCTGCCAGTCGGCCCCGCCACCCGACCAGATGTCGCGCACGGCGGTCGAAACCGCCCCTGCCGACCTGCAGCTGCTCTGCGCCGATGCCGCCGCCAAACAGGCCGGTCTCGACAGGGCGAAAGTCCTGCCGACGAGTTCGCGCCCGGTCGAAGCCGGCGGCTTCACCGTCGATCTCGACGCCTCGGGCCGCAAGTTCGCCTGCGTCATCGACCGCACGGGCGTGGTGAGGAGCGTTCAGCCCGCGTAAGCGCTGGCCGCTCCCAGCGCCCGCTATTTTATCCCGCCGAAAGGTGAGAGCCCCGATGCCTGCTCGTCGATTTGATATTGCGGGCGATCGACGGGTTGCATGTTCATACCGTCTCTTATGAAGATTGTCGGGACTGTCGGCCAATCGTCAAAAAAGAACGGTATGGTAGCAATACGCATCGGGTCTGCAGCGCGTTCATTTTCTCGGGACTGTCTATCTGAGGAGGAAGGTAAATGCCGTTTGTAGAATCTCAGGTCAACACGTTCACGGTCAATTCTCAGTACAGTACTGTGACCACACAGCTGCCGGGCGGCGGATGGGTGATCACATGGGCCTCCACCCTGGAGGACGGCAGCGGCACCGGCGTCTATCAGCAGGTCTTCGACGCCACAGGCTCCCCCTCCGGCCATGAAACCCGCGTCAACACCTTCGTCGAGGGCAATCAGGAAATGCCGGCCATCGCGGCCCTTGCCGATGGCGGCTGGGTCATTACGTGGGGAGACCAGGGGATCTCCACGCCTGGCGTCTATCTGCAGGCATTCAACGCGGACGGCACGCCGCGCGGCAGCGAGACCCACGTCAACACTTTTGAAGGCGCCGGACAGGGGTCGCGGTCGGTCATGGGGCTAGCCGATGGAGGCTGGGTCGTCAGCTGGCTGTCGGTAGGCCAGGACGGTTCCGGATACGGGATCTACCAGCAGGCCTTCGCTGCCGACGGCTCCAAGATCGCCGGAGAAACCCGGGTCAACACCCACACCGATGGAAACCAGTGGCTGGGCTCGATGGCGCCACTCGATGGTGGCGGCTGGGTCGCCACCTGGTCATCGCCCGGGCAGGACGGTTCCGAAACCGGCGTATTCCAGCAGATCTACAATGCCGACGGCACGCCGCACGGCGGGGAAACCCTCGTCAATACCTACACCGATTCCTATCAGGACAGCCCGACCGTGCTGGCACGCGACGGCGGTTGGGTCGTCATCTGGGAATCGAATGGCCAGGACGGTTCGAGCGGCGGGATCTATCAGCAGGCCTATAATGCCGACGGAACACGGCTCGGCACGGAGACACGCGTCAATACCACGACGGACGGCAACCAAGCCTATCACGGCTCCGCAGCATTGGGCGACGGCGGCTGGGTGGTGATTTGGCTTTCGGGTGACGACGGCCATATCATGCAGCAGGCCTACAACGCGAACGGGACGCCGCAAGGCGGCGAGGCCCAGGTCGATACCGACGGGACATATGCATCGAACCAGAAGGTGACGGCTCTTGCCGACGGCGGCTGGGTTGTGACCTGGACGGTGATGGGATTCACCGACACCTTCTATCACGTCTACCAGCAGGCGTTTAACGCCGACGGGACGAAAAACGGCGATGAGGCGCTCATCAACACGCTGACCCACAGCTATAAGGATATACCCCAGGTGGCGGCACTCGATGACGGCGGCTGGGTCGTCAGCTGGGCGTCCGACAGTGATTATACCGATGTCCAGGGATACGACTCCGGCATCTTTCAGGTCCGCTTCGATACCGACGCCCATGCGGTGGAGCTTCCGAGCAACCGCATCTACGGCACCTATCCCGACAAGAACCTGGTCGGCACGGCCGGCGACGACGCCATATATGCAAGCTCCGGCAACGACACGCTGACGGGCCTTGCGGGCAATGACCATCTGGACGGAGGATACGGCCACGACCGGATGACGGGCGGCCTGGGCGACGATACCTACATTGTCGATACGACCGCCGACAGGGTGGTGGAGCTGGCGGGACAGGGTGCCGACACGATCCTTGCCGAAGTGAGCTACTCGCTGGGGGCCAATGTCGAGAACCTCGCCTTTGTCGCGGAGGGTAACCTGTATGCGAGCGGCAACGCGCTCGCTAACGTCATCACGGGCAATAGCGGCAACAATACGCTCGGCGGCGCTGCCGGAAGCGATACGCTTTCCGGTCTCGATGGCAACGATTATCTNNCTCGATGGCGGGGCCGACAATGACAAGCTGGACGGCGGCTCCGGCGATGACATACTCGCCGGCGGTACCGGCGACGACACCATGGATGGCGGGGATGGAAACGACAAATACAAGGTCGACAGCGCCAGCGACGTCGTCCACGATACCGGTGACAGCGTCTGGGATTGGAACGATATCATCTATTCCACGGCCGAAACCTATTCGCTCGCGGGAACCGGCGCTGAAACACTGATCCTTCAGGCGGGCGCCGTGACCGGGATCGGCGATAGCGGCAACAACCAGATATCAGGCAATTCTGCAGCCAATACGCTCGTCAGCGGCGGCGGCAGTGATGGCCTGGCCGGCGGCGGCGGCGTTGATACTTTCGTCCTCGCCGCACCCAGCGCATCGAACTTCGCTTTCATCAACGATTTTGGCGCGGACGATTTCCTGGCGTTCCAGTCCAGCGATTTCCAGGGCATGACCACGGCCACCCTGGACTATCATGTCGGCAAAACCGCCATCGGCGCAGACGCCCAGTTCTACTTCAATACCTCGGACCGCACGCTCTACTGGGATGAGGACGGCACCGGAGGAGACGGCGCCGTCAGAATTGCCATGCTCAACGGAGCCTATGTCCTGCAGTCCGGCGACTTCCTGTTTGCCTGACTTCCTGTTTGCTTAACTTCCTGCTGCTCGACGGGGCGCCGACGCGGCATTCGTCGCCCCGCCGGCGCCGCTCTCCTATTTGAACTCGTCATAGAGCGAGAGCAGCGAGGCTTGCCCGGCAATCGTCGTCTTGATCGTTTCCGCCATTGCCGGCTTCTTGCTTTCCTCGTCGATGGCGTCCTGGAAATTCTGCAGCGCCTCCTTGGAGGCTTCCAGGGCCTGCGCGCGGATGCGCTCGGCCATGTCAGCGTCGAGATGGCCGACCTTGAGCGGCAGCAGGATCTTCAGGCCCTCGATGATCTCATCCTTGTCGATCGCCCCCTTGCCGCTGGGATCGAAGGTTGACCAGCGTTCTTCGGCGGCATCGATATCGAAGATCCTGTTATCGGCATCGGCCAGCCGCTTTTGAGCGGCCATGTACTCGTCCTTGCTCATCAGCCCGTCGCCATCGATATCGGCATCGTCGAGCGTCTGCTGGGCGGTGCGATCGTAAAGTTCGGCCAGCAGCTGATCATCCGTTTTTGCCGGAACCGTATTCACCAGCTCCCCGGTTGTCTTTTCGTATTTCCCCTCGCCAAAAACACTGACGGAGACTCTGGGCATATAGCTGAAGAGGTTGCGAGTTGAATTATCGGAGCCGACGATCACGGTGTTTCATCCTTTTGTTTGGCGAGTGGATGCGCGCAAACTGGAAAGCAGAACTTGCTTGAAACTGGCCGAAAGCGGGTATCTGCGCCTTGTGTTACAACTGTAACGAAATTCCCGGAGAGGGGCTATTCTCCTGCCCGCAGGACCGAGGGATAGGCAGCACTGCCCTCCCCGCCAAGCCGCTCCAGCATGATATCGATCAGCGCCCGCACCTTGGCCGGAACATGCGGCCCCGGCGGGCGCACGACGTAGATCGCGCCCTCATCCAGATAATAATCGACAAGCACCGGCACGAGCGTGCCCTTGCGGATCTCATCGGCGACGATGAAAGACGGCAGCTCCGCCACGCCGAGCCCGGCGAGCGTCCAGCTCAGATGCACCTCGGCATTATCGGTCAGAAGCCGCCCGTTCGGGCGGATCGACACCATGCGCTCGCCGACACGGAACTTCCATTCCGGAATATGGCGCCCGGAATAGATGATGCAGTCATGCGAAAGCAGGTCTTCGGGCCTCCCCGGGCGGCCATGGCGGGCGATATAATCGGGGCTGGCGACGATGAAGGGCCTGACCGGCGCGATGCGGCGCGCAATCAGCGAGGGATCGCGCAGCTCGAAGAGCCGGATCGCCGCGTCGTAATGCTCGCCGATGAGATCGACGGCGCGGTCGGAAAAGGACACGTCGAGCTCGAGGCGCGGATGGCGGCCGGCAAGCTCGGTCAGGATCGGGCCGAGATAGCGCTGGCCGAAGGCAAGCGGCGCGGCAAGTCTCAGACGCCCGGTGACATCGCCGCCGGCATAGGTGGCGACCGCATCCCGCGCTTCCTCGAGTTCGGCCAGGATGCGCCCGCAGCGCAGCTTGAATTCAAGCCCGGCCTCCGTTGCGCTGATGCCGCGCGTGCTGCGGTTGATCAGCTGCGCGCCGAGATCCGTTTCCATGCGTGCGATGCGGCGGCTGACGATCGATTTCGAGACGCCGAGCTGCTGGGCGGCGCGGTTGAAGCCGCCGCTTTCGACCACCGCCACGAAGCTTCTGATATCATCCAGGTCGATCATCTGCGTTCCACTGAGCGCAACACCCTGTTGACGGAAGCGGGCATTGTGCCGCCCTTGCCCCCGCTCTAACCTGCCACGACTCTATTCAGCCTGATGGCTACTATCATGACGGATGTGGTGTCGCCAATGGCGGCCGCGAGGTGGATGCGCGCTCAAAAACGGCGCGCGCCCACAACGGGAAACTATTGTCTCAAGCAAACTATTGCCCCCGCTGAAACATATGGGCCGAAACATATTGGCTGAACACATAGGAAGAGCGCATGGCCGACACGCCGATAGCGAGAAACATCGCTGCTCGATGGAATGACGCCAGACGCAGCGAGCGATCTGCCGAACAGGCGCCGATCGTCGTCATCAAGGGCGGTGCCGGAAGCGACCTGCCGGCAAAGCGCCCGCGCGGCGAGGCGCACCATACGGTCTCCATCCATCACCTCCCGGTTCCGGTCCTGCAGCTCGATGCCATGGGTCTCAGGGCGCTCTTCGCCGGATTGAAAGCCAGGGGTGATGCCGAGCACCTGTTGTCGAAGGGCCTATGGCAGGGTGGTATCGCGCAGGCCGGCCTTTTCATCGCCGATGCCAACGAGATGGCTGTTTCTCTTTTACAGGCCTCTTCGTCAGATGATCTCGTGGGGCCGGCGAGCTACCTGTTTGCGGCTTCGCCCGAGACCATCAAAAGGCTGATGCGCGCCTGGTTTGACGGAACCAAGCTCTTCTCGGAGCCCATGAAGATGCGCAGCTTCAAGGGCGCCGTCCTCGATGTCAAACTGTCGGTTACCTTCCCCTCGGCCGAAAGTCTCGACACATTGCTCGTCGTGCTGGAGGATATCACCGGGCGGAGACAGCCACACGAACACGAGGTCGACCCGCTGCATACGGCGCGTCTTTCCATGCTCGGCAGGCTTGCGACCTCGATCGCCCATGAGGTGAACCAGCCGCTTGCCGCCATCGTCACCGACTGCGAAACCACCATGCGGCACCTCTCGCGTGACGAACCGAACCTCGCCAAACTCGGCGAGCTTGCTGCGCGCATGGCGGCGAGCGCCCATAGGGCAAGCGAAATCGTCAAGCGCGTCCGGGGCATGGCGAGCGGCCAGACGAACACGCGCATGCCGCTCGATCTGAACGACATCGTCAAGGACGCGCTGTCCTTCGTCGGCCATGAGACCGATATGCACGCAATCCGCCTTTCGGTTGCGTGCGGGCCCGGCCTGCCTGCCTTCCTCGGAGACCGCATCCAGATGCAGCAGGTCGTCGTCAACCTGCTCATCAATGCCATCGAGGCCGTCGTCAGCAGTGGCAAGCGGCCGCGACGCATCGAGATTGCCACCAGCGAGGCGGACGGGAGGGTCCAATTCTCCATCCGCGACAGCGGTGACGGCATCTCAGCTGCCGATCTCGGCCGCATCTTCGATTGCTTCTATACGACGAAGCAGGACGGCGTCGGCGTCGGCCTCTCCATCTGCCAGTCCATCGTCCTCAACCACGGCGGCGATATCAGAGCCGCCAATGCCGGCGATGGCGGTGCCCTCTTCCACGTCTCGCTGCCGGCAGGCTGACAT
>UCCS01000082.1 GCA_900470965.1 Hyphomicrobiales bacterium
CCGAGCTTCCGGTCGGCTGGGAGGCCAGCGGCTTTGCGGTCAACCGCAAGATGATCGCCGACTTCGCGGGCGAGCTTCACGTCCAGGGCATCCTGCCGCAGCTGATGACGCCGGAAGACCTCTTCTCCTTCGATGTGGACGGTAGCCGCATCGGGTGAACGCAATACGAAACGCATAAATTCGAACCAAACAGGGGAAATGAACAATGTCGATCAGGAAAATTGCATGCCTTGCTCTGACGAGCGTGGTGATCTCGGGAACGGCCTTCGCTGAAGATGCGGCCCTGCCCAAGCTTTCCGTCAACGACGCGCTTCATGCGCAGTTGCCCGAAGCGATCCGCACGTCTGGCAAGATGATCTCCGTCAACAATGGCTCGTTTCCTCCCTATGAAATCGTCACGGGCACCGAGATGAGCGGCGCCAGCGCCGATCTGACCGACGCGCTGGGTGAGGTTCTCGGCGTCGAGATCGAGCATGAGACCGTGGGCGGTCTGCCGGCGCTGCTGGCTGGCGTCAACTCGGGCCGCTATCAGTTTGCCTTCGGTCCCGTCGGCGATTTCAAGAGCCGCGAGGAATCCAACGACTTCCTCGATTGGGTGCAGGAATTTGTGGTCTTCTCGGTGCAGAAGGGCAATCCGAAGGGCATCACCTCGCTCGATACCGCCTGCGGTAACCGCATCGCCGTCATGGCCGGCGGTTCGGCCGAAAAGGTCATCCAGGTGCAGGCCGAAAAGTGCAAGACCGATGGCAAGGGCGCGATCGAGGTGCAGTCCTTCACCGACCAGCCGAGCTCGATCCTTGCCGTCCGTTCCAAGCGGTCGGATGCCTTCTTCTCCTCCCAGGCGCCGCTCACCTATTTCGTGTCGCAGGCCAACGGTCAGCTGGAACTGACTGGTGTGGGACAGAAGAACGGTTTTGAGAATCTCTATCAGGGCGCGGTTGTCGCGAAGGGCTCGCCGCTCGGCCCAGTCCTGCGCGATGCGGTCAAAGTGCTGATGGACAACGGCACCTATGCCGCGATCATGAAGAAGTGGGGCCTTGAGAACAATATGATCAAGGAGCCCGGCATCAACCTCGGTGGGACGCTTCCGAAATGAGCACACAAACGCAAACACTCGCATCGCCCTCCGGCGATGCGAGAAGCCGGGATGTGGCCCATGCCCACAAGCCCTTCCCCAAAGGCCGCGTTGCGGCCTGGGCCATCACGCTTGCGATCGCCGCCTATTGGGCCTGGTCGGTCGCGCATAACGAGAATTTCGGCTGGCCGGTCGTCACTCAATATTTCTTCGACCCGACCGTCATCAGCGGCCTTTACGTTTCGCTCGGCCTGACGGTCGTCGCGATGATCATCGGCATCGCGCTCGGCCTCGTGCTGGCCGTCGCGAGAATGTCCAGCGATCGCCTGGCAAGTTCGCTCGCCTCGCTGTTCATCTGGTTCTTCCGCGGAACACCGCTCCTGGTGCAGCTGATCTTCTGGTACAATCTTTCGACGCTGTTTCCGACACTGTCGATCGGCATTCCGTTCGGCCCGACCTTCATGAGCTGGGATACGAACTCGGTGATCAGCCCGATGACGGCCGC
This sequence comes from Hyphomicrobiales bacterium, assembly GCA_900470965.1. Classification (GTDB taxonomy): domain Bacteria; phylum Pseudomonadota; class Alphaproteobacteria; order Rhizobiales; family Rhizobiaceae; genus Rhizobium. The sequence continues at coordinate 1,581 of UCCS01000082.1, forward strand.
GATCGCCGGTCTCGCACTCAATGAGACCGCCTATATGGCGGAAATCATCCGCGGCGGGTTGCTTTCGGTGGACAAGGGTCAGTTCGAGACTGCGGAAGCCTTCGGCATGACGCGCAACCGCGCGCTTCGCCGCATCATCATTCCGCAGGCCATGCGCTCGATCGTTCCGCCGACCGGCAACCAGCTGATCAGCATGATCAAGGCGACTTCGCTCGTCAGCGTCATCGCCATGGCCGATCTGCTCTATTCGGTGCAGTCGATCTACAACCGCACGTTCGAGATCGTGCCGATGCTGCTGGTTGCCGTTCTCTGGTACCTGCTCATCACGTCGGTCCTGAACATCGGCCAGGCCTATATCGAGCGCTATTACAGCCGCGGCGATCGCCGCACGGGCGCCGCCAAACCTGCAAAGGAAACGGCTGTCATGGCACAGGCAACGGAGGCAGGCGCATGAACGCGATCTCCACTATCGAGCCTCTCGTCAAGGCACGCAATGTCCACAAGTCCTTCGCGGATCTGGAAGTGCTGAAGGGTATCGATCTCGACGTCGCGCCCGGCGAGGTCGTCGTCGTCCTTGGCCCCTCCGGCTCCGGCAAATCGACGTTCCTGCGCTGTATCAACCACCTCGAATCCATCAACCAGGGTTCAATCGAGGTGGATGGTGAACAGATCGGCTACCGCCTGCACAAGGACCGGCTGCTGCAGCTGTCGAACCACGCGATCGCCTTGCAGCGCCGCAAGATCGGCATGGTGTTCCAGCAGTTCAATCTCTACCCGCATATGACGGCGCTGCAGAACATCATCGAGGCACCGGTCGGCATCCACGGTGAGAGCCGCAAGGTTGCGACCGAAAATGCGCTGAGGCTCCTGGAACGGGTCGGGCTCTCGGCCAAGGCCGACAGCTATCCGCGGCAGCTTTCCGGCGGCCAGCAGCAGCGCGTGGCGATTGCCCGCGCGCTCGCCATCAAGCCGAAGCTGATGCTCTTCGACGAGCCGACTTCGGCACTCGACCCCGAGCTGGTCGGCGAGGTTCTCGCCACCATGCGGGATCTTGCAAACCAGGGTCTGACGATGATCGTCGTCACCCACGAGATCGGTTTCGCGCGGGAAGCGGCCGACCGCGTCGTCTTCATGGATGACGGCAAGGTCGTGGAACAAGGCAAGCCGGAGGACGTGATCGGCAACCCGCAGCACCCCCGCACCAGAAGTTTCCTGTCGCGCTTTATCTAGCGCGGCGGCTCCTCCATGCTCTTGCCCTGCGGGCTGGCTTTACCGTGAGCCGGCCGGCGATACCGCGCCCATGAAACTGGAATTGCCATGTCCCTCGACAATGATTTTGCCCGCCTCTCCGATTTCGAACCGATGGAAGCGGAGCTGACGGCTGTCCGCCGGCATCTGCACGCTCATCCAGAGCTCTCCTTCGAGGAGGCCGAGACCGCGCGTTTTGTTGCCGAAAAGCTCGAATCCTGGGGGTATGACGTCACCCGCAACGTCGGCGGCCATGGCGTGGTTGCGCGCATGACGGTCGGCGCCGGAAAGAAGAGCATCGCCATCCGCGCCGACATGGACGCTCTGCCGATCACCGAGGAGAGCGGCCGCCCCTATGCCAGCACGGTTGCCGGCAAGATGCATGCCTGCGGACATGACGGCCACACGACGATACTTCTGGGTGCAGCCGAATATCTGGCACGCACGCGCCGCTTCAACGGGACAGTCAATCTCATTTTCCAGCCGGCCGAGGAGGCAGGTCCGCTGAGTGGTGCGCCCGCAATGATCGCTGACGGGCTGTTCGAACGCTTTCCCTTCGACGTTATCTTTGGTCTGCACAATCATCCCGGCGCACCCGAAGGCACCTGGCTGATGCGGTCGGGCCCGCTGATGGCGGCTGCCGACAGCGCCGAGATCATCATCAAGGGCAAGGGTGGCCACGCCTCGCGGCCGCATCTGACCGTCGATCCGGTGGTCGTTGCCTGCAACCTCGTCGTCAGCCTGCAATCGGTCGTTTCCCGCAGCATCGATCCGACACAAACCGCGGTCGTCACGGTCGGGGCGATCCATGCCGGCGAGGCCGCAAACGTCATCCCCGAAAGTGCAAAACTGCTGCTCAGCATTCGCTCCTTCGACCCGAAGGTGCGCGAGACGCTGGAGGTCAGGATCCGCAGGCTCGCCGAAACGATCGCCGACGGTTACGGCGCAGCCGCCGAAATCGAATACACTCGCGGTCACCCCGTGGTCGTCAATTCGGAAGCGGAAACGGAATTCGCCCGCATGGTCGCAGAAGAACTCGTCGGTGCTGACAAGGTAGCTCTCTGCAACCTCATCCCCGGTAGTGAGGACTTCTCGCACTTCCTCGAGCACAAGCCCGGAAGCTTCCTGCGGCTCGGCAACGGTGTGGAATCCGCGATCCTGCACAGTGCCAAATACGACTTTGCCGACAAATCCCTGACGGTGGGTGCCGCGATGTGGGCACGCTTGACCGAACGCTATCTCGACGACTGAGGCATCTCGGCACAGGCCATGAACTCTCGCGTCCATGCGTTCGTGGCGCAAACGTTGCAACCTGGCGCGCTACCAGGCCGGGAACGGATCTTCGAGAGCTGACCATTCGCGCGGGTCCGCACTGGCGAGGCAGTCGTCCAATGCGGTCCGCACACCTGTCTCGTCCATGCCAACCCCGATGAACACCAGTTCCTGCCGGCGGTCGCCCCAGGCGCTGTCCCATCGGCTCTGCAGGTGCTGATGAAACTGCTGATGGCTCGGCCAGTCCTGCCGGGGAACAGCTGCCCACCAGAGCCCCATGGGTTCGCAGCGTCGCTGCACGCCTGCGGCCGACATAAGGCCCACGTGACGCGGGCGTGTGGCAAGCCAGAAATGGCCTTTGGCGCGAAGCACTCCAGGCCAAGGCTCGTCCAGGAATGCCCGAAACCGCTTGGGGTCGAACGGGCGCCTCGTGCGGTAGACAAAGCTCGACACCCCATATTCCTCCGTCTCCGGAACATGTTCGCCCGGGCTGTACAATTCCTTGTGCCACAAGGGATGTGCGGCGGCCTTTTCTTCATCAAAGAGGCCGGTATTGAGGACGGTTGCCAGTGAGACCTTGCCGAGATCCGTCTCCACCTGACGCGCATCCGGGTTGAGAGACGCCACGATCTTGCGGATCTCCGCGCGGACCTCTTCAGTCGCATCCGAGATCTTGTTGATCACCACGACATCGGCAAACTCGATCTGGTCGACCAGCAGGTCGATGAGGGTGCGCCGATCTTCACCATCCCGTTGCAGGCCGCGGTCGGCCAGCAGATCGGAGCTACTGTAGTCGGCTAACAAGTTTGCAGCATCGACCACGGTGACCATCGTGTCGAGTCTGGCAAAATCGGAAAGCGAAACGCCGTTTTCGTCGCAGAAGGAAAATGTTGCCGCTATGGGGCGCGGCTCGGCAATGCCGGTGCCTTCAATCAGCAGATAGTCGTATCGCCCCTCTTCGGCCAGCCGCCGCACTTCCGTCAGCAGGTCGTTGCGCAGGGTGCAGCATATGCAGCCATTGCTGAGCTCGACCAATGTCTCGGTCGTATGCGACAGGTTGCAGCCGCCGTCTCGAATGAGGCTTGCGTCTATGTTCACTTCGCTCATGTCGTTGACGATGACGGCAACCCGCAAGCCTTCACGATTGCTCAGGACGTGACTGAGAAGCGTCGTCTTACCAGCGCCGAGAAAGCCGGCGAGCACGGTTACCGGGAGCCGCTCGATCCTGTTCATCGGCATGCCTTGAACGTGGGCACTCGGAGCGGTCGGTATTTGCGTCGTATGGGCCTCATTCGAATCCCGTTCGTAGCCTCCTTCCGATGCGTCATGCGGCAAGCTGTGGACGGAAGATCACATCGGCATAGTAATTCGCTGAATCGTATGTGCTGGTCGGGAAGAGCCCCGCGGTTGCGGAGCCGCCATAGGCATAGACGCCATTGCCACCGGCCAAAGCGCTTGACTGAGCCGTCAGCGGACCGTTTGTCACCGCATTGGTGAAGAAGCCGTCCGTCGCCACATAGGCACCTGTCGTGTGATAGGAGGCGACATAGTTGGTGTTGGCGGTGATGGTAACCGGTGTTGCAAAGTTCACCGTCTGCCAACCGCTCGCCGTGGTGTTGGTGAAGGTGGCGGTCGCGAGTTTGGTGCCTGTCGTGGTCCACAGGTCGACGACATTCTGTCCGTTGTCATTGGCGCTGCGGTAGAACTTGATGCCGGTAATGTCGCCGGCAACGTTCGACTGGAACTTGACGCCGAGTTCAATCTGCTGACCATCGTTGAGGTTCGTCTGGGTCGGCGTGCTGGAGGCGGAAAACAGGCTGTAGCTCGTTGGCGCCGTCGACACGGCGACATTGAAGGTCTCGTTGGCCGACAGACCTCCGAGGTCGGTCGCCGTCACCTTGACGCCGTAAGTGCCTGATGTCGTCGGCGTGCCAGAGAATGTCCGTGTCGTGGCGTTGAAGGCCAGCCAGGCGGGCAGCGCCGTGCCATCGGCAGCAGTTGCCGTATAGGTCAGCGTCTCGGTGCTGTCGACATCGGTAAAGGTGGTGGTCGGCAGCACGAAGGAGAAGGCAGAGCCGACGGTGGCATTCTGGGTGGCCGTCTGGACGGCGAGCACCGGTGCGTCGTTGGCACCATGGATGGTGACGGTCAGGTTTGCCGTGGCGGTGGCGCCGGCAGCGTCGCGCATCGTGTAGCTGAACACATCGCTCAGCGTGTTGGTCGACTGGCGCAGCGCCTGGACGGCAGCATTGGTCTCGTTGACGGCATAGCTATAGACGCCCGATGCGCTGAGCACGAGACTGCCATAGGTGCCATTCAGTGCCGAACCGAGCGTGCCTGATGTCGCACCGAAGACGACGGCCGTGACCGTCTTGGTGTCACCGGCATCCGGATCGGTGTCGTTGGTCAGCACATTGCCGCTCGCAACCACACCACCCGAACCATTAGCAATGCCACCCTTCTCGGTCGCGTCACCCGCATCGGCAACCGCCGTCGGCGTCGTGTTCGAGCTCGGCGTGGTGAACATCACATCGACCCAATAGTTCGTCGACTCGAAGGTGCTCGTGGGATACAGGCTGGCGCTGCCATAGGTATATACGCCGTTGCCACTGGCTGGAGCCGTCAGGGGGCCGCTCGTCACATTGGAGACGAAGTAGCTGGCGGTTGTCGAATAGTGGCCGGTATTCGTATGGTAGGACGCCGTGTAGGTCTGTCCCGCCGTCAACGTCACCGGGCTGGTGAAATAGGCAGTCTGCCAGCCGCTCGCAGTCTCGTTCGTGAAGGTGAGGGTCGCAATCCGCGTACCCGTGCTCGACCAGAGTGAGCCGGTATGCGTGCCGGTGTCCTGGCTGCCCTTATAGAAACGAATGCCGGTGACGGTCCCTGCCACGGAGGTCTGGAATTTGACCCCGAGCTCGACGGCCGACGTATCGTCGGTGTTGACGACAGCAGGCGTCCCCGCGCCGAAGAGAGAATAAAAGCTCGCCCCGGTCACGGTGACCGTGCGCCCTGCCGAGGGTGCTTCAAGATTGATGCTGTCGTCGACGGCCCGTGAGCGGATCGTGTAATTGCCCGCGATCTGCGGCGACCAGGTATAGGTCCAGTTCTCATCGCCTGCCGCCGGATGCCAGCTCGCTCCATTGTCGGTCGAAACCTCGACGCCGGCAATGACCCCGCCGCCCGTGTCGGTGGCCGTACCTGTAATCGTGACTGTGGAGCCAACAGTCGCCGTTGACGGCGCCGTGATGATGGAAGTCGGTGCAACATGATCCGTGGAGCCGGTCGTGGCGACGAGCCCGGATTGCAGCGTCCCAGGCTGAATGCCCATGTCGGCCAGCAGATTGACCATTGCCTGCTGCACGCGGGGATCGGTCGGGGTCGCCTCATTATCGTGATTGTTGCTTAAGCCCCATGTCCAGTAGACAGTACCGGCGCCAAACACCAATGCACCGCTCGGTGCACGATAAAGCGTCAGATTGTGGGTCGCGGTCGCGTTGCCGGTCGTGTTTCCGTAATCGAGCAAATAGGTGCTGACCGGAAGCGTCGTCGAAGACAGCTTGACGAGACCGGCCGGATCGAAGCCATTATCGGTCGCTTCGTCCCACTCGTAGCCCAGATAGTTCTTGGTTAGCGTTGCCGTCTGGCCGGGCTGGAGATTGGAAACGCTCGTGTTGCGCCAGAAACGCAGATTGGCGTCATCATATCCGACCGTGATCGCGCTGAGATTGCTGCCGACATCATCGACCTTGAACAGCTGCCCGGTCAGCGAGTTTTCCGGGTTTCCCCCACCGATAGCGGGTGGGCTGAGACGCGGATCGCGGAATGTACCCGTCCATTCGTTCGAAGGGTCTATGCTGGCGCCGGGCGACCATGTCTCCTTGTAGGAAATAAGGGTGCGATAAGGCGTGCCGTCGGCGCTATAGGCGTTGCCCCAACGGGTACGCCAATAGACCTCGTTACCGCTCCAGAACATCAGGTTGACACCTGCATCGCGTGCAGCTTCGACATTGGTCCTCTGCTGTCCAGACCAGTATTCGTCATGCCCGGCATCAACATAGGTCTTGTGATTGAGCAGCAGGCTGCCATAGCGGTCGACGTCGACACCCGACAGGTACGAAACATCATAGCCGTTCTGCTCCAGCCAGTAGATGCCTGCATATTCGGCGCCGAACAGATAGTCTTGCGGACCGGCATAAGTGCCAACCCCACCACGGGTCGCAATCGGCCTGTTGTAACTGACAGCATAGGCGCGACCAGCGCCCTGCCCCGTTGCCGGACCGTTGCCACCGTAGAAGTTTGCGCCACCCCAGCCATTGTAGGCTTGCCAGGTCTCGTCAGCGGTCTGGAAAACGATATCGCTGTGGCTGTCATCGTCGCGCACGATGAACGGAATCTGATTTTCGCCGAAGGTGCCATCCTGCCGCACGAGCTTGGCGATATAGACGCCTGAGACAGCATCTTCAGGTACGGCCCACGAAGCCGACACTGCCCAGTTGCCGGCATCCACGGTGCCGGTCGTGGCATTGCGCAGCGGATTTGGTTGATTCTGCACGCCGGTGTGCTGAATGGTCGTGACCTTGCGCGCGCCCATGCCGCCATAATAGCCGAGGCGGTAGATATCGATCCGGTAATTGTTGGAATCCGTATCAATCTTGAAGCTGACCGTCTTGCCGTTGTCGACACTGATGTCGGTCGCGAATCCCTCGATATTGGAGCTGCCGGCCCCATCGATGCCCCACTCGCTCTCCGGATTGCCCGGCAGCAGGTTTTCCGCCACGACCTTGTTAGCGGGCGCCGCTGCCGCTGCGGCCGCCAGATTTTGCGTCGTTAACGACCGCTGCGTGATCGGCGGTGTGGTGACCGAACCGGAAAGGATGCCGACGCCCTTGGTGCCGGTTGCCGTTCCCATTTCTCCGCCGCCGGGCAACGATCCGTTCAAGTTCGTCGAGCCCGTCAACTTTGCGGTTCCGCGCCAGCTCGAGAGCGGGGATAAGTCACGATCAAGAAGCGGGTCGCTGACTGAGGCACCGATGGCCCGCTTGATCGTTGCTGCATAGTCCGGCCCTTCGGTCAGCCTCGTCCCCGGCAATTGACCATCCTGTTGAAGCATGGCGCCGCCATGGGCCCAATCGAGAATCCGCGTAGGGGATGTAAAATAGCCACATCCGCAGACACCAAAAGGCATGCCAAACGCCAATGAATTCGATCCACCGTGGTGCGCAGCAGCCGCTGCTGACGGGCTCGATTCGAGAATGACCACCTTGCCGGAGTGAGCGCGTGCACCCGCTACGGTGGCGGAACCTTGCCCTGACGCTGTCGGTGCGGGGCTCTGCGGCAGATACGGAGCCAGGGGATCGTCGCCTATGGTGCCCATGCCAGCATAGGTGCGATAAGGGGGCAATGCGGCGCCGTTCGCGTTCCGCTCGAAAGGTGCAAAAACCGGATTATGGGCCGACAGAACAGACGCGGCAGAATTTCCACTTCCAACACCCGTTTCGCGCGCCGCTGCGAAAGCCTCGGCCAAGGATGGGGACACTTGGTCAGTATCGCCCCGACCGTCTGCTTCGCCGACCGTCTCCGCTCTCGGTTCGTTATCGTGTCCGCTGAGCGCAAAGCTGTTGTCGGGACTGCCGACAAGGGCACCCCCCTTGCTTCCACCCGCTGTCTGCGCGGATGTCGCAAGTTGAGCACTATCCTCGGGCCGATCGGCGCCCTTGCGCGGCCTTGCCTTTCCACTGGCGGCCAGCCACCGGGGAACCCACGAATCCATCATGAGTGAGCGCGAAGCCCACCGGCGAGCGTTGCGATACATGGTGTGCCCTCTCGCGAAATTACCAGGATCAAATCTATGAGGATCGTTCGATACGCGGACCTCCGATTATAATCGAAAAGTGGACGAGTATGTCCTACCCCTTTCGACCTACAGGCTGCATCCTTTAGGCAAACGGGCTTTTGCGTGGACGCGCGACTTGCCTTTCTCGAGACAACAAGCGGTACGGTCGTCGGATCTGCTTCGCATCACGGACGGCTACTGGCGCACCCCGCCAAGCTCGCTGCCTTGCAGACGCAGCAACTGGCAATCCAGTCGCTCTCGATTGCCATCTCCTCTTGGCAGAACATTCTGTCGCTCTTCCGCGGCTGATGGGATCGCGAAACATGACCTGCCTGGCAACCGACGGTGGCCTATACAAATCGAACCGCGCTTCGATGGAGCGCGGCTTTTGACGACGGCGACCTCGCAGGCTCTCAGAGGCAAGGAACGGGCCACGAGACGATGTCCTAGGACCGGTTCGAGCGCGCTGCGCCCGACCCCTTCTTCCGAGACGCATTCCAAAATCGACGCACGGCCTCAAAATTGAGCACGTCAGCACATCCGGGGTCTTTCCCATCCAAAAGAGCTATCGTTTGGCGCAATCTTCGCCCGTTCGGAGTATTGATGCTGCGCCGTAACGATATAGGCTCTGCGCCGCCGTGACAGCACGCCGAATCGAAAGATATCGGTTGCAAGGGAGGGAGTCCTAGCGCGGTCAAAATCTGGAAAAAGCGAGAAACTGACATGAGACAATCCATGGAGAGGGTCATGGAGCGGCGATTGAGTGCCATCCTCGCTGCCGATGTGGTTGGCTACAGCCGGCTCATGGGCATGGACGAGACGGGCACGCTGCAGGCTTTGAACCGCCATCGCTGCGAATTGGTCGACATCCGCATATCCGATTACAAGGGCCGTATCGTCAAACTGACGGGCGACGGCATCCTGGCCGAGTTTCAGAGCGTCGTGAATGCGGTCGCCTGCGCCGCAGAAATCCAGCGCAGCATGGCCGTGCGCAACGAAAACGTGCCGAAGGAAGAGCGCGTCGAATTCCGCATCGGCATCAATCTCGGCGATGTCGTCGTCGAAAATGACGATATTTTCGGCGACGGTGTCAATCTTGCCGCGCGCCTGGAAGGCATTGCTCCGGTCGGCGGCATTGCCGTGTCGGCAATCGTGCGGGATCAGGTCGGTTCACGCCTCAATCTCGGTTTCGATTTTTTAGGTGAACACGTGTTCAAAAATATCCGACAGCCGGTTCAGGTTTACACAGTTTCCTTCGAGAAGCCGAGTTCTGCCCGCCTCGTCGCGCAGAACCGCAACACCTGTTTCATCGCCGTCCTGCCCTTCACCAATATGAGCGGCGATGCCGATCAGGATTACTTCTCCGACGGCATCACCGAGGATATCATCACCGATCTTTCCAAGGTCTCCAGCCTGCATGTGGTGCCGCGAAACACCGTCTTCACCTATAAGGGCGCATCGGTGAAGGTGAAGCAGGTCGCCCAGGAGCTCGGCGTGCGTTATATGCTGGAAGGCAGTGTGCGCATTGTCGGTACGCGGGTACGCATCTCCGGCCAGCTGATCGATACGACGAACGGCGACCATCTCTGGGCCGAACGCTATGATCGCGACCTCACCGATATATTCGCCATCCAGGACGAGATCACCAACGCGATCGTCGGCCAGCTGAAGGTGCGGCTGCTGCCGGAGGAACGCAAGGCGATCGCCGCCGAGCCGACGGCCAATGTCGAGGCCTATACCTATTACCTGAGAGGAAGGCAGCTCTCTCATACCTGGACCAAGTCCTATCTGCAGCTTGCCCGGCGCATGTTCTACAAGGCCGTCGAGCTCGATCCGGACTATGGCCGCGCCTATGCCGGCATCGCCGATTGCGATGCTGCGATCCGCGACTGGGCGCCCGACGACGTGCCCCTGGAGCGCATCCTCGCAATGAGCGCCAAAGCCCTGGAACTCGATCCCGACCTCGCCGAGGCCCATGCCTCCCGCGGCCTGGCGCTGCATCAAAACGGCGAGGACGACGAGGCCACGGCATCCTTCGAACGCGCGCTGGCGCTCGATCCCAATCTCTATGAAGCAAATTTCCACTATGCCCGCATCTTCTTCATGCGCGGGAATTTCGCCGAGGCGGTGCATTACTTTAGCCGTGCCGCCGAAATCCGCCCCGACGACTATGTTTCGCCGATCCACCTGATGTCCTCGTATCATTCTCTCGGACGGACGGTGGACAAGGAAAGCTGGGCGCGCATGGGCATTGAAAGAGCCGAGCGGGCGCTCAATCAGAACCCGGAAAATTCCGGGCCTGCCCATCGCGGCGCGCTTGCCCTTGCCCATCTCGGTGATGCGGCGCGGGCCTGCGATTGGGCCGCACGGGCAAGCGCCATCGATCCCGATGATATCGTCGCCCAATATAATCTTGCCTGCGTCCACTCCGTACTCGGCCATGTGGAACGGGCGATCGATATCCTGGAGGGCTTGCTGCCCCGAAGCTCCGTCTACCACATCAAATGGTTCACACATGATTCTGACCTGGACAACCTGCGGCGGCATCCGCGCTTCATGAAACTTGTCGCAGAAGCGATGAAAGAGCGGGAACAGGTGGAAGCATAGGTCGCGGCAGACGAAGGGCGCCAAACGCGGAGCGACCCTATGCTCTCGGCTGATAGGCAGCGTCCTGGGATATCAGGCAAACGGGCTTCTTCTCTGCCGGCACCTACACCAAGGTCCAGTTTGGTGTCTCCGCCGCTCTGATAATCCTCCGGGTTGAGAAGCGTAGAGCGAGGCCTAGCTTCCTTTTACCATCCACCTGAAACCCAAAGCCCGGGAGCCTTTCGATGAAGTCCAAAGTAGCTGATGTCCTGACAGAGGTGCTGCATTCGGCCGGAGTCAAGCGGATATATGGCGTAGTCGGAGACAGCCTGAACGGGCTCACGGAAGCGCTTCGAAAAAGAGGCGACATCGAGTGGGTCCATACCCGTCATGAAGAAACGGCAGCCTTCGCGGCGGGGGCCGAAGCCCACCTCAGTGGCGAACTGGCCGTATGCGCCGGAAGCTGCGGCCCGGGCAACCTCCACCTCATCAACGGCCTGTTCGACTGCCATCGCTCGCGGGTCCCCGTCCTGGCCATTGCCGCGCAGATACCTTCGGCTGAAATCGGCAGAGGCTATTTCCAGGAAACGCATCCCGACCAGCTTTTCCGGGAATGCAGCCACTATTGCGAACTTGTCAGCCATCCGGAGCAATTGCCAGCAGTCATCGAAACGGCCATTCGCACGGCTATCGGAAAGCGCGGCGTTGCCGTCGTGGTCATTTCCGGCGACGTGGCATTGAGCGATTTCACCGCGAAGATTTCGACACCGGCCGCACTCACGCTGTCCCAGCCGAACGTCGTGCCGGCGAACGATCAGATCGATCGATTGTCGGAGCTGCTCAACAACAGTTCGAAAGTCACCCTTCTGTGCGGACGCGGTTGCGAAGGGGCGCATGACGAATTGATCGCCTTTGCGGATCGGCTCAAGGCGCCCATCGTCCACGCGCTCGGCGGCAAGGAACATGTCGAGTGGGACAATCCCTTCGATGTCGGCATGACCGGTCTGATCGGCTTCTCTTCGGGTTACAAGGCCATGCTGGAGTGTGACACGCTTCTTATGCTCGGCACCGATTTCCCATATCGGCAGTTCTACCCAACCGACGCCAAGATCGCGCAGGTGGACATTCGCCCGGAAAATCTTGGCCGCAGGGCCTCGCTGGATCTCGCAATCGTCGGCGACGTCAAATCGACACTGGCGGCAGTGCTGCCGAAGCTGACGGAGCGAACGGACCGGGATCATCTGGATGCCTGCCTTGCCGCCTATAAGAAGGCGCGGGAGGGCCTCGACGACCTCGCCACCGGCAGAGAGGGCGGCAAGATTCATCCGCAATATGTTGCACGCCTTCTGAGCGAACATGCCTCCGACGACGCCGTTTTCACCTTCGATGTCGGGACCCCCACGATCTGGGCTGCACGCTACCTGAAAATGAACGGAAAGCGTCGCCTGATCGGATCCCTGGTTCACGGGTCGATGGCCAACGCCCTTCCCCAGGCAATAGGCGCACAGGCAACATATAAGGAACGCCAGATCATCAGCATGTCCGGCGATGGTGGCTTTGCCATGTTGATGGGTGACTTCCTGACGCTCGTTCAGCAGAATCTGCCGGTCAAGGTCGTCGTCTTCAACAATTCCGTTCTCGGATTCGTGGCGATGGAAATGAAGGCTTCCGGCTTCCTTGAGACCGGCACTGAACTCAAGAATCCGGATTTTGCGGCGGTTGCCCGCGCAGCCGGAGTCCATGGCGTTCGCGTGGAGGATCCCGCCGAACTCGACGGTGCCATCAGGGAAATCCTGGCGCATCCCGGCCCGGCACTGCTCGACGTCGTTACCAATACGCAGGAATTGTCGATGCCGCCCAGGATCGAAGCAGCGCAAGTGAAGGGTTTCGGTCTCTGGGCCATTCGCGCGGTGATGAACGGCCGGGGAGACGAACTCGTGGACCTGACTGTCTCGAATTTCTTGTCTCGGTGAGTCGGACGCTACAGTAGCTGGAAACCCTGCCGACGGCCTCGACCCCGGCCGGCAGGTTGTAGAAGCCGATGAAGCTTGCTTCAATTCAGATAGGCATCGCGCCAATCACTGCCAGAACCGATCGTCATGCCAGCCTCGTTGAACAGATGAACGAAAGGCTCTCGTATGACGATCGGGATCCGTTCGCCCGAGACTGCCCGGCTGATGCCACGCAGTGCCACGGTGAAGCCATTCCCGGTCGCCGTCCCGGCATGGATGATCGTTTCCGATCCGAGGACTTCGGTGTCGCCGACCACGATCTGCAGGCTGCCCTCTCCGATTTCGCAATGTTCGGGCCTTATGCCGAATGTGACCGGGGCGCCATCGGGCAAATCGACCTGACGACCGGGCAAGGAAATATGGGTGCCGTCCTCAAGCGAAACGCCCATCATGTCACCACTGCGCGCGATCCGGCCCGCGAGAAGGTTCATGGGCGGTGCGCCAAGAAAGCGGGCGACGAAAAGGTTAGCCGGGCGCGCATAAAGCTCGATCGGCGGGCCGACCTGTTCGATGCGGCCTTCGTTGAGCACGACGATCTGGTCAGCCATGGTCATTGCCTCGACCTGATCATGCGTGACGTAGACCATCGTCGACTTCAGCCGCCGATGCAGGCTGATCAGTTCCCCGCGCATCTTTACACGCAGTTCGGCATCGAGATTGGAGAGCGGCTCGTCGAAGAGAAAGGCCTTCGGCTCCTTGACGATGGCGCGGCCGATCGCAACACGCTGGCTCTGGCCGCCGGACAGCTGGCTCGGGCGACGGCTCATCAGGTGCTCGATCTGCAGAATATTGGCCGCCTTGGCGACGCGGGCGGCGATCTCCTGCCTGGCAAGTTTCTGGTTCTCCAGGCCGAATTTGAGGTTCTGCTCGACATTCATGTGCGGATAAAGCGCATAGGACTGGAAGACCATCGCCATGCCGCGCGCGGATGGCAGAAGATGGTCGCAGCGCTGGCCATCGATGCGGATTTCCCCTGACGTGACCTCCTCCAGCCCTGCCATCATGCGCAAGAGGGTCGACTTGCCGCAGCCGGACGGCCCGACAAAGACGGTGAACGAACCGTCGGCGATGGCGAGATCAATACCGTGTATGACTTCGAGACTTTGAAAGGCCTTGCGGACTGCCTTGAGTTCAATGCCGGCCATTATGCCACCGTCTTAAGTTCAATCGACTGGCCCGCTTCGATGGGCGTCTTCCCGTCAAGGCGATGCTTCAAATCGTCCACCGAGATTTCAGCGACCCTGAGGCTGCCTCCGAGCACGGCGAGAGTGAGACCATCGCCCTTGCGGGTCAATGTGCCGAATGCGCTGCCGGCTGACCAAAATAGACGATAGTCGCCTTTCAATTTCGGTGCGAAGGCAAGCGTGCCGGAGACGAAATCGGCGCTGAGCCCCGAGAAGGCGTTGACCAGCTGCCAGGCCGACATCGAGCGTGCGTAATAGGAGCCGCATTCGATATCGTTCCAGGGGTTGCGGCGCGAACCGTCATGGCGGTTGCGGGCGCCGCAGACAATATCCATGCCCTCCTCGATGAGGCCATGCATGATGAGGTGCGAGGCGGCCATATATTCGATGCCGGTCCAGACCTCTTCGGCATAGGGCGCAGCCACCATCGGCTGGCGAATGCCCTCGGGATAGGTTGCGATCAACAGCCCCGCCTCGTCCTCATACGCGTAATTGCGGCAGGGGTTGAAGTGATCTTCCAGCGTCGGGCGGAAGTTGTTTCTGTGCACCGATTTCAGCGCGATCCTGACCTTGTCGGCATCGAGGAACCCGCCGATCCCGGCGACCTCCGCATGCCATTGGCCGAGGATCTGATCGGAGATGCAGCCCTCGCCCATCTGGTATTTGAGCTCTTGGAATTCCTCCGACCAGTAGGTTTCCATGAAACCATCGGCGAGAACGCCGGCGGCGCGGCCGACATCGAAGGGTATCAGCACGTCCTTGTCGGAGAGATCGATCTTCTGGATGAACCAACGGCCGTTGAAGAGTTCGGAATTGATATAGGCCGCACCGGCTTTGCCCATGCGCGCCGTCTTTTCCGAGAGCTCGGTATCGCCGAGGGCCGCCGCCATTTCGGAAACGCCGAGAAGGGCCGCCACATACATGGAGGCGAGCCACGAGTTCGGCCCGAACAGTTCCATATCGAGGGTCTGATGCTGGCGGCCTGAGAGAATGCCGGTCTGATCGGGATCCCAACGATCAAGGTTTTCGGGCGACCAGGCATATTCGATGGCTCGTTTGACATTCGGCCAGTAGCGGCGCAGCCACTCGGTATCGCCGCAAAGCTTCCAGTCTCGATGGGTCTTGATGATCGCGCCGAAATGCCCGTCGGCGCAGGGGCCGATAATATCGAAACCTGAGCCGAGCGGCAGCTTCTGGCGGAAAGTCAGCCCGCCGGTCGGCAACTGGTTGTAGCTGAATTCGGTCTCGCGCAGCGTCCGCTCGATGGCAGGGAAAAGATGCGAGACCGCCTGCTGGTAATTCCAGACATGGGTGCAGGTGCCCTCGCAGGAACCATCCTGGGTATGTTGGCCTTCCCAGGCCCAGAGTTCGCCATTCTCCAGCCGGATGCAGGTCGCGGTGCGCAGCAGCGCCAGCGTCGCGCTCGCCGCGTCCTTGACTTCTGCCGGAAGCGTCGTTTCGAAAAGTCCGTTGCGGAAGGCCGCGGTTTGCAAGTGCAATGCGTCCCAGCGCGTCAGGGCTTCAGTAGCGCTTGCGGTCGAATCCGCCCATTGCGTCGCATAATAGTTCGTCCAGCTCGGCGTTGGCCGATCGGGAATGGCCCCATCAGGCTTGTCGCGATAGGCCCAGTAGACATCGCCTTGCGGGAAGTTCCAGGTGATGACGAAACGCAGCTTCTTACGTCCTCCGGGTGCCAGGACGAAGCGGGCGCCGAGCGTGCCGTGTTCCGGCTGCAGGCTCATGTGCCGGGAGCTGCGCGGTTCATCGTAGTGTCGCTTCGGCAGACGACCGGGCCTTGCAAACTCCTTCCAGTAGACCGAGAGATCGTCGAACCACTGGCCCCGATAGTGATGGTCGGTATGCTCGACATCATCAGCATCCGTTGCGATCGTCAGATCGCCGCGTTGCGTCGCCGGCAGCGTCGTGTCAGACGAGGTCAGATGCAGGCTGCTGATCCCGCCTTCCCGTCTGAACGTATGGATGCCGCTGTTCGAGCCGTAATTGCCGAGCGTGCCGGCAAGCGTATAGGTCAGTTCGTCCGCGGTATCGTTGACAACATCGAATTCGAACATCGCAACTGGCATCGAGGAATCGCGGTCGTTGTGGGGAATGAAAGGGCTCAGCGCCGTAAGCCTGACGCCGCCGGGGAAACGCTGATCGTTAAAGACGAGATCGGCGATCGGGAAACGCCCGTAAAAATCGACCTCTTGGAAATGCGGCACGCCGACCAGCGTCTGGCGGTTGGCGCCATGGCCAAAACCGTCGAACATCTTGCGCAGGCCCGGCGCGCCGGAAGGGTTCAGATCATAGGGGCCGTTGAGCACACGGGCATCGACCAGTTCCCCACCCTTCTCGGCCTTGATGGCGAAATGCGAGTAGCCGTTATAGCCCTGCAGCGCCGGCCGGTTGCGGATCGACCAATCGATCAGCCGGCCGCTGCCGGAGATCGACAGGCCGCCGGAGCCGATGCCGCCGAGAGGAAAAGCAATATGGCGCGTGCGTGCGCCTTTATAGGCAAAGCGAGGTTCGATGGAAGCGAGATCATCCCACATGAAATCAATGTCCCTGATGTTAGTTCTTGATGCCGCTCATCGTGATGCCTTCGATCACGAATTTCTGGGCGAGGAGAAAGAGGAGAACGACGGGCAGGATCGACATGCTCATCGCCGCCATCACCACCGAGAGATTGCCGGAGGCCATGTAGCCGCGCAGCACGTCCATCGCGACCGGAAGCGTCAGCGATTCATTCGAGCTCAAAAGCACCTTGGCCTGGAAATAATAGTTCCAGGTCTGGGTGAAAGTGATGATACCGAGGGCCGAGAGTGCCGGGCGAAGCTGCGGTAGCGAGATCCGCCAGAAGATTTTGAAATAGCCGGCGCCATCCATCAGCGCCGCTTCCTCCAGCGCCTTCGGCTGGCTGAGCATGAATTGCCGCACCAGGAAGATGCCGAAACTGGAGGTGAGATACATAAGCGCCAGCCCGATCGGCTTGTCGAGCAGGCCGAGCCGCGCATAGCCGAGATAGATCGGCAGGATCGTCACCTGGGCTGGAAACATCAGTCCGATAAGCAGGATGAAGAACAATGTATCGCGTCCGCGGAAGTTCAGCCTGGCGAAGGCGAAAGCCGCGAACGTGCAGGTCACCATCTGGCCGACGGTGACGATGACGGCGATCATGACCGAGTTGAAATAGATCTCCAGGAACGGCACGCGCGAGGCCAGCACCTGCCGATAGTTGGTGAGGTTGAAATTCGGCGGCAGGAAGCTCGGCGGCAGCTTGTAGGCATCCGAGACCGGCCGGAACGACATCGAGAACAACCAGAGGAAGGGCAGCAGCATGCCGATCGCCATCACCACCATGGTGGCGATGATCGCCCAGTCGATCCAGCGCCGGGCCGCGCGTGTCTGCATCATACTGTTCATTGCTGCACCCACTTGCGCGAGAGGACCTGCTGGATGGCGGTGATGATGAGGATGATCACGGTCATAACGACCGAAATCGAGGCGGCATAGCCGATCTGGAAGCTGCCGAAGCCCTCCTCGACGATCTGGATCGACAGCGAGCGCGTGGCGTCACCCGGACCGCCCTGCGTCAGGATGACGATCGATTCAAACACCTGCAGCGCGCCGATCGAGGCGTAGACGATGCAGAAGAAGACGACTGGCGAGATATAGGGCAGCGTGATGCGGAAGAACTGGCGCCAGGCAGGCGTCCCGTCCATCACCGCCGCCTCCAGGATATTCTTCGGCACGCCCTGGAGGGCTGCGATGAAGATGATCATGAAGAAGCCGGTATTCTTCCAGACGTCCATGATGATGATCGAGGTCATCGCCTGGCCGGCATCGGTGAGCCAGCGTACACCCGGCAGACCGATCAGCCGCAGGTAGTAATTGATGACACCGAGATCATCGCCATAAAAATAGGTCCAGACGATCGAGACGAAGGCGGCAGCGATGATGACCGGCAGAAAGAAGGCGAGCCGGAAGAAATAGAGCAGCCAGCCCGGCATGGCGCGGTTCAGCGCCAGCGCCAGTACAAGCCCGATCGAAACGTTGAAAGTGACAGCAAAGAGCGCGAAGCGCAGCGTGTTCCAGAGGATCTGAAGCGAGCGCTGATCTGTGAAGAAGCGGACGAAGTTGTCGAAACCGACCCATTGCGAACCGAGCATTGGATCGTAATAGGCAAAGGCGAGGATCGTTGTGACGATGACAGGCGCGATGACGAAGGTCAGGTAAAGCACCGTTGCCGGCAGCACGAAGAGATAGCCGGTCGCTGCCTGCGCGCGGCGTAGCTGTGAAGGCTGGTGTCTTTCGAAAGTGGCGGTCATGGCATCTGCTCGAATGGCGGACATGGTTTGTCATCCGCCGCGCCCGGAATGGCAGATGCCTGCATGGCAACATGCCACCCGGCCGCGACGGCGGGAGGGCGATCGTGAGAACCCTAGATCGATCAGCCGCCCATGCGCTTCTTCAGCCGCTCGAAGGAAGCGTTGAGCTCGGCATCTGCCTGCTTTACGCCATCGGCGATCGAGACCTCGCCGGCCATCATTGCCGTGTAGTAGCGGATGAAGATCTTCTCGACCTCCTGGAAATTGGCAGGAGACGGCACAGCCTTGGTGTTCGGCAGCGTCTGGTAATAGAGCGCGGCACTCGGCGGGAAGCTCAGGAAACCCGGGGTCTCGGCCGCCGACTTGCGGCCGGGAACGCCGCCGCCCTTTTCACCCTCCTCCTTCTGCGTCTCCTCGCTTGTCAGCTCGAGGATCAGCGCCTTGGCAAGATCGGGCTCTTTGCTCGTCTTGGCGACAGCATAACCGCCGAAGCCGATCACGGTCGTGTCGGTTACCTTGCTCGGCGGAATGGCGACATCCATGTTGAGCTTGTTGTTCTTGGCGCTCTGGACGATCCAGTGACCGCGACTGATCATCGCCACCTGGCCGGCCATGAACTGGTTGTCCATCATATCCTTGCCAGGGATCGGCGAGACGCCGTCGACATGGATGAGGTCGTGGAGGAACTGCAGGCTTTCGGCGACCTTGGGGTCGAGCATGTTGGATGCCGTCCACTCGTCGTTGATAGCGCCGGTGCCATTCGAGAAGAACCATGGCTGGACGAAGAAGTTCTGGTTCGGCACCTCATAACCGAACTGGGTGACATTGCCCGACGCATCCTTGACCGTCAGCTTCTTGGCGACGTCGCGGAATTCGTCCCAGGTCCATTTGCCGTCCTTCGGATAGGCAATCCCGGCCTTGTCGAACAGATCCCTGTTGTAGTTGATCATGATGTTGTTCCAGCCGATCGGGATATAGTTGATATCCCCCTTGTAGCTCGACTGCTTGAAGAGGCTCGGCGCGAAGTCGGAAAAGCCCGGATTGGCGGCCACGAAATCGTTGAGCGGCAGAAAGAGAGAGCGCGACGAGAAGCTCTGGAAGGTCTCGATCGCCGTGCCATAGACATCGGCCTGCTGGCCGGAATTGAACTGGCTGAAGACCTTGGTGACATAGTCGCCCCAGCCGGTCGAAATCGGATCGACGGAAAGCTCGACCTTGACGTTGGGATATTTCTTGTTGAAACGCGCAATCGCGTTGGTCATGGCCGATAGTTCGGCGTCACCGCCGAAGCCCTGCATCTTCAGGGTCGCCGTGACATCCGATTGCGCAAAGGTGCGGCCGACACTTGCGCCGACGGCAAGAGCGGCAGACGAAATCAGCAGCGAACGCCGCGAGAACTCATGCATGTGATCCTCCCTATGCGCCTCCTCCGGCGCGTTCCCATCTATCCGGCCTCCACCGGTCGAAACGTTTCGTATGCTGTTACTGAAATATCGCGGATCCAGCTCTTCCTCGGTCCCGCGTGGCGTCATTTGCTTAGTCGAAACGTTTCGTATAAGAGCATCAGAAGGCCCTCGTGGCAAGAGGGTTCGACAAAAAGCGCTGGGGAGGATGCATGGCCACCATCAAAGACGTGGCAAAACGGGCGGGTGTCGCCATATCGACTGCATCGGCCGCGCTCAACCGCTCAGCTCCCGTCAGCGACGAGGTGATTGCCAAGGTCGAGGCTGCCGTCCGCGACATCGGATATATCCCGCATGCCGGCGCGCGCAGCCTGCGCATGGGCCAGTCGCGGCTGATCGGCCTGATATTGCCCGATATCACCAACCCACATTTCGCCAAGGTCGCCAAGGTCGTCGAATCCGCCTGCCTCAATGCTGGTTACATGGCGGCGGTCTATTCGACGAGCGAGGATCATGATCGCGAGCAGCAGATCCTGACCATGATGCGCATGCAGCGCGTCGAAGGGCTTATCATCATTCCGACACGCTCGGATGCCGAACATGGCGCTCGCATGGTCGACAAGATCCATGTGCCGACGATCCTCCTCGACAGCTTCATCGAGGGCTTGCCCTATGACGTGATCAAGCTAGACAATATCGCCGCCGGCCGCATCGCCACGGAGCATCTGATCGGCCTTGGTCACAGACGGATTGCAGTGACCGTCGGGCGCAACAACATCATCACCGGTGAAGATCGTCTTGCCGGCTATATGCAAGCCCATGCCGCCCATGACCTGCCGGTTGATCCAGGTCTGCTGCTTCAGGGGCGTTTCGACCAGGCGCTCGCGCATGACAGCACGATCAGGCGCATGCGCGAGCCGGATCCGCCGACCGCGATTTTTGCACTGTCGAACATGATGACGCTCGGCGTCCTGAATGCGCTGCGCGAATTGGGTATTAGAGTGCCTGATGACGTCTCGGTCATCGGGATAGACGATTTCGATTTTGCAAACATCATGAACCCACCGCCGACAGTCGTTGCGGCCCCGGTGCTCGAGATGGCCCAAAAGGCGATCTCCACGCTTCTCAGCGAGATCTCCGACAAAACGCCGCCAAGTGCCGCGCGGACGATCTTTTCCCCAAAGCTGATCCTTCGCGAATCCTGCGCGGCACCCGCAGCCGAGCGGGCAGAGAGCATGACCTGAGAAGCAGCAGTCGATTGAGATCTGCGCGGCGTCGCATACCATTGTGTTCGCTTCATAAAAGCATCATGCGCATTTGCAATGAGAAACGCCGAACTGCTCGCCATCCTCAGTCATCACACGGATTGTCTTCATGAAATTGTCTTCGACCGCCGCGCGTCTGTCACCAACAGCCTCGCCCCGCCTTCTCGTACTCGCCGAAACAGCCCTCAAGGCAGGAGAGACGGCGCGCAATGCGCTCAGACGACGCACGGCCGCCGAGATGGTCCACAAGGCGCCGCGCGATTACCAGACGGAAATCGATGTCGCGGTTGAACGGATCATCGTCGAGGAGATGATGGGCGCATTCCCCGCCTATGCGATTAAGGGCGAGGAAGAGGTCGGCAACCGGCAGGCCGGCGCGGATGCACCGGTCATCTATATCGACCCGATCGACGGCACGACCAATTTTGCCTGGGGCATCCCGCATTTCGGCATGACGATCTCGATCGCCGAGGCCGGCCGTGTCGTTGCGGGCGTCGTCTATGACGCCATGCAGGACGAGCTCTTCAGTGCGGAGGCCGGCAGCGGCGCCTGGCTGAACGGCGAACAGATCCATTGCGCCGCGGTTGCCGATATCCAGAACGTGCTCGTCGGTGCCGGCCTGCCGATCCCCGGCCAGGTCAAGGCGGTCCCGGAAGAGCTTTATTTCGATGCCGTCAAGCGCCTTATGGCCAATACCGCCGGCGTGCGTCGTCTCGGTTCGGCAGCGCTTTCGATCGCCTATGTCGCCTGCGGCCGGCTGGACGGCTTTTTCGAGGACGGCCTGTCGGTCCATGACTTTGGCGCCTCGGCACTGATGGTCGAGGAAGCGGGCGGTATCGTCACGAGGTTTTCAGGCGCCGCCGTCACCGGCAAAGGCGACATCCTGGCGGCAAGCAAGGCACTCTATCCCTGGCTGCAGGAAGGTTTTCAGCCGAAGGCCTGAGACACGTCAGGCCGTAAAGAGCGGCTGCACGGTTGCAGCCGTTGCTGCCACTGCCGATTGGTGGATCAGCGCATTGTCGCGGAAGGCGAAGAAGCCGGAGCAGCTGGTAGTGACGACCATCCCGGCTCTGATCATATCGGTCGGCGCAAACATTGCCTTCAGCCGGATACCATCGGCAAGATCGATATCGACAATCTTGTGCGTGCCGAAATCGCTGACCCGGTGGACGGTCGCGTCTGCCGGCCGGCTGATAGGGCGCACCGTCAGGGCTTCCGGACGCATCGCCAGCGTCACCGGACCATCCGCAACGGGGATCGAAAAGCCGAAAAGCGGATGCGTGCAGACCCCGTTGCGGATCTCGCTCTCAACGAAATTCATCGAGCCTATGAAGCCCGCGACGAAAGCCGTCTGTGGCTCGCGATAGATTGTGCTCGGCGGAGCCACCTGTTCTGTGCGGCCATCGCGCATGACGACGATGCGGTCGGCAAGTGCCAGGGCCTCGTCCTGACCGTGGGTGACGAACAATGTCGTGATGCCGAGCCGCTGCTGGATGTCGCGGACCTCCTCCCGCAGCCGCTCGCGCAGATGCTGGTCGAGGCTGGCGAACGGCTCGTCCAGCAGCAGGATCTTCGGCTCGAGGACGAGCGAGCGGGCAAGTGCGACGCGCTGCTGCTGGCCGCCGGAAAGCTGCGTCACTGAGCGCCGTCCGTAGTCGGCAAGACCGACGAGGGCGAGAGCGTCCTCGACGCGCTGGCGGATCTCGGCCTTCGGCAGGCGCCGCAGCTTCAGGCCGAAGGCGATATTGTTGAAGACATCCATATGCGTCCAGAGCGCATGGCTCTGGAAGACCATGCCGGTCGGGCGCCGCTCCGGCGGCAGGTTCGTCACATCCCTGGCGTCGATGCGAATGCTGCCTTCGCTCGGCCGCTCGAAGCCGCCGATCATGCGAAGCAGCGTCGATTTGCCGGAACCCGAGGGGCCGAGCAGGCAGACGAGTTCGCCGTCACCGACCTCGAGCGAGAAGTCGCGGACGGCAAAGGTGTGGCCGAAGCTCTTCGCAACGCCTTCGATCGCCAGATGTGCCATTCTTGAAACCCTTTCTGCCGGCGTTCAGGCGCCGAAGCCCCGCGCGAAGGCGCCGGTCCCGACGACGCGCCGCGCAAATATCAATGCCGCAAAGGACGGCACCCACAGCATGACGGAGAGGACCGCGCCATATTGCACGACGATCTGGTTGTTGATGAAGCTGATCATCAGCACCGGCATGGTACGGATCTCCGGCGCACCGATCAGCCAGGCGCCCTCCGTCTCGTAGAAAGTGCCGACGAAGGTCAGAAGCACTGCCGCTGAGATCGTCGGCGCAGCCTGCGGCAAGGTGATCGACCAGAAGACGCGAAGCGGCGTAGCACCGGCGTCGCGTGCTGCCTCCTCCATGCGCCGGTCGACATTCTGGAAGGCGGCAACCGGGATCCAGATCATCAGCATCAGCGTGCCGACGAGCTGGATCAACACCACGCCCCAGAAGGTGCTGATCAGCCCCATCTGCAGGAAGATGCCGGCTATCGCCACCAGCAGGCCGAATTTCGGAAAGGCATGTGAAGCGAGGAACGACAGGAACAGGATATTGCGGCCAGGAAAACGCATTCTTGCGAAAGCATAGGCGGCCGGAAGGCAGATGATTGCCGAAAGCAGCGTCACCGTCGCCGTCAGCCGCAGGCTGAGAAACAGCGCATCCCAGACATCCTTGCGCGCCAGCGTCTGCGACCAGAAACGCAGGCCGAACTGCTGGGGAATGACGGAAGGATAGCGCCAGACCTCGGTGAAGGCCCAGGTGGCGACAACCAGCAGCGGCAGTGCGATGAACAGCGTGAGCAGGAGCGAAAGAGCAAAGCCTGTCCAATCGAATTTCAAGGCGGTCGACTGGCGCATCATCGGCCCTCGCGATTGCGGGCGATCGACCAGACGTAGAAGATGCCGAAGAGAAGACAGAAGCCGAAGGTGATGACCGCCTGCGTGAGCGCACTCAGCGGATCGTTCATGTCGGCAAAGGTGCGCTGCATGAAAGGCCCCATCATCTCCGGCGAGGCGGGACCGAGCACATAGGGCAGTGTGAAGGCTGAGAATATGCCGAGAACGGCAAAGGAAGCGGTGACCAGCAGGGAATTGCCCATGCGCGGCAGAATGATCGAGACAAAGACCCTGAAAGGCGTCGCGCCGACGTCGCGGGCCGCCTCGATGGAGCTATTGGAAACGGCCGTGAGCCCCGCCGTCAGCATCAGCACGGTCAAGGGCAGATTGTCCCAGACGAGGCCGATGACCGGTCCCCAGGGCGTCAGATAGGGGCTCGGCAGCTTGGGAAGGCCGACGGCATTGAGCAGGATGTCGACCGTGCCATTCGGTCCGATCGTGCGGATCAGCGCATAGGAAAGGATGATCGAGGGCACGAACATCGGAAAGATCGCGAGGCCCTGCACATAGGCGGCAAGGCGACCGTCGGAAAAGCGCAGGTAAAGGGCAATCGGAAGGCCGATCACAAGCAAAAGCAGGCCGCAGATGAAAGTCGTCCACAGCGTCAGCCAGAGGTTGGCCAGACTGTAACCATCAGTGAAGAAGAATTGGTAGGAGGCAAGCGAAAACTCGGTCGTCCCGTCCGGCTGACGGACGAAGATGGTGGTCGTAATCGCCGAGAAGATCGGAAAGATGATCAGCCAGCCGACCAGAAAGACCGGCATGCCGACGAGGAGGAGCCCGTAAAGGCTCCCCCTGCCTGGAGACTGAGCGCGGCGCGCGACCGCAGGCTGCGCGGCATCCGCCGCCATCAGGTGCGGCTGATTCCGGGAGCGACGTTGCGGTACCAGCCGTCATTGATCGCCTTTTCCCAATCGCCGCCCGGGAAGGTCGGGATGGTCGCCGGGATGACGTCGGCATATTTCTTGCGCAGGTCTTCAGAAATGTGATCCCAGGAAACGCCCGGGAAGCCGCCGATCTCGGTGATGATGGCTTCCTGCATCTCGCTCGTCAGCATGAAGGCTGCGAGCTTGAGGGCGGCGTCCTTGTTGGCGCCGTTCGTGAAGATCGTCATGGCGGAAAAACCGCCGCAGAGCGCGAGGTCGGAGAGCTGCACGAGGCCCGTCGTCTCGGGCAGAACGCCCTGGGAGATCGCCTGCAGGACCTGGTCGGACCAGACCGGAGCGATGGTGACGACGCCCTGGGCGAGCAACTGGATCGACTGCGTGTTGCCGGCGGTATAGGCGCCCTTCTGGTAGAGCGACGGCGCGAGATCGTTGAGGATCTGCCAGGCCGGCGTCAGCGTCTGGCTGGCATAGTCGGCAGTAAAATTGTCGATCTTGAACTTCTTCGGATCGCGGCCGTTGGCTTCATGGATGGCACGGCGGACGAAATTGCCGCCCGAACCGCCCTTGTCCGGACGATTGTAGATGAACTGGCCGGGATTGGCCTTGATCCAGGCCGTCAGCTGTTCCCAGGTCTTCGGCGCATCCTTCTGGTCGAGCTTGGTCTTGTCATAGGCAAGCAGAACCTGCGAGCCGCGATAGGGCAGCGCGTAGGGCGTATCGAAAGCGAGCGGGTTGACGCGGTCGAAGCCCTGGACATTCTCAGCGGAGAACTTCACCCAGAGACCGGCATCAATACCACCGGCCGGAAGGCGCGGATCAAACTGTTCGAAGAGATCGGCCTGCGGATCGGTCTTGGTCTTAAGTGCTGCAAGAGTACGGTCGGCAATGGCGCGCAAGCCATTATTGTCGCCGGCATCGGTGACCTTCAGCGTGACGTCCGGATGAGCTTTTTCGAAAGCCGGACGGATGATGTTGTTCCAGAGGTCGATGATATTGGAATCCGAGCCGCTGTAGAGGTCGATCGTGCCTGCGGCGGCCGAGGCGAAGCGCGGAAGAGCCAGAAGGCCCGCAGCCGCCGACGATGTGATCAGAAATTCGCGTCTATTCATATCCTGTCTCCCTTCGCTATCGAGGCTGCGCCCCAGATGAGTTCTGAGACTTGCTAGCCCTGGCGCGTAACATCGGAATGACAGAAGCGAAGAGAAATGCACACGTGTGCCAGGCCGCCTCCCGATTTTCGTCGGGCATTCCCCGACAATGGCATCTTCGACGAAGGGGCGGCAAAATTCCAGGCGCCTCCGGGCCGATCCGGATCATCAACCCGATCGACAGGACATCAATTTTGTTTGCGGCGGCGACGTCTTGTCGGGTTGGGTGGCCCTCGAGCGAGGCCCCCCTATTTCGACGTCGTCAGCGTACTGACTTGAAAGCCGCTCTCACTTCCTCGGCGAAGAGCTGGGGCTGCTCCCAGGCGGAAAAATGCCCGCCTTTTTCGACCTGATGATAGTATGTCAGCGAGGGATAGGCCTGCTTGGCCCAGCTTTCCGGTGCACGATAGATCTCCTTTGGAAAGACCGTGATGCCAACCGGGATTTTGATGTCCTTCGTCTTCTGCGCCTCGGCGCTGAAGTTGTTGTTGTTGTTCTCCCAATAGAACCGCGATGACGATGCGCCGGAATTCGTCAGCCAGTAGAGCGTGATGTCATCAAGCATTTCGTCCTTGGAAAAAACGCGCTCGGGAACGCCGCCACTGTCGCTCCATTGGGCAAATTTCTCGTAGATCCAGGATGCCAGGCCAGACGGCGAGTCGGCAAGCGAATAGCCGATCGTCTGCGGCCGGGTCACCATTATCGCGCCATAGGCAGCATTTCGTCCGAAGAAGGTGCTCAAGGAATTATACGCTTCTCGCTCGGGCGACGACAGGCTCGCGGGGGCCGGGTCTCCGCTGTTGATGGCCTTCATGAGGTCGCCCGGAACCGTCGCGGGCATATTGAGATGGATTGCCAGCAAGCCCTTCGGCGCCTGGCGCGCCAACGCGTCGGAGATCACCGAACCATGATCGCCACCTTGAGAAACATAGTGGTCATAGCCGAGCCGCTTCATCAGGACGTCCCAAGCGCGGGCGACCCGCTCCGGTCCCCAGCCCTGATCGACCGGATGCCCGGAAAATCCGTAGCCCGGTATCGAGGGGATGACCACGTCGAACGCATCTTCCGGCCGGCCACCATATGGCGTCGGGTCCGTGAGAGGACCTATGGTCTTGATGAACTCAAATACCGATCCGGGCCAGCCATGTGTCAGAATGATAGGAAGAGCGTTGGGATGGCGCGAACGAACATGGATGAACTGGATGTCGACACCGTCGATCGTGGTGACAAATTCCGGCAATGCATTGAGCTGCGCCTCGGCCTTGCGCCAGTCGTACTGAGTGCCCCAATAGCGAACCAGTTCCTGGACCTGTGACAGCTGGATACCCTGAGAGGCGTCGTCGACGGTCTCCTTGTCTGGCCATCGGGTGTCAGTGATGCGTCTGCGCAGGTCGTCGAGTTGCGACTGCGGAACGTGGATCTGGAACGGACGGATGCTGTCGTCTGAACTCGTAGCTTTCGTGGCGGCACCCGAAGCAAGATCGGCGGCATGGGCCGGCAATGCATAGGCTGCCGGAATGAGCAACAGAGAACCAAACGCTATGGCGATTACTCGATCGGCGATGCCACGCCGCGTTGAAACATTGTCGGTCTTCGTCATGAAACACTCACCTTCGATTGCGGCCGCATTCGCAGCGCCTGTTAACGAAGAGCGGTTTCAGGGATTGACGTGTCCCGCATATTTCGAAAATCGGCTGAAGTGTATCAGCGTGTACCGGCGACGCAGATTGCCGGCAGTTCTCCCCAGGCGTATCCTTCGAACGATCCGCGGTCGGCTGCATTGGCAGGGGCACCCATGACGCCCCTGCGAACAGCGAAAGCACGACTATTTGCTGTCCCGAGGATGATGGCCGCAAACGCGGGTTGGAGATCCCCTTGGAAGATCGAACAATTCAAAAGATATTGGAGCGCCATTGGGAGGCTTCGGACGCGAACGATTTCGACGTCGAACACGAGATCTATCACGAAGATGCCTTTTTGGATTATCCGCAATCAGGTGAGCGGATCCGCGGCAGGCACAACATTCAAGAAAGCCGGTTCGTCCAGCCAAACAAGAAGCAGTTTACAGTCCGACGAATTATCGGCAGCGGAGATCTGTGGGTCACCGAATTCACACTCACCTATGACGGAACGCCCTCTCATGCCGTCAGCATCATGGAATTTCGTGACGGGCTGGTGGCCCGTGAAACGCAATATTTCGCCGATAGTTTCGAGCCATCACCTTCTCGGGCACATCTTACAGAGCGGATGACGAAATAGACTTTTCCTTGATGGGGCAAATTCCCGCTTAATTCACGACGCAAGCATTTGCGCGTCATCGAGAGCCGGGAAAGTGGCCATGTTCCCCGCATAGCTGGGAAGTGCGGAAAGCGCGATCACGATCTGTGGCGCGCGCTTCCCTAGCGTTAAAGCAAGCTTGTCATTTCAACGGAACCAATCAGGGATAAGCCGTCGATCCATCCGGCTTGCGGGTGATTTTCCGCTCCCAATGAATGTAGTCTTCCGTCTGCAATGCCTTTTCATAGATTTCCAAACCCCAACCCGGACGGTCGGGCCGCAATTCCATATGGCCATCGACCGGCATATACGGATCGGCCGCCCATGGCGCGTGGACATGGGGCTTGAACTCAAGGACCTTGAAGTTCGGCTGTGCGGCGCAGAAGTGGATATTGACCGCGGTCGCGAGCGGCCCCATCGGGTTATGCGGCGCGACGGTTACATAGTGAGCCTCGGCGATTGTTGCGATCCTGCGCATTTCCGTTACGCCGCCAACAACGCATATGTCGGGCTGGATTATGTCAGCGCCACGGGCCGACAACAGGGAGAGGAATTCGAAGCGATTGTAGAGAGATTCTCCCGTCGCCAACGGGACGGAGACTTTCGACTTCAGCTCGGCCCATGCCGGAATGTGCTCCGGCCGGATCGGCTCCTCGTAGAAAAGCGGATCATTTGGGGCAATCGCCGCAGCGAGCTGCACCGCCTGATAGGGCTCGAAGATCTTCGCATGAGCGTCAAATGCGAATTCGAAATGCGATGGCGTAATCTCGCGTATCTTGGCGAACCAGTCACCGGTTTCCTTTACAAGTTCGCCCCAGCGACCGGCATGCAGGTCGCGGCGGAAGGGGCTGAGCTTGAAAGCCGTGTAGCCGTATTTTTCGTTCAGCTCGAGGGTCTGGTCCTGCGCCGTCTGCGGGTCCGGCGCGGTATAGACACCGCAATAGACGCGCACCCGATCCCGAACGTTGCCGCCAAGCAGCATGTAAACCGGCAGGCCGGCGGCCTTGCCGGCGATGTCCCAGAGCGCGTGATCGATCGCCGAAATCGCTGCAAGCCCCAGCGCGCCCGGCGGAAAACGGCACTGCTGATTGAGTTTCAGCACAAGGAATTCCACTCGGCGGGGGTCCTCCCCTTCGATCTGATGGAAGAGGTAGTCGAAGAGCGGCGGCAGCGCCCAGTCGGGGCCGTGATTGTAGCACTCGCCCCAACCGGAAATGCCTTCGCTCGTCTCGATTTTCAGGAGCAGCCGCGGCCGGTCGTCGACGCGCTGCATGTAGGTCTTGAAGCCGGTGATATGCATGCGATTCTTCCTCAGGCGGCGCGGTTCTTGCCGCTTACATTGTCGACGATTGCGCGCAGTTCCGCGCGTTCCGCGTCCGTCAGACTTTCAACGCCGGGAAGGCGAACAGGGCCGACATCGGTCCCGAGCATGCCGAGCGCCTCCTTGACGACCGTGACATTGGCGCCGTTCAGATATTTGGTGCGCAGCGCTTCGAAACCGGCGATGTCATCGATAAGAGCACGGGCAGCCGCGTAGTCGCCGGCTTCCAGCGCCTGATGGATGGCATGCGAGCGCTCGGGGAAAACGTTGACGAGCCCCGAGGTAAAGCCGCGAGCACCCATGGCATAGAAGGCAGGCGCCCAGCCCTCGGCAAGCCCGCAGACCCAGATCGCCGGCGCATCCTTCGTCGAGCGGATGACCTCGGCAAGCAGCATCAGATTTCCGGATGCAAACTTGATGCCGGCGATATTGGGATGCAGAGCAAGCTTGCGGAAATCGGCGGCCGAGAACGTGTCGCTGCGGACATAAGCAATGACAGGGACAGTGGACGCTTCGGCAAGTTCGAGGAAATATTTCGCCTGGTAGCTCGGCCCGGCAAAGGGATCCATCGGATGGTGACCCATGATCGCGTCAGTGCCTTCGGCAATCGCGTGACGGGCGAGCGCCTTGGCTTCCGCCAGCGAACGCCCGACGGCGGCACTGATAAGAGCCTTGCCATCCGCAGCCTTGATCGTGGCGGCATGGACCGCTTTTACCTCGTCCATCGTCAGGGTGAAGAATTCGCCCGTATTGCCGGCCGCCATCAGATTGTGGACCCGGGCGCTGGCGAGGCGCGCGATCAATGCGGAAAGCTTGGCGAGATCGATGCTGCCATCAGCCTTGTAGGGGGTCACCGGAACGCCGGAAATGCCCGTCAGGGCCTTGCGAATCTTGTCCATTCCCACGGTCACGTCAAATGTCCTCTTTCTTCCTGAATACGATGTTGAGATAGGTTTCGCCGGAGCGGACGACGTGATCGCGCATCACCCGCTCGGCCTTGTCGCTGTCGTTCGAGACGATGGCGGCAGCGATGGCGGTATGCTCGGCGAGAGCCTTGTCGCGCTCCTTGTTGTCGGAATGAATGACGCGGCGAATGCTCGCGTCATAGAATTGCTGGCGCTCGATCATGCGCGAGAGATACTGGCAGCGCGAGGCGATGTGGATCTGCTCGTGAAAGGTCTCGTTCAGGGCAATGAGATCGTCTGCACCGCCATCGGCCGTGGCCGCCTTCATCAATGCGACCGTATCGCTGAGCTTTCTAGCTTCTTCGTTGGTGATCCGCTTGGCGGCGAGATGCGCGATCATCGATTCCAGAGCAGCGCGAGCCAGGATCATTTCCTCCGCCCATCCGGCGTTGAACCGGATCAGGACCCCACGGCGCGGCAGGGTTTCAACCAGTCCTTCGGTCTCGAGCTGCCGGAGCGCCTCCTTGATCGGAGTGGTGGAAACACCAAGCTGCTCGGCGAGCTGGCGCTCGTTGACGCGCTCGTCGGCGCGAAAGCGACCGGACAGGATCGCCGCCCGCAGCGTCTTATGAACATGATCACGAAGGGTCGTCAGGAATCGCGGATCGATCTTTTCGATGCGGTCGTCGCCCGCCCCACCCTCCATCTTATTTTCCATAAGCCGAAAATTCTCCCGTTGACGACAAAATCGTTTTGTGAGATCTGATATACCAGATTTCAGATCGATGTCGATATCAAAATTCGCTCTGATGTGTTTGCAGAGATGCTTGGGAGGAAGAAATTGAAGATCCAAAGACGCGGGCTATTGATCTCGTCGGCGCTTGCTGCCGTGAGCCTGATGATGCCACTGGCTGCGGCCGCAGCCACGCCGAAGGACCAGCTGGTCATCGCGACGAACATGTCGTCGATGCGCGGCCTCGATCCAAACGAAATCAATCAATTGGAAGCGGCTGAAATTGTCGCGAACCTTTATGAGCGGCTGATCGTGTTGCCGGCCGACGATATTACCAAGCCGGCTCCGGGCGTCGCCGAACGCTGGAGCGTCTCGCCGGACGGCAAGACCTTCACATTCAAGATCCGCTCCGGCATCAAGTTCCATTCCGGCAATCCGCTGACGGCAAAGGACGTCGAGTGGTCGCTGCGGCGTCTCGTCAAGTTAGGGCTCGCGCCATCCGTCGACCTTCGCCAATGGGGCTTTACGGACAAGAATGTCGACGATCTGATCAAGGCGAGCGACGACACCACCGTAGTCCTCCAGACGCCCAGCCTCTGGAACCCCAACCTGATCCTCTATTCGCTGGCGAGCTTCTCGACCTCGATCCTGGACAGCAAGTTCCTGGCCGAGCATGAAAAGGACGGCGATATGGGGCGCGAGTTCCTGCAGGCCAACGACGCCGGCTCGGGGCCTTATGCACTGCGCACCTGGCGCGTCAATGACCTGCTGATCGCCGATGCCAACAAGGATTACTGGCAGGGCGCCCCCAAGATGCGGCGTGTCGTTCTCCGCCATATGCCGGAATCCTCCGGCCAGCGCCTGCAGCTTGAGGCGGGTGACGTCGATGTCGCGACCCGTCTGTCCTCCACGGATCTTGCGGCCGTCGAGTCCGGCGGCAAGGCCGACATCCAGAAGACGCCGGGTTTCGGTTTCTATTACCTCGCCCTGAACCAGAAGGACGAGGTTCTTTCCAATCCCAAGGTCCGCGAAGCCTTCCGATATCTGATCGACTATGACGGCCTCGCCAACACCGTCATGAAATATTACGGCATCAAGCAGCAGACCATCATTCCGGCCGGCCTGCCGGGTGCAAGCGAGGTCAATCCCTACAAGCTCGACATCGAAAAGGCCAAGCAGCTGCTCGCCGAAGCCGGCTATCCGAATGGTTTCTCGAAGGTCTATTACGCAACGCCGGTCACCCCGGAATATGAGGTTGCGCAGTCCCTGCAGGCGAATGCCGCCAAGGCCGGCATCAAACTCGATCTTCAGGGCGGCGATCATATCGGCAAGTTCCGCACGCGCGAATTCGAGATCTTTTCGGCGCGATCGGGTGAACGCCTGCCGGATCCTCACGCGGTTCTCCAGTCCTATGCAACCAATGCCAATAATTCCGACGACGCCAAGCTGACGGGCCTGAATGCCTGGCGCACCGCCTGGGATGTGCCGAAGGATATTCAGGATATGGTGACTGCGGCCGCCCACGAGACGGATCAGCAGAAGCGGGTCGATCTCTATGCGAAGATCAACAAGGCCTATCTCGAATCGTCTCCGCCGCTGATCACCTCCTTCCTGCGCACCGACGCGAAGGCGGTTCGCAAGGAAGTCAAAGGCTATATCGGCCATTCGACATGGCTGACGCGCTGGGACACCGTTTCCAAGGGCGAGTGACCTCCTCCAAGGGAGAATGACGTGAGCATTTCACAAACATCCGAGGCCGCATCGGGCGGCGGAGCAGCCGTGCTCGACGCAGTGCGAAAGGTGGCGACATCCTTCAGCGTTATCCTGACGACGCTGCTCGGCCTGCTGATCATCACCTTCGTCGTCGGCCGCATGGTCCCGGCTGATCCGGTCATTGCCGTGATCGGGGACCAGGCCGACCAGGCGACCTATGAGCGGGTCTACAAGGAGATGGGGCTGGACCAGCCGCTCTATGTCCAGTTCGCGACCTATCTCGGCAATGTCGCTCACCTGAACTTCGGCCAGTCGCATGTGACCAAGAACCCCGTGGCAACTGATCTTGCCCGGGTTTTCCCGGCGACACTGGAGCTTGCGACGCTCGCAACGATCATCGGCGCCGGCCTCGGCATTCCGCTCGGTATCATCTCCGCTGTTCGCAAGGGAACATGGGTCGATCATCTCGCGCGTGTCGTCGGGCTGCTCGGGCATTCAACGCCGATTTTCTGGCTCGGCACCATCGTCATCCTGGTCTTTTACGCCAAGTTCGGGCTCATCCCCGGCAGCGGCCGACTGGACGTCTATAATGAAGGGCTGGTCGAAGGACCGACCAACTCCATTCTCGTCGATGCGATCATTGCCGGCGAATGGGAGGTTTTTCGCGATGCCTTGCTGCATGTCACAGCCCCTGCCCTGATCCTCGGTTATGCGGCCATGGCCTATCTCAGCCGCATGAGCCGCAGCTTCATGCTGGAACAGCTTCGGCAGGAATATGTGCTGACGGCGAAAGCCAAGGGCCTCGGCCAGCGCGCCATCGTCTGGCGACACGCCTTCCGCAATATCCGGGTGCAGCTTCTGACCATCGTGGCACTCGCCTATTGCGGCCTGCTTGACGGCACGGTTCTCATCGAGACGGTCTTTGCCTGGCCCGGCCTCGGGCAATATCTGACCTCGGCTCTCTTCTTCGCGGACATGAACGCGATCCTCGGCAGCGTGCTCCTGATCGGCATCATTTCGATCGTCATCAACCTGCTGTCCGATATCGCCTACCGCTTCCTCGATCCACGTACCCGGTGACATCATGGCGACACGCTATTTCAACGATCTCCACAATTGGCTGATCAGCGAGGAATTTTCCTCGACCCGGCAGGCACGCTTCCACAAGGCCTATGTCCTGTGGCTGAGCCTGCTTGCAAATCCGCTGGCTTTTGCGGGTTTTTTGGTTGTGCTTGCGCTGGTGCTGGTCGCCGCCTTCGCGCCGACGCTCGCCAACTACGACCCCATTGCCCAGGATCTGACGATGGCGCTGAAGCCGCCATCTGCCGCGAACTGGTTCGGAACCGATGAGTTCGGCCGCGACGTCTATTCGCGTCTCGTCTACGGCGCACGCACAACGCTCTATATCAGCATCCTGGTGACGGTCATCGTGGCGCCGATCGGCTTTGTGATCGGTGCCACTGCCGGCTATCTCGGCGGCTGGGTCGATGTCGTGTTGATGCGCATCACCGATATCTTCCTGTCCTTTCCGAGCCTCGTTCTCGCACTCGCCTTTTCTGCGGCGCTCGGACCTGGGATTGAGAATGCCGTCATCGCCATTGCACTGACCGTCTGGCCGCCGATTGCCCGCCTGGCGCGCGCCGAAACATTGACGTTCCGCGCCGCCGACTTCGTGGTCGCCGCCGAGCTGCAGGGCGCCGGCATGGGCCGCATCCTGCTCCATCACATCGTGCCGCTCTGTGCTCCCTCGATCATCATCCGACTGACGCTCAACATGTCGAGCGTCATCCTGACGGCGGCCGGCCTCGGTTTCCTCGGTCTCGGCGCCCAGC
>UCCS01000090.1 GCA_900470965.1 Hyphomicrobiales bacterium
CGGGGAGCGGGAGCCGGCTCGACCGGGCGGGGGTTGGGCGCTGCGTGCGGCGCGTCATAAGCTGACTGCGGCTCGAATTGCGGCTGCGGTTCGCGGAACACCTGGGGCATATCACGCGGCATGTCACGGAGAGCCTGGCCGGCCTGAACGGCACTACGCTCTGAAGCAGCACGGACGCGGGCTGCGACGTCGGCAAGTGACATGGCGCGGGCCGGCATTTCCGGCTCAGGCGCAATACCGGCAGAATTTGCAGCGACGAAACGCGGATCGGGACGCAGCGCAGACGGCTCCGGGAACTCGACGCCGGCATAGGTATCGTCAACCGTCAGATGGATTTCGGAGTCGTTGTCCTCTTCCGCACCGTAAACGGGAGGAAGCGAAGCGGAAATCGCCTTTCCGGCGCCTGGCTCATTGCTTTCGATGATCTGGCGAATGGAGGCCAGGATCTCTTCCATGGACGGTTCACGCACTACACCTGGCTGAGCCATATCTATCCCCGTTATCCCTTAACAACGACCGGATGGCGTGGAGCATGCACCCGAATCACCATGACCTTAGAATACCCCAAAGGGGAAAAAAATCAGCGCGAATCAAACAAATGCAGCCATGCACAGTTTTGTTACCCAAGTGTAAGCGAAGTCTGTGAAGGCTTTTAAGACAGCCGAAACGAAAACGGGCGCCCATGGCGCCCGCTCAAAAAAAATCGGCGGTAGAAACGCCTTAAAATACGAATTCATGAGCCTTGGCGAAACCGGGCAACGGCTTGACCGAAGCATTGAAGAAGACGTTCTCGGAAACAGCGCCGCGCTCGCTGACGAAGACCTTCGCGCGCGCAGCATTGCCATACCCCTGCACGACAACGAGACGGCCGCCATCCTGCAGCTGGCCGAGAAGTGCCGCGGGAACTTCTTCAACCGAACCGTTGATGAAGATCAGATCGTAAGGAGCGCCGGCGGCATTGCCCTTCTCAAGCGGGCCAGTCGCCACCTGCACATTTGCATAGCCGGCGAGATTCGCTTTGGCTTCAGCCGCAAGGGTCTCGTCCGATTCGAGCGCCACAACGGAGCCCGCGATCAGCGACAGCAGCGCGGAGGCGTACCCCGTGCCGGCGCCGACTTCGAGAATGGCATCATCCTTGGTGATGGCTGCGAGTTGCAGCAGCTTGGCGAGCGGCGACGCCTCCATGAGGAAACGGCCCGGATTGCCAGCGGTTGCCGGAGCAATTTCGATATCATTGTCAATATAAGCCAGCACCTTCGCCTTCTCCGGCACGAACGCCTCGCGCGGAACGGTGAGGAAGGCCATCAGCACCGAATGCGAGGTAACGTCCGTGGTGCGGACCTGGTTGTCGACCATCTTTACGCGTGCTGCTTCGAAATCCATCATATCCTCTCGCCGATGAAAGCGGTTCTGTCTTCCGTCTCTTAATCTCCGGCACGAATGCTTTCAAGGCTTGCCGGAGACCCGTTTGAAGAATCCCGCAAACCCCTCCCCGCATGCAACAGGCGAAAAACGATAGCTGCAACTTCTGCGTGGAGCAAATTGCGATTTCATGATACTGTTCTAACCGGAGGAAATGAGGAGGAGCAGGCCATGTCTGCCATTCTGGAATATTTTACGCTGTTCGACCTTTTTATCGGCGCAGCGCTCGTCGGCATATTCTGCTGCGGGCTCTTGGACCGTGAGACGAACTGAACAGATCGTACTCTCCCAGTAAAAGTTTCCTGGCCGCTTGCTCGGCGCGCCGGAGAACTAGATTTCGGCGTCCAGTCGGATCAAGCCGGCACAGTCGATTGCGCCATTAACTCTATATCAACCATATTGTTGCGCCAACCGCGGCTTTCGCTAGTTTGGCCGCATGCAAACATTCGCCATTCAATCGCCAGATATCGAAGCGCTTCACTACAATCCGGAAGCGCGGCTGCTGCTTGTGAAGTTCAAAAGCGGCGCCATCTGCAATTTCACACGTATCTCGGCGCAGGCATTGCAACGACTGCTCGGCCCAGATGTGCAGATAGAGAACCCAACGGCAGAGGACGATGCCGACTATCTGGCGAGCCTGCGCAGCGGCGGATTGCGGGCGCTTTATTTCCTCACCGGCATCAAGCCAGCCCAATTCGATTTCGCCCAGGCTCCCGGCATCTGGTGATGCGAGACTGCCGGATCGATACCGCGCCTCATTTATGAGGCGGATCAGATTTTTTTGTCGGTGGAAATTTTGGAGGCCTCGCCCGGAATTGAACCGGGGTACAAGGATTTGCAGTCCTCTGCGTCACCACTCCGCCACGAGGCCTCACCTCTGACCGATATGTCGAAATATCGTGTGGTGGCGCGGATTTAGAATGATCCTAACCGAAGTGCAAGAGGGTTCATTCTGAATTCGGTCCTTTTTTCATTCTGAATAGCCGTTTGCTGAATGTTCCGGAAACGCCCTATCGGCGCGCCGACACCATAAGGTTTATCGTCCGGGAGCGGCTGATGAGGAACACCTATCTACCGGTGCATGACTTCGGCGAAGATGGCGACGTTGACGAGAGTGCTTAAGTAGCGGCAACATCAAATGGCAATAGAAATCCTTTTGGATGGTTGCTTTGGCGCGATTGTAAGCGCATACTAATTTAATGGTGTAGCATATCCCGGCTTTGCACCTGAGGGCCTTACTATTTGTCTCCCGCCGCAACGGAGGAGACCCGATGTCCCATCCCAAATTAATGCAGTTCCGTAACAAACTTCTTCAATCGCTCTCATCTGACGATTTGGGGAGGCTTGACCTTCATCTCGATCCTGTCGCCTTGAACGTTAAGGACGTTCTTGTGGAGCAGGAAAAGCCCATTGAGCATGTCTACTTCGTAGAAGAGGGCATTGCGTCGGTGGTGATCTTATCTCCATCTGGTCGAACCATTGAAGTCTCGAATGTCGGGCGGGAGGGCATGACTGGCATCGCTATCCTTTTCGACCTCGACCGAACGCCTTTGCGAACTTTTGTGCAGGTGAAAGGTTCGGCTTTTCGTATTCCGGTACCAGCTTTGCTGGAGGCGGTAGAAGACAGCCCGGCGCTGCGA
Organism: Hyphomicrobiales bacterium; assembly: GCA_900470965.1. Taxonomy (GTDB): domain Bacteria; phylum Pseudomonadota; class Alphaproteobacteria; order Rhizobiales; family Rhizobiaceae; genus Rhizobium. The sequence continues at coordinate 3,063 of UCCS01000090.1, forward strand.
AAAAGGCTCCTGCGATACGCCCACACGGTCACGATCCAGACTGCCGAAACGGCCCTGTCCCTCGGCCATTACACAGTAAATCAGCGCCTCGCGCGCTGGATCTTGATGGGCCATGACCGCGCCGACGGTAACGACGTCCCGCTGACACACGAATTCCTCGCGCTGATGCTGGGGGTGAGGCGACCTGGTGTTTCCGTCGCCCTGGCAATCCTGGAGGGCGAAGGCATGATAAAAGCGCTCAGGGCACAAATCGTGGTGCGTGATCGCGCCAAGCTTATTGAGATGGCCGGCGGCAGTTACGGCCGGTCTGAAGCTGAATATGCCAGGGTGCTCGCGGCCTAACCGTCCTTACTCGGTCTTGGAGATAGCTTCGCGGAACGGCAAGACCGAGACGATGTCGCCGGCCTCATTGCAAATTTCAATTGAGCGGCTAGAAACGTCCCGGCCGTCGCGGATTGCATCGCTCATTTGTTCGCGGGCGTCTAAAATTGCCTCAGCGCGAGCTTCTTCCAGAGAGGCGAGTTCGGTTCCGTCAAGATCAGTCACAGGCCCGGAAGCCGTAATGACGTTGAAGAAGAAGCGGGTGACGGTGCTCATCCAGGTAAGGTAGGCCTTGTTGACAAGCTTTCACCGTCCCAAACCGTACGAAGTTGGGCTTTCATTCCACCTAAACCGCCGCGCGATCCAGCCTCTCCCGCAGCCCCTGTAGGACGCACACCGCAGCTTTTCGTCATCTCAGCGTCGGCTGCACCAGACGACATTCCTTCAGGCGCCGGTGGCTGAATGAAATCCAATGTCATCCGAATCGACATCACCGCGACTGGCTGCCGGTCAGGTCCCTCGATCGCGACTGATTTCTCCGCCTCGGGGGAGTTGGGGATACCTTCCAGCACCATATCCGAAAGTACTTGGTGGGCATAATTGAGCGCTGCTGCTAGATCGGGGAACTCGAGACCGTTGTCGACATGAAACTCGCCGTCGTCATCTCTTATCGAGAAAAAGAATGTTGTCACAGGTTACTCCGTCGACCCTACTCTCGTCCGACAACGTCAAAATTGACAAAAGGTTTGCGGGTCCGGAGTTATATTTAGACGGGTGAGGATCCGCGCGCATGGCAGTTGCGCGCGGCATCATTGTGCCGGGAGGGCCGACCACGAATGATTCCTTTTCCTTGCGGATGAGCGGGATGAGCATATACTGCATGGCATCGGTCCCACGACTTCCGGCTGCGACCGCTTGAGAGATACTTGTGCTCCCGCCCAACTGGAGAGCACGGACATGTATACGCAGTATCTCCTTACCCTTGATGATGACAGCATCGATTTGGTCACCAACGTAGTTCGAGATTGGTGCAAGGTTCACCACGTCCCCCTGGAGTGCGAACTGGGCGGGGAGGCGATGCGTTTCGCGGTCGGCAGGGTTCTTGCCGGCGAGAAGTCACCGATTGCCCTCACGGAAGCAATGAAAACCCATCTTGGTATTCAGAATTTCAAACTGTCGGGCTGACAGATGGCGCACGACCCAACCTTTGTCTATTCCGCGTCATAAACCGCCGCGTTGTCCTGCGCTTCCCGTAGCCCCTTATAGGAGGCGTGGCGCAGTTTCCCGTCATGCGTCCAGGCTCGGTATTCGATTTCTGCTATCAGCGTCGGCTGGAGCCATGTCAGGTCTTTGCGGCGGCCATCGTAAGCGACAGGAGGCTTCTTCACCGTTAGCTTATCCATCATGCCGCGAAGCTCCCAAGCCTCACTGTCTTTGATGCCCGTCCCAACTGAGCCGACATAGACCAGGTCGTCGCCTTTAAAAGCTGCGAGCAGCAATGAGCCGATCTGTCCGCGCGCTACACTCGATCGCTCCCAACCGACGACAAAGAAGCTGTCGCTCTGGATGCACTTGATCTTCAGCCAGTCGCCAAGCCGGCCAGAGCGATAGAGGCTGTTGCGGTCCTTCGCGATGATCCCCTCAAGCCCGTGTTCGCATGCGGACTTCAGGAGCTGCTCACCGTCCGCGTCCACCTCTTCCGACAGACGGATCGCGCTCTCCCGCCCCGGTGCGATCAGCCCTTCGAGCAGATGCCGGCGTGTCGAGAGCTCTGTGTTCGTCAGATCGTGGCCGTCGAAATACAGTAGATCGAAGGCCATCAGCACGGATGCGCCGGAGTTCAGCTTCCCACCGCGGCCGCCGAGCGACTGCTGCAGCTGGCCGAAATCCGATCGCCCTTTCTCATCGAGAACCACAGCTTCGCCATCGAGGATTGCTGTTGCCGCGCCGAGCTGCGCTGCCTCCGCCGCGATCGCCGGGAAGCGGTGCGTCCAGTCATGGCCGCCGCGCGTCAGGATGCGAACGCCCTTCGGCTCGACATGCACCGCGATCCGGTAACCGTCCCACTTCACCTCAAAGGCCCACTGTGGCCCTTTCGGTGGTTTTGCCTTCAGAAGGGCAAGGCACGGATCTATCCGCGCCGGCATTGGATCGAGGGGAAGATTTGGCTGCGAAGGATCTCGCGGCTTGCGCGCTCGGGAGCGGAGCGGCTTGTCAACCTGGAGGAGCGGCTTTGACTTGGGAGGCTTGGTCATGAGACCACTCCATCAGCAAATGCTTAAAATGCCGTCTATTGACAGATCCGGCAAGCGGGACAAGTTTCCGGTTATGAGCAAGATCCCGCCGCCTAAGGTCCCCGAGAAACATCCGGATCGTTTTTTGAACTGCCAGGATGCGATGCATGTAGGCTTTCAAGATCTGGTGGACAGCGCAGTTAAGGCGGGCTGGAGGCCAGAGGAGATCTTGGTTTCGCTTATCGAACTTGCGGATAATCAGGCGCTGATGATGGAAGCCAATGCCGAGGTCGAGGCGGCTCTAAAAATCCTGAAGCGGAAGGGTCTGTTCTAGGAATCAGACTCCGCTTGACTCTCGAGATAATGAGAACATAATAAGAACACCTTGCAAGGTAAGCGGGCCGCGCGGTGACCTCCTTGTTCCGACACCAACGAGCGCTGCGCGGCCCTCAATCGTTTTCGCAACATCATCCCAAAGAAACATATGAGACGTTTTGACGAAATCCGCCTGCCAAACAAGCAGGTCGTACGGTGGCGCTTTGTCGATCGAGAAAACCGCTGGGAGATTGCGGCCTACCGCATTCCGTCAGGCAACGAGCTTCTGATGTCTGTAACTGGTGAGCCGATCCAGCGTTGGTCCGCCGGCGGCCCGAGCACCGATGAATTCAGCGAAGCTTTGGGTATGGTAGTGATGAGCGCTTCGCTCAGGGTCCAGAGCGATCGGCTCAATGGCCGCCGGAACCTTCATTGAAGGTGCCTACCAACCCCTCTACAAATGGCGCCGGACGCAGATCGACGACAACGATCCGCCGAGCGATGACGACTGGATGGGGTGGGATGGAGACGTACCACTCGGTCGGATCACAAAACAGTTGCACGGCCTGATGAAGGACCGCTGGATGTGGTCTGCCCATGGCCCTCTGACGAGGAGACGTCTATTGCCGCATCAGGGCTACGAAGCCAATGGCCGAGAGGCTATGCGGATGGTGGAAGACTATTACCACCGGCTAATGCGATATAACGGAATGCGGGGAAGTCGTGATGAGCAATGAAGGGCACAGCAGCGCGCCAGGCGCTAACGTGATTGTCGAGCACTATTGCGACCACGAAGGGTCGGACGGATCGAGGTGCCCGAAATGGGGATGCTACGGCTTCGAGGAGAGTCAGGCGATCACCCTCTGGTACTGCCGGGAGCATCAGCCGTTAAATTACCGGGGCTGGCCACCGCATGGTCATTGAAATGGAACTTTCAGTCACGATCTGCGTTTCGCGCGTGGATCGCGCGGCGAACCTGTCTCTGTGATGATCCCTTCTAAGCCCAAGGGTTCGTTTGCGCGGTCCACCGCGGCCGGAACTTCTCGCCCCTTTTTTCCGTTACAGCAACTCGGCACGCTTTTTGAAGGACTGAACATGCCGGTTTTTTATTTCCACGTGCGAAATGGCGAAACCATCGAGGAAGATCCCGAAGGGATTGAACTCCCTACAATTGAGAAGGCGGAAGAGGAAGCTATTCTCGGAGCGAGGGAAATTCTGGCGGAAAGGCTGCTGACTGGCGATGTCATCGACGGCCAATCTTTCCTCATCACTTCTGAAGATGGTCGCGTTGTTCGCGAGATCCCCTTCAAATCCGTGTTGAAGTTCGACTAGCGCCGATCGGATACTATTCGATCGCGCCTTACCTCGGCGCGCGCGGTAGTGCGTCATCCGGTGGTTGATCAATTAATCTTCAGCCAATGGCGGATGGCAGAAACTGTACCGTCACCGATATAGGCGACGATACCGCCGATCGTCAGGCCGGCGAAGGCTATCAGCCCTGAGATCCCTACCCCGAGCGTCTTCATCCGTTTCCACTCCTCCAAGGCAGGCTGGACCGAGGCGTGGTTGCGGTCCACGGTTTCCTTAAGGGCTTTGATCTCCTCTCGGATCTGGGCGTCCACGCCGCCACTAATTGCGACCGTGGTGTCGAGGTGACCGATCTGCTTAGCCTGACTGTCTAACCGCGCATGAATGACGGCCCGGCTCTCATGAGCGTTGTGCTTCTCCTCTTGGAAATCCTCTCGTATACGCCTCACGCCCTCTTCGACCCGCCCAAGCGCTCGAAGGATATCGTCATTGGAAGTCATCGTCCGCCTGTTCGTTTCAATGCGATGCTGTTGGCGCAAAGCGCCCCGGATTACTTTTGAAGTTTCTGATGACGCGAGATCGCCCGGAAAGGTTATTGACGGAACGAAACACCTGCGCATCTGTTGAGTCGCGAATCAGTAACGCGTGAGGTTTCGCGATGTACGCCGCGACTGGAGTTCCGATTAAGCCGGTGCTCGTGCACTTTGAAGACGAGCGAGATGACCGCCCCGCCTCCACGGTCGAAGATCTTATGGGCATGCTCATGAGCGACGGTTGGCCGAAACGACCGAACGACATTGTATGGGGCAAGGCCCTGTCGTCCTGCATGAGCGCGATCACCACGCAAAGCGGCGGCACAAGGGCCCGCAGGGCTTTCGTCGAGGCCGCGCACCTCGCACAGTTTCGTGTGCTGCCCGATGACGACCTGCCTAAGTCCCGTCGCAATGGTAGGCTTGGAACCGCCCGCGATGCTGAGCGATCGACACGGCTGTCTGCCGGTCATTCGCGATAATGTAGCTGTTCGTTGATGGCTTTGGGTTGATAGCGACCAGGACGTCGCAAGGCTCAGCGACTTTCGCCGTCTGGCAACTCGCCAACATGCAGATCGGCAGCATCAGCAGAGATAGACGCACCCCCGCAGCAATGTTACATTCACGCATGGCTAAAATCCCTACACGTTCAACGTTTGATGATTTGTCCGGGAAGCGCTTCAATCGTCTCCTGGTCGTGTCTTACGAAGGTCAGATTGGTGGAAGCGCCGGTTGGCGGGTGAGATGCGATTGCGGCACCGAAAAGGTCGTCAAAAGGAAAAACCTGCTCTCCGGGAAACAGCAGTCTTGTGGGTGCCTGTTAGGGGAGCAGCATCCAATGATGACGCATGGGATGTATGGAACTCCGGAGTATCGGGCATGGAATGCCATGAAGGGGCGGTGTCACAACCCAAAGAACAAACGCTACCCTTACTATGGAGGGAGAGGCATCTCGGTTTGCGCAGAATGGGCATCCTCATTTGAAAGCTTTTTCCGCGATATGGGCTTTCGGCCGTCCACGAAGCATTCACTCGACCGCATCGATACAGACGGAAACTACGAGCCTGAAAATTGTCGGTGGGCGGATAAGCTAACCCAAGGTCGAAACAAGCGGTCTGTTATGAGTCTCACTGTTGACGGCGTGACAAAAACTATTTCCGAGTGGGCAGCCGAGAGAGGCATCAAGCCAAGTACCCTCAGCGATCGCGTCAAGCGGCTTGGGTGGGATGCAGAGCGAGCCTTGGGCGTCGATCCGTCCGCTTATCGTTCACGGCGGAGCGCATCCTCCTAAGAGGTCGCAAAGCCCGGGATCATCAGCAGCAAGTGCTTTCGCATCGATATTCTTCCCATCTTTGAGGATTTTGACGCGGCTGGCTTGGAGATCGGCATAAACGTCGGAGCGTCCGCCCGAGTACCCGAAGCCGTAGCCGACAAGGAACGCGATCCCCGACGCAGCCAGTGCGCCGAGGGCGAGCTTGAGGAGGGTTCCGATGGTCATCGGCGCTCTCCGGACTGAAAGGCTTCGACGCCCTTCCTTTCGCCATGGCGGGCGACCAGATAGACGCCGCCAGCGACTGCCACGACCGCACCCATCCAGACATATCCGGGAACGTCAGACGCGTAGTCCTTGACGTTGTCGACATAGCCGCGAGCGACCCCGAGGTTCGTGATGATGCCGTCGAAGAAAGCGCCGGCGCCGGAAATGGCCGCCGTCACGACCGCACCGATCTTCATCGTCCAGTTGGAACGGACTTCCGGCACGGATTGGCGGACGGTTTGGGCCGTGGCATCGTTTCGGGCGAGCTGACGCGCCGGTGCGGTGTCGAGCGCGTCGAGCAGCTGCTGATCAATGAAGTCGCCGGGCGGGAGATCGTTCTCCTGCCGGAAGACGGTGATTGCCCCGCGCGTCATCTTGCCCATCTCGCCGTCGAAGGAACCGTCGGCGCGGCGGCTGCCGACCTCGGTATAGCCCTTCTCGAAAAGCTTGCGCTGGACGATCTCGACCGTGGTCGTGTCCGTCTTCGGCTGGGCAACGGCCATGAGCGGCGCGGTAGCGGCCGGTGCACCTTCGGAGAGGAATTGTGCCTTCTCTTCCTTCCGGCGAGCCGTGAGACCGGCGATAGCCACCTTCTTGCCGTTCACAGTTCCCTTGTTCCAGACAAGAAACTGGCTCGCGGCACCCTGATAGTCGCGGGCGTTCAGCTTTCGCAGTAGCGTGGATTTCGAGAAGGCCGGGGCGCCGATGTTGAAGACGATCGACACTAGAGCGTCGAACTGGCTCTGAGTGAGCGGCACCTTCACCAGGCTGTTGATGCTTTCTTCAACAGCGGCAAGGTCGCGGGTGAGGATCTGATCGGACTCGGCCGCCGTGATCTTCGTGCCCTTCTTTACCGCCGGCGGTCCGGCCGCCGTCGTGTGGCCTACGCCGACAGTCCAGATGCCGACGCTATCGAGGTAGGCGACGAGCTTATTGCCTTCGCGCTGCGCAATAGCCTTGCGGCCCGCAGCGCTGGTGCGCATCGAGGTCATGGTAATTCTCCGACGTTGGGAAAGTTTCGCGCAAGCTTCGTGATGGATTCAGCGGCTTGCAGGAATCAAATGACGCGAGCATGTTCTCGCGGGTGATCATAAGGATCTTCGGTTATGGCCTATGACTGGACCGGCGTGCGCACTAGGCGCACTCGACGCATCAAATTAGCTCTGGCCTCGATAATTGTGCTCGCAGTGGTATCCGCGCCCGTGCTCGCCCTTAGCTGATCGCAGCGGTGACGCTTCGCCTCAACCAATTCCTGAGATGGTCGCGTTTCATATTGTTATCTCCCGAGATTTTGCCCTGTCGCCGTTGGCCTGGCTCATGTATGCGTTTCTCGCCTTAGGATCGGGAGTTGAATGCAGGATCGAATCGAGCCTCTAGATTGGCTTAGAGCTACCGCCGCGACAGCGGTGGTGATCGGCCATGTTCGGCCGGAATGGGTTCCCGGCGGCTCGGTCGGCGTGAGCATGTTCTTCGTATTGAGCGGCTACCTGATGTGTTCGTCTCTAATCCGGGAAGGCATGCTGAGCGGACAGAACATCTTCAAGTTTCTGGTTCGCAGGGTGGGCCGCATTTACCCGATGTATCTTGTGCAACTCGCTTGTGTCTGCCTGATAACGCTCGCCATGTATTCTTCGCGGTGGCCGAGCCTCGAGACGCATCTAGTAGATCTCCTGACCTTCCGGAGAATCACTGGCGAGTGGCTCGGATACGGTGTCGGCGTGCTTTGGACGCTTTATATCGAATTCTGGTTTTACATCACGTTCCCATTCGTGATGCTGCTGTTGCTGGCGCTTCCAGTCCGCAGCGGCAATAACCTCAAATTGATCGTGGGTTTTGCCACGATCGCGGTGGCTGTGGTCGTGACCCGCGCCTTCGGCGCGGCACCATCTTCCGTCTTTTTCTATGATCACTTCCTGCTCGGGGCTTCTATCGTCTTTCTGGAACAATCGTCATTCGTCAGAAAAATGGTTAAGCCGGCTACTCTGCTGTGGGGAGCAATGATTATCGTTATCGCTCTCAGCATCCCATATTCAGGCGGACGAAACGCGGGTTGGGTTCTTCAGAGCATGATAGCAGCGCTGGGAACCGCAATTGTCATCCTCGCTGCGTCCGTCCGCCCCACAAAGTACCACTTCCCGATCGTCTCCTTCATCGCCAGGATCTCTTACTCGATCTACCTGGTGCACGCCCTTGTTCTGGACGTCTTCCCGAACATGGCGCACGATTCGCTGACCGGATTAACGGTCTACTTATCTATGGTGATCGCGATTTCGTGGGCGACCGAGCGCTTCGTGGAGCGCCCGATCAATTCTGCCATCCATCAACGGATGCGATTTAACGTCGGCAGTCTTCCTACTGGATCAGCGGTCTAAGCGAAGAAATGATCGTCGGGACCGACCGGGTGGAGACCGCTGCCTTCGTCGGGTGAACGCCGTCAGGGATCTCCGACACCGTAACTCCGGCCCAGTTGGGTGCGTTGTCGATCAACGTCAACGTTGGGTCGCTCGCGGCCATGTCGCGATACATTTGGGTATAAGCCGCCCAGTTTGGTCGGTCCGTCAGAGGGACTGAACCACCTGCAACGGGCGGGTTCATCGTCATGAGGCAGATCTTGACGTTAGGATCGTTTGCACGCAGTTGCCCGATCATGTTCAGATGGTTCGCCTGGGCTTGAGCCACAGAAATGTTGCGCGGCACGTATGCGTCATTCATGCAGTATTCGAGCGACACGATCTCGGGTCTGGTCTGGAGGGCGCGATATAGGTAGAAAAGGCCGCCGGAGCTGTCCTGGCCATTTTCTCCAAAATTGTAGATCCTGGCGATCGTATGTTTCCCTTCGACCAATCCTCTTTCGACTTGGCGCTGCCAGACGTTAAAGTTTCCATTGTAGGTTAGTGACGTGCCACACGTAGCGATACGGATCTCTTTCACAGCTTGCCTCTCGGGTCTCTGTAGCCAATAGTAATGACGGATGAGGTCATGTTGGCGTCCGCGTAGCCGACCACCCGCGAGTTCACATCGGTGAAGACATACCCTCGGTAACTCAGGTCTTGAGCGCTGATCTTAGTTGCGACAGGCCAGAAAAGCCCCGCCGCGGGATCGCCTGTGTCTGGGTCCATCACACCGACTCTGCCAGCGCCCGAGACCACAAGAAGCAGGAACTGCGCCTCGACTTTGATCCCAAGCGGGGTGGCCATGGTGATAACTGTCGGAGACGCGCCGAGATTGCCCGACGAAAAGCTGTTGAGCTGAACTGCCCATGCGCACCAGTCGTCGGACTGGGAATAAGGCATGATGTCCGCGGAGCCGTTGGTAAGAATTGACCAGATACGACGGAACACCGTGAAGCCAGAGGGCAGCAACGGGTTCGTGATCGATCCGGAGAAAATGATATCGACTGTGCCAGTCGTCGGATTAAGGATGACGAAGCAATGATACCAGACATTGGCGACTAGCGCGCCTTGATCAAGGCCACCGTTCCCCGAACCAGCCGCCCACACTTGGTCAAGCCGCTTCATCATCGCCGCGGCCAGATTTATATCTGCGGTGTCGTCCTGAGACCTGCAGGTGCCCGGAGATACGACAATACGTTTTGTCGGCACCGAGAAATCGCGCGCGGTATAGAAGCCTGTGAGGTGCTGAGGAGGCAAACTCCTCTGCATCATAGCCGGGGGGATCTTGAGTACCATTAGGCTTTAATCTCCTCGATAACGAGTGTGGTTTTGCCCGCAGCGCCGAGATAATGAGCGCCGCTTGCTGAGGCGAACCGAACGATTCCTGGTGTCGAATCCGCTGGGCCAGCGCGGAAGGAAATTGTGATTTCTGAGGTGGTAGCCGGCGTGAACTCGGCTTCGAATGCCATAGGCATGCCGTAACCTGCCGTCGGTTGCGACGTGACCATGATCGCGCCGATCGCGTCAGATTGGGTCGATGAGCAGATGGCCCCGATCACATGAACGACCGCGTTCGCCTCAAACCATCCGGTCATTCGAACGCGGATCTTGTTGGAAGTGGACCGTGGCGTGATCTTTCCGTTAAGGACTTCGGTCCCTTCGGTCAGCTGCGGGATGGTGTTGTCACGAGGGATGGCCGCGGATAGTGCCGTGTTCGTGATCGCTGACGCCAGGACAGATTGGACGACGGAACCGGTCGGCATCTGAGCGTTTGTGAGCGCATCTCCCGAACCAGCGGCACCGATCTTCGTCCGTATATTTGGGGCATCCGCTGCGGACATCTTCGCGGCCGTGACAGCATCTCCGCCGAGCTTGGCGGTGGTGATAGAACCGTCGCTCGGCGAGCCCACAGTGATCTTGTTGCCGAAGCGAACATCGATCTCAACCCCAGTCGGCACCGGCGGGGAAATGATCCGGAGGTAAGCGTTTCCGCCCGAATGTTGCAGGGTGTACGACGAAATCGTCTGCGCGACACCGCCGACGATGACGAACATATTGTTTGCGCTGCCAGGGTCGATCGAAAGGAGGAAATCGGTGGTCGTGCCGTCTCCGGTGAAGCTGTTCTGCACAAAGTTGTTCTTTGCGAGGTCGGCCCAGTCTTCGGCTTCTGTGGCCGCTGTCTCTGCCCGGTCGGCTGCCAATTCCGCGGCAGCTATGATGGCAGATGAGACCTGATCGCTTACGAGCCGGAAAGTCGATCCCGAAACAACCCCAAGCAATTGCATGCCGGCAACGAGCCCGCCCGGCGATACGTCATTGCCGCTATTGGTCTTTACCGCCAGCGGAGACCCGCCGTTGAACGCAACCGTGACTGGCGACCCATCGTTGGCCTCATAAACGCCAAGAATAATCAGCGCGGATTGGCTGATGGGAATGCTAGTTGTGGCCTGAATGGCGTTCGGAGTTCCCGCTCCGGCGTCAGTCGCGACAATGAAGGAATATGGCAGGTCGCCGAGACGCGTCCAGAAACCGGTATTTGCGGCGCCGCTCTTTTGGTAGATGCCGTTGTAAGCCACGGTCGGATCGTTGATGACCCACGCCATCGTATTGGCCGTCTGCGTCAGGTCTGCGTAGAGAGCCGCCCGTGTGGTGTAGACCTTGCCGCCACTGGCGAGGAACGCCGAAATCGATCCTTCAACCCACGTGCCCCACTCCCGGATTAGTCTTTTGTCCGGCGCGAAGGGATCGGTGCTGGGGCCATCTGCCCAGATGGTATTTGCAGTCTCAGCCATTAGAACTCCGGATGTTTAAACTGTGATGGTGGATGAGGCTTGGGTGGCCGAAGGGATGCCGGAGCCGTTTTCAGATCCGCACCAGTATTTCCAGGTGCCGGCTCCAGGCGTATTTGGGAAGCTGATCGTCTGGTTTGCGACGACGTTGTACTGGCCAATTAGGGTCGCCGCAGCGAAGCTCTGGCCCGTGGTGCCTCGCTTGAAGACGAGGAAGCGGGTGTTGTCATTGGCCGCCGTAGCGGTGACGGTCACAGTTCCGGAGGCATTGCTCGTCGTCATGTTGAGCGGAACGCCCGGAGCCGTCGGATCGACTGTCGATGTGACGCTTGCCGTGATCGACCACGGGCCGTAGTCACCATCGGAGGCGATGAAAGCCACCTGGATATCGAGCAGCTTGTTCGACGGAACAACATTCGTGCTCATGTCGATGAAGCCACCGGCCGGGACCGGATTTGGGAACCGCTGTTCGATCCACGGTCCCGGAGAACCAGACCCCGCGTCTACGAGACGATATCGAACCACCGGAATGAGGCTGTCATCCTCAGGGTCGATGATCACGACACGAACATAGACGCTATCGCCGTTGGGTCTCGCTTGAACAAGGTTTATGACCGGCGTCAGGATGCCGGCCTGGCTCGTTCGTGGCGGGGTCGACGGCTGTCGGCCTTCGTCGACTGCCGGGTTCCAGATGTCGATGTTCTCCGGGTGCTGCATGATATCCATGACGAAGCCGCCCTGAAGGAGCGAGAGCACCGACTTGCGGTTCTCGACGATCTTGCCGTCCAGCCTTGGAAGCATGTTCGGAGCCGCAATTCGGACCCACCGGCTATAGACCGAGTTAATGCCAGATAGCCTGACGTTGAGCTGCCCGGTCACCTTCTGCTGAAGGCGAAGCCAGTCGCGCTTTCCGAGCCTGCGGGCCTGCCGCCATTGCTGGACCCATTGGTAGTTCGCCTCCTGGGCAAGGACGCGTCCGGCGGTCAACTGTGCGCCGACATCCTCGAAATAGTCCGTATCGGACGTGGCATAGCCGACCTCTGGATAGCAGAATTTCGGAACCAACCGATTGCACTCGTCCTCGAAGAGCACGTCATATTCGATCTGGTGACCGACGATGTCCGCGTCCGTCAGAGTCGTCAGATACTTCGCCCGGAATTTTCCGACGATGAACAACAGCGCGCCGTCGCCGCGCTCGCAGATCCATCCGTCACAAGAGGAGAGGATTGCGTTCGTCCCCGCCTTCGGGTCGTTCTCTGTCGTGTCGAAGCCATTGCATTCGTAGCGGCGCTCAAAGCCGCCGGCCGCCAGAGGAACGAGCTCGTCGCAAACATCTGCCTCCTCCTGCCACATGTCGAGCACGGGAAGGATCGCCCGCCTGTAGTCACGGCGATGACCGAACTCGTTGAAGCATTGATGCCACGCCATGATGACCGCAGAATTCCGCGTCCACTGCCAGGTGCTCGGGTCTTCCGGATTCTGCAGCGGATCACGGAAGTCCCAGCACAGCGCCATATCGGCTTCGCAGGAGAGCTGCGGAGGACCATAGGGAAACGTCTTGTTCTGGCGTTCTGCTTTGTCGCTGGCTGCGATCATCGCGATCGAGGCCTGCCCGTCGCCGCGGTGACTTGTGGTCCAGACGCCCTGGGCCTGAAGGTTGGCGGCTATCTCAACATAAGGCGTCTCCGGCACCGTCCCGTATCGGTAGAAGACTCGAACGTTCCTGCGGTAGTTCGTGCCGTCCTCGATCGTGCCATCTGCTTCGAGCACCACCTCATCGTCATGCAGCCACCAGCGATTGATCCGCTTGATGCGATGACCGGCGATCGCTTGCACGGCATAGAGGTTCTTGCCGACGGCTTCCCAGAGCATGTAAGCGCCTGCGACACGGTTCCGGCCGACGCCCCACCAGCGATAAGGTATCGACTGAATCTTCGGGATCTTCCCGTCTTCAGGCTTTGGGGGCTTCGGCGCGAGCAGCGCCTGAATACCGATCGAGATCGCCGTAGTTGCGATTGCAGCTGCACCCGTCGCCAGAATGCCAGCAGTAGCGGCAGAGAAGCCGAGCGACGTGAACAGGCTGGTAAACAGCGGCGTGAAGATCGGATCGTAATGCGCGGTCGTGCCGCGCAGAAACCTGTCCTGCCATTCCCACCGGTGAGCATCGAAATAGTGATCCGCGTCGCTCGGGACGCTCTCATACGTCGTCTTCAAGCTCATGCTTGCAGTCTCCAGGCGGCAATGAATTCAGCTTTGATGGCGCGGACGCCGCCCGGGTGGATGCAGGCCCAGAGAGGACCGAAGCGAATAGCCCCGATCAGTGCTTCGGCTTGGTCTTCGAATGTCTCGCCGGTCATGGCTTTGATGAGCCCGATATCGCCGGTATCAGGGTCCTGGATGCGCTTCGCCTTGACGGGCGCAAGCTGTCGCTCCATGAGCGCGAGATTGCCGGCATGGCTATCCAAGATGCGCTGTGCTTCCTCGCGCGTGCTGTAGGTTCCGCGGAACTCGTCAGCCGGGTCTATGCCGGTCACCTTCTCGACCCATGAGGCAGGGAACGTAAGGCAGTCGTCGCCGCCCGCCCCGCCCCACCTGAAGCGATGCGGGAGTGCAAGGAAATGATGGATGTCCATAAAGCCTCGATTACGAGAAGACCGGCCACTTGGGCTGGATGCCGCGGGCAAGCCGAGGCGTGCCGTCGCAGAATGCGTCTGTCGGATACATCGAACGCTGCATCGCGTCCGACCATAGGACCTTCGAAGGCCGGGAGCGGGTGTTCTCGCCGGCAACGACCGCCAGGCTGAGCGAGAGTGTTGCCGTCTCCCCTTCCCGGATCGGTGGCCGCGCTTCCTTCGGATGAGATGCGACGCCCGTCCAAATCGGAATGATCTTGCTCATCGGCTGGTAGTAGCGATCGAGTGTCGTCAGTCCGACCTGCACCAGCTTGCCGCGCACTGGCGGGATGCTGTCGATCATCTTGGCGCCGGTGGCCGGATCGATGCCAGAAACTGAGAAGTCCACCGCATCGGAAGTTCCGTTCACCAACACCTCAAGCGAGGGAACGCCGATCAGACGGCCCCCGCCGAGATAGACCGTCCCGTCTGGGTCGATACCATCGAAGCCGATCGGCACATCATTAATCCCGAACCACATATGCAAGGCCGGGTCCGTGTCGATGCGAAGGAATACGCCGAGCTGATGGCTGCCGCGCATCTCTTCGATCACCGCGGCCGGCACGTATTGAACCGAGTAGGCCATCAGAACGCTTCCGTGAACTGCACCGTCGGGCGTGAGGAATACCAGCCTCTATAAGTCCAAGGGACCGTGACGCCCTTCGGCAGCTTCATGACACAACGCGGGCGGGCGAGCTCGACACGCGTGCTTGCGGCCACTGCCTCACGCAACGGAGGGCTTAGAGCCAGCCGGTAAATCGGGTCCGCGTCATCGCTCTTGCCGATCACCTCCCAATGGCGGTAGACGCGCCAGCCTTTCGTTGGGTGATAGATCGAAAACCAGTCAGACCAGCGAAGATCCCTGGCTGCACCGAAGACCTGCATGGAGAGGACGCCGGCATTGAGCGGCGCGTCCTCTGTCACCTCGCCATAGACAGTCGCCTGCGAGTATCCAGAGCCGTCAGAAAACAGTGCGCCATCGGAATGCGGAATGCCCTTAATGATGGGCCGGCGCGTGCCTCTGATCACCGGGAACGGCCCGATCTTGTCATTGACGATTGGCACGTTGATGAAGCGGAACCCGCCGTTGAGACGGGCGCCAAGCCAGTTCAACACCTCGAAGCGCTCGTCGGGACCTTCCAGCACCATGTTCGAATAGGTGGCGGTTATGATCCCGCCGCCTGATGTTTCGATGCTGATCGGCTCACCGACCCCATTGACGCCGCCGTCGAGGCCGCTTCCCGGGTTGTCGAAGCTTGCTTCCGTCGGCCGCAGGAAATCCACGGGAAACATCGGCTGATCGGTATAGACGGCCATCCTTAGCCCACCCGTGAATTGAACTTCTTCTGCGTGCTTCCGAACCCGCCGCGCGCCTGATCGATCTTGTCTTGGTAGAGCGCTTCCTGCGCGCCCTGCCGGGCGAGCTCCCGGACATGCTCATCACCGCTTCCGCCGTGGACATGGACTTCCAGCTTCCGCGGCGAGTTCGAGCCGTTGTCGTTGCCGGCATCCATCATCTGAGCGCTTCGGTTGGCGTTGAAGACCTGAGAGCCTTGCGGAAGGTTCACCAGTTCCGGACCGCGCTCGCCGACGATCGACAACCCGCCCGGCGCATAGTTCGTACCGTCTGCATAGAGGCCAATACCGCCGAGCTTCCAAGCACTCGCGAACTGCGCCGAGGATGAGAAGATGCTCTTGCCGATGCCCGATAGAGCGCTCAAGAGTCCCCCGCCTCCGCCAGCCGCGCTTGTGCTGAGCGTCGTCCCGAGTTGGCCAAGGCCATTCCCCAGTTGACCGAGACTGCCCGTTGCCTTGTCAGCAGTGCCGCCGAACTTCGCGAGTGCGCTTTCAGCACCCTCAAGTCGGCCGGAGAAATTGTGGGCTCCCTCAGGGTTACCCCAGGAAAAGCCTTGCGGGCGTTCGAAGCCCGCGAAGGCTGCGGTCGCGCTGCGCACGTCCGGGGCAGCCTTGAGAGCGTTCCACGCCCTGCTCTCCGGGCCCATAAGTTCGGAATACGCGAACTGATGCTGGGCCAGCTCATTGCCGAGGTTTCCGCGCCCGCCGATAGCATTTAAAAGCGACGGCGACCGATCGTTCCACTGATAAAGACCGAGGGCCTTACCAGCATCGCCAACAGCGCTAGGGTTGAAAGAGCTCTCAGCTCCTACATTGCCAAGGATGCCGGCGACCTGATGATCGGCCAGGCCTTTCGACTTCCAGAAGTTCCAAGCGAGCGAAGCGCCAGAACCGGACATAGAGACGGGGGACGCAGAGCGGTTATCATTGGCACCACCGCCAAAAACAGATGATGCCACGCTCCCGATGCCTGCGGCAGATGTTCCACCCTTCCCGCCGGTCAGCAGCCCCGAAATCATGTTGCCGATGCTGTCGAAGAACTTTTTCCAGAGGTCTGATGCCTGGCTCGTTATAGCCGCCTCAAAACCCTTCAGGAATGCCTTGCCGATATCATGGCTACCCGAAATAAGCTCGCTGCTGAATGCATCCCCGAATTCGTTCGCGATCTCCTTGGCCTGCTGACCACGCAACTGCTGGCGGATCGCATTGGCCTCGGGCGAATTCAGGTCCTCATTGAAGCCGTATCGGTTCAGCGTGGTCGCAACCTGCTGATCCATGGCGCTGCGCTCGGCCTGGCGCTGCTGGAAGCTGATGTCTAGCCAGAAGTCGGCCTTTGCTTCCTGTGCGCGGCGATATGCCTTTTCGAGATCAGTGACTTTGTCGGTCTGCTCGTCGATCTCGAAGAAGTTCGGCTTCTGACCAGGCACCGGGACGTTCGTCAGACGGCCATCGCTGTTCAGGATGGCAGGAGCGCCCGGATCCTGCGAAAGGTCGTTCGGCCGCTGCGCTGGGGTCGGGCCGATATCCGGAAGGTTGATTTCAGAACCTTGTATCGTACCGTCGGCACCGAAAAGGTCGTTGCGGCCGAAACTGCGCCACGTGCGCGGATCATTCATGCGCGACTGTGCGAGAGCTGCGGCTTCGCCCGTCTTGCCAATGCTGTCGGCCGCAGTGAGCGCGGACTTGGATATCTGGTCGAGAACCTTGGCGAACTCATCGAGCGCCGGGATATGGTTTTCTTTCACGGCCGCAGTAAGGGCAGTCTGGACTGCGCTAACCTGTTCGGTGGTGATCTTGCCCTCGTCCGCCGCTTTAGTGAACCTCGAAAAGGCATTCTCGAGTTGCACGATCGTCTCGGGCTCTGTGCCAGCAAGTCTCAACTGCGAAGCCAAATCGGCAAGACCGATCTTAGCATCGTCGAGGCCGCTCCGGACATCCTTCAGGGTCTTCGCGCTTAGCAGTCCAACGCCTGCCTGAAGTTCAGATGCTTCCTTTGCGCGATTGAGCTCGTCGGCATACTGTTTCAGGGAGGGGATGGCATCGCCCCACCTGTCTGCTATGCCCGAGATCAATTCCGCCTGCTCTCGCAGATCAGCATTCATCCCATCCGAACCTTCGCGGCTCGTGCTGAAATACTGCACGAGCGCAGCGACACCACCAATGACGCCTATCGTGACAAGCGAAATCGGATTGAGGATTTGCATGAAGGCGCCGGCGACTGCGGGGCCAATAGCCTGCCCGCTCGCCTTGATGTCGTTGAACACCTGGGAGACCTGCGGACCCTGCTGCAAAGCGACTGTGTACCAGGGCATGAAAGCGGCAGTGCTGCCGATATCGAAGCCCTGCGCGGCAAGGTTCGATGTGTTGAAGCTGCGCGATGCGCCGCCATTGCTGTTTGCTGCCTTCACCGCAGCGCCGGCGGTGGCGGCAGAGGTGCGCAACCGTTCGTAGGCCTGCCGCTCCCTGTCGAGCGCCTGTGTCATCTGCTGCGCGCTAATGGCGCCGATCTTGTGAGCCCTTTCGATCTCGCTGACGACCGCCTCGTAATTCCGTGTCGCCTGCGCGAGAGGCTGATACTTCAGCGTGAGCCGCTCGACTTCCATTCGGAAAGCGCGAACATGCTCGTCTTGGTCCGCGAGAGCCTTGCCCACTCGCTCCAGCGGCTGGGCGGCGCGGCCAGCCCCTTCGCCAGCCCGTGACAAAGCACTGCCCAGAGTGGACGCTTCGCTTTCGAGCTTGTCGGCGGCCTGTTGCGTGCGCGAGGCAGCGGCAGTCAGCCGGTCCAAATCTGCGGCCGCAGACGAGGCCTGCGAGCTGTCGATTTTGAACCCCAGCGTTGCGTCGGTCATGGTCACTTCCGTTTATTGGGGAAAATCGCGTCGAAGAGCCTGCTGGTGAGCGGGCGCTCCGATACCTGCTGTTCCGGCTGCTCTTTGTCGGCCGCCTTCTGAGCAACCAATTCTCGGCGCTTCAGGTCCATTGCGATGATGGCATCCAACTGCCATTGCCGGAGAGTGATGCCGCGAAGGCGAGACCACTCCCCTATTGCCTGAAACCCGATGGCGTTCGGCCCGAAGCCGTTGCTGGTGCGCTGGCAGTCAAGCTCGCGAAACCAGTACCAAACCTGCTCACCGGCAGCCGGCACGACTACCTTCTTGCCGTTGTGCTGATCTTCAATCAGTCGGCAGAGGCCGCCGATGAGCTTTTGGTAAAAGAGCTGCGGCGTACCGCCCGAACCTCAACCTGCTCCCTAATGATGCGGAACTTTGAATAGAGGTTACGGACATTCTCTTCCGAGAACGGAATCACTTGACCGCCGATCTTCGGGTTCGGCGTCCAATGGGTGGTTGCCTTGGCGAGGATCGCGATCATGCGGGCATCGCCATCATCAGCGGAGGCTTCAAGGCTACCGCGCTCTGCCGCCGCCTTGGCGAACTCAGCGGTGACATCGCGCATGGCCTTCTGCATCCGGTCGCTGTCAGGGCCGACGAAGCCGATCTTGAGACCGATCGGCTTGCCCTGCTCGCTGAGGATATCGATCTCGATGCCCTGCTCCTGAGACTGGATGAGGGCTTCGAGGCCGGAGAGATCGGCGAAATCTTCAGAGGACATCAGGCACCACCTACAGGAGCCACGGTAATGACCGGGCTGTTGATTTCGACGTTGCCCTGCAGGAGGCGAGCGGTGTTTGCGCCGCCGCCATTCTCCTGCGCCGTCATGACGATACCGTAGAAGAATTTGACGGTGCCGGTCGGGACGGTGGAGATCGTATGCACGCCCGACTGCGTGCCAGTGGTGGTGATCGCCGCGCCGCCCGGTGTGGCCGAGAGCGTAATCGTGTTGGCGTCGGTCACCGTCTTCACATAGTAGGTCGTTCCGGCCGTGAGACCGGTCGGAAGTGCGCCGGTTGTCGAGAGTTTGACCGGATCATTGACCTGGCGACCATGTCCCGTCCAGGTGACAACACCCGGCGCGGCGATCGTGATGGTTGCCACACCGGAGACGACGGGCGGCGCATCATCGAACGCCAGCTTGAACGGATAGTTGAAATCCGTGTTCTCGGCGGCGATCAGGGCGATCTGGCCGGGATCGTTCGGCATGATGATGAAGTTGTTCTGCATCGAGCCGGCATTGCGGGTGCCCTTGGCCTTCAGCGTGCGGCCGGAGGAAATAACGTCCTCCGAGATGAGCGTTGCGGCATCGCCGATAGCGCCCATCGTCTGCCAGCCCTTGAGCTCGGTCCAAGTGACCGAAGCGAAATCGGTGGCATCGATGTCGGCATCGTCGGGAACCGTGTTAACGGCAGGGCCGATATAGATCTTGGCACCTGCAACCGGGTAAAGCTGCGGCATGTTGGTAACCTCTCATGTCTGATTGCGCTTGCCGAAGGCGCGAACACGGCAGGCCAATCAGGCCGGAACTTGCGGATAGCAAAGCCACCGCGTGGTGACGGGTATGTTGTGGTGCGTCTCACCCGTGACGAGGACGCCGATTTCCGGATCCTCGTCGATGCGGACTTGGGTATCGACCCGGAACAACTTCGTGCCGCGCCGGAAATGCGCGCGAAGTTGACCGGCGACGTTGTAGCCGTCGACGATCGCCAAGCCCTTCGGCCACATGACATTCGTTCGCATGAAGCCCTGCCGGATCGGGTCCATGACCAGCGACAGGTCGGTCTCGATCGATCGATTGAAGTGGACTTCGACGCTGACGAACCTGCTCGAGGCGGTCGGCGTGAAAGCAACACCCGGCAAAACCATGGTGACGCCCGAGGGAAGAACGAACTCCTGGCACCGCAAGAGCAGCGCCTGATAGATTTTCATTTCAACCGTATCGGCCATCTGCTACCTCTGGCCCATGGCCGATAAACCGCTCAGCGACGAGGAAGTCTATGACCTGCTCCACCAGGCGCTGGCGTCGTTGCTGAACAAGACAGTTCGGACGAAGCACGCTCAGGACGTGCTTGCGATGGCCATCCGGGACCTGACGATCATCCAGACGGCCTTCCTGACGCTCACCGAAGGCGTCAAGCTTGATCGAAGCGATTCCGAACAGTCGCCTCGGCCTGAGTGACGATCTGCTGCCAGCGCTGGGCGACTGCATCCACAAACCCGAACCCAGTCTGATTATAGGTTCTGCCGAGCGAGTCAGTGCCGACGAAGCCGTAGTTCATGCGGGCGGCATAGGCGGCCTGAAACCCGAGAAAGATCGTGTCGCCGAGGTGCGCGTCTGCGATCACCAGTTCGATCGCGCTATCCTGAAACTCTGTCTTGCCTTCCTGTATGGTCGGCATGTCTGCGGTCGAGGCCATCAGCGATCGGCGGAGGTTGCCAGTTTTGAGAGGCATCCGGCCACCTTCAGCGACCGGCCTCCGGACCTCGTTGGCGACTTCCTGCGCAGCCGTCCGGAAAACAGCCTCCTCGCGCTCGGTCTCAGCCTTGGCCCATTGCGATACCTGGGCCGCGAAAGAAAGGTTCTCGGTCGCCATCACCAGCCCCGCGAGCGGGCATAGGCTTCGGCAAAGTCGAAATTGTATTCGACATCACAGCGACACCCGGCGACTTCGGATGGCCCGGCGCCGAGCGATGTATCCCCTGGATATCGAAGCAAGGCGCCCGATGGAGACTGAAAAGGAACGTCCATTCCGGTCACTTCCGTCGCATTGAGGACTTGGTGGGTGTGCCTCACCTTGCGGTCGCCGGCAGAACGCCACTTGCGGGTGACAAGGCTTGCGTCTCGGTTCGACTTCGACAGGGCCTGCTGGAAGGCCTCATGCTTCGAGGACATCACAGCCGAAAGCGTCTCGGTTCTCGCCACCATCTCGCCACGCAGACGAAGGTTGCGGTCGCGGAGGCGCATCAGCACCTTCTCGAGCGTTTCCTTGTCGAGTGGCTTGTCGGCTGCGATGGCCCGTTGGACAGCCTTGTCGAGCCGTTTGTCTCTCGTCTTGAGCGTCAGATACTTCCGCATCAGGGCTGGATCGCCCGAGAGAAGATTGATCCGGGTGCGCTCGATCAGCTCGGCCTGCGGGCCATTGAGCCCGAGAACCCCGCCTTCCCTCTTGCCAGTGGTAGCCGACTTCCTGCCCACGAGATCAAGGGCGATCTTGTTCGGTCCCGCCCCCTGCGAATAGGCTTCGACAATGGTCTGCCGAACCGCGACGACCGTCTGCTCGCTGATGTTGGTGATCATCGTCGAGGACAGATTGCGGATGTTCGCCTCTGCCCCCTGGTTGCTGATGTCCCAGCGGAAGACGATGCGCGCGCCCATCGGGTCGGATAGGCGGGGCATGTTCTGAGCGGTCAGTGCGCCGCCGGCGTCATAGGCCTGTCTCAGAGCCTCGGAGAGCGGACGGAACGCGGCGGGGTCGATATGGAGAGCGTTGATCGCGCCCTCGACGTCCCTCGCCTCAAGCTTCGCCACGACCTCGCGCAGCACGATCTCGCTCTTGATATCGTCGATCGCGGCGAGGAATGCCTTTTCGAGCGTCGGCGACAGTTTGTCGACGAGGTCGAGGATCTGCTGGCGAAGGGTTGGCATTATAGGCGGAACCGATGATCCGACTGGCGCGCACCCTTGCGCATTTCATCCCACGTGCCGCTAAACGCTTCATCGAAAGCAACATGCTCGTTGACGATGACGTTGTGGACATGGACGATGGGATAGGCGATCCCCAGCATAAGGCGGGCATAGATCTGCCACCGCTCTTTCCGAGATTTGCCGCGGACCTGTTTTAAGATAAGGCGAGCGTTGTGCCGGATGGCTTCGGAATGTGTCATTCGGCGGCTTCCTTCCTGCCCTTCTCCTTCGGAGCCGCCTGCTCTTCCTTGAGCTTCTGCCCGACGCCGATGGTTTCGAGCGCGGTAGCCTCGCCATCGGCAAGGTCCGTCAGGATCTCGCCGGCGGCGCGGCCCTTGTACTTCTTCGTGAGCAAGACGTTCGTCATGGTGCTGTCCTTCCTTGGCAGATGAAGACGACATTGGTCTGGCCGTCGTAGTTGTTCGGGTCATCGTGAACGATGAGATATTCCGTGCCGTCGGCGCCGATCGCGACGTCTCCAACCTTTGGCGACACGCCTATCCCGATTGAGCCGATGTAAAGCTGCTTGTCGGACGCGAGAATGTTCGTGCCGTCCACGTAGCGGCGGTCATAGGAGGCCGGGAACAGACGGCAGGGATAATCCGTCGGCGTGCCATCTCCACCGGTGACCGGATCGGGCGGGGCGATGCGCCGGATGGTGCCGGCCTGCCCATACTTCGTGATAAG
Organism: Hyphomicrobiales bacterium; assembly: GCA_900470965.1. GTDB lineage: Bacteria > Pseudomonadota > Alphaproteobacteria > Rhizobiales > Rhizobiaceae > Rhizobium. Next base: position 25,784 of record UCCS01000090.1, read on the forward strand.
GCGCTGCGCAGTGGCCTGCAGCCGAGTGAAGAGCGGATCACTCATACGACAGCAATCCCCGGCAGTATCGGGCATAGGAACGGCCAGAGCAGGCCCTCGATCACTGTGACGACCGGCGTTGCCATGGCGATGATATCTTCCATGTTGGTAGACGAAGACGCGGCGTATTCAACTTCCAACTGCCCTACCCGTTCCCGTTTCACCGTCGCAGTTCCCGTCACAACGGGCGACAAGATGCCAGGGTTTCCGAGTTCCAGCCAAGCCGCCTCATATGACGCATTCTCGATCGGTACCGGCACCATGTCGGATGGAATCGCTCCACCGTAGTAGGTTGACGCTCCCGTGCGCGGCCATGCTCGCTCTTGGGCGAAGCCTCCGGTGCGCGTGCCACTGAAACGCGCCTCGTATCGATCGATAGCCAGAGAGCCACGCTGACGCGCTGCGGTTATCTGGGCATCGCTCGTTCCTTCGGGAACGACATAGCCGGCTGCGTCCCAATAGGCCTGTGCAGCTGCGTTCGTACCGTATCCGGCCATATCTATTCTCCGGTGGGAATGGGTACCCCGGCCGTTGCCAGCCGAGGTCGTTGATTATTCGGCGAGCTTCGCATCGATCTTTTCGCGGAGCTGCTCGGCGGACCAGCCGTTGAACGGCTTCTTGCCCATGACGTCGAGGTAGTCGGCGCGAAGCTTGGCCAGGTCATCGACGGGCGGCTTACTGTCACCGCCCTGCCCTGCATCTTCGCCTTCGGTCACGATCACCACAGATCCCGAAGCTTCCAAGATATGCAGGTAATCGTCCGTAAACTCGCCCTCGGCCTCTCCGAAGGCAGGGATGCGGACCGGGCCGTCCCTGCCCTGGAGATCATAGGGGCTGTTCGTCAGGTTCTTCACCTTGACCATGTCAGCCCCCTATCAGGCCGGAGTTTCGCTGACGCCGTCGAGATAGCGGATGGCTGCCGTGGTAAGCGCTTCGACGCCACCAGTCCGGAAGATGCCAGGAACCTGCCAATTGAGCGGGCCGTCCTGATAGACCGGAAGGAACCGGTGAGGCATCGGAAGGTGGAGCTTCAGGTAGTTCTCGTCGTTCTTGTAAACGACCATACGGCCCTTCCCGGTTACGCCCGCCGTGGTTGCCGCTGTACCGAGCTCGCGAACTGAGCGGACAGTGAGCGGCCGGCCGGTCGTGAGCGTGTACAGATTGGTGCGGAGCAGGAACGACAGGATCGTTTCCATTGTCGTCGCGCTGTAAGGCGTGGCGGCGATGTAATTCAGCGCTTCGACCGGCAGGAACACGGTGTCAGCCAGCTCGACCTGGTTTGTGGCCAGATTGATACCCTGAAGACCGAGGTTGACGTCTCGGACGATCTGCGCTGGCGTCTTCACACCAACGCCGGCCGCGTTCACCCAGAAGGTGACTGCACCAGTACCGTCTGCCGGTACAGCCGCCGTCGTGACGCCCGGGTAGTTCGTGATCCCGCCGAGACCCTTCTCGGCGCTGCCGAACAAGGTCAGGTCGTACATGAACTTCGTGTAGGCCAGACGAGCAGCCTTCGCGCGGCGGTTCGGCAGAGTGCCCCCCGGGATCTGGATCGCCGCGTTCACTTCCTGGATGTTGAACTGGTAGCCGATGGCCGCCAGGTGGAAGTTCTTGAGCTGGTAGTCCTGGTTGACGTCGGCGAGAGGAATATCCTTCGCTGCGCCCGACTGCCAGTTGGCTGCACCACTCATGTCAGAGAGGTACGTCAGGATACCGGGGGCCCACGGGTCGCCTTCGGTTTCGACGTAAATGAGGCGGCTGAAATCCCAATCGGGGTAGCGCGTCTCATAGACGGTCTGGTTGATGCGGTATGCCTGCGCGGTGACGAAGGCAAGCGCCTGGGTGGCGTCCGCCATGAGCACAGGGCCGCCATTGTGTCCAAGTCCATACATCGATGTGGCTCCTTATGCCGACAGAGACGGAACAGGACGACGGTACCGGACCTTGCCGACCGCGCCCGAGGAACCGGCTTCATCAAACTGAGCGCCGGGAATGGTGAGGACCGTTCCGGATGCGGCTGCACCGGTCCAGTTCTTGTTGGTGATGTCGAAGCGCGCCTGAGCGCCCTTCGTGACGTTGGCGCCGAGCAGGACACCGATCACGCCGCTTTCGCAGATCGGAACGTTGTCGTACTGGGCGTAGGCATCGCCCGGGCGGGGAAGCGTCGGGTCGGCTTCGGTGATGCCGAGCACGTTCTGAGCCGCCGCCGTCAGAGGAGCGCATGTGTGAGCGGCGGTGCCAGCGATAACGGGCTGGCCGAAGCCAACAGGCGTAGCGCCTTCGAGCGAGCGCGTGATGGCGTTCCACTCTTCCATGTTGACACGGCGGCCGACCGCATATGCGGCAAGGGTGTTGCTATAGGTGATAGGCATCGATCAGCCCTCCTTACTTTTTGCGCCAGGCGTTGAGGTCGTTGACGCTCTCCGACCATGCCTTGTCCGCGGCGACGTGGACGTCGACGTTGGGACGAATGCCGTCAGAGAGAACTCGCGCGAACGGATCGGCTCCGATCGCCTTCTTCGCCTCGTCTGCCAGGATGTCGAAGCGAGCGTCGATGTAGGCGTCAGCCTTGCCGGCAATGGCAGCGTCGCCCAGCTTGGCAGTGACAACCGCCTTGCGGATGGCCGCATCGGAAAGGCCGGTCGTCTTGACGTCCTTCGCGATGGTGGTGGCGATGGCGATCAGGTCGGCCCGTTCCTGCACGCGCTTGTCGAGGTCGGCATCCGAAAGCACCTTCGCCTTCAGGCTGTCGATTTCGGCATCCTTCTTGGCGAGCTCGCTGTCTTTTGCAGCGATTGTGGCGAGGTGCGCGGCGTCTGCCGTGCCCATCTTGGAGTGGGCATCCGCAAGCCGCTGCTGCAGCGTTGCGATAACCGTGGCACCCTGATCGGTTACTTCAACCGGGATGCCATCGACGGTAACCGTCTTCAGGGTCATGATCTTTTCCTCTTGAGGTTTGTGATCAGGGGTGACAGGGCTGATGCCCCAATTCGCACCATCACCGATGCGAGCTTTTGAACCAGCCCGGGCGCGATCGACGACGGCCAGGTGGTTGATCTTGATGTTGGTCTGCTGGGCGTCGAATTGCTGGCCGTCCGGAGTGACGCCGTCGCCCCATACGAGTTCGCAGACGTAGCCGGCGGAGAGTTCGCGCTTGCCACCCTCGACGCCCTTGATCGCTGCCGCGTCCTTCAGGATGAGCGGGAGATAGACCCACTCCCCGTCGCGCTTGGCAGCCGTGCTGACCTCACCGACCGCCAGATCCTTCCAGTTCTCGGCCGTCACTGCGTCCTTCGGGTGATCCATTGTCACCGGCGCGTGGGTGAAGCTCTGCAGGCTGGCGTCGGCGAAGACCGATTCCGGCGAGCGATAGACACGCACGACGGACATCTCCGGCTTGCCGACCTCATCGCCCGTATAAAGCTGGATCCCTGTCCGAACTGCCTTCGCTTCGGCAACAAGGTAGCCGTCGTCAGTCCGCCGCGTTCCCGCGATGGTGACAGCATCGGTAAATTTCATTGCTTCGCTCCCTGCTCTGTTCAGAGCCGGTTGGGTGGGCGTTTAAAATTCTGGTGGTGAGCCCGCATCACCCGGCCCAAAATCGATGGCCGATGGAACCTTTTCCTTCGCGGGAAGTAGATTATCCGGGACGCTCGATGGATCTCCAGACCAGCGTTCGCAGCGTTCCTTTTCCAACCCCCTAAACTAGCCCGCTTCGGCGGGCTTCTTTTCGTGTTCGAAGCGTTGCTTGACGAAAAGGTGGAAGGCTCGCGTCCTGTCAAGCCACGAGCCTTCGGCCTTGTAAGGCCTGTCACGTGGGGCCACGCGACACAGACGAAGAATGTCCATCGTCGCTTGTCGTTCCAAAGGCTGGCACCCTCATACGGCACTTGTCGATAGATCGTCACCGACCTATCTGATCGAACCCGTTCGGACTTGTTCAAGTGAGGATGGATGAGCCATGCTGTGGTTGATCTTGTATATTTACCTCTCCTTGCAGGTTTTTATTGCTGCAGGGATTTTGCTCTTGCTGTTGAGGGCGAAACTGAAGGCATCAGATAGTGTGGGCAACGCTCGGTCAGCGCCGATGCAGCGAGAGGATCAGCAGCAAGCCTACCAGTGATCAGTGCTCGATTTCGGCGCCCGGCCACGTGAGATGAAGTTAACTTGCACCAGACTTTTTCTTCAACGGGTGCTGGAAAAACTCTGATCTTTTCTTAAGTGTCCCTCTGCTGAAGTGCCCTCCGCTTTCAGCTGGAGAGCAGCTACTCGCGAAGCTGCTCTTCTGAAACCCGCCGTGACCTCCGGCGGGTTTCGCATTTCAAGCCGCCAACTGCCACGCGACGCGCGGGCTCGCGATCTTCCGAATGACCGGCGCGCCGATCTTGGCTACACCAGTCCCGCCCGTACTGCAGAGGTGCCGCAGGATCAGTAGGTTGTCGAGCCGGAGGTTGGTCATCGTGAGCCCCGTCGGCAGCCAGAGCTTCGAGCCGCAGATGAGCGAGCGGTTGCGCCCGCCGATGTAGTTGCCCGTCGTCCAGCCGCCGCTGGTGACCGTCACCGTGTTGCCGATCTGGACGGGGCCGCGGATGGAGCTGTCGAGGTAGTCCCAGCCCGCCCAGTCGTTCAGCTCGACGGGGATCTGGATTTCGAGCCAGTCGCCGGCGACGAGGCCGAGCGTTGTCAGGCTGAGATTGGCGGGCAGGCCATAGGTCACGGTATGAACGGCAGCCGCGTCGTTGACAGGCGTGATGGTGATGACCTGCTTTTCGTTGCCTGCCGCCACAACTTCTTTGCTGCCCACATAGGTCGACGTGCCGGTGCCGCGGATCAGGCGCATGCCGGTCGCAACGTCGCCAGTGACATTGGTCTTAGCGCCAGCAACACCTGGTGTGCCCTTGGGCGGGAAGATGTTGTAGGCGGCGAGTGGATCGAGCGACCTCGTCTCGCCTGCTGAAACCATTCCCTGCAGGATCGGCAGCAGAATATCGGAGCGCTTCGCCATCAGGTCCGGCTTGGGGTGAAGCCCATCTACAAACATCGTCGGCGAGATGCCTGAGGCCGGTCCATCGAGCGAAAGCGTGTTGCAGAGCACGACGCCGCTGCGTCCCGCCTGCGCAAGGATCCACGTATTGATGCCGTCGAGAATGCCGGGCCATGCCGGATCGTCAACGCCTGGCTGATCGTCAAGCGTATTGGTCCAACTCAACGTCTGCAGAACGACGTAAATGCCGGCATCAACGATCCGCTGCACCTGCGTATCGAAGTCGGCAATGATCGCCGCAAGGCTTCGACCCCGGACGATATCGTTGTAGCCGATGTCGATATAGACGATGTCGGGTTTCTGGCTGAGAGAATAGGCCGTGCGCGCGAGCGTGCCCGGGAACTGCGCCTCAAGCCCGGGGACAGGAAAGAGGCAATCGCCTGACTTGCCAGCCATTGCGCCCGAGAAGGCAGCGAATGAGCTCGGCGCGAAAAACGGACTGTTCAACTCGGCGAACATGTCAATGTTAAAGCGGCCATCGGCCGCCTTGATCCACGAGAGGACCGTTCTGCCATTCTCATAGAAGCCGGTATGGCCATTCGTTGCTGTCTGGCCGGCGGTATAGGCCTGCGCGGCTCCGAGCCCGATGAAGCTGTGACCGAGGCCCATGACCTTGGCACCTGTCGCCAGAGGCAGGGCGGGAAGCGGAACCACAACACCCTGTACCGGAAGGGTATCTATCCACTGACCGGCGCTGTTCTGCGCTGCCTTGCCCGTCACCAAGCGGACTGGGATGCCATTCGGGTCTTCACTGACCTGAATGACATCGACGGGACGGCCGGCAGCATCCGTTTCGCCGGCGCTCGCGTTGCGCACTGGGATTGCATCGACGGGCTTGCCGGTGCTGTCAGTCGTGACAAGGGTGGTGACGGTCTTGACGAGCATCAGGTTTCCTCGCGGCCCGTAGCCGCGACGGTTACAGCATCGGTAAATTGCATTATACAATCCTCGATTATTGAGGTATCCACGCCGCCTGCATGGCCTTAACCGGGGACCGCGATGGAAACGATAAGAGTTCGCCTAGACGAAGACATGGAGAAGGAGCTGCGAATGCTTTTGGCCCGTGTTGGTCCCAACGGGTATATCGAAAAGCATCGGGTCGGCCTGATCGAAGGTAAACTTCGGGTTGAAATCCGATCTAACGATCATCCGCCCCCGCATTTCCATGTTACTTACAACGATGAAGACGCAAGTTTCTGCATCCTCACGGGGAAGCGATTACCTAAGGTTTCAGGACTAGAGAAATTCGAGAAGATGATCTGGGCTTGGTGGGAGCACAACAAACGCAAGCTCGCGATTAAATGGAACGAATGTCGGCCCGCCAACTGCCCTGTGGGTCCCGTAAAAATTCCTGACTAACGCCGCTGCTATTCTGGATGACCGCAAGATGCCCCCGCCAACGTTATTGCGCCATGCGTCTATTCGAATTCTCTGCCTGTGCGGCTGCTGCGGCGGCAAGCTCCTCTTCTGAGGGCTCTTGCTCGCTCAGCTTGCCATATTCCTCGATCGCGGCGTCCAGTCCGGGCAAGACACCATCCTCTACGAGACGATTGACCAGCGCGTCAGAGACGGCTTCGCGCGGGATGATCTCCTGCCCCGTTCCGGTGCCGACAAGCTGGCGTGCAGCATCGGCCGTGGTCTTGAAGATCTCGGCCCGTTCCTTCTCGCTCATCTGCTCGAGCGGCGCCCACTGATAGTAGACGTCCGGGTCGCGAATATCGGCCGAGCGCTCCAATGCCTCGTCAAGGCGGCGCATCGCGGGCTGCATTTCCAGCTCCTGCATGGACTGGATGCGGTCGTGGTAATTCTTCATGTCCGACGTGCCGGTCGCGTTCATGCCGGCCGGCGACTGGCCGAGCAGGCGCGTGAGCGGGATATCGGCGGCACCCGAGACGATCTGCAGGAACGCCATGAGGATGTCAGTCAATCCAGAGAGGTCCGCGCTCTTGGTCTCGTATTCCTCATCCTTGTCGAGGATCAGCGTGCCGTTGATGCCTTTCGAGGTATTCGCGAGCGTATAGCGCTCAAGCAGCTTCTGGCGATATATCTCGTTGCCCAAGTTCGCCATGAAATCCGGAATGCGGATGATGTCGATCTTGGCCTCGAAGACCAAGGATGCAATGTTGCCGGCGGTGGCATCGGCATTCTTGATCGCATTGAGCGTCGATTGAAGAACACTGTCTCCCCAGCCCTGCCATCCGCTCAAGCTGATTTCGTCATCGGCTGGCATGGCGCCGGTGAACAGCACCAGGCGAGACGGATGGATCGTGATCTCCGAGCCGTTCAAGCCAGACAGCTTATATTCTCTGGGCTTGCCGTACCATTCCGATTCCGGATTGCGGTCGATCTCGCCTGCGTTCAACTGGCGTCGCGTCATGACGTTCAGGTAGCGAAGGCCGCCCTTTTTCATGCCTTCTACGTCGAGCGGCTCAGCTGGGTTGGCATCACCGGTCCCAATATAGACCGCAGCGCCGCCGAACAGCCGGCCCTTCTTTGCCGCCTCAAGGATCTTGCCCTTGACGTTCAGGCGCTTCTCTTCTTCCTCGATCGCTTCGATGTGCGGCTTCTTCGCCTGCCAGTCGCGCCATTTACGGCATGCGTCGAGCGCTGGGATATCAACGATCTTCCGCGGCAGCCATGCCGAGCTGTATGACGCGATGAGCTGCTCATCGGTCAAGATGGTGTGAGCATAGAAGGTGGTTGCCGCCTTATCCCGATCGGTTCCCATCCTCGAAACAAGGCTGGTCAAGCTATCGCGCACAAAGGCGATGACGTTGGACATTCTTGTTCCTTAGATATTGTCTAGGGTGAACGACGACCCGGCGATGTTGACGTTGTCGGCGGCGATCACAGCGTCAGCGAGATTGTGCGATTTCACGCCGAGGTCTTTCTTCAGCTTGAGCTTCGGCACGACGCGCTTCTTGCCCTCTGTTTCGACCCACCAGGGAACGCAAAGCTCGGTGAACAGTGCGTCCAGCTTCTTGGGGCTGATCGCCGACGAGAACGATAGGACATCTTCCGGCTTGATCGACTGACCTCGCGTCACCGCGTTGAAGGTGAGCATGGCGCGGCGTGCAGTGTTGGCCCACGCTTGCGCCTTGAGGTTCAGATATTCGTCCTTGTTTAGCGGGCTGTTTTTATTGAAGGGGTCGCTTGGCTTATCGCCATCCATAACCGCGCCGCCGGCATGGAATGCATAGTGCTTTACCTTCGATCCCTCGATCTTGTTTTGCTCATCGATGTAGCCGCCGACGAAAGCCCCTACACCGATCGTGTCGTAAGAGACTGTCGCTCCAGCGTGTTTGGCCTTTGCCCAAACCCGCTTGGCATTCTGGACGAGCTCGTCCTTGCCAGATGACCAGTCTTCAGCATCCATGAAGATGCCGCCGATCTTGTCGGCCGTCGCGCTCTTGTCCTCGCCGTCGTCTGCCGGATCGAAGCCGATGATGTTCCGGCCGGTCAGGCTGAGCTTGAGGACCTTGTGGGCGTCGATGCAGGCCTCAAGCCACTTGCGCTTGAAGATCGACAGTTCGCTATCGCCGAGCGGCACGCCACCGTAGATATGCTCGAACAGTTCCGGGTTGCGTTCCTGCATCGCTGCGATGTCGCGCAATGCCTTGGCCGACCGGAACGGGTTTTCGGTGTAGTTGATCTTCCGCACGATGCAGTGCGGCGGCACGTTGACGACGAAGTTCTTCCAGACGTAATCAGTGACGAGCTTCGGATTGAACAGCAGGATCGCCAGGCTGTCTTCCTTGCGGATCGTCGGGCCGATGACCGTCCACTGGTCCTCGGTCAGCTTCTCCGCTTCTTCCACCCAGAGGATATCGACATCGGACGTGCCCTTGATGTCTTCAAGGTTGCGCTCGATGCCATAGAAGATGAACTCCGCGCCGGTCCGGCGGTGGATGATCGTCGTCTTCTGGACGTCGTAGGCAGCTTCAAGCCCGAGATGAGCGATCGCCCACTTCAGTTCGGTATAGACCGAGTCCTGAATACGGTTCTGGAAGCGACGGATGCAAAGAACGCGCATCCTGACGCCGACATGGTCAACAAGGCGCACCAATTGGCAAGCCGTGTCTCTGGTCTTTGAGCTTGAGCGACCGCCGTGGAGAACCGCGATGTCCGCCTGCCCGAGGAAAACTTGCTCCCAAAAGTCGTGGAGGGCTGGGTTGGTGAGATGGGTGGTGGCGTCTAGCTCTTTTCGCTGCGCAGCACTTCCCGCCATGTTCTCGTCTCGGTCTGTATCGGTGCGCCGTCCTTGCCGGTGTGCTCGTGGCGCTCAACGAACATGCCGAGGTGCTTGCCGATGTCGACCAGCGCACCCTTCTTGTCGTGCAGCTTGAGCTTGATTCCGCCGGTCGAGTTCTGGCTGATCTCGGCAATCGCTGCGGCCGTGTCGTCGTCGATGTCATCGCTGGACACGAGCTGCACATTGTTGGTGACAACATTCTTGATCACGAGGACATCGCCGCCTTCCGGGTTATCCTCTTCAGTGACCAGCGTGCCCTGCCACTTGATGGCCTTGCGGATGTCGGAGAAGCCGATCTTTGCCAGCTCTTCCAGAACGCGCTCTTTGGTGATGGCGAGCTTTTCGATGGCCTTTTCGGTGGCCTTGCGCTCTACCGTCTGCTCCCACTCTAAAAGCTCGGACACACGTTGTACGATGTTGTCTTTATGCTGTAGGCGAGAGGCATTCCCGCGGTCAGGTTTGAAGCCCGCGGCCTCATATGCGTCATCTGCTGTATTGCCTTTGGCGAGTGCCTGAGCGAACTTCTCATGCCGTGCGTTTTTTAGGACTGGCATGGGCTAACCTTGGGAGTATGGAATGAGATCCATCGATGCGATGCTTGTCTGGACGCCGAAACATCCCCACACCGAAAGCGATGAGACCGCCGGCAGGGTGAAAGTGGTCACAGTAGACACTGACGACAACGCCTTTTTATGCTCGGCTGGTTCTTGCGATATCGGATGGGATGCCATGTCGGACGCGGATAGGTTCAAACATCTTCACCAACTGGCCGAAGATATGATCGCAGATGACAATACCCCACGAGAAGATGTGTACGCTGAGTTGGATAAGGTGGAAGGCTTCCGTGCCTCGGTTAGGTGACGGGACACGAATACCCATAATTTATCGATTGCGGACGGCCAACCAACAGTCCGAGCACGGCGGCTAATACGACTGGCAGGCCGTGAGGAAAGCGGCAGCCATGCAGGAAACAGCTACAACGACCGCCAGAATGAGGAGCGCCCGCTTCCAGTTCGACATGACGCTCCCCTCCTCGATTACTGGCTGACTTTTTCGAATGTCAGGCGTTAGACAGCGCCATACCGCCGGACTCGCGAACGAAAAACCCCGCCATTTCTGACGGGGTTGTCGAAGGAAGCTAAAACCGCTTAGCGGATGTAGAGCTGGAACACAGACCGCGGGTAGTAGTAGCCGTCGCTGTGGCGACGATAACCCTTGCGGTAGTCCCGGTAACCGCGATGACCGTTCCAGTAGCCGCGGCGGTCGTGACGACGTTCGTAGCGGTCCGGGTGGTGCCGGTCGCGACGCCAGTCAGGACGGCGATCTTCACGGTACTGGGCCAATTCCACGTCGGACGTCACCTGTGGATGCTGCCTGACAAACGGGGCGGCCGAGGCCATGCCGAAGCTCGATGCTGCGATGACTACTGCAACTACAGCAGTACCGATGCGAGAAAAACTATTCATGGTTACGCCTTTCGATTTCTAATGTGGGCGACCATGCTCTTAAGGGGATGAATGTTATGTGAACTTGCCGTTCATGTTTACACCCGCCTCGGCGAACCGGGCGGGCTGGTTTTGGTTGCGGAGGGAGGATTCGAACCTCCGGCCTCTTGGTTATGAGCCAAGCGAGCTACCGGGCTGCTCTACTCCGACATGAAAGGTGGGCCGCAGGGTTCCCGCTGGTCACGGGCCATCCCTTTGGCCATCAGACTGTGCTTCGCCAGACCGTATTGTTTCAACGGGAAGCTGTCCGATCTCAGGAATCGAAAGCCGCCCGGGTCACTCCGGACGGCTTAAAATATTCCCACGCTTTCCGTGGTTTTGCTATTGCGTTACCACGGTTTCCGTGGGATAACAATCTTACCGAAGCAATCCCGCTTCGGGAGGACTGGAGGCCACCATGAGCGTCAAGCTCACCCTTCAAGTCCGGTTCGGCAAGTGGAGAGTAACGATCTCCATCGGCCGGTAACTGGGGGCCGGAGGGGCTGCAACCTCTCCGGTTCCCAGAAATGTAGCAAACCTTTAGGAGACCTTCAATGTCTGAGGAAAATCCCTTGGCTCGACTGCGGGCCCAAGCGCGATTGTCTCAATCCGCTTTTGCGAAGGCGATGGGCGTTGCGCTCAGAACCTACGAAGATCTCGAAAACGGCCGGTCCCAGGTTAGGGAAGTTCATTTGCAAGCAGCGCGGATGGTAATCGTCCAACTCGCCGCGGTCTTCCCTGATGCGGAATACATCCCTGTGCCGCTCACAACCTACATTGAGCAGACCCTTGTCGAACACGTCAAAGCCCAAGAAAACGGGGCTGCAAATGATAATCCGACACGGTAATAAAAATGCCGCCCGGAGGCGGCTGATTGAGTGATCGCTTTGCGCAAATCACCACACTAATCACTAGATACCGTGCAAGGTTTACCTTGGCAACACTACAGATGGCGAATTGTTTGGTGTTTTTCGCTTCTGGAGGCCCCAATGCACAGCCAAGTCGTCCAGAGCGTCGCGTAGATAGTCGGCAAGGGTATGCCGAGCGCGCTTTGACGTACCCAGTTCGGCGATCGTGCAGCCGTCGCCGGCTACCCGACTGACGACGTCATAGTGGCGACGGCCGAGTAGCTCTCGGCATTCCTTGAGCTTAAGGCCTGCATCGATCTGCCGGTCGCTGATCGGGTCGCGCGCGCCTCCGCCATCGACAGGTTCCCGCGAATAATCGAATGATCCCGCGCCAGAGCCGCCGAGGGCCTCCCAAAGCCGACGGAACTTGATAGCGGCTTCGACCTGGTGCGGCTCCAGATGGCCCTTGGCCGCCATCATGGCGATGGGGCTCTCGCGAAGGTTCATCGCAGCCGTTACCGTCTTGGGATTGCCAGGCGATCCGGCGTGGGCCTTGCTGTAGTGCGGGTTATCGATCTCGACCAGCTTCACCTTCGCATGCTGACTGCCGAGGCCATGGAATTCACTGTCGACATTGGCAGCTGTCAGGCCTTTGAAGGTCCGCGCCGACCGCTTGCGCACTTTCTTCGGTTCCGCCATTTCCGTTCCCTCGCCTATACCCGTTCCACCTGAACTGTTCGGCCGCCGCCGATGAATAGTTTTTCCGCCTTGGCCCGCGCCGCTACCGCGGGCTTGACGATGATGTCGAACGTCTCGCCACGGATCTCGCGGCCGTTCATGAAGGCGACCATGTGCTTGAGGCATTCCTCCGCAGCCTCGCCTTTGCTGCCGAACACCTTCGGCCTGTCTCCCGTGCCCATGACCGGCGACGGCTGGCTATCGCGGCAAAGCCTGATCATGGCCCAATAGCCGAAGCCCCCGGGGATGCGGCGAGGATATGCGCTATATCGGTTCATGCCTCACCCCTCTGAGCTTGGATCTTGCGGACGGCATAAAGGCAGGTCGTGTGATCTCGATTGCCGAACAGCCTTCCGAGAGCCGGGAAGCTCATGCCGAACTTGCGGTGCAACTCCCAGATCAATTGCTGTCTCACCTTGACGGTCGGGCGGCGCCTATCAGGTCCGATCATGTCGCGATAGAGAACATCAAGCTCTCTGCACCGGTCCTTGAGGTAGGCGAGCGGACGGTTGCCGGCGCGGTCTCGCCACTCGACGAGGTGAGCATCGAAGTGGATGTCCTTCACCAGCCAAACAGGCACCTTCTTGGTGACGAACCTCGCCGCCGCCTCGATGACGACAGGCTCCGGCTTCGGCGGCACGACCGGGTTGAAGCAGCGCTGATGCACCGCGGCATAGTGGGCTCGCATCTCGGCTGCGCTGGTGAACTGTCTGGCTGCGATCATCGTTTGAAACTCCGGTTCGAACGCTCGATTTCCTGGGCTAGGTATTCGGCTCGTGACTGCGTGGTTTGCAGGTGAGCGATGCCGTTCGGCTTTGGAGGCGCCTTGTCGGGCGGCTTTGCCGGCTGGTCCTTCCAGCGGTCGTCGGAAAGCCACTTGACCGGTAAGCACCACTGTCGGTCGTCGGTCTTGGCTGCATAGGCTCGGACACCGACCATGATCTCGTCGAGGCTGGCGCGCTTAATGGCTTGGGAGAAGGCTTTCTCCGCCGAGGGCTTGCCGATCTTGTTGGGGAAAGCATCCCAGAAGATTTCGAAATCCGGCGCTCGCGCGTCTTCCGAACGAAGAGAGGAAGATTGGTTATCGGTAAAAGGTGGCACGCCCGTATCGCTGCATTTGCTTTGCACATGCATTGCATTTGCATCCGACGCCTGGTTTTTCCCCTTCGAATAACGGGACTCTGCGGCAGCACGCCGCTTCTCGATGATCTCGTCAGCTTTTGATAGCTCGGCATCGATGCGCTTGTGTGTCCAGCCGGGGCCGAAGAGCATGGCGAGCATGTCCCTGCTCTCTTCCCACTGCTCTGGCGTCAGCTTGGCGATACGGGCGATGATGCGCTCGTTCTCAGGCAAGCACCCGTTCTGCCAGTAGTGCATGATCAGCAGCAGGTAGGCGCCATGCTCGGTCGCCGTCAGGTGCCCGGTGTCGGCCAGATAGTCGCCGATGTGGAGTGGCATCCATGCGCGGTTGCTCATGCCGGCCTCCGGCAATACTGGACGCGCTTCTGGTACCGACGCTCCATGATTGCGTTGATGAGGCGATCGGCTTCTGGTGGGGTGATGCCGAGGGCTTCGGCGACACGCTCGACATCAGGACCGAACTTGGTGAAGGCTTCGAGGAACGTCATAGGCAGACACCCCGGCCTTTAGTCGCATACGCACCAGGGACCTCAGTCCTATTGCCGGAACGAGTGGATCGGCTGCGAATTTCTTCCGCGGTGAATACCTCTGAGGTGAAAACATGAGCGACGATCTGTGGGACAAGCCAATCGAATTGATGATCGAAAACTCCGATCATTTCCGGAGCGTTGGCAGCACGCGGGATGCTATGGCGTGTCTGATGACCTCTTGGCCCACAAAAGGAGGGAAGTCCTTTTCGGCTGCTCGGCGAGCCTGTCTGGCCTCGATCGATGGGAAGGTCGCCAGAGAAAAAGCAAAGCTCGCCTTCATTCGCGCGGCTGAGGAAGCCGGCATCCTTAGGCGTTGATCGAGCTTGAGCGTCGATTGATGCGGCGTTCTCTGCAACATGATTATTACTCACTTGATCTGGAACGATGCGAGGCAGAAGGGAATTAACCTTCCTTGAGGCCCAAACAGTTGGAGAGCGGCCATGATGGTACATCGCTGGGAAATTCCCCTCGTCCTGGGAGACAGCCGCATGCGCATTGTAGTCGGCTCCCCTGAGGAGGCTATCAACTGGCTCATTCACGAGCCCAACCAAGACACTCCGAAATGGAAGCGGGCATGGAATGCCTGCCGAGACGTCATCGACGGTCGAATCCGGTCTGAAGACGCAAGGAAGGCAGTTGAGTTGGCGGCTGCTCGCGGATAAAGAGCCGGTCATGCCGCCTGCTCCCTCTTTGCCAGCGCCTTCACATACGCCGCCTTGATCTCCTCAAATCGGGCGATGTCGTATTCCTTGGTTTCGATCTCATGCTGAGGACGCGGACGCTTCGAGCCCTTGCCGTGATCGTCTAGCCAGGTCATGGCGGAGGCGATGCGGCGATCGAGCCAAGCGATCATTTCGGAGGGGTCGGTCATGCAGCCTCCATCATCCGAACAAGGCGAGCTGCGCCGGCGGAGCCTCGTGCGGTAAGCCGAGTGACAAGAGTGCGGATCGCATACGCTGCTTGAAGAGGGACAACTCCGTTTCCGAGCATGCGAAGTCGGTCCACGCGACCAATGTCCATGCTGGAGGCCAGCCCATCAGCCACTCGACGAAAAGCGGGTTCAAGCTCCGGCGAGGATGCGAGAGTGTCGCACCAACTGGATAGGTCAGCTGGTCCCGGAGCGAAGAGGGGTCGAAGCCAAGACGGCGCTGTGTCTTCTCGCTCACGAGATAGATCTCGCGCGGTACTTCCCCCATTACCATTTCCGCCTGCTGGGCGATTGAGAGAGACGAAACGCTGTCCGGGCGCTCTAACGCGATCGATGACGTTCTTTCCGATGAAACCCTGGGGGTCGCCCATTGCTCGCTCATCTGGAACGCTTGACCCTTCAGAAGCAGCTCGTTCGATCTCTCGCCCGACCGGCTCATTCGTCCGCCGGTCGTGTCTGCAACCGATGGCGTCGCCCACTGTGCCGCTTGGGCTGGTAGCGGGATGCCGCCGGCCCCGAAGCTCTGATTCGGGCCGCCCTTCTCCCCATCCGACGCTCTCGGAGTTGACCATTCCTTCGCCTGCTGGGTGAGCATGCGTTGCATATTCCCGTCCGGGGTTCCGGCCGCGTCCTCGTTCGCTGAGGGCGTCAGCCACCGCAAGGATGATGACCCGCTCGCGCTGATGGCTCGCGCCGACTTCTGCCGCCGTAAACAATCCTCCCTCAACCTCGAAACCAAGCTTGTGAAGGTCTCGGAATACGCGCTGCGCGCCAGCGATTTCGTCAGACCCCGCCGCGAGCATGCCGCCGACGTTTTCAATGACGACGAACCAGACACCCGACTGGACAATGATGCGGCGCGCGGTCGACCAGAGGTCGCGTGTGTCCTTGCTACCCTGCTTTCGGCCGGCGAGGCTGTGAGGCTGGCACGGGATGCCACCAATGAGGCCGTCCACTGCGCCACGCCAAGCTCGGCCATTGAAGGTTCTAGCATCACTCCACACAGGAGCCGGATGAAGGAGCCCTTGCTCCATCGCTGCCACCAGTGACGCGACCGAGAAGGCTTCCCTCTCCACCATACAGACTGTTCGAGCGCTTTGAATTGCCAGCTCGACGCCGAGATCGAGGCCGGCTCCGCCTGTGCAGATGGAGAGGATGTTGAGGTGTTCGGAACGTAGAGCCACATTCATTGCTCGTCCTTAAGCTCGGGAGCCAGCCAGTATGCGAGCTGCTTCGACGAGCGCATGAGCGAGCGACCGAGGGCTATTCGCTTGCATCTCCACCAGGAGCGCAGTGGCCCGTCCGATCGCGGCGTCCAGTTCTCTTGCTTCTTCTCGGCCATACCTAATCCCCGACGTTTCCTCGATTTCCCGCAGTTCATCGGCGCTTATCGATACGCGCGGGTCGGCGTACCAAACGTCTTTTGTTCTTGATGAGGACCAGCCGAGCTTGCGCGCTGCCATGTGAATGCGCGTCTTGACGCTGCCGACTGCCCTCGGCGCGATACGCTCTCTCAAAGCTGATTGACAAAAATCGACCGTACTCATTTTCGGATTTTTCCTACTGTTTTTCCGCATTATTCCGACGACCCCTGTGGTTGGATGCTCTTGTTCAGGGAGCAGACCGCGATGAAGTCGAAGGACATTCAAATCGATGACAAAAAAGACGGCGGTGATCGCCTTGCCGGGCTTTCACCCGCCGTCTCCGGTCCGCCTGGGCCAACCGTTATTCCACTCCGCAGAGCCGACACTTCCGCCGCGTCCGGTTCTGCTGCAGGTGGCGATCCGCCGTCGCCACCTGCTAATTTCGAAAGTCTCGGAGCCGCCACTCAAGCCGTCGTCATGCGACTGGCGAATAAGAGGATCCGCATAAGGGTGACTGGTCCCGGCGCCTTGGGAGGTGAAGACCGGGACCAGTCGTGACGATCCGAGGAGGTGAGACCGTCAGTTCGTGTTTGCTGGATGTCGGCGACGGAACGGGACAACGATACGGTTCCCATCTTCGTCGCAGTGGGGCGCCGTGCCGGCTAAGTGCCTGTAGATGGCGTAGGTGCCGAAGAGGTAGATCGCGCCGAAAACCACGATGCTCATGCTGCGCTCCCGAAGTTGGCTTCTGCTTCTTTGAGATTTCGCCCCGATGCAGACTTCCCGGTCTCGGCATCGACGATGATGACCGTGCCGTCCTCGGTGAAGGTGATGGAGCGATACCGACGTGCCTGGATGTCTTTCAGAGCCGACACGATCTTTTGAGCGGAGGTCGTCATTTGCGCGCCTCCGGAAACTCATGCTTGGTGATCATGAACGGCTGCATGCCGTGGGCGACGAGAACGCGATCGATCTCGCGGATGGCCTGCACTCGGGTCAGACGCTTCGGCTTGCGGTTCTCGTCAATCTTCCTGACGATGTAGAAGGATTTGTCCGTCTTCAGCTCGTAGCCGAAGCTCTTGAACAGATCCCGCAGATACAGCCATTCGCTGCTATGGCCGCGCTTGAAGGTGCGGACCTCGCCACCCCTCGCCGTGAAGTCGACAATCATCGACGTCAGTTCAGCGCGGGATGGGCCTGGTTGCTGTTTGTGGTTGGTGAAGTTCATGCTGCCACCTCGGTCTGCTTGGACGCACGGATGCAGGAGGCGCAATGCGTGCTTCCATAGCCGCCGCAGTGTTCGCCAGGGTTCCGGCAGAGTGGACGAAGAGGTTTGTGGGCAGGAGCAGGCTTGACGAGAGCCCCTGCCCTCTGTGCGGCTTCACTCTGCGCGTTTACATGACCGCCTCCTGCGTTGGCGTCGGCGGAGTTCTTCTCACCGTCGAGGCTGTGGCCTTCTTCGCGATCCTCACTCGGATCGATAGGGTCGGCGGGATGGATCGCTATCTCGTCCTGCATCCCGCCGGAGGCTCCAGCTTCTGGCGCCTCCTTGTCCGATCTGTTTTCAATCTCGGGCCGGCCCAGAGAGGCTATACCGGGGCGAGAAATAGCAGCATCGGTTTTGGAATTGGGTGCCGGGGAATCGTCGCCCCGGCTCGACCTACTCGCATCTCCCGTCACGCTATCGGCAGTGTCGTCAATGTCCTGCACAGTCGCGCCGTTGTCGCCGGATGCTTTCGCTTGGAATTCTTCCTCCGCCTCTTCCTGCTCGATAAGGATATCGACAGCAGCGATCAACGCGGCGCGACCGGCTTCGGTCTCCATCCCGTCGACGACCTGCTTGGCGAGGCGTGGGTTGATGTCTTCGAGGATTTCGCCGGTTTCCGGGTCGAATTTCTCAATGTTTTCTCGTGCGCGCATCCGCGTATCGCGCGCAACACCGTTGATGGCATCGAGATAGGTGTCGACGACCATGTCGAACTGTTGGTCGGCCGTCGTCTCGGCGTCCTGCTTTACCTTGCGATTGAACGCGGCCCGCAGCGCCTTGCTGTCATATCCGGCGTGCTTCGCCTCAGAGAACAACTCCTTGAGGTCGTCGCTGATTGCCTTCTTCTCGCCTTCGAGACGTTCCCAGCGCTGGAAGAAGGATTTGATCTGGGTGTCGGCGCTCATGCTGCGTGCTCCGCAGCCATCCAGTCTTCAGCATCGACCTTTCCGCCGGTCGCGACTTTGATCTTGGCTATGAGGTCAATCCGCGGCGTACGCTCGCCGCGAAGTATCCGCGTGATGGTGGACGGGGCCACATCAAGCAAGGCGGCAAATGCCACCGGCTTGATATCGTTTTCGTGGAGGTACGTTGCGAGCTTCATGCCAGTGAATTTGCCACATGGCACATATTTGTCAACTGGCAATTTGCCAATTGGCGGTGGATTTTGTTTCCAATTGGCAAATACCTAAGTCATGGCCAACCGAATCCGCGAAATCCGCAAGAAAAACGACATCACGCTTGAAGAGCTGGCGGAGAAAACCGGCATCTCTCACACCTATCTGTCGCGCATAGAGAGCGGAAAGCGCGGGTTAAGCCTTGAGAACGTCATCCGGATCGCGAGGGCGCTCAAGGCCGAGCCGATCGAATTGACGGACGACTTCAATCACGAAGACCTGGAACGAGCTGCTGAACTGCCCTCGCTCATTTCGGCAAAGCCAGCCGACGGGGATGTTGAAAATCTGACGATTGTCTCGGGGGCCGGTGGCGGCGGCACGCTGGACGTCGAATACCGCGACGATGGTGCTCTCGTCGACCCATCGATGATGGATGGCTACTGGTCGTTCCCCGATAGCATCAAAGCTGGGTGGCGTAACCTCGACAAGATCAAGGCGCTTCCTGTGATCGGAGACAGCATGGAGCCGACTCTTCCGAAAGGCTCCACGGTCTTCATTGACACCACCCACGTCTACCCGAACCCAGAAGACGTCTATGCCTGTGATGTCGGTGACGGGTTGGTCATCAAGCGCCTGAAGCTTGTGCCGCGTACTGAAAAAATCATGGTCATATCGGACAATACGACCCGCTATGGCGAACCGGACGAACTGCTTCGAGAAGAGGTTCGCGTGTACGGTCGGGTCGTCGCGTGGTTTCAGTGGAGGGGATGAGAATGCGGAAGACTGGAGCGCCAGAAGGGGCTGAAGATTGACATCCACCGACGCTCTGCTCGCATCCACTGACATCCAAGATGCTTTGCTTAACGTTTACGCAGCGGCGATAGCTGCGAGTGCGGGTTACGTTACGTTGAAACAAGATTTCGATCGAGATGGGGTCGATATTCAGTTTCGCGCTGGTGGATCAATGCTGCCCTCTCTCGACGCGCAACTCAAGGCGACGATCAATTTGGGGAACGTAAAGAAGGATGGAACATTTCGTTTCCCGTTGAAGCGCCGCAATTACGATCTGCTAATTTGCGCAACATCTGTTCCCAGAATTTTGGTGGTGTACGACATGCCTGACGAAGAAGCTCATTGGATGAGCGTGACGGCAGAGCAGATGGTTTTGAAGCGTAGCGCCTACTGGGTCTCACTGCGTGGATTAAAAGAGACTGAAAATACAGATAGTGTTACCGTATCAATACCCGCGCTTAACCGCTTTGATGTACATGGTTTGAGAAAGCTTATGGATATGGCCCGCTCGGGGGTGATCGATGCAAGCTAAAATCTTAGACCAGGAAGCGCTGAAGGCGATATCGCCTAGCGCCGTTTCAGCGTTCGCCAGATCATTAGGCTGGACGCGTGTGAGCTCCTACGGCGAACATTCGGACATTTATGCTGCTGATGGCAAGCCAGAGCTTCTTATTCCTCGCTCGGACAGGTTGGGCGACTATCCTTCCGTGATGTCCCGCCTGATAGGGTTCTTTTCGCAAACCATGGAGCGGGACGAGTTAGGCGTCTATCGCGATTTGATCGGCGCTGACCGCGACGTCATTCGGGTTCGATCATATGGTGCCGATGAAGATGGGTCGGTCAACATTGACGCTGGCGTGAAGCTTGTGGCGCAAGCTCGTGAGATGCTGCTTGCTGCGGCCTGCGCAGCGAAGACACCCCAGCCACTTTTTAGAGCAGGCGCGAACAAGGAAGCCAACGACTATATCGGTCGCGTAAAACTTGGGCAGACGGAACACGGCAGTTTTGTCGTCACTCTCCTTGCGCCGGTCCCCCCTCAGCTTCAGCCAGAACTTGATCCGGTATGGGCGAGTATTGACGACGAGCCGATGGAACGGTTGGTGACAAGGAAACTAGTTTCTGCTTTGTCCGCCTCAAAGCTAGCCGCGGAGAGAGCATCTACCGGAGAAGGCAGCGCCTTTGACAAGGCGGTTTCTGAGGGCGTGAGTGCCAATCTATGTGAAGCAGTAGCTTCGCTGATTGAGCAATCTGGAGAGTTGGACATCAGCGTCACGTGGGCTCGAACTCGGCCAACTCCCGAAAAGCATCGCAAAATATCTTTCTCCCAAAGTGATGCTGACATATTGAAAGAAGCCGCGCGGACTTTCCGCCGGAAGCAGCCGAAACCTGACGTTACGCTCTATGGAACCGTCAACAAGCTGAAACGTGACCACGAGGAGATCGAGGGCGTCGTTTCCCTGAAGGCAATCGTTGAAGACAAGCTTCAATCGGTAAGTGCTGTTCTGGATCAGGAAAATTATAAAACAGCTATCAGAGCACACGAGATACAAGACCAGGTAGTCGTGACTGGTGACTTAGAGCGCGTCAAGCAAAGGTGGCAGCTCACAAATGCCACGATCAGGATACTGCCTAAAGAAGTTGATGATGACACGGATTAGTGTTCCTTCCAGCATCGCTCAACATCACAAGCCCGCCCTCACCCGGCGGGCTTTTTTGTGTCTTCTGGCAAATTAGTTTGCCATATGGCATTTTGCCACTTGTCACATCTTTTGCCATATGGCACATTATTTCCATCAACGAAACGCCACGGCGACGAGGATGGACGAGATGAGCAACGCAGATCTGACGGCGACCGCCCTCCGCGAAAACATCAAGAGCCTGAATGAAGTGATCGGCAAAGTCCGTTCGCTGCATCAGTCCGGCAAGGGCGCTCCGAAGTCTGCCGCCCGGTACGTCGAATTCCTCCGCGCCGCTCACGGTCTTCGCGAGAAGGCCGAAGCGCTCGGCATGACCGGCTCGCTCGTCGAGGCTATGCCCCCGATCCCCTTCCGTGACCAGCTTGTCGGTCACACCGCAGAACAGCGCCGCCGCATCGAGTGGAAAGGCGTCTTCGCCTTCCTCGTTCCCGTTGCTCGTCCCTTCATCACCAAGATTGCGGCCTGAGGAGTAAGTAGCATGCAATTTCGTGAACCCGTCGCGTCTGATGTGAACCTGCAGATGGCGATCCGCGCCCATGCCGGGACAAGCCATTCTCCCGAGCGTCGGGGTGAAAGTGAAGTCACCGACTACGTGGCGCACATGACCAACTTCAACGCCAAACTTGCCTCTGTCGCTGATACGGACGAGCGCATGGCTGAAGCTGTCGCCCAGTCCGAGCGGTACCGAGAGAACTACATCAAGCGCCTCTCGGCCGTCTGGTCGTCCCGCAGTCGCATGATGTCGACGATGATCACCGGCCCGGCGAACTTCCCTGTCCGTCGACAGGAGAAGATCTGGAACGCTTACGAGAAGAAGGCGAAGGAGCTTTACGACTGGCAGGACCGGGCGCTCGCTGCGTCGATCAAGGCCGTGAAGGCTGTGGGGTATGTTGCCCCTCCTAAGCCCGAAGGCGCCAAGACCGGCAAGGAAGAGTTCGCCATCGGCGATGTTCTGATCGTGGCTAACCACGACATTGAGCGCCTGCAGATCATTTTCGACGGCAAGCCCTCTCCGGAAATTATCTCGGAGTTG
This sequence comes from Hyphomicrobiales bacterium, assembly GCA_900470965.1. Taxonomy (GTDB): domain Bacteria; phylum Pseudomonadota; class Alphaproteobacteria; order Rhizobiales; family Rhizobiaceae; genus Rhizobium. The sequence continues at coordinate 48,055 of UCCS01000090.1, forward strand.
AAGGGCGCAGCCTGGAACTGGTCGCCGAAGAACGGCGCTTGGCAGCGGAAAATCACAACCAACTCGATCTACTCGGCAAAACAGATTGCCGCCAAGGCAGGTGCAGCGTGACTTACGCCGAAGCCCTTCGCGCTCTGAACTCCGCTGCCTATGCGGCCGCCAGAGCCTGCCAGAACGAAGACGAGAAGCGGCAACTCAAGCAGATCTGCTTCGACACCGACGCGCTTGTCGAGGCTTTGCCGAGCCGGATGTCAGACTTCCGCGGCGAGGTTCCGGCGCTTCAGTCCGCTCTCGTTCATGGAGCGCGGCTGCCGTGACCGACATTCAAGCGCGCCTGGCCGAAATCAACGCCCGCGCCGAGCCTGTCCTCGAGGGATACGCCCGCCTTCACGCTGCGATCAGTAAGGCCGTCACCCTCATCCTCACCTTGGCCGCCGTCGGCGTCCTCACCGTCCTCTCTTTCGCGCCGACCGAGCAGAGCCTCAAGGCAAGCGCGCTTATCAAACAGGAGCAAATCACATGGCAGAAGTGAACGTTTGGCTTTGGTGGCAGAACGCCCTCGCCGGCAATATCGGCCCGATCCACGACGGCGATCCTCAGCAGGGTTATTACCGCACTCGCTTCAAGGACAAGCCGTGGGAGCCGGTCGCCATCTGGTTTGAGGATGGCAAATGGAACGCGATGCGCGGCGATCATCAGGTTGATGCTTCCGACATCTGGACATGGTGCTGCTGCAACCCGATCAGCTATGAGGCCTACACCAAGGCGATCGAGGGCGCTGGCTGGGATGACGAGCCGGAAACTCCTGCCATCGGTCACAACCTTCCGACCGATCCGTTCGAAGCCCTGCAGGTCGAATTCGCCGCCGAGCGCGAACAAGCCGAAGCCTTCATGAAGAAGCCGATCACGACGCAGGCTGAGGCCGACCGCGCCGCGATCTGGTCGAAGCGCCTGTCGACGATCGCGAAGAAGGCGGCCGACCTGCATAAGGTCGAGAAGCAGCCTCACCTCGATGCCGGTCGCGCGGTCGACGACAAGTGGCGCACCCTTAAGGATGAGCCGGACGCGATCAGCAAGAAACTGAAGCGGCACATGGACGCCTTCCTGCAGGAGGAAGCGCGCAAAGAGCGCGAGCGCCAGGCAGCCGCTCGTGCCGAAGCCGATCGCATCCAGCGCGAAGCCGATGCAGCCCGTGTTGCGGCCGAGCAGGCCGCTGCGAAGAACGACAACAACGCCGCTTCCGATGCGGCGGCCGAGGCTGAGCGCCTAGCCCAGCAGGCAGCGGCGGCCGAGCGCGATGCTCAGGCCCGCAACGCTTCGGCGGGCCGGACCGGTGCCAAGGTATCGCTCCGCACCTTCGTCTTTGCCGAAATTACTGACTTCGACGCGCTCCTCATGGCGCTGAAGGACCGGGCAGAGATCAAGGAGGTCGTCGAGACCCTTGCCAACCGTGCGGCGCGTTCCGGCGTCGAACTGGCCGGCATGGCAATCCGCAGCGAGCAGAGGGCGGCCTAATGACTGAAGCAACCGCACTCCTCGTCGCCGCTATCAAGTTCAAGTGGCAGAAGGACGAGAAAACCTACGACTACTTCATTCCGGCCGGACTGACCGTCAACGTCGGCGACAAGGTCGTCGTCGAGACCAAGCGTGGAGAAACCACGGTCGAGGTCGTGGCGATCAAAGCCGAATCTGAAATGGCGCAGAAGAAGATTGTTCGCATCGTCGAGCCGGAAGCCGAAGGAGAAAAGGCATGAATAGTCATGTCCCCACCCTCTCAGGCGGCGGCAATGTCCTTGCCATCGTCCCTCAGACCTTCGAGGAAACCATGCGCATTGGTCGCGCCGTGGTTGCCTCTGGCCTCGCCCCATCCGCGTTGATCGGCAAGCTTGAGGGCGATGACGCAGCGGCAGCCGTTGCAGTCGCCATCATGTCCGGCGCCGAGCTTGGCCTCAAGCCGATGGTCAGCCTTCGCAGCTTCACCGTTATCAACGGTCGCCCCGCGCTTTACGGCGATGGCCTGATCAATGTCGTGCGCATGTCCGGCAAGGTCGCCTATCTCCGGACCGGCTGCGAAGAGCGCAACGGCAAGATGGTCGGTTTCTGCGAGGCCAAGCGCCTCGATACCGGCGAAGACAAGCGCGTCGAGTTCTCCCAGGCTGACGCCGAGCGCGCTGGCCTCTGGCAGACCAAGGCTGTCGTCACGAAATGGAATAAGTGGGACAAGAAGAACGAGGAGAAGCCGAACGATAGCCCGTGGTATCGTTTTCCGCAGCGTATGCTCGCCTGGCGCGCCGCTGGCTATTGCCTTCGCGAACTCTTCGGCGACGTTCTTGGCGGTATCCGAGACGAGTTCGAAGTGGGCGAGATCGCCGAAGCCGAAGCGATGCGCGACATCACCCCGCCGGCAGAATCGGTCGAAAGCAAGCCGACGCCGCCGAAGCCTCCCAAGCCGCCGGCGCCGCCGTCCGCCAAGACGATCGACGCCGAACCGGACGAAAAGCCCTCTGACGTTTCCGAGTTCTCCCTCGGTGATTTCCTCGACGAGATCGAAACGACTTTGGGCGGCGCGAAGGACGAGGCCGACGTTGAGGAGATCTGGACCGGCTTCGACGCGCCGGCCGTGCTTGAGACGGAAGGCCACGCCGACATGATCGAAGCAGCCTTCGCGATTAAGACGCGCCGCCTCGCACAGTTGAGCCCGATGAATGGAGGCTGACATGGGCAGAGCGCTTCTCGTCCTTGCAAACGACCACTTCCGTCAGAAGGCAATCGACTGGATCCAGCGCGCGCCCATGGACACCCGTGTCGAGTTCAAGGGACCCAAGCGCACCCTGCCCCAGAACGACCGCATGTGGGCCATGCTGACCGATCTGTCCGGACAGCTCGCGTGGCACGGCCAGCGCCTAGCACCTGATGACTGGAAGCTCGTCATGCTCGATGCCCTCCGGCGCGAGGCCCATGAACAGCTTCGCATCGTCCCGAACACCGACGGTACCGGCTTCGTCAATCTCAGCACGTCGTCATCCGACCTGTCGAAGGACGAGATGACGGCTCTCATCGAAATCATCTTCGCCTTCGGAGCGCAGCACGGCGTCGAGTGGTCAGAACCTAAAGGGAAAGCGCCATGATCGACTGGCAGAAAACCGCGTCCAGCGTCGTCGGTGAGGTTCACCGCAATCTCCCGGCCGACGCCGACCTCGCCACCCGCAAGAAAGCCTTGCGCGCCGCTCGCCCCTGGGAGTTCGCCTCGACGAGCTGGGGAAAGAAGGTTTGGGCGAAGCACTCCCGAAAATATCTCGAGAAGTTCGGCTTGCCGCCGCTGAAGGCAAAGGCCGTTGAAGATCACATGTCGCCGCTTGAGCGGCTGATGGCGAAATCTAAGGCAGGTGAAGCATGACTGACCGCCCTATCCTTTTCAGCGGCCCGATGGTCCGCGCGCTGCTCGATGGCCGCAAGACCCAGACGAGGCGCTTGGTCGACAATGTCCCTCCGCAGCCTGATATCAATTGCCACCCGCAAAAGCGCCAACTGTTCGCATCGCCGTACCTCGATTCTTATTGCTCAGAACGAAAAACCTCGATCAACCCGCGCGGAATGTCGGTTGAATGGTGCTGGTGGCAAGTTGATGACCGCCAATGCCTTCCTGTTTTCAAGGTAAAAGCCAAACCAGGCGACCGGCTTTGGGTGCGGGAAGCATTCAGGGGCAGCAAGGGCTACGACAACCATCCTCCGAAAACATGGTCACATTGGCCCGTCCATTACGAAGCGGATGGCTCGCCGGATCCGCGCGATGAGATGGAGGAGAACGGCAAGCTTCGTCCCGGCATCCATATGCCGCGCTGGGCGTCTCGCCTGACGCTGAGCGTCAAAGACGTCCGTATCGAACGGCTGCAGGACATCAGTGAAGCCGACGCTCGCGCAGAAGGATGCCCTGTTTCGTGGGACGGCAAGCCTTATGCCCCACCTCCGCCAGAAGTCGATGGCTGGCAGGGATATGGACGCGCCAGCTTTTGCCTCCTCTGGTCAAAGATCAACGGTCCAGGCTCGTGGGAAGCGAACCCATGGGTGGCCGCCTACACCTTCACCGTCGCCAAAGGCAACATCGACCAGATCGCGAGGGCGGCATGACAGACCTGCCTATCTTCTTATCCGGTGGCGCAAACCGTCTATCGGCTGGTTTTCGGAAGTTCCTCGTCGAAGCGTGTCTTTTCTCGACCCGGGTCGTCTTCGAGGATCTCCTCCTCGGCGTCGTCCGGCAAGGCCTCGTCCGGGTCTATATTGGCTTCGTCCGGACTTGGAACCGGCGGTACCAGGCCCTTATCGACGAGCGGATCGTCCGTATCCGGTCCGGAAGGATCTGGCATTGGAATTGGCTCAAGATCCATCTCTGGCGGGCGTGGCCTTGCAGTGGGGTCAGGTATCGATTCACCGCGGGCTTTGTCGTCTCTGGGTTCGCTCATGATCTGGTTCCTTTCCAGTTGGAAGGTGAACCGGCACGCGTCGGGAATGTTCCTCATGGGGAGGCCTCTGATGCGTAGCGTCCCCGAATGGATTGCCAAGCACGACGATCAGAAAGTGCCCGCTCGCGTCCGCCAGCGCGTGTTTGACGCCTATGAGGGCATCTGCCACCTGACGGGCCGGAAGATCATGCCTGGGGAAGCCTGGGAGCTTGAGCACGTTCACTCGCTCATCCTCGGTGGCCAACACCGAGAAAGCAATCTGGCGCCAGCCTTGAAGGAACCTCACACGGCAAAGACCGCCATGGAAATGGGCGTCAAAGCGAAGATCGCCCGAGTACGTAAGAAGCACCTCGGCATCAAGCCCGGCAAGTCCAGCCTTTCCAATTCTCGCTTCAAAAAGCTGATGTCCGGCGAGGTCGTCGATCGGCGTACTGGGGAGATCATAAGCAATGGCCGATAATCAGCCACGCTACACTACGAAGCGCCTGCACGACGAGATTGCCAAGGCAAAGGCATACGCTCGACGGGAAGCGTTCGAAGACGCGGCGAAGATCGCCGAATTCAACTGCATCACGATGAGCGGGAGCGAGATCGCCGAGGAGATCCGCAAGGCCGCCCAGCCCGCACCCGCCGAACATGTGGCAGTGACTGACGAGCAGCGCGAAGCCTGGATGGATGGCGATACGACCGGCGCCTATGTAGGGGTCGAGGCCAAGACGCGCCTAGCCCTCAAGATCGCACCCGCAGAACAAATGCGGGCAACTGATAGCTTTGGTAGGGACCTGATCGAGCGGGAGCTGGTGTCAATCGCGCTGCGCATGTCCCGCCATCTGCAAGCGGTGGACACCCCTGCCGCCAAGAAGCTTGACGCGGGCGCTCTCGACTATCTCCGGCGGAAAGGGCTTATGCCTTCTCCGTTAAGGGCCGAAGATACTGTCGCGCAATCAGCCCCGCCCAATAACCAAGTGGGGGGTAGCGAACTCCTCACTACGATCAAGGAATTTGCCCACTGGCACCACCTGAACGAGGTGACGATCGCCGCCGGCAAGACGCCGAGTGACAGCGAGATCGATTTCGAAGCGACGGCTTGGAGCAGGATCACGCGCGCTGTTGCCACCGCACCGGAGAGCAGCGACAATGGACACTAATCAGCTCGACGTCGCGCGACGAAAGACATCATGGCCGCCCCCAGTAACTCGCGTCATGATCGGCGCATTTTTCAGGGCTCCAGCCTTCTTCTCTCATCTCGCGCCAGTAAATCGGAGCGACCACTGCCGCGTAGGCTTCCGGCTCCTTTCCAAATGGTTTGCGACCAGCGCGGGCCAAAAGTCGGACCCGTTCAGTAAAGCGCTTGCAGAATTCTTCTTCGGACATGCCGAAACACAATTCCTTCTATTTGCGGTCTGGCGGGGTGAAATATTAGCGCTCGCACTCTCGGCGGAAACTAAAAAAATTCATTGCATCGCACCAATTCCCGGTGCGGAGAATGTCAGAGGCACATGCGCCGTCACCGCACCGCAATCGCAGGAGAAGGTGACGCCCGTTGACCTCACATCGCGTTCGCAAAACGTTCAACTTGCGCCGCAATCCCTTAATCTAGTCCGACCAGAAGGGGAACAAACTGAGGCGGAGGCACTCGCAGAACGTGTGTTGGCGGCGCCAATGTGGCCTAGATCTAAAACGTTTAGGGAAGAACCGCCAAAACAGCCGGAGCCGGAGAGTGGATCACTTTCCGGCTCCATGGGGCGAAATTGGGTTCAGTTAGCGGCAGACATTGGTCGTCCGCGTAACTCGCTCACCATACCGATACGTCGTTACCCGTTTGGTGAAGCAAGACGGGTGGCGCCGGTAATCTTCATGGACCATTCGAGCTCTCCACCCACGATGACCGTTATACCAGCCACGGTGCTCGCCACGTTCCCAGCCGCGATGCATGCCCGGACCGTCATCAGTACGAATGATGACGCTGTCCGCATAGGAAGCGACCGGGACGGCAATGACGGACGAAAAAGCCAGAGCTACAGCAAGGATGATTTTTTTCATTGGGCTTTACCTGAAGTTATTGGACCGCGGTTAAATGATTGCCCGGTCTTTGCGTTCCACCAAAAAACTCACTTCGGACTTCAGTCTGAGGAGACGTCAGACCATTGGCGCACCTGTGGAAAACCCCTGTGGAAACCGGGGAGACAATGACTAAGCACGCTGAAATACCCACCGGCTGCTGGCCTGCTGTCCTCAGGGACGAGCACGCGGCCGCCTATGCCGGCGAGAAGACGGTTGACGCCTTCTTGAGCCGTGTGGGAACGATATGGCCGAAGCCGTTCATTGAAACGGGAACCGGCAAAGGCAAATTCAGAGCGTGGCGGAAGATCGATCTGGACCAGGCAATTGGCGTAACCGCCGGAAACGTAGACCCGGAAGCGTGGTGATGATCCCAGTCACCTTGCCGCAATACACCTCGTTCAAGAAGCTTGCGAGCGGTGCGACTGGCTATTACTGGACCTGCCCCACCCTCTATCGCAAGGCCGGATGCCCATATCTGAGCGCGCCTCTCGGCGTGAACCTATCCGAAAAGGAGCTGCACGAGGCAGCACGCGTTTGGAACGACCGGCTGGACGAATGGCGCCGCCAGAAGGCAAATCCTCTCCATGAGCCCGACACGAGCCGCTACGGCACCGTCGAATGGCTGGTGAACACCTACCTGAAGCACAGCTCATTCACCGAGCGGGTGGCTGAGTTCAGCCGGCCGGACTATAAGCGCATCCTTGATCGCGTCTGCGACATCAAGCTCGAGAAAGGCCGGGTCGGGGATGCGAGGGTCGCCAATATCGCGGTCAGCACGGCCGAGAAGATCTACGAAGCCTTCGGCGGCACGCGCGTGGGCGAGAAGGTCGTCACCTACTGTAAGGCCATGTGGAAGCGCATGAAGCCGCATTATCCGGAGATGTTCCGGACAGATACGCCGAACCCTTGGGAAGGCGTTACCCTGAAGCGCCGCAAGAAGCAGACCAAGGGCCATGTCGACCGCGAGACGGTCTATGCGTTCGCGAACGGCGCAATCGCCAATGGACGTGGGGAATTGGCTGCGGCTGCCGTGCTGGCCTTCGAGTGGCTGATGCGTCCCTCCTCGATCGGCGCCGGTTATGCGCCGTGGACCGGCTACCGGGGATCAGATGAACCGGACAAGATCCGCCTGAAGCACCGGAAGACGGACGAGCTTGCCCTGCACCCGCTCGAATATCTCGACGAGGAGACGGGAGAACTAGTTAAACTCTACGAAGACGCAGAGAAGATCCTCGCCCAGACGCCGCGCTACGGCACGTCGATCGTCTGCAAGAAAAACGGCGTGCTCTTCGGAGACGGAACGTTCCTGGCCCACGAGGTCCGCGAGATGGCCGACAAGCTTCGCGACGACGGCGAATCAATCCCGGTAGGCTTCAGCCTGGATAAGTGCCGGCATGGCGGCATGACGGAATTGGAGGAGAGCGGGCTAACCGAAGGACAGGGTCGAGTGCTGTCAAAGCACAAGACGGCGGCCGCATATCGTGGCTATGCGAAGGAGACGGAAAAGCGGGTCCTGGAGGCCACGAAGAAGCGTTTCGGCCATTCTGAACAGCCGAAAATTGTGAACAAAAACAATGATGGTAAAAAAGAGAAAAAGGCGTGATTTCGGCGCTCTTATTCAGAACGGCCATTGATTCTTTTAGCTTTATCGGGGATTTGCAGTCCTCTGCGTCACCACTCCGCCACGAGGCCTCACAGGCTGTCATGTTAGCCGTGGCGAGCGTTTAGAATGATCGTAAGGAAATCGCAAGAGGGCTTTCCAAAAACATTTCCTGCAATTTCAAACTCCGGCCACATCCGGCGCATACAGAACAAGGACCGATCCAGTCTCGAAGGGCGCCGCGACAGCCGCACGCATAGCTGATGATAAAAAGCCCATTCTGCTGGAAATTCGCGCTCGGTTGAACAACAATTGAGCCAGCTGCTGCTCAGACAGGCCTCCAGGCTATCTAAATTGCACAATAGGCATATCTCAACGAGTTTAGCCGATCACTTATATTCATCCAGGAGGCGCGATCCGCGATCGCAACAACGCCTTCACTTTCTTTATATTAGAGACATCGAAATATCACCTCAAGCATTAGTAACGAATTCTTAACTTGACTTTCAGAATCGGCATTCCATGCTGCCTATGGGAGAGACAGGAGCAGAGATGAATTGGGTGCCGTTGAATTCCAAACAGATCCGCGCCGTATCCTACGATCCAGAAACCCAGGTTCTTCATGCCAAATTCGCCGGCCGCCGCCCAGTCCGGCATGTCGGGGTGCCACCGCATATCTATGACAATCTCGTCGAAACCAGCGATCCGGAATTTTACTATAAATATTACCTTGAGCCTTCGCGTATTCAGACCGGCTGGTGGCGGAAAGCCAGCCTCAGCTCTAATGCGGTGAAGCTGCTGATGATTCTCGTCGGCGCACTCGTGATCACGGCGACGGCGCTTGAGGAAAATGGCGAGTTGCCCATCCACCTGTCCGAGATCACAGGGTCGGGCACTACCTCTCCAGCCTCTGGCGAAAGGCCCGCCGTCTCTCCGCAGTGACGGAGCCCACTACCCAAGCAACCGCAGTGCGCCGATCTGCCAGCAGGCAGTTCAATCAGCCCGTCGTCGACATGGTCGCTTATGGCTTCCTTGGCGACTTCACGCAGGGCGCTTTCGGCGATGCCACCAGACTGCAATGCGTCGCCGCCATCTGCGTGCTATCGGCAGGTCGTGAGATAAGACGAGGAAGCCCAGCGGCAGCATCCAGAACCCGAGAACAGGCAAAAAGCCCAAGACGCCGCCGAAAATGAGCAGCGCTCCGGTCGTCATGCGTGCGATGCGCGAGCGCGGCATCGGCACCCGCAGCGAGCCGAGAACCAGCTTGCCATCCCTGTGATCGATCCCGAAACGTTTTTCTCCGGCCTTTTTCGGCCCATTTTTCCTGCTAGTCATCCACAAAAGATGGGCTCAAGCGCCGCGAATACAAGCTGATTTCATTTTTTTGAAAAAACTGCTTGGCAAATCGGGAAAGCATTTGTATTACCCCGCTCACGCCGCGGCCAAGCGGTGATCCCTGGTAGCTCAGCGGTAGAGCATTCGACTGTTAATCGACAGGTCGCCGGTTCGAATCCGGCCCGGGGAGCCAGTTTCGAAGGGCCTTGTTGCAAAACAAGGCCCTTTTTCATTGCCTGTTTTCAATGAGATAGCCTGATTTCCTGTGTTTTCGACGGTTCGATTTGCTGAGCCGGTTTGTAGATCTCCGTACATTCTCCTTATTTTCGACCGACATGGCGCAATGAGCAAGATGTTCTGCGGCCAAGATGCTGACGCTAGCACTTCGGGCTATGACACTTGCACTCGCCTGAATTTTCGCCAAAATCCTGATCGCAATGCGCGGACTCCTAATATTAGCGTGGCCCGTGTCCGGAATTTTCATTCATAAATCAAAATAGAATTGCAGACGGCAGCGTGGCGGCAGCAATCGGCTCATCGAAGCTGAATGGTTCAAATTCCCAGACCTTTCTTCACGACGAGGATGCGACATGGATTTCGACGCATCGCAAGGTGACAGAAAATATCCGACCAGCAAGCAGGTGGGCGGGCTCGTCGAATGTTCAGGTTTGCAGGTCGAGCTCCGGCATTTCGATCCGGGCTGGCAGGTCGATCTCACCCTCGAATGCACGGAAATAGCAGTCCTGCTGTCGGGTCAGTCGAAGATCAGGTGGACCGGCGACGGTCACCGGCGGGAGGCTATCGCCCGCCCCGGCGTTGCATGGGTATGTCCCGCCGGTGTCAATGAGAGCGCCGTAGAGATCGTCGGCACCATGCCCGAGTCCCTTCACATCTTCCTGCCGCCATCGCTCGTCGGTGAGAGCGCGCTTTCGAACTTCGACATCGACCCGGCCAAGGTGCAGCTCGCCTATGCGGGCGGTGTCCCTGATCCGGTGGTCTTGCAGATCGGCGAGCTCTTTCGTGGTGTGCTGAATCGCAAACTGGAAGCGACAGACCGGCTGTTTCTCGACGGGATTCAGCAGGCCCTAGCCGCGCATTTGCTCGGCACCTATTCGTCAGCACGTTGGCGTCCGCCGACGCGGACACCTGCCATCGATCCGAAAAGGCTGCGGCGCGTCCTCGATTTCATCGAGGCTCGCATCGCGGCGGAGATCTCGCTCGAAGACCTTGCGGCCGAGGCTTGCCTCAGCCCCTTTCACTTTTCCCGCACGTTTCGCGCGGCCACCGGTTTCACCCCGCATCGCTACGTCACCCAGCGACGGATCGAGGCGGCCAAAGAGAAGCTGCGACTCGCGCAGTCCTCGCTGGTGGAGATTGCCATCGACACCGGCTTCGGCTCGCAGGCCAATTTCACCCGCGTCTTCCGCAAGATGACGGGTTTGACGCCTGGCCAGTACCGCACGCTCTTCACCTCCTAGCAATATCCGCCGTCCTGACGCGTTCGCCGGCCCCTCTGTGCGCAGTCCGAGCGCAAGATCTGCAAATACTGCAGCAAGAGATGGAAATACCGCAAAGCGCCTTCCGGCCTACACCTGTCTCATCGAACGGGGGTATCCCCGACCGAAGAGGGGAGACCGGGACATGATTACTACTGACGAAGCCCGTAGGGTCATCGCCGCCGGCGAGGCGCGGGCAAGAGAAATCGGCGTTCCAGCCAATATCGCAGTCCTCGACGCAGGCGCCTACATGAAGGCGTTTGTCCGAATGGACGGAGCCCTGCTGGGCTCCATCGACATCGCCGTTAACAAGGCCCGGACGGCGGCACTGTTTTCCATGCGCACTGAAGCAATCGGTGAATTCTGCAAACCCGGGGGCACCTCGTTCGGCCTGGAGCAGACCAATGGCGGCCTCGTCGTCTTCGCCGGCGGCATTCCCCTCACCGATGGACGCAACGTCGTGATCGGCGCGGTCGGCGTGTCCGGAGGGGCCGTCGCCCAGGACCTCGAAATTGCCCAGGCTGCAGCGGCCGCCCTCACCGCCTGAAATGCTTTTCAACCCCAAGCACATCGAAAGGAGTTATTATGACCAAGACCATTCTCATCACTGGCGCAGGGTCCGGTTTCGGCAAAGCCGCCGGCATCGGCATGGCCAAGAACGGCCACAACATCATCGCTACCACGCAGGTTTCGTCGCAGGTCACGCCGCTGCGCGAAGAAGCGGCCGCTCTCGGCCTGAAGAACTTTCGCGTCGAGCGCCTCGATCTCACCGACCCCTATGACATCAAACAGGCGCAGGGTTGGGATTTCGACGTGCTCTGGAACAATGCAGGCATGGGCGAGGCCGGCCCGGTCTGGGAAATTCCGGTCGAGCTCGTCCGCAAGAACTATGAAGTCAATGTCTTCCTGCCGCTGGTATTGACCCAGGGTGTCGTCCAGAAATGGGTGCGCGAAAGCAAGAAGGGCAAAGTGGTCTTCACCTCCTCGATGGGCGGCCTGTTCACTCCGGCCAACTGGGGCACCTACGTCTCCACCAAGCACGCCCTGGAATCGATCGCCGAAGCGCTGCAGCAGGAGCTTGGTTCTTACGGCATCAAGATCCAGACGATCAACCCGGGCGCCTACTACACCGGCTATAACGAGACGATGGCCGATAATCCTTTCCGGTGGCTCGATGACAGCAAGAACTTCACCAAGCGGGCAGATCTGCGCAACGGCTTCAACGACTTCTTTGCCACCCCTGAAGGCAAGATGGACCCGCAGGAAATGATCGACCGGATGATCGAGGTCGTCCCCGCCGACACAGGCAAGTTTCGCAACGTGGTTCCAAAGGTCATCGAAGACATGCTGAAGGAGCATCAGCTCAAGGCCTGGGAAAACCAGATCTGATCGGCGCAGAGCCTTGCAGGCACCCGATCAGCGGGTGTCGCACCCCCAATCAATCTCTGGAGGAAGACATGTCCATCACCGCAAGCGCAACCGTCCACAGCCCGGGATCCCTCGCCCGCCGCATCTTCAACGCTGCGCTCGGCATTGCCGCTACCATCCTGGCCTTGGGAGGGCTGGAAGCGCGCGCAGCACCACAGGCGCCGACCGAAACCGAACGCCGCAACAAGGCAACCGTGGAGGCCGGCTTTGACGCCTGGGCGAACGGCACGGGCAGTCCCTATGACCTGCTCGCCCACGACGTCCGCTGGACGATCGAGGGCTACTCGCTGGCATCGAAGACCTATCCGAGCCGTGAGGCGTTTCTGCGCGAGGTGATCCGCCCGTTCAATGCCCGCATGAAGGCGCCGCTGAAGCCCGTGATCCGCAACGTCTATGCCGACGGCGACACCGTGATCGTCTTTTTCGACGCCCGTGGCATCGCCCGCGACGGAAAACCTTACGTCAACACCTATGCCTGGTTCCTCGACATGCGCGACGACCGTATCGTCCGGGCTTCGGCTTTCTTCGATTCGGTCGCGTTCAACGACTTCTGGACCCGTGTGGCGCCATCCGAATAGGCCGGGACCGACCTGCCTTCCAAAGCGGCGCTGCAGCGAGCAATACTACCTCTACGTCCGCGGCAACCATTCTCGTTCGCGGGAAAGCGAGAATGCGTCTCTGATAGAGGCCTGCGCCAGCCGACCTAAAAATAAAGACGCCCCGGAAGCCGGGACGTCTTTTGATCCAATCACAGTATCAGCGCAGTGGCTAACTCACGCAGACGGCTGCTTGGTCTTTCTAAGATACGGCAGAACCGTATCGAAGGAGCCGAAGCGGGCGATGGCGTCTTCATTGGAGACGGCAGCCGTGATGATGACATCGTCGCCCTGGTTCCAGTTGGCCGGCGTAGCAACCTGGTGCTTGGCGGTCAGCTGGATGGAATCGATGGCGCGCAGGATCTCGTTGAAATTGCGGCCGGTCGTCATCGGGTAGGTAAGGATCAGCTTGATCTTCTTGTCCGGGCCGATGACGAAGACCGAGCGCACGGTGGCGTTATCGGCGGGCGTGCGGCCTTCGGAGCTTTCGCCGGCACCAGCCGGCAGCATGTCATAGAGCTTGGCGACCTTCAGGTCCTTGTCGCCGATCAGAGGATATTCGACATCGAAGCCAGTTGCTGTCTTGATGTCGCCCTTCCACTTGCCGTGGCTTTCGACCGGATCGACGGAAATGCCGATGATCTTGACGCCGCGCTTCTTAAACTCGCCTTCAAGGCCGGCCATGGTGCCGAGCTCAGTCGTGCAGACCGGCGTGAAGTTCTTCGGATGCGAGAAGAGAACGGCCCAGCCATTGCCGATCCAGTCATGGAACTGAACAGGGCCCTGGGTGGTATCGGCGGTGAAATCGGGAGCAATATCGTTGATACGTAGGCTCATGGTCGGCCCTCCAATTGCGGATCGTTAAATCTGAACACTCGCAGGCAGTTCTGCGTGCCGATGACTATCTACAGACCTGCGCCAAGCGCGGTCAAACCAAAGCCTTCCCCGAAAGGGGCAACGGCGGAATATTTATTTCCAGCGTGCAAAGATCGCCTGACATCGGACTAACGACATTATGCGCGCAAAAAGGCAGCGGCGCGCGCGCAAATCGATGCTTTTCGCATGTCGCGTTATTCCCTACTCACTATCGAATAATGACAAAGAGGGAAGCGGCGATGGCGACACCATTTTACTGGAATGAACTGAACACTTATGATTTTGCCGCGCTTTCCGCCGACACGACCATCGCTATCCTGCCAATCGCTTCGACTGAGCAACACGGTCCGCATCTGCCCATCGCAACCGATGTGGCGATCGCCAACGGCATGTTGGCGGAATTGCGCCGGCAACGGCCCGAGGACCTCGACATCCTCGTCCTGCCGACCCAGGAAATCGGCAAGGCCAACGAGCATGTCTATGGTCCAGGTACGCTTTCCCTCAGCGCCGAGCTGCTGATCCCCGTCTGGACGGCGATCGGCGCGAAGGTGGCGGAGGCGGGTGTGCGCAAGCTCGTTATCGTCAACTCGCATGGGGGCAATGTCGATATCATGAGCATCGTCGCCCGCGAGCTGCGCGTGCGCTACCAGATGGCTGTGGTTTCTACCCAATGGGGCCGGTTCGGCAATCCTGACGGCATGATCAGCGAGCACGAGACACGTTACGGCATCCATGGCGGCGAAGTCGAGACATCGCTGATGCTGCATTTCCGACCGGAGCTGGTACGGATGGAGAAGGCTGAGAATTTCGTTTCGAAGGCCGAATGGATGCGCGAGCAATCGCACTATATCCAGCCGCTGCCGCCGCATTCGCTCGCCTGGATCGCGCATGATCTCAATCCGAACGGCGTCGTCGGCGATGCGTCGAAGGGCGCGGCCGAAAAGGGCGAAGCAATCTGCCGCCATCAGGTGAAGGGTTTTGTCGAGTTACTTCATGACCTGAAGCGCTATCCGCTCTCCAATCTCTATTCGCAATAATTATGCGGTCACCGGCCGCTCCATCGGAATATGTCCCTTGGCCTGCAGCTCCTGAACGAGACCTGCAAGCTCGGCCAGCAGATATTCTACAAAGAGGCTGGTGGCGGAATCGAGCGGCGCACGGGCGCGGGCAAAGAGCTTCATCGTCTGATGGCGGCTGTGCGGCTCGGCGATCGGGCGGAACACCAGCTCGCCCTGGCGACATTCGGTGATGACATCGAGCGGGTTCAGCATGGAGAGCCCTGCCCCGCACTTGACCAGCTTCTTCAGCATTTCTGAGGCATTGGTTTCCAGAACAGGTTCGACGGGCACGTCGAGCCTTGCCATGGCGAGGTTTATGACCTCACGCAGGCTGGTACCCTGCTGCGCAAGCACCAGCCGCTCCTGCACGACATCGCCGAGATTGATCGGCCCCGGTCCGATCAGGGGGTGGCCGGGCGGCAGGATGACACCGATCGGGATATCGAAATTGCCGAGCGTGCGGATACCGGGTGTCGCCGGAATATTGAAGCCGAGGCCGATATCCACCTCACCCGACAGCACCGGGTTGACTGTCATCGTCCCGGCATCGTTGCGCAGCTGGATGAAGACACGCGGATGCTCCGACTGGAAGCGGGCGATGATTTCCGGCAGCGGGCCTGCGG
The DNA here is from genome assembly GCA_900470965.1 of Hyphomicrobiales bacterium. GTDB lineage: Bacteria > Pseudomonadota > Alphaproteobacteria > Rhizobiales > Rhizobiaceae > Rhizobium. Next base: position 63,591 of record UCCS01000090.1, read on the forward strand.
CAAGACCGACCGTCGTCACCAGCCGTACCTTGCCGGCCTGCTGCATCTTCAGGCTTTTGATGCGCCCTTCCAGCCGCTCGTAGTTCTTCAGAACCTCGCGAATATGCTCGATGCAGAGTTCGCCGGCGGCCGTCAGGCGCAAGCCACGCGGCAGGCGCTCGAAGAGCGGAGCGCCCATCTCCTCCTCCAGCGCCAGAATCTGTCGGTTGATCGCTGAAGAGGCGACATTGAGGCGCGCTGCGGCCTTCCTGATCGAGCCCGTTTTTGCGATCTCGTTGATGTAGAGAAGCTTTCTGGAATGCAGCATCGCGACCTCGTTGCATCGTTTTTAAGCACAGCGCCCAATTTAGGCACAGACATCAGGTGAGATGCCAAAAAGGCATCGTTGCGCACGAATTTTGATGCTTTTCAAAGAGCGAAGCAATCGCTCAAATGCGGAAAATCGGAGGCCGAAAACGAGCTTCCATGGCACCAGAAGGGGAACGCCGCCATGTCCAACAGATTGAAAACATCAGTATTTTCTGCAGTTCTTGGGCTTGGCGGGATGCTTGCCGCCAGTGTTCCCGGTTATGCGCTCGACAAGGTCAGCTATGGTACCAACTGGCTGGCGCAGGCCGAACATGGCGGCTTCTACCAGGCGGTGGCCGACGGAACCTATGCCAAATACGGTCTTGACGTTTCCATCGTGCAGGGCGGACCGAATGCCGCCAACAACGCATTGCTGATCTCAGGCAAGATCGACTTCTATATGGGCGGGCCACAGGGCGAAATCTCCGCCGTCGAGCAGGGTATTCCGCTCGTCGATGTCGCTGCGATCTTTCAGAAAGACCCGCAGATCCTGATCGCCCATCCTGACGTCGGCGTCGACAAGTTCGCAGATCTTGCGAAGCTGAAGACCTTGTTCCTCAGCAAGGATGGCTACCTCACCTATTTCGAATGGATGAAGGCAAACTTTCAGGGCTTCAAGGATGAGCAATACAAGCCCTACAATTTCAATCCCGGCCCCTTCCTTGCCGACAAGCAATCCGCCCAGCAGGGTTACCTGACCTCGGAACCCTACGAAATCCAGAAGCAGACCGGCTGGGAGCCGAAAGTCTTTCTTCTCGCCGATAACGGCTATTCACCCTATTCGACGATGATTACCACGACCCAGCAGATGGTCGATGCCAAGCCTGACGTCGTGCAGCGCTTCGTCGATGCCTCGATAGAGGGCTGGTACAACTATCTCTACGGCGACAACAGCAAGGGCAATGAGCTGATCAAAAAGGACAATCCGGAAATGACGGATGGCCAGATCGCTTATTCGATCACCAAGATGAAGGAATACGGCATCATCGAATCCGGTGAGGGCCTGGAAAAGGGGATCGGCTGCATCACCGACGCTCACTACAAGAAGTTCTTCGATGAAATGGTGGCGATCAAGGTCTTCAAGCCTGAGACCGACTACACCAAGGCCTTTACGACGAAGTTCGTGTGCAAGAGCGTTGGCGTATCGCTGAAGAAATAAGCCTCCCAAGGCAGGGTCCGTCGCTCTCAGGCGGCGGGCCGCATCCCCTTCGATAAAAGAGCGAGAGAATGTCCCTAGCCGAAACCAAGGCGGCGCCTTCGAAGGAAATACGCAGGCGGCCGCTGGTCGTCATGCAATCGGTCTCGAAGGTCTTTTCCAGCGGCACGATTGCGCTTTCGGGCATGTCGCTGACGGTCGAAAGCGGCGAGTTCATCAGCCTTCTCGGTCCGTCCGGCTGCGGCAAATCCACGGCCTTGCGCATCATCGCCGGCCTTGGCGACGTCACGTCGGGCAAGATCGACTGGCCAAGTTCGCGCATCAATTCGAAGGGCCTGCCGGAGGGCGATATCGGCTTCGTCTTCCAGGAGCCGACGCTGATGCCCTGGAAGACTGTTTTCGGCAATGTCTACCTGCCGCTGAAACTGCGCGGTGTTTCCAAGTCGGAGGCGAGCGACCGGATCATGCAAGTGCTCGCGACTGTCGGCCTGCAGGATTTCGCCGATGCCTATCCGCGGGAACTCTCCGGCGGCATGAAGATGCGTGTGTCGATCGCCCGCGCCTTGGTGACCAAACCGAAACTGCTGCTGATGGACGAGCCTTTCGCAGCGCTCGACGAGATCACCCGGCAGAAGCTCAACGACGACGTTTTGCGGTTGTGGAAGGCGACCGGCATCACGGTGATTTTCGTCACGCATTCCGTCTTTGAGTCCGCCTACCTTTCCAACCGGATCGTGGTGATGAAGGCGCGGCCCGGCCGCGTTCATGCCGATATTCCGCTTACGACGAGCCTCGATCGTGACGCGCACTACCGGACTTCCGAGGAATACCGGCAGGCCTGCGAGACCGTTTCCTATTCGCTGATTGGCGCGATCAACGCGGCAAAGGAAGACTGATGAGCATCGAGACAGTCGAAAATTCCGTGCCGGCAATGCCCAATCCACTCAATGCGAAGCGCCGGGATCTATTGCTCCGCATTACCGTGCCTTTTGTCGCCATCATCGTGCTGATTGCGATCTGGGCGACCTATGTCAAGGTTTCGGGTGTGCCGCCCTATATACTTCCGAGCCCATTTGCGGTTGCCGGAGCGCTCGTTAGTGATTGGGGCACGCTTTCGCCGGCGCTCTGGGTTACGACCAAGATCACCTTCATGTCGCTGGCGCTCGCCCTGATCGGCGGCGTCGGTTTTGCGATCTTCCTGGTGCAGTCGCGCTGGATCGAGATCGCCTTCTATCCGCTCGCCGTCATCCTGCAGGTCACGCCGATCGTGGCGATCTCGCCGCTGATCCTGATCTATGCGCCGTCGACGCAGGTGGCGTTACTGATCTGCGCTTTTCTCGTCGCCTTCTTTCCGATCCTGTCGAACATGGTGCAGGGATTGAAGAGCGTCGATCACAACCTCATCAATCTCTTCGAGCTCTACGGCGCCTCGCGCTGGCAGACGCTGCTTTATCTGAAGTTGCCCGCGGCCCAGCCCTATTTCATGACCGGGCTTCGCATCGGCGGCGGTCTGGCGCTGATTGCGGCGGTTGTGGCCGAGTTTGCAGCCGGTTCGGCGGGTGCGGGCTCCGGCCTTGCCTTCCGACTCCTCGAAGCGCAATACCGCATGAATATCCCCCGCCTCTTCGCTGCGCTCTTCATGCTGTCGATGCTCGGCGTCGCGATCTTTGCCATCACCTCCTTCATTTCATGGCTCAGCCTGCATCGCTGGCACGAGAGCAGCCTGAAGCGGGAAAATTGATGACCTATTCCTTCATGTCTCCCCCGAATGCGGGCCGCTTCGTGCTGGCCAATGCGACGCTCCCGACCGTTGCCGTCAGCGACTTCGCTGCTGCCTCCAATGAGGGCCTCGTCAAGGCCGACATCGTGATTGCCGACGGTCTCATCTCGGCAATCCTGCCCTCCGGAACAGCACCGGCGGAATTCGCCAAGTCCGATATGAAAGAGGGCATGGTCTGGCCGTGCTTTGCCGATATCCATACGCATCTGGACAAGGGCCATATCTGGCCGCGCAAGCCCAATCCGGACGGCACCTTCATGGGTGCACTGGAGGCCGTCGGCAGGGACCGCGAGGCGAACTGGTCGGCGGCGGATGTGCGCAAGCGCATGGAATTTTCGCTACGCTCGGCCTATGTGCACGGGACCGGCCTAATCCGCACGCATCTGGATTCACTTGCTCCCCAGCACCGTATTTCTTTCGAGGTCTTTGCCGAGGTGCGCGACGAGTGGAGAGACAAGATTGCCCTGCAGGCAGTCGCTCTCTTCCCGCTCGACAATATGGTCGATGAAGCCTTTTTCGCCGATCTCGTTGCTGTCTTGAAGGACAAGGGCGGCCTGCTTGGCGGTGTGACCAGGATGGGACCGACACTCGACTGGCAGCTCGATACGCTTTTGCGCGCGGCGACGGAGAATGACCTCGATGTCGATCTGCATGTCGATGAGACGGATGATCCGGGCGCGGAGACACTGAAGGCGATCGCCGAAGCGGTTCTACGCAACCGGTTCGAAGGCAAGGTGACAGCGGGCCATTGCTGCTCTCTGGCGCGGCAGGATGACGATGCGGCCAAGCGGACCGTGGATCTCGTTCACAAGGCAGGGGTTTCGGTCATCTCGCTGCCGATGTGCAACATGTACCTGCAGGATCGCTATCCCGGCCGCACGCCGCGCTGGCGTGGCGTCACTCTGTTCAAGGAACTGGCGGCTGTCGGCGTCGAGACGGCTGTCTCCTCCGACAATACGCGCGACCCGTTCTATGCCTATGGCGATCTCGATCCGGTGGAAGTATTTCGCGAGGCGGTTCGCATCCTGCATCTCGACCATCCGCTCGATACTGCGGCGCGTGTCGTCACGGCGTCACCGGCCAAGATTGCCGGCAGGCCGCAGATGGGCCGCATTGCCGTCGGCAACCCCGCCGATCTCGTGCTCTTCAGCGCAAGGCGCTGGAGCGAATTCCTTTCCCGTCCGCAGTCTGACCGCGTCGTGCTTCGCCGCGGCAAGGTGATCGACCGCAGCCTGCCGGATTACCGTGAACTCGATAGCGTCGTTGGAGGCTGAGATGGCCGATTATCAGAAGATCAGACAAGAACTCGAAGGTATCGCGGTCGAAGACAATCCGGCGCTCGTTCGCCAGAAGAGCCGGGATTTCTATTGGTATTCGCCGATCCTGAAGGCGCAGCTCGACAATGTGACGGCCGATATCGTCGTCACGCCGAAGAACGAGGCCGAAGTCATCCAGACGCTGAAGGTTGCCTTCGCCCATGGTGTTCCTGTCACCCCGCGTGGCGCCGGTACGGGCAATTACGGTCAGGCCATGCCACTGTCAGGCGGTATCGTGCTCAACCTTGCCGCCATGGACAAGATCAAGGAAATTCATCCCGGCCGCGTCATCTGCGAACCCGGCATCGTGATCGCCCAGCTCGATAAGCAGACCAAGGCACATTCTNNAGAGTTGCGCTTTCACCCTTCGACGGCGCAGACGGCGACGGTCGGCGGTTTCATTGCCGGCGGCTCTGGCGGCGTCGGCTCGATTACATGGGGCGGGTTGCGCGATCTCGGCAATATCCTGCGCTTGCGTGTCGTGACCATGGAGGCGGAGCCGCGGGTGCTCGATCTCACCGGCTGGGACCTGCAGAAGGTCAGCCATGCCTATGGCACCAACGGCATCATCACCGAAATCGAAATGCCGCTGGCACCTGCCTATGACTGGGTGGACGTTCTCGTCGGCTATGACGACTTCATGGATGCAGTGCGCTTCTCCGATGCGCTGGCGAAGTGCAACGGCATTCTCGTCAAGGAAATAGCGCCGATCGCAGCACCCATCCCGCATGAATATTTCACCCGCCACAAGCCCTATATCCGTCAGGGCCAG
>UCCS01000101.1 GCA_900470965.1 Hyphomicrobiales bacterium
GCCGAAGCCCTTGGCCGAAAGGCGCAGCACGACGCCTGGAATTCCGCCGTCGCGCACCAGGATGTTCGAGCCGACGCCGACCACCGTCAGCGGCACCTCATCCGGCAGGATCTTCAGGAAGGCGATAAGATCGTCCTCGTCATGCGGCTGGAACATCAGCTCGGCCAGACCGCCGGCGTGGAACCAGGTGACGCGGTCCATGGGGGCATCCGGCGTCAGTCGGCCGCGAATGTCCTTTACGCCTTCTCCAAGAGAGGCAAGAAGCTTTTCCCCGTTAACCTGTTTCATGCGGATTTTCCTGAAAGGTCTTGCAACTGCTTCGGCAGCGCCGCTGCCCAATATGTAATGCTACCAGCACCCAACAGAACTACAAAGTCCCCGGGTTTTGCAATCTCTGCTACCATCTGCGGTAGAGCTTCCGCCGAAGGAAGGAAGCGCGCATCGCGATGACCACCCGATTTGATGCGGGAAACCAGCGATTCCGAATCCGCGCCCTCGATGGCCTCCTCACCTGCTGCATAAACAGGCGCGATGAAAATACTGTCCGCATCATTGAAGCAGGCGGCAAATTCCTCGAACAGGCTCGACAGGCGGGTATAGCGGTGAGGCTGGTGTACGGCGATGATACGGCCCTTGCAGGCCTCGCGGGCGGCGCGCAGCACCGCCTTGATCTCGACCGGGTGATGGCCGTAGTCGTCGAAGATCTGCACGCCGTTCCATTCGCCGGTGAGCGTGAAGCGCCGCTTCACGCCGCCGAAAGAGGCAAGCCCCTTGGCTATATCCTCGCGGGACATACCGAGGCGGTTGGCGACGGCGATGGCCGCAGTTGCATTCGAGATGTTGTGACGGCCGGGCATCGGCATGACGAGATCGTCAAGCCGGATGACCTCGCCGGTGCGGCGGCGGCGGATTTCAACATCGAAGATCGAGCGCGTGCCGTCAATGCGTACATTCATGAAGCGAACATCGGCCTGCGGGTTTTCGCCGTAGGTGATGACCTTGCGGTCTTCGATCCGGCTGACCAGCGCCTGAACCTCGGGATGATCGAGGCACATGACGCCGAAGCCGTAGAAGGGAACATTCTCGACGAATTGCCGGAAGGCGGCGCGAACCGCATCGAAATTGCCATAATGATCGAGATGTTCAGGATCGATATTGGTGACGACGGCCACATCGGCCGGCAGCTTCAGGAAAGTGCCGTCGGATTCGTCCGCCTCGACCACCATCCACTCACCCTCGCCCATGCGCGCATTCGTGCCATAGGCATTGATGATGCCGCCATTGATGACGGTCGGATCCAGCCCGCCGGCTTCGAGCAGCGTGGCGACGAGCGACGTGGTCGTCGTCTTGCCATGCGTGCCGCCAATGGCAATCGCATTGCGAAAACGCATCAGCTCGGCCAGCATTTCAGCGCGGCGCACGACAGGCAGCAGCTTCTCGCGTGCGGCAATGAGTTCCGGATTGCTCTTCTTGATCGCGGTCGACACGACAACGACTTCGGCATCGCCGAGGTTTTCCGCCTTGTGGCCGACAAAGACTTCGATGCCTTTATCGCGCAGGCGCTGAACGTTGGCGCTGTCGGACTGATCCGATCCCTGCACCTTGTGGCCGAGGTTATGCAGCACCTCGGCGATACCGCTCATGCCGATACCGCCAATGCCGATGAAATGAACGAGGCCGATCGCCTTTGGCAGCTTCATACGCGTGCCCCCTTGAATTCTGCAACTGTCCTACCGGCGGCAATAGCCTCAACCATGTCGGCAAGCAAGTTCGCCGCATCCGGTTTTCCTGCAAGCTTGGCGGCAGCCGCCATGCTCGCAAGCTTTTCAGGATCGTTCATAACATGCGTCAGGATAGAGGCGATGCGCTCGGGCGAAAGCTCGGATTGGGCGATCACCTTGGCTCCGCCGGTCGCTGCCAGCGCTGCGGCATTGGCCGCCTGATCGTGGTCCAGCGCATGCGGATAAGGCACCAGCACGGCCGGACGGCCGATGACCGAGATTTCCGAAACCGTCGAGGCGCCGGAGCGGCAGATGACCAGATGCGCCTTGGCAAGACGCTCCGCCATGTCGTTGAAAAACGGCGCAATATCCGCAGCCATCTGCAACTGCACTACACACCCGCGCACCGTCTCCATATCCTCCGAGCGAACCTGTTGGGTTACTCGGAGCCGCGCGCGCAGCGCGTCGTCGAGCAGGCTGATCGCCGTCGGCATCGCCTTGGAGAAATATTGTGCGCCCTGGCTGCCGCCGAAGACCACGAGATTGAAATCCTCGCCCGGATGCGACGGTATGTAAGGCTGTTCGGCCGCGGCAAGGATCGCCGGCCGCACAGGATTGCCGGTCGCAATCGTCTTGTCGGAAAACGTGCCGCCGCTCTCGGGCAGGAAGCCGCCGGCAATTGCCCTGACGCGCGGCGCAAGCGCCTTGTTGGCACGCCCCATGACGGCATTCTGCTCATGCAGCATGGAAGGCACACCGAGGCGGCTGGCGGCAAGCAGCGGCGGCACTGTCGGATAACCGCCGAAGCCAACGACGATCACGGGCTTCAACCGCTGGATCAGCCGCTTTGCGGCGCGCATTCCGGTCCAGAGCTTCCACAGAGAACGGGCAACGGCCACGGGGTTCTTGGAACTGATCGTCGCCGACGGCACGACATGGATCTCGTCGGCCGGAAACTTACCGGCATATCGCTCGGCACGACTGTCGGTGACGAGATGCACGGAATAACCGCGCTCCTTCAGCTTGAAGGCCAGCGCCTCTGCCGGAAAGACGTGGCCGCCGGTTCCCCCGGCGGCAAGAAGGACGATGCCCTTGCTCATAATGCCCTACTCCGCCGGCATGCCGTGCGGCACGCGGAAGAGGCTCCGGTCCTGCGCACGTTTTTCCGGGCGATGGCGCGTCAGCGCCAGAATGAAGCCGGCCGTCACACAGATCGCCACCATCGACGAACCGCCGTAGGAAATCAGCGGAAGCGTCATGCCCTTGGCCGGCAGCAGCTCGAGATTGACGCCGATATTGATGATCGACTGGATGCCCATCTGCAGCACAAGGCCGGCGACGGCAAAGCGGTTGAAGTCGTTGCGTTCGCGATAGGCATGCGACAGGCCGCGCAGCACCAGCACGGTGAAGATGACGACGAGCGCGATGCAGAAGACGATGCCGAATTCCTCGGCCGCGACCGAAAAGATGAAATCGGTATGCGCATCCGGAATGATGCGCTTGACGATGCCTTCGCCCGGCCCCTGCCCGAACCAGTCACCGCGGATGATCGCCTCGCGGGCGGTATCGATCTGGAACGTATCGCCTTCGCCGGTAAGGAACTTGTCTATTCGGCCCGCCACATGCGGGAAAACGTAGTAGGCGGTCACAAGGCCGCCGGCACCGCCGACACCCAGCACGATGATCCAGAGCCACGGCATGCCAGCCATGAAGAACATCCCTCCCCAGACAGCCGTCGTCAGGATCGTCTGGCCAAGGTCAGGCTGTGCGACGAGCAGGGCGACGACGATGCCGAACAGGATGATGGCGAAGAGATTGCCCGGTATCTCCGGCTGGCGCGCATGTTCGGCAAAGAGCCAGGCGCAGACCACGACGAAGGCCGGCTTCATGAATTCCGACGGCTGGATGGAAAGGCCGGCGATCCAGATCCAGCGCCTTCCACCCTTGACCTCCTGGCCGAAGAACAGCACCAGCAGCATCATGGCGAGTGCCACGATCAGCAGGATGATTGCGGTGCGCCGCACCTGGCGCGGCGTCAGGAACGAGAGGCCAAGCATGACCGCAATCGACGGGATCATGAAGGCGGCGTGGCGCTTGACGAAATGGAAGGGCTCCAGGCCGATGCGCTCGGCAACTGCCGGCGAAGCCGCAAAGGAGAGCATGAAGCCGATGCCCATCAGGAAGAGGAACAAGGCCAGGAAAAAGCGGTCGATGGTCCAGAACCAATCGGCCAATGCTCCACGTTCCGCGCGGCTCACCATGTCATTTGTCTCCTGTTGCCGAATTGATCAGCATGGTCACGCCGTCAAGGGCGGCCACATGGCCGACAAAGGCATCGCCCCTGACTTCGAAGTTCTTGTACTGGTCGAAGCTTGCGCAAGCCGGGGATAACATCACGGCCACGGGACCGGTTTCATCCTTTTCGGCGTCAGCTGCGGCATGCGCCACGGCCCGTTCCAGCGTGCCTGATATTTCGTAGGGTGCCGCCTCGCCGAGCGTCGCGGCAAATTCTGCCGCCGCCTCACCGATCAGATAGGCCTTGGCGATCCGCGGGAAATAGGGTGCAAGCGTCGTAATACCGCCCGCCTTCGGCAATCCGCCGGCAATCCAATAGATCCTGTTATAGCTCGAAAGTGCCGGAGCCGCAGCATCCGCATTCGTCGCCTTGGAATCGTTGACGAAGACGACATTACCGCGCCGGCCGATCGGTTGCATGCGATGCTTGAGGCCGGGGAAGGATGCAAGACCCGCACGGATGTCCTCGGCGGAGACACCCACCGCAAGGCAGGCGGCGACCGCGGCAGCAGCGTTCTGTGCATTGTGACTGCCGCGCAGCGTCTGGATGCCGTCGAGATCGACGAAGGGCAGCATGGCACCACCCGCTGCCTGGATGAGCTTCGTGCCTTCGGCATAAATACCGTCGGCCAGCACATTGCGGCGGGATATCCGCATCACCTTCACGCCTGCCCGCTCGATACGGTCGGCAATCAGCGCCGAATGGCTGTCATCGACGCCGACTACAGCGACATCGCTGCCGGCGACCAGCCGTTCCTTGACATCCGCATAGTGCTGCATCGTGCCATGCCGATCGAGGTGATCGGGCGTCAGGTTGAGCAGGATGCCGGCGGACGGATTGAGCGTCGGCGCAAGATCGATCTGGTAGGAGGAGCATTCGACGACGAAATAGCGCTCGCTTTTCGGCGGATCGAGTGTCAGCACGGCCGTGCCGATATTGCCGCCGAGCTGCGTATCGCGGCCACTCGAGTTCAGGATATGGGCAATCAGCGCCGTCGTCGTCGATTTGCCGTTGGTCCCCGTGATCGCGATGAATGGGCAATCGGGAGCATGCGCCCGGCGCTCGCGCACGAAGAGTTCGACATCGCCGACGATATCGACACCGGCAGCACGCGCGAGATCAACGGTCCAGTGCGGCTTCGGATGGGTGAGCGGCACGCCGGGAGAAAGCACGAAGAGCGCCTGCGCGCTCCAGTCGATCGTGTGCAGGTCGGCGGTAGTAATGCCTTCCGATGCGGCCTTGGCAACGCTGTCAGGATTGTCGTCCCAAGCTGTGACATCAGCACCGCCAGCGATCAGCGCCTTGGCGGTCGCTGAGCCGGAGCCGCCGAGACCGAAGAGAGCGACCTTCTTTCCTGCAAGCGTCGTGACCGGGATCATGACCTCCTCACCGCAGCTTCAGGGTGGAAAGGCCGAGCATGGCAAGGCCGACGGCGATGATCCAGAAGCGGATCACCACCTGGCTCTCAGTCCAGCCCTTCTTTTCGAAATGGTGGTGGATCGGCGCCATGAGGAAGACGCGCCGGCCAGTCATCTTGAAGAAGCCGACCTGGATGATGACCGACAGGGTTTCTATGACGAAGAGGCCGCCGACGATCGCCATGACGATCTCATGCTTGGTGGCGACGGCAACCGTACCGATCGTGCCGCCGAGCGCCAGCGACCCGGTATCCCCCATGAAAATCGCCGCCGGGGGGGCGTTGAACCAAAGGAAGCCGAGGCCCGCGCCGATAACGGCGCCGAGCACGACGGCAAGCTCGCCAGTACCGGGCACGAAATTGATCTGAAGGTAATTGGCAAAGACCGCATTGCCGGCGAGATAGGCGATGATGCCGAAGGCGGCGGCGGCAATCATGACCGGCACGATAGCAAGGCCGTCGAGGCCATCAGTCAGGTTCACGGCATTGCCGGCGCCGACGATGACGAAGCCGCCGAAGACGACGAACATGATGCCGATATTGATCAGGAAGTCCTTGAAGAAGGGAAATGCAATCGAGGAGCCGAAGGTGGAGCCTGCCGGACCCGAGACGAGCGCCGTGCGCATCATGAAATAGACGGCGATGCCGGCAATGATGAACTCGATGCCGAGACGCGCCTTGCCCGAAAAGCCCTTGTGGCTCTGCTTGGTGACCTTGAGATAATCGTCATAGAAGCCGATGGCGCCGAAGCCGAGCGTCACGAGCAGCGTCGCCACGACATAGACATTGGAAAGATCGGCCCATAGCAGCGACGCGCCGACGATGCCGGCAAGGATCATCAGGCCGCCCATGGTCGGCGTACCGGCCTTCTTGAAATGCGTTTGCGGCCCGTCGGCGCGGATCGGCTGGCCCTTGCCTTGCCGGATGCGCAGCGAGTTGATGATAGCAGGCCCGAAGAGGAAGACGATCAGAGCGGAGGTAAAAAGAGCGGCACCCGCCCGGAAGGTAATGTACCTGAACAAATTCAGAAATTTGAAATATTCCGACAGTTCGACTAGCCAAATCAGCATTCAAGGCCCCTTTTACCCGATCATAGTTCGCGTTGCGTGTCTGAAACTGGCGGGTACTTGTCAAGGAGCGTGGCGACAATCTTGCCGAAACCGATCCCCAGAGACGACTTCACCATCAACACGTCGCCAGGTGCGACCGAGTTCAATACGAATTCCAACAATTCTTCCGTCTTCTCGCGATGCTCGACTGCGACGCTGTCGGGAAGCGATTCTTTCAGCACCACCATCTCAGGCCCCGCGAGCCAGACATGTTCGAGACCGGCGGCCAGTAGCGGGCCGGCAAGATCCGCATGCACCTGCTCGGCAAATTCGCCCATTTCCAGCATGTCGCCGAGCACGGCGATGCGGCGTCCCCGGCCGGTCGGTTCGGCTGTCGCAAGCAACGCGATCGCCGCGCGCATGGAGGCCGGATTGGCGTTATAGCTCTCATCGATCAGCGTGAAGCTGCCATTGCCGATCGGAAGCCTGTAGCGCTTGCCCCTGCCCTTTTCCGGCTTCAGCGTCGCAAGTGCTTCGATTGCCTTGTCGAGGCTGGCGCCGACGATCGTCACGACACCCAATGCAGCCAGCGCATTCTCAGCGATGTGGCGGCCCGGCGCGCCGATGCGCACTTCCTTGGTATCGCCTCCAACCGTCATCCAGAGCGTCGAGCTTTCGTCCGAGCCGTTGAATTCAGCGAGACGGAACTCCGCCTTGGCATGCTGGCCAAAGGAATGGATCTTCGTGATGCCGAGCGCCTGGGCTGCCTGCTCCAGGAAATTGAACTGATCATTGTCGCGGTTGAGAACGACGTCGCCGCCCGGCTCAAGCCCCTCGAAGATTTCCGCCTTGGCGGCGGCAATTTCCTGAACGCTCTGGAAATTGCCGAGATGGGCCGGCGCGATCGTCGTGATGACAGCGACATGCGGTCGGATCATCTTCACAAGCGGCCGGATCTCGTCCGGATGGTTCATGCCGACCTCGAACACCCCGAAATAGGTGTCGATCGGCATGCGTGCCAACGTCAGCGGCACGCCCCAATGATTGTTGAAGGAAGCAACGGACGCATGCACCTTGCCGGAGGGAGACAGCACATGGCGCAGCATCTCCTTGGTCGTCGTCTTGCCGACCGATCCGGTGACGGCAATGATCTTCGCCCGCGAACGCTCACGCGACGCAAGCCCCAGACGGCCAAGCGCAGCAAGCACATCCTCGACCACGATCATCGGCACCGTCAGGCGCCCCATGGCCGGCAGGCGGGCCTCGCTGACGACCAGCAGCGACGCGCCGTTTGCCATCGCCATCGAAGCATAATCGTGCCCATCCACGCGGTCGCCCTTGATCGCGAAGAAGGCCTCACCGGGCGCAATCGAGCGGCT
>UCCS01000043.1 GCA_900470965.1 Hyphomicrobiales bacterium
ATGCTGGCACTCGACGCCGTCCACGTTGGCCGTCCCGACCTGCCAGGCGGCCATGGCATCGCCCAACAGGACTTTGTCCGGAGAGTCTGCAAAAAGGACGCCGAGCGGAAAATCGACGTCCAGCTTGGTCGTAACCTCGTTGAGCGCAGATGGTATGTCGCCCGAGGCCGGGATCGTCACGTACTTCTTGCTGTCGGGAAAGTAGACCGAGGCCGCCTTGCCGTCGTAGAACAGATCGTGCTTGCCGTCGTCGCCGGTAAACTCGACGGCGATCCGGTCGGGACGGCGCACGGTGATTTGCATCGTATGGAAGATGTGAAGCGGTTGTCCGGACTGATCCAGGTAAATGCTGATCGTTCTCGCCGTGATCCTCAGGTCCCTGGCAAGGAGCGTCTTTCCCATCTGCGAAACGGCGGTCGCGGCCTCGTCGCTGATCGCCGGTTTTATCGGCGGGGTCGGCTCATCCGCTCGGGCTGTCGGCAGCACGGCGAATCCTACGAACATGCCGAGCGCAGTAGTCTGGACGGCGTTCCGCAGTATCGCAGTCATTCCACGCACGCATGCGCCGTCGACAGAGCGGTTCGTGGCCACCGAAGGTCGCCGGGCCTTCGTGAGGGCCTGCCGCAAACCATTACAGACTTTCATGTTCATTTCCTTTGACACAGACGAGATAACGCGAGCCCAACTGTGGCTCGTCGCGAGGTAGAGTTGTTCCGGAGTTGCTGGAGCGTTTCTGTCGCACGGCGCCGCAAAGGGTGTCGTCCGTCCTCGATCCTACTGCATGAACCAGCCGTGGCTCACGACCAGCGACTGACCGGTCACGGCATTGGACTTGGCGGCTGCGAAATAGAGAACGGCGTCGGCCACGTCATCGGTGCTGGTAAACTCGCCGTCGACCGTGTCCTTGAGCATCACCGTCTTGATTACCTGCTCCTCGCTGATGCCGAGCTCCCGCGCCTGCTCGGGGATCTGCTTGTCGACGAGCGGCGTGCGCACGAAGCCGGGGCAGACCACGTTGGCCGTGACGTTGTGCTCGGCCCCTTCCTTTGCCAGTACCTTGGCCAGTCCGATCAGTCCGTGCTTGGCCGTGACATAGGGCGCCTTCAGCTTCGACGCTTCCTTGGAGTGTACCGAACCCATGTAGATCACCCGGCCGTAATTGGCGGCATACATGTGCTTGAGGCAGGCGCGTGTGGTCAGAAAGGCACCGTCGAGATGGATCGAAAGCAGCTTTCTCCAGTCCGCAAAGGGAAAGTCGACCAGCGGCTTGACGATCTGGATGCCGGCGTTGCTGACTAGCACGTCGATCTTGCCGAGTCTCGAAATCACGTCACCAACGGCTTTTTCCACCTGCTCCTCGTCGGCGACGTTCATTGCCACGGCGAAGGCGTCGCCGCCCTTGCTTTTGATCTCGGCGGCCGCTTTGTTCGCGGCGTCGAGATTGAGGTCGGCGATCACGGGAATGCCGCCTTCGGCTGCGAAGCGATGCGCGATTTCCTTGCCGATGCCGCTCGCGGCTCCGGTAACAATCGCCACTCTTCCATCAAATCGAGACATGGATAGTTCCTTTCAGTGCGCGAGATCAGTCATTTTGGAGGTAGTCGAACACGACCTCGCCGAGGCCGAGCGTCAGGTCGGCAACATAGTGGCTGGCCGACGTGACCTCGCGCACGGGCAGACGCGCGACGTCGCAGAGCGCGTGTTCGAACAATTGCAGGGCTGCCGGCCCGGCCCATGCGCCCTTCAGCGTCACATCCTCGAGATAGTAGCGCACGAGTTCGCAAATCCGGGGCGAACCGTCGACGTGCGGGATGATCTTAAGCACGAATGCGGGCTTCGCCATCGCCTTGGCCAGCGGCTCCAGCGGGAGCTCGCGATGCTTGTAGCCCATGGTCGCCATCACGCACAAAACCGAGCCGTAGCGGAGCGTCCCGACGAGCGTCTCCTGTTCGTGCGACAGCTTCGGCGTCGCCAGCTTCTTCGGAAAGCCCCAGATCTCGCGGCCGCCGGCGATCGGAGAGTTGTCGTCAAGATACATGGCATGCACGTAGCTGCCTTCCTGCACCTTGCCGGATGGCGTCGTGAAGCGCACCGGAATGACCTGCCCGGTTTCCGTATAGTCGCCGAAACCCGTGGAATCCGGCATGCGGATGAATTCATAAGCAACGGTGTCGCCGATCACTTCCAGCGGCTCCGGCACGACGGCGCGAAGGACCTCCGGATCGGTCCGGTAGTTGATGACGACAAATTCGCGGTTGTAGAACTTGTAGGGTGGCCTCGGATAGGCCGGGTTGTTGAACGGCATCGCGAAGCCATTTTCGCGGACTGCGGCGATCTTCATGGTCGTGCTCTTCTCTTTGGTGAAATTTCAATCGAAGTCGAAAATGGCGACGCCGTCCGGCGTGCCGGGCCGCTGCAGCACCTCGGGGTGTTGCAATGTTTGAAGGGCGTCGTTGTAGCCGGAGGCCCAGTGCTCCTCCATCGTCAGCCGGGAGAACTCGTAATCCTTGGAGCTCGCCTCGTATTTCTTGGCGCGATATATGAGCTGTACGATGTTGTAGACCTTCTCGTCGGCCTGATCGACGAGCAGCTTGATCTCCGGATCGGCTTGCAGCAGCGCGTCCCTTGGGACGAGCTCCACGAGATGGCCGAGTGCGCGGCGCAGCCGCTGCTGCGTCTTGAAATGGTCGGTCGCAGCGCGCGTGCGGCTCGAGAAGCGGATATCCTTCTGGCGCAGTTCGATCCCGAGCAGGTCGCGCGGCAACTCGCCACCCGCGCTCCAGAGATCGACCTGAAAGGCCAGCGTGTCCTGGCGCGGCGTGTTATCGAGGACCCATTGCAGCGGCGTGTTGGAGATGAGACCCCCGTCCCAATAGCACTCGCCGTCGATCCTCGTCGCCGGGAAGCCGGGCGGCAGGGAGCCGCTCGCCATGATATGTTCGGGGCCGATAGTGTGAGTCGTGGTGTCGAAATACTCGAAGTTGCCGGTGCGCACGTTTACGGCGCCGACACTGAAACGCATGGTTCCTGTATTGATGCGGTCGAAGTCCACCAGCCGTTCCAGCGTCGCCCTCAGCGGTGAGACGTCGTAGAAGCTTTGCGCCTCGATACTGCCGGCGGATGAAAAGAAAGGTGGCACCGGACGGGGCGTGAAGAAGCCCGTCGCGCCGTCCATCAGGGTGGCGAAGGCATGTGCCTGATTGAGCAGGCCGCGCGCGAAATCACCCTGGAGGCCCATCGCCCCTAGCATTGCCGAAAGCAGCGTGGAAAACCCGTGAGCCGGGGCGGTGACCGTCTCCCAGAAGTTCCGGAGCGCCGCCACTCGTCTTTCGGGCGGATTGCCCGCAATCAGAGCGCTGTTGATGGCACCGATGGAGATGCCGGCGACCCAATCAGGATGCAGACCGGCTTCGGCCAGCGCTTGATAGACGCCAGCCTGATATGAACCGAGCGCCCCTCCGCCTTGTAACAACAGTGCGATACGCTCGAATGGCGGACGCTCGGCCATGCGGTGCCTGTTGTTTTTGACGGGATGTTGAGCGGCCATCAATGTACCTCTTTTGTTGTAGCCTCCCGAGACGCCGATTGCGTGCTCGTATCGTGCCGCAATGGCAGACCGGACGGCTCAAGCATGTTGACATCGCCCACTTAAAGGCAGGAGTAGACAATGTCAACATCCCGGAATCAAAAATGTTGACACGAGCAACTTAAACACCTAATGGACGAATATGACCAAGGACATTTCCATCACAGAGCAGCGCCCCTATCATCATGGCGACCTGCACAGGGCTATCGTAGAGGCGGCACTCTCTGTGCTCAGCGAATCCCAGAGCACGGAATTTTCGCTTCGTGAGCTCGCCCGACGAGCGGGCGTCAGTCACAACGCCCCGTACAAACACTTCGCCGATAAGCGCGAATTGCTGGCCGCCGTCTCGGCGGTCGGATTTGAGCTCCTTGCAAAGCGGATGGCCGATGCGACGAAGGAACTCGACAGTCCGCGCGAGCGTCTGGCGGCTATAGCGCGCGCTTACGTTTGCGGCGGCGTCAACAATCCAGCGCTCTACAGATTGATGTTCGGCGGCTACCTTGGTGGCCAGGACAACGGGCGCCCCGCGATCGAAAGAACTGCGGCCCACAGCATGAAAGCCGTTGTGGTAGAGGCGATTTGCGACGGCGCGCTCGGGCGCGTCATTCCTAACTCCGCGGCCAACACGCGCACGATCGATGGTGCCATTCTAATATTCTGGTCGCAAATGCATGGGCTGACCTTGCTGCTGGTAGACAGCCTCGTCGGCCCCAGCGGCAAGATTGAGGAGCTGAGCGAGGGCGTGCTGCAAGGCATGCTCGACGGATTGGCGAATTGTATCCCGGAAGTGCCAGTCGGAGTGTGGGTGGGGCCTCCCCCTGCCGAGTAGAACTTTCCAAGTCTCGCGCTGGCAAACCTTTGAATTTTTGCCGGGCACGCTCGGGCATTGGGTCGGACGGGATTCGCTCGCCCTACCATTTGCGTGTCGCCGCTCCGGGTCGTTCCGAGAGGAGAAATCTCATGGACGCATACATCTCTGCTGTAATGGGGCTCGCCGGCATCGCGATTGGGAGCCTGACCTCGTTTGCCACCACGTGGGTGACGCATCGATCACAGGTGAAGGAAAAACAACGCGAGGCCGATGCTGCCAAGCGCGAAAAGCTGTTTTCTGATTTCATCGCCGAAGCCACGCGGCTTTTCGGTGACGCAATAAGCCACCAGAAAGACGACGTCTCCGACCTGGTGCTGCTCTATGCCCTGGTCGCCCAGATGCGTCTGATCTCATCTCGACCGGTCGTCGACGCAGCCGAACTGGTGATGGCAAGGATCGTCGAAACCTATTTGACACCCAATCGCTCACTCTCTGAAATCCGGGACCTTGCCCGTTCCGGCGCGATGAATTTTCTCCTCGATTTTGGCGAGGCTTGCCGGGCAGAACTGGCCGGTGGACGCGCTGTCTCTTCTGCGAAGCGGACACCCGCCCTTTCGGCGGCTGGTTCGATAAGGTAAGCTGCGCAACTTGAGACCCCCCAATAAAAATTCGCTCGAGTTCCGTCTCCAGCGCCAGGAACGTGTTCGACAATGCCGGCTGGGCGGTAGGCACCTTGGCTGTGGCCAGAAGCACGCCATACGCCGGGGAAGAGCCGCTGGCAGGGCGCCATGCTCGGAGGGCTGGGTAGAAACAGCTCGTAAAGCGTGGCGGTTGGTCGAGAAGCATTATGAAAAGCTGGAAAAAACCCACAGATAGGCGGGAACTTTCCGCCGTACGCGCGGTTCGAGGAATGGATTGTGCGGCGACGCTTTTTTGTGTCGACTGACCTTCAATGGCGCTGTGCGGTCCGCCTCTTTGCTTGGAACCTCTCGCGCCCCTCTCGGTTAAAGCACCTCGGTACGGTTGAGGTGCTGAACATGCCACTTTTTATTTCCACGTGCGTAAGGATGGATTGATCGAGAAGGATCCAGAGGGAATTGGACTCGACTCAATTAAGAAGGCGAAAGAGGAAGCAATTCAGGGGGCGAGAGAGATTCTGGCGGAAAAGTTGCCGGCTGGTGAGGTCGTTGACGGCCAATCCTTCGTCATTACATCTGAGATGGTCGCGTCCTGCGCGAGATCCCATTCAAATCCGTGTTGAAGCTCGACTAACACCGATCGGATTACATCCGATTTCCTTACTTGTCCGGGCACCCGATGTTTCGTTCATATTTTATGCCGGCCCCACGTTTCCTCTCCCCATAGCGCGTCCCCTGGACCGCTAGCCCGGAGACGGGGGGCCGGTACCATCTGCTGGCTCTTCATCGCATACTCATGCTGGGCCTGTGAAGATCAGTGTCAGATGCCACTTTTACAGGTGTAAACGAGTGGAAGACGTCGGTTCTGACAGTTTTCAATTTGGTCTAAAAGCGCTGCTGGATAAGCATCCGGAACTCAGGCCCTGCGTGCCATGGCACGCAATTTGACAGAGTTAATGAGACATATGGCGATGCCTTGCGGTTCAAAGAGAAATACCTGACCGACGGTGAAGATCACCAGATGATCCTTGCCCACTATATGAGCGTATGCAGCAAATTGGAGGAGCATCTCCTGTCCAGCCTCATCTCCAACATGAGGCAGAAGCCTCGCCGGAATTAACACGGCCGACGATTTCTCTCTAAGCCGCCGGAAAAAAGGCGCAATCAGCAAGGGACATCACGGCTGTGAATGTCGCGCCGTTGCCAGGTGACTCTGGCTTCGAGTTTTGATTGCCGTGGCGAGATGCGTGAGGGGACCGAGCGTCCTGGCTCGCATCTGTATTGATGCTGCGAGGCCCATCGCGCGGAACAAGTGATAGATTTCCACGTCTACAGATTGGGATCGCGCGGAGGGGGCTAACGCCCCTTTTAGCCTAGGCCACCCTCTGGGCAGTCGTGCGGTCCCACATGGCTTGTCGTCACGGCAAGGCAAGCCTGCCGGTTCACGGCGGTAGCGTCAGCGTCTTCGCGCCGATGCTTTGTGAGAAAGTGGGGCGCCATGGTGCAGGAACGAAGCATGTCTGACACGCCCCTATCCGGCCTGAACGGAAGCGCGCTCGATCAACTGGCGCTTGAGAATGGTATTGATCTGAAGCGTCCAACGCCCAACGGACAGACGGTGGAAATTTCTGATGACACCAAGCGAAAGCTTCTGCACGCCTTGAATGTGCAGCCCGGCAGTCAAGCTCGCGGCCCCGATGACCGGAACATCAAGCGAAACATCTTTCAAACGGCGACTAGATGCTTCATTCCCAATTTCTTGTCGAGCGAACGGGTTTGGGGCGTAAGTCTTCAACTCTATGAACTGCGATCTCAGCGAAACTGGGGGATTGGTGATTTTGAGGACCTGCGGGTCATAATTGATCTGGTCGCTTCGCTGGGCGGTGACTTTGTCGGATTAAACCCGCTGCACGCTCCATTTCTTGCTGACGCAGGACGATGCAGTCCCTATGAACCGTCCAGCCGGCTATTCCTCAACCCACTTTATATTGCGGTGGAAAAGCTGCCCGGCTTCCAATCGGATGCCGACCACCAAACGGCGATCGCCGCTTTGCGCGACACCGATCTCGTCGCATATGAGGCCGTCGCATCGGCCAAGCTTTCCGCGTTGCGAACGATATGGGCGCGTTGGAAAAGCGCTGATGCGGCTGATTTCACGGTGGCGGAATTTGAAGCGTTCGTCCGAAATGGCGACGTCACGCTTCGACGTCACGCGCTTTTTGAGGCTCTGTCGGCGCAGATGACGCAAAGCGGCTTTTCGGCAGGCTGGCACTCCTGGCCAAAGGAGTTTCAGGATCCGAATGCGCTGGCGGTCGGTTCATTCGCCGCCGAGAATGACGATGACATCCGCTTTCATCTCTGGCTTCAATGGGTCACGCATCGCCAGCTTTCGCAAGCCGCCGAGCATGCTCGAACATCTGGCTTGCGGATTGGACTTTATCTCGATCTCGCTGTCGGCGAGGCTCTGGACGGTTCAGCCACATGGAGCGACCGCGAGGTCTATCTTACGGACGTGACCATCGGCAGCCCGCCTGATCCGTTCGCGCCGGACGGTCAGGACTGGCATCTTGCAGCGTTTCAGCCTTCGCGGATCGCTTCTGGTGAGGCCCCGCCGTTCCAGCGGATGGTAAAAGCGGCAATGCATTATGCCGGCGCCATCAGGATCGACCATGCCGCGGCCCTGCGCCGGCTTTTCCTGGTCCCTGTCGATGGAACGCCGGCCGACGGCGCTTATGTCAGTTATCCGCAGGACGACCTGATCCGGATCCTGGCAGAAACATCCGCCCAGCATCGCTGCCTTGTCATCGGTGAGGATCTGGGATTGCTCCCTCAGGGACTTCAGCACGATCTGGCGGCGGCAAACATCCTGTCCTATCGAATTCTCTCCTATGAACGTGATGATGCAGGCTTCAAGGCAGCAGTCGACTACCCGGCTCTCGCTCTCGCCTGCATATCGACGCATGACCATCAGACGCTGACGGGCTGGTGGCGCGGCGCCGATATCGCCTTACGTGCCGAACACGGTATTGTTTCGCCGGAACTGACGCGACAGCATGAGAATGAGCGCCACGCGGAACGCCAGCAGCTGATCCAAGCGATTGGCAATTCGAACTCCGATATCTTAACCGAGACCCCGTCGGCATCCGCCCTGGACGACATGACCATCCGGGCGCATCGGTTTATCGCCGAGACGCCGAGCATCCTGGCGGCTGTTCGTCTCGCCGACCTGACCGACGAAAAGCGACCAACCAATGTCCCGGGTACGAGCAGTAGTTACCCCAACTGGCAACCGAAACTTTCGGTGTCGATCGAGAGGCTGTCTGCCCTTCCCTCCGTGAGGGGGATTTCGGACACGATGAACAAGGGTCGGCAGGTGAGCCTGTCGGACCGTGTTCGGAATTTCGGCCATCATGGCAAGCAGCACTCGCAGGAAACATCCAGCTTGTCCAACCGACCTGGGGCGGTGAGCGACGCAACCGACAAGACGGATGCCCAAAAGCTCGACGCGATCGTCGAGAAATACGCCGACAAAATTCCACGGCCTTTGGGTCGTTTTGTCAGATGGCTGAGAAAGCCTGAGCTGCGATGGCTCCGCCTGGGAGCCGGCATCTTGTTTGTTCTCTTCGGGTTCGTCGGGTTTCTCCCCATCCTTGGTTTCTGGATGGTGCCGTTGGGTTTGATCATCCTTGCACAGGACAGCAAGTTTTTGCAGCGCCCGACCTTGAAGGCGATCACCTGGCTCGAAGCGAAACTGGCGAAGTAGAAACCGGGGCATGATTGGATCGTCCGAGGATTCGACGATCGCAGCGAGAAAGGCTGCAGCGTCGTGCCGCAGTTGCTGGCTCTTCGGTCTCTGACTGCCGGTCCTTGTGGGAAAGATTGGTCGGAGGATCCTCCGCCAGGGCCGCAAGGTTTTGTACATAGCATTGCTGGCCGAGACACGGTCATGGGGACCGGTAGAGACAGCCAACCCATTAAGGTGGAACAGGCGAATGCTCGTGATTGGTGGCAGCACCATCGGCGTCACTGGCATGCCTGTTTAGCGCCGGTCCAGTCGGTGAGTGGCGACACCACGCGCACTGCGTCCCAAGAGGCATATCAACGACACGGACATCGCCACGATACCCACCACTATATGCGAGATCAACGGATCTGAGAGATGGTCGAAGTTAACTATCCAGGGCGCGGCCGTGATCCAGGCACCAAGGCCGAGACAGGCACGCTCTATCGTCGGCCAAATATCTGTGGCAGCGATTGATGCCATGATGACCAGTACCATGCCCGAAATGAGCGCGTGTGCGAAACCGATTGATGTTGTGCCATAATCCAGTACGAAGGGGCAGCAGCACAATACCGCTCCGGCAATCGCGCTTAGGGTGTGGAGTCGTGGAAGTAGTGATCCTTGTTCCTCGGTTTTTCGCATGACGACCTCAGAAAGGCTGTTGCGAAGAACAGATTTGGGACGCCGATTTTTCGAATTCAAGTCCGCCTTAAGACTGCAATTTGCCATTCGTGCAAACGGGCCGTGACCTCCCGGTAAATAGCTGATCGCCGGCGGGGAAATCCTGCCGCGCATACGCGCGCAGAGACCGACCTTCTATGCGGTCGCCTGCTCGCCGCAGGCATTGGCTGCGCCTTTTCGTTATTGCAGTCATGCTTCGGTCTCGAGTTCGAACCGGACGCCTCAGCTTGAACGAGCCGCGCCTTTGGAGCTTCCTCGACGAGGTCACGGAGCGGCACCTGCTGATAGGCAGTGGTTTGGCCGACATTGCCATTCGACGCTCCGGTCGCAATGTCGTGGTGGACGTCATCGAAAGGGCGATATCCGCGGGCTCACGACCGCATGACCGGTTGGGCGGCCAAGCCCCGGCAACGTCATTTGTCCTGCTCTTCCTCGTCGGCGGAGAGCAGATCGATGAGCACGGCAATCCTGCCTGTCGGCAGACGGCGACCTTCGCCAAACAATGCTTCGTCGTTGTTGGCCCACGCGAATGCTTCGGCGAGTTCGGCCTGGGTCGCACCTGTCGCGATGACTTCAGCCACCAGAGTTTCGTCGGCAGGCCCAAGGATGGCGATGACGTCGCCTGAAATCATTGTCATGGCCACTTTCTCCTCTCTCTAACTCGGCTGAGATAGGTGACGCTTCGGAAAGATTCAATCTTTACACCGGAAAATTCCACTTCCCTTGAAATTCTAATACACTGAATTATATCAATATTAGTCGATTCCTAATCGGGATTGACACAGGTCCAGGAGGCGCCGGTCGCTCTTGGCGTCTCCTTATATCCATGTTGCTTATAAGGAGGATATGGCTATGAGGACAAACCTCGATTTCTCACCCCTATTCCGGTCAAGCATAGGCTTTGACCGTATGTTCGAAGCGCTTGAGGCTGCAAGCCGCGCCGAGACGAGCGATAGTTGGCCGCCTTACGATATCGTCAAAGCTGGCGAGAATGATTACCGCATTGTCATGGCAGTGGCGGGCTTCTCACAGGACGAACTGACGATGACCCAAGACCAGAACATGCTCATCGTCTCGGGACAGAAGGCAAGTGCCGATGACCTCCAATATCTGCATCGCGGCATCGCCAGCGGCTCGTCCCAACGTCGCTTTGAACTCGCCGACCACGTGAGGGTCGTGAGTGCGGGTTTAGTCAACGGTCTGCTGACCATCGATCTCAAGCGCGAAATCCCTCAAGAGATGAAGCCGCGTCAGATCGAGATCCGAACCGGCCAGACAATGCCGAAGGTCGCGGCCCATCAGATCGAGGGCAAGCAGCAGGCGGCTTAAGCCTTCGCAGCAGAAAAGTTTTGCCAACGAACCCACAGAAAGGAGAAAAAACATGAGTGTTCGTGATCTGATCCACTGGGGCCGCAATAATGGCGCCCAGGTGCCAAGTCTCTTACGCGATGACGACCGTGATCCCTTCCTGTCGCTTCATCGCGAGGTGAACCGTCTATTCGATGACGTCTTCCGCGGCTTTGGTTCCGGCCTGCCATCTTTCGGCAACACCTCCGTCTTCGGAGGTGGGTGGCCAAGCGTCGAAATCTCCAACACCGACAAGGAGATCAAGGTGACGGCCGAAGTCCCCGGCCTAGAAGAGAAGGACATCGAGGTCTTGCTCAATGAGGGCGTGTTGACGCTAAAGGGCGAAAAGCGCTCCGAGAGCGAGGACAAGGATCGGCAGTTCTCCGAACGCTACTACGGCCGCTTCGAGCGTCGCATTCCGCTCGGTGTCGAGCTCGACGAAGATCAGGTCGAGGCCACCTTCAGGAACGGCGTGTTGACCGTCACCTTGCCGAAGACCGAGAAGGCGCAGTCGCAGGTCAGGCGCATCGCCATCAAGAGCTGATCGAAACGAACGCGCGGCGCCGGCCATCTGGCGGCCGGCGCGCATCCCTCGCCTAGATGGGGAGGACAAATGATGGAGTTTGGCAGACACAGATAACGAGAGAATAGCAACGGCTTCCGGTTTGCGCGTCTCGAGCGATAGTCGGCGGGGGCATCCTTGTTTCGGGGCACCCACCATCCCCGATAACGCGGTTACCCGGGTCTTCAACCGTCGCGCTCGGTGACAATGACAGGGACCGCGCGGACGAAGGGCCGGTGGCTTGTTTTCGGCCGGCGCAGCGTGCCATTCATCGAAGATTTGATGGCCGACACGGGACGTGCCGACGATGGCGGGCAGCGATTACCAACCAGAGACCACAGCGTGCCCACGACGGATGGCGTCGGCGAACGTGCCCCCAATCGCCATCCCGCCACTACCGACGGCACCGAGTGCTCAACGTCTCGGCCAAGATCGTCGCTCGCTGGGCCGGCTGACCCGCCACTGCGAATTTCCTGCAGAATGGATTCGGCATCTGACAAATTTTCATGGAGGATGTATTGAAACGAAAAAACCGGGAAAGTAAATTTTGAGCGGCGCCGGATTCCGGCGTCGTCCTTGTTGATCACCAATGTTTTCAGTGAGGTAGCAATGAACGCCAACTTTAATCGTCCCGTCTATCTGAAGGAACGGGAAGGCCTGATTCGAGAGATATTGTCTCTGGCGGACGCCATCGATTTTCTCGAACACTGGCCGGAGAACGCCCGAGATTTCGTCCATGAGGCGACCATCAAGACCTGCTACATGGCCCATGATGGACATAAGCCGCTTGAGGTAGCACGCGATGCCGTTCGGGCATTCGGGAATAAGAAGGGTATCTTGATGAAGCAGCCTGCGGTTCAGCCGTGGATGATCAAGACGCCAACCGGTGGTGGCCGCGTTTCACCCTAAGACAGCAGGAAGCGATGGGGAGGCCGTTTATGCGGCCTCTCAAATAGAGCCATCCACAAGCAATGGAAGATGCTGGCTATAACGCAGCGATCAGGATGAGACGCGCCTCACCTTGGTTGCCGCCGCGCACGCTGGCTATGCCCGACATCAGCCATGCAAGACGCCGAAGCAAATGCAGCTCGCCAACGCATTCTGTCGATTTCTCGATTTGCCCCAGACACTGGAATAGGACGGCCCGACACCATCGAACTCTCTAAGCTCAAAATTGCAACAACCGATCATTTTGCCCGTGCTCGCCGGCCTGAACGACACTAGTTTAGGAATTACGCATTTTAAAGCGCAGATGGGGTCAGTGAAAAGGACTGCCTAGCTCGCGGTTGGGCAAACGACGCACCGCTAAGGCAGCGATTCACGTTTTAGCCTCGGACTTCCGGATTCAGCCCACGGGCGAGAACTGAAGTCAGCCACACGACAAGACCCCCAAGGAAAAGCGAGCGATTCTCCCCAAAATCGCACAGCGTAGCGCATAGCGAGAACATGCCGGTACCCAAAAGCATTGGTCCAGATTCCCGTGCCGAGACCTGAAAGTTAAAAGCCTACGCGGTTGGTATTGCCAAACAGCACCGACGCGGTCCCGCCCGAGCCAGCAGCATATCCATTCCGGCTATGCTTATAATCCCTATGCCCGCAGCGCGCATGACAGCTGACCAACGTCGAGGCAAAGCATCGTAGGCCACCGCGGCATACCCGGTGACGGCGGGTGCGACCTTGCGGCTAAGGGCACGCTGGCGAGGCCACTGGTATGTCCCGGCTCTGGATGGGCCGCACGACAGAAGTCTGACGCGGACCAGATAGCTTGAACCGGGCCAGAAGCTCGATCAGCGATTCGGCGTCGCGGGCGAGACCGTGGCTGGCGGCGGTCTATGCGGACGTGACGGGCAACCAGAGACTGGAATAGGAACGGTCAGAAGTCCCACGGGCACAGGAGATCGAGACCCGTCGTTTCGAAATCCTTGAGATTGCGTGTGGCCAGGCGCCCGCCATTCACTCGCGCGACTGCAGCGATCATTCCATCAGGTGCTGACATTGCGCGCCCTCGAAGAATCGCTTCCGCCATGATTTCCCCATAAGCGAGGGCGGCTTCTTCTGTCAGCCCAAAGATCCGATCGGCAAACCGACGACGCCACTCCGCCAGACCCTGCTCCAGACGATCGGCCCGCTGGTCGGGCCTAATCTTCTGGATACCGAAAGCGATCTCGGCGATTGACACGGTTGGCAGCGCCAGTTCCGCATCGAACCGAACCAGCCAAGCCATGACAGCTTCGCCTGGAGCCTTCCTTAAAGTTTCGGAGACGACGTTGGTGTCGAGAAATATCAAACCTCGATGCCTCGATGAGGATGACGGTTTTCACGGATCACGGCATCCAGATCAATGTCTGTGGCAGCTTGCGCGTTTACACGCAAATAGAAACTAGAAGCAGGCTCGCGCCCCGCCTCACGGGTCTCGTAGGCTTCAAGCGCGCGTTCAACCACTTCGGCAATCGAACGATTTTCACGGCGCGCTAACCTGTGAGCCAGATCCCTTGCCTTTGAGCTTCGGACAGAGAGTTGTGGTGCGGCCATTTGTGGTGGTTCTCCTTTTAGCCAGATATAAGCCAACCATCGGGTGCCATCAAGATGGCGCCTGATGGCTTGCCGTCAATCAGATCAAGACATCCAAGCCCGGGCACTGCCGAGGCAGAATTGAACCACTGGGATGCCGATGCCCTCTGCAAATCTCAATTGCGGCTCCACGCCATCACTCTGGGAAGGCGACGACGCTTCAACAAGGATCTAGAACTACGCCGCCAAAGCTCCTGCACATGGCCATACATCATCGGCCTACCTCATGGCACGTGAAAGGCCGACAGCCGCTGGCGTCGAGAAATTTGCCTTTGGCCGGGAGCATACGAGGACCACGCGCCTCCTGGACTAAACTGGATGACGCCGAGGCCGTTATCGGTGAGAGCACGTGTTTGCATTTGAGGAGCGGAACGCCATGTCCGATCGACCGGTTCGCGGGTCAAGCCCTTGCGGCCCCGATCGGTATGGAAATAGTATTGGTACCAGTCGCGCGCCTCCCGATCGGGCGAACCCGGATTGAGGGCGCCAACGATGTCCTGGCTGCTGTAGGTAGCGCCGGCGCTGGCCAGTCCCAGCCCCCTTCCCGGCCATAGCGCGGCAACAATGCAGGCGGCGCGGCCAGCCCAGTCGTATCCTCCAAAGATCGCCTTTTCGATCGACAGGCTGTCCATCAGTGCCAACAAATCGGCGCCCAGTGCCGCCTGCTCCCCGGAGCGCGGCGTTTCTTGCGACAGAAACCGGGGTCTGGCCATACCCTCGCAAGAAAGGCGCGATGCAACGGTTTCCCGATGTCGAGAGGGTCATCGCAACGTCGTCATAGGGAAAGCCATGAAGCAGGATCGTTGGCATGCCATCCGCTGGACCTGACTCGTAATAGGCAATATTCAGGACACCCGCGGAGACATGTATCAAAGCTGCTACTTGCGACATGCTCACCTAAAAGTCGTTCCGATCAGGCGACGCCCTTGCCGCCGGTGACACCGTAAACCTCGCCGTTGATGAAGCTCGCTTCCTGAGAGGCGAGGAGCACAAAGACGGGAGCCAGCTCGACCGGCTGGCCAGGACGACCAAAATCACTGTCCTTGCCGAAGTTCTTGACCTTCTCGTCTGGCTGGCCGCCACTCGGCTGGAGAACTGTCCAAACTGGGCCCGGTGCGACAACATTGGCGCGAATGCCACGTTCGATCAGTTGCTTGGCGAGCGCTTTCGTATACGCCACGATACCAGCCTTGGTCGTGGCGTAGTCGAGCAGGATCGGAGACGGCTGGTAGGCTTGGATAGAAGCTGTCGTGATCACCGCCGCTCCTGCTGGCATATGACGAACCGCAGCCTGTGCGATCCAGTGGAGCGCATAGAGATTGGTCTTCATCGTTTTATCGAAATCTTCGCTGGAGAGATCTTCGATCTTCTCGCGATATTGCTGCCGACCGGCATTGACGACGAGAATGTCGAGACCGCCCAGCCGTGAAACGGCTTTCTCGACCAGTTCACGGCACCATGCTTCGTCCTTGATGTCACCCGGCAGGGCGAGCGATGTGCGGCCTTCGGCTTCGATAAGGCCGATCACCTCTTTGGCATCCGCTTCTTCATCCGGGAGGTAGGCGATGGCGACATCGGCGCCCTCGCGAGCAAAAGCGATGGCCGCGGCACGCCCGATGCCGGAATCCCCGCCCGTGACGAGGGCTTTGCGGCCCGTGAGCCTTCCCGATCCCCGATAGCTTTGCTCACCGTGATCCGGCACGGGATCCATCTTGCGGGCGAGGCCAGGCGCCTGCTGCGGCTGGACCGGAAAAGGGGGCGCGGGATAGAGATCGCGAGGATCGTTCAAGAAGGTTTTGTCGCTCATGATGACACCTAATGCTTTCGCAAAATTGCGCGATAATGACTGTCTGCGAACGCCCGTTTGCTCCTTTGGTTCCTGTAAGCCCTCCGGTGGAGCAAACTTTCTGGACCTTCGTTCGTCCTTATTATCGCCGAAGGAGGAATGTCATGCGCCGTGGTGACAAGTCCAATCACACAGACAAGCAGGAACGCGGGCGGACCACATTGCCAAAGTTATGAAGACCGCGGCGGATCCGGAAGGAGGCCGAGCGCCCAGCCTGGGCGACTGTCAACAAGGATGATGGCGGTGGCAAGGAGGCTGGCGGTTCAGGGCAAGGCAAGCATACCTCCCGCAGGCCACAAAGCCGGCGAGAAAGGCGGCAAAGCTCCAGCGTCGCGATCGGCCGCAGACCGTTCGGCTTCGGCAAAGAAGGCGGCGGCAACGCGGAAGCGGAACGCCGAGCACCGCGTTCATCATTGATGAACCACATGATCATGCGCGGGGTCACGAGCGTGGCGATGCCGTCGAACACCATCCGAGGTCCCTCGCAAGAAACATCTCACATGGCGGCTCAGCCAGGCCCAGGTCATACCAAGCGCGGACGGGCCTCTCCGACAGGCAACTGCGCCTTCTAATTGATTTCGTTGAGGCCAACGTCGATCAAACGCTCACGATCGTCAACCCTGGCGCGCGGGGCGGGGGCCAGCACTTCGCATCGTCGCCATGGCTTCAAGCAAGCGATGGGCATCGCCCGCGACGGAGGGAGGGCGACGTGAGTGCTAGCGAAGCAGCCCTTTCGGCCGGCTTCTCGCACCAATCCCACATTGCACGATGGATGAGGTGTGAGGTCGGATACCGCTGTCGAGGCGAATTCAGCCCAAGAGGCTTTAGAAGCTCTGAAGATGGCCCCTGCGACCGATCGTTACCAATTACGCGATGCCGGTTATGACCGGCTCACAGCTTGCAGACGAGATCCGGCACGTGGCACCTAGTGCTGGCCACCGGGTATGCCGAACTGCCGGAGGGGGCGACACAACTATGGTCAGGCTCGCCAAGCCCTTTACCCAAGTGCAGCTTGCGGCCCCTTGGCGGGAGCTATGCATCGACGTTGAACTCGGGAGCATGCAGTCGCTTGAGAAAGGCCTGTTTGGGCTCGTGAGACTCGATCTGACCACCCTTATTGATGCTAGAAGATCCGACCGACCGAATTGTGTGCCAGCACGATGAGGCAAGCGGCGCCTCATCGTCGTGAAGTGGCCTAGCATCGGCTTGTTCAGAGTTCATGAGATCGCCGGCGACCACCCTCGAGGACAAGGCCCCGCGAAACCTGTGCCAACTTGGTCCGTGGGCACCAAGCGGGGTCACGCACGGTCGTAGGTAAATGACGTCAGCAGGGTGGTGACGAAATTGCTCGCCCGTTCCTTGACCAGAACCTCAGTCCACTCATCGGTTCCGCGAAGCCTTAGATCCGTATAGATGCTGTCGACAGCTGCTTCTTCGATCCGCTTAATATGCGTCTTGAACGCGGCTTCCCCGCCGGCATGATACATGTCGCGGATGACCATGCGCAAGATCTCCTGGATCGCGATCTGCCAGGCAGTGTTGATCGCCTGAAGTTCCTTCGTATCGGGTGCCATCGGAGGCTCCTGTGGTGTGAGTGAGAACCTTCAGCGAGTCGCGATGAGACGGCGTCGGCAGCTCGGATCATCGAGCGGAAGGCTAAGCTTGTCTCGCTTTACGGTTGGCATAACGACGGTCGCGTTCAGCCTTTCGCGCCGCCTCATCCTCGATCACCCGCGCTATCCGGGCGTTCTCGGCTGCGACGCGGGCTTCGTTTGCGCCTTGAGCTACCGCGTCCGCGGCGGCTTGTTGCTCGCTGGCTTCCGCATTCCGCCGTTCCTGCTCTGCGAGCTTGAGCCGGTCGCGCTCCTGGCGCCTTTGTTCCCTGGCGGAAGCGGCAGCGAGGCGCTCAGCCTCTCTTGTCGCTCGCAGAGGCTCGGCTGCAGCCCTTGCAGCGCGATAGGCATTGAGAAGAGCTGTCTTGGCATCCGCCGCTGCGGCGCGCCGATCTGATAGCTCTTTGTTTCGTGCGTTTTTCAAATTTTCGTCCTGGATTGTGTTGCTAGGGATCAGCGCGCTCTGTCGCGTTTTGCAAGAAGCGCGGACGTTGCTGACGCTCGGTCCTGAAGTTCTTTCGAAAGGCGCGCCTCGCGAAGCCGCAATGTCTTCGCCTCCCGTGCAAGAACAAAGGCGTCGAGTTCTTCGACTGCTTTATCCTTGGCGAAGAACTGCTTTTGCACGTCGCCAAAGGCAACCTCCGCCCGCTGGCGGGATTTGCTGTATGTCTGTGTCATGGGAGTTCCGATCCGAATGGGCTCGCTGGAAGGCGATAAACAAAAAGCCAGGCAAATTGCCTGGCCTCGTTTCGATAAGTTGCTTCAACCAGTGCCCAGTACATCCGTGGTCAAAGGGAAGCAGTGTTTAATCAAGCCGACTGCAGATTGCAGGCCGACATTTTGCCCGACTTGTTGTCACGCTCAAGATCGAAGCCGATCTTTTGCCCTTCCACGAGTTCGCGCATTCCGGCGCGTTCGACAGCAGAGATATGAACGAACGCATCGGCGCCGCCATTGTCGGGCTGAATGAAGCCGAAGCCCTTGGTGGAATTAAACCATTTAACTGTGCCAGTGGTCATGAGAACCCTTTCATAGCAATAGAGGAACCACAACGCCAAAGCGCTGCGGAAGATAGCGATTTTTGAAAGAGGGGTTCGTTCAAGGCGCGTTGCCAATCGCGCGGTAACCAAAGCTCAGCAAGCAAATATCGATGTCTTGTTCAATAGGCCAAAGGGTCCTCGTCGTCAACAGATTTCGAGCGGAATAGACTTCCGACTTAGTCACTCTGAATCTGCTTCCGGCCAACGTACAGTGACATTGCCCAGACTGCACTCCTTCACCGTGCCCTACCCTCAGGGCATAGTCGGCCCTTTAAGAAGACCCAGGGGTCAAAGCGTACGCGTTGAAGCGGACGCGCGGCCGTTGCGAGTGCTGCGGCACACCAGCGCCCTTCACGACCGCTCCGGGCGATGATTATCCTTGTCATAGGGAGAAGCTTGCCGACGGCGGCAGCGATAGAGTTCAGATGCTTGCGATTTGTCCGAACTGCCACAGGGCGGTTCACCATGTTAGCTATGGAGCCGAACGAGCCGATCTCGTTTGCGAGCGCAATTCACAGCTCATTCGTGACTGCGTGCTTCATCGATATCGACGGAAACGCGAAAAATCTGCACGGCATGGGCATTCGCGCAGGTAAGGATCAGTGGCGACCTGTCGTCCTTGAAGTCGCTCTGTCAAAAAATCGAGTTTCGCCAATGCCCCAAAGGGCCAGTCTTTGTCAGCGTTTGCGCAAGAAGCAGCGGCTGCGGCGCTGCCGGAGCATTCTCCGGCAAAGGCAATCCCTGAAACCTCGCCAGAATGTGAACTATTAGTAACTTGAAATACCAAAAGCAAAACGCTTTATCGGGGCGATGAATCCGAAGCACTTCATCTCGGCCATGAGCATCGCGGCTTTGACGGCATGCTCACATATCGAGCCGCTTGAGACGCCCCTCGCGCAGTCAGCAATCCCGCACCAGGCGCCCTTGACCGATCAAGCGGTGATCGCAGATACAGTCGGTCGCAGTGCTGTCGGGGCAACCGCGCTCGCTTGGGCCAACCCATCGACAGGCAGCACGGGCGTTATCGAACAGATCGATCCCAGTAACGATGGACCGGACGGATGTCGCGGATTTGTAACCAGTCGGCAATCGCTCGACGGTATGACGCGCTTCAACGGCGTAGCTTGCCCGTCTGGGAACAGTTGGAAACTTGGTGGGCAGTATCCAACCCCTGCCCTAGCTCCTTGAATTATAGCACGACGCCCAGTTCGTA
>UCCS01000075.1 GCA_900470965.1 Hyphomicrobiales bacterium
TGCGTCCGGAATTGCGTTAGAACAAAAAGATAGAGCCTTTCCGTATTTCGAAGAAAAACGGGAAGGCTCTAAGTTTTAGCCTCCGAAAGCAGCCAGCGCCGGAAGGCCGCGACCGCCGGCCGTTCCAGCGCTGTGCCCGGATAGACGAGATGGTAGGCAAGTTTGCTTGTCAGCCCCAGCGGAAACGGAGCGACGAGCCGGCCTTCGGCAAGTTCCTTCTCGATGAAGGAACGGCGCATCAGCGCCACGCCGAAACCTGATTTCATCGCCTCGAAGGCGCCGTTGCCATCACTGAAGATCGGGCCACGGGAGGCATCCACCTTGGTGGCGCCCGCTGCGGCCAGCCAGAGCTGCCAGTCGCGGCGGTAGACGTCATGGATGAGCTGATATCCTGCGAGCAGTTCGGGCGAAGGATCGGCGCCAAGGGCCGCCGCAAGCGCCGGCGTGCAGATCGGCACCAGTTCGTCATCCACCAGCCGCTCGCTGATCAATCCCTCGTAGCCGCCAAGCCCGTGGCGGATGGCGAGATCGATCCCGTCACGCTCGAAATCGAACATGCGATGGGAGGCGCTGATGCGCACATCGATATCAGGATGCATGTCCTCGAACCGCTGAAGCCGTGGCAGTAGCCAGTGCGTTGCAAAACCTGCCGTACAGGTGAGCGCCAGCGCATTGCCGCGCCGCCGTGCGGTCAGCGATGCCGTCGCCTCGCGTACGAGTTGGAAGGCGGTGCGCAGTGTCGCGAAATAGTCCCGGCCTTCCGCCGTCAGCAGAATCTGCCGGGTTCGCCGCTCGAACAGCGACACGCCAAGCGAGGCTTCGAGGTCGCGGATCTGCAGGCTGACGGCGCCTGGCGTGACGTGCAACTCGTGCGCCGCCTGCGTCATGCTCAGATGACGCGCCGCCGCCTCAAAGGCGCGCAGGGCCGATAGTGAGGGCAGAGGATCAATCATGCTTTAACTCAGCTCAATCATGCAAACAGAAATGCTCGTTTGTCAGGTGCAGGGGATACTAATAAAAACCGATATGTCTGGCAAATTCACACAGGTGAGCTGGAAATGACACTTTAGCAAAACTCGATAAAGGAGATTTTCATGTCCATTCAGAAGTCCATGGGAGCTGCAGAATGGGCCATGCTGATCGTGCTGTCGCTTCTCTGGGGCGGCTCCTTCTTCTTCAACGGCATTCTCGTAAAGGCGCTGCCACCTTTCACCATCGTGACCGGGCGCGTGCTGCTTGCCGCTATCGCACTCAATCTGATCGTGCACGCCATGGGCCACACCATGCCGCGCGACAGGCAGAGCTGGATCGCTTTCTTTGGCATGGGGCTTCTGAACAATATGATTCCCTTCTGCCTGATCGTCTGGGGCCAGACACATATTGCGAGCGGCCTCGCCTCGATCCTCAACGCCACGACGCCGCTCTTTGCCGTGGTCGTTGCCCATGTGCTGACGGCGGATGAAAAGCTGACGGCAAACCGTCTCTTCGGCGTGATCGTCGGGTTTGCCGGCGTGGCCTACATGATCGGTTTTGACGCCTTGAAGGATCTCGGCTCGAACGTGCTTGCCCAGCTCGCGGTTCTCGGTGCGGCCTTCTCCTATTCGCTGGCCGGCATCTGGGGACGGCGGTTCCGCCGGATGGGCCTTGCGCCACTCATTCCGGCCGCCGGACAGGTGACTGCTTCCACCGTGCTGATGCTGCCGATCGCGCTGATTGTTGACCAGCCCTGGACGCTCGCCATGCCCTCTGCCGAAACTTGGCTGGCGCTATCAGGCCTTGCGATCCTCTCGACTGCCGTGGCCTATGTGCTCTTCTTCCGCATCCTGGCGACGGCGGGCGCTACGAATCTGATGCTTGTGACCTTTCTGATCCCCGTCAGCGCGATCCTGCTTGGCGCCGCGGCACTCGGCGAGCAACTACAGTTCAAGCATCTGATCGGCATGGCCTTGATCGCGGTCGGCCTTGCGGCGATCGATGGAAGGCTGGTCAATTTCAGAAAGAGGCGCGCTGCTTGACGCGGCTTAGAGCAATTCCAGCAAAAACGGTGCTGCGGTTTTGTGCCCGGAACTGCGTAAAAACAGAGATAGAGCATTCCCGTGTTTCGAAGAATAACGGGAATGCTTTAGCAGGCGAGGTCCGCGACGACGGAATCAAGGATCAGCATGCCTGACGGAGTGCAGCGCAGCCGCGAATTGCCGATCCGTTCGATGAAGCGGTGTTCCAGTAAAAACTCTTCGCGTTTCGGATCGAGATCGCGGCCGGAAAGCTGCTGCCAGCGGGCAAGATCGACGCCTTCCTTCAGGCGCAGTCCCATCAGCAGCAATTCATCGGCCTGCTCATCGAAACCCAGGCGCTCTTGCTCGACGATACCGTGCCCGTCGCGTTCGACGAGGTCCAGCCAGGCTTCCGGCTTGCGTTCAGTAGCGGTTGCGATCTTTTCTGGTCCGCGCGTCAGGCGCCCATGTGCGCCGGGGCCAATGCCGGCATAATCGCCATAGCGCCAGTAGGTGAGGTTGTGGCGGCTCTCGGCGCCGGGCCGGGCATGGTTGGATACCTCATAGGCCGGCAATCCTTCACGCTCGGTGATTTCCTGCGTGGCCTCATAGAGTGCGGCGGACTGGTCCCCATCGGGCACGATCAGCTTTCCGGCCTTGTGGAGGCCGTAGAAGGGCGTGCCTTCCTCGATGGTAAGCTGGTAGAGCGAAAGGTGATCGACTGCATAGGAGATCGCTTCTTTCAGCTCGCTCTCCCATTCCTCAACCGTCTGGTTCGGCCTGGCATAGATCAGATCGAAGGACATGCGCGGGAAGATGTCGCGCGCCAGCCTGATCGCCTTCAGCGCGTCGGCAACGTCATGCAGTCGTCCGAGGAATTTGAGATCGCGATCGTTCAGCGCCTGCACACCGAGCGAGACGCGGTTGACTCCGGCTGCGCGATAGCCGCGGAAGCGTTCGGCCTCAACGCTCGAGGGGTTGGCTTCCATCGTGATCTCGATACCGTCGGGCACATGCCAGTGTCGAGAAATGCCGTTCATGATCGCGTCGACCGTTTCCGGCTTCATCAACGAGGGCGTGCCGCCGCCGAGGAATACGCTGGTCACCGTCTTCGGCCCGCTCATCTGGCGGGCCGTGGCGATCTCCTTTAGGAAAGCTGCGACGTAGCGCTCCTGATCGACCGGCTGATGGCGGACATGGCTGTTGAAATCGCAATAGGGACACTTCGCCGCACAAAAAGGCCAATGCACATAGATCCCGAAACCGGGTTCGCCGGTATCAGGCAGAAGCTTTGTGTCGGACATCAGCGCAGGCGAATCGATCATGTTCTAAGCTTGGCCTTATGCTTCCAGGCAGGTTTCGACAAAGAGCTTGAAGGCGCGAGCGCGGTGCGACAGCGCCTGCGGCTTGCCGATATTCCAGCCATGCTTTTCCTCCGCACTCATCTCGCCGAAGGTCACATCATAGCCTTCTGGCTGGAAGACCGGATCATAGCCGAAACCCTGCGTTCCACGCGGCGGCCAGGCAACGGTGCCTTCCACTTCGCCGCGGAAAAGCTCCGTGTGGCCATCCGGCCAGGCAAGGCAGAGCACGCTGACGAAACGCGCGGTGCGCTGCTCCGGCTTCGTGGCACCTGCCTTTTCCAGTGCCTTCTCGACCTTTTCCATGGCCATGTTGAAATCACGGGGGCCGTTGCCTGTCTCCGCCCAGTCGGCCGTGTAGACGCCGGGATCACCGCCGAGGGCATCGACGACGAGTCCGGAATCGTCAGAAAGCGCGGGCATGCCGGAGGCCTTGGCCGAGGCGATTGCCTTGATCGTGGCATTTTCCTCGAAGGTCGTCCCTGTTTCCTTGGGCTCGATGAAATTGAGCTCGGCAGCCGATTTGGCGGTGAAGCCAAGCGGCCCGATCAGATCCTGGATTTCGCGGATCTTGCCCTGATTATGGCTGGCGACGACAATAGTCTTGGTTTCAAGCTTACGCATAAAGTATCCTTATCCCATGCCCCAGATTTTCGCCTCCGCGCATTCCAGGCTATTGCCATCAGGATCGCGGAAATAAATCGATCGGCCGCCCTGCGGCCAGTGAACCTCGGATTCGATGCCGATGCCGGCAGCTTTCAGCTTCTCCGCCATCGCATCGAGATTATCTCCCGAAACCCTGAAGCAGGCGTGGCCTTTTCCGATGGTGCCATGTGGCGGAACCTGCAGGCTGTCAGGTGCCGGTGGCTTCACCGTTTCCTCCGGGTTGAAGATCAGGAGCACGCCCGGTCCGCAGCGGAAAAATACATGGCGGTTGCCCGAACGTGCGATCTTCTCAAGGCCCAGCACAGTTCCGTAGAAGCCTTCGGCCGCATCAAGATCGGTTGCGTAGAGCGCGGTCTCAAGAATGCCTTCGATGGGTTGCGCCATTGCCCGCCCCTTGTCCGGCCTTGCCCCCGGGAGCAGGGACAAGGAAATTCACTAGCGAGGCTTGAAAGGCCTCAGGCGATCGCCTGCTTCTGCAGGTCTACCAGGTCGGCAATGCCTGCTTTGGCAAGGCCCATCAGCGAGGAGAATTCTTCCTCGGTGAAAGGCGTGCCTTCTGCCGTGCCTTGAATCTCCACAATGCCGCCGGCGCCCGTCATGACGAAATTGGCATCGGTCTCGGCCGAGGAATCCTCGAGATAGTCGAGGTCGATCACCGGCTGATTGGCGAAGATACCGCAGGAGATCGCCGCGACATGATCCTTCAGCACGCGGTCGGCCTTGATCATGTTGCGGGTTTCCATCCAGCGCAGGCAGTCGTACAGCGCAATCCAGCCGCCGGTGATCGAGGCCGTGCGCGTGCCGCCATCCGCCTGGATGACATCGCAGTCGAGCGTGATCTGGCGTTCGCCGAGCGCGGTCAGATCGACCACGGCACGCAGCGAGCGGCCGATGAGGCGCTGGATTTCCTGCGTGCGGCCGCCCTGCTTGCCGGCAGCAGCTTCGCGCTTCATGCGTTCGCCGGTTGCGCGCGGCAGCATGCCATATTCGGCGGTGACCCAGCCCTTGCCGGTGTTGCGCAGCCACGGCGGGGTCTTGTCTTCGAGGCTTGCCGTGCAGAGCACGTGTGTGTCGCCGAACTTTACCAGGCAGGAACCTTCCGCATGCTTGGAAAAATTGCGCTCGAAGGAGACCTTGCGCATCTGGTCTGTTTTTCTGCCTGAAGGCCGCATTCTCTTCTCCTGAAACATGATGCCGAAAAGCGTAAGCGCTTCTCGGGCAATGTCATGCATGCATTGTATCGTCGCCCGCTTCTACGATTGGCTGCGTGCATTTGCAAATTCCCTTTTGCCACGGGGGACAGAATGGCTATATTTCCCCTGACATCATTCAGTGCGGGTGCGAAAAGTTCATGAGCTACAGGTCGACATCAATTTCGGATGCCGTGGCTGCGCTGGATGAACGGTCGAAGGAAATTTTCCGGCGCATCGTCGAAGGCTACCTGGAGCATGGCGAGCCCTTGGGCTCCCGCAATCTTTCGCGTCTTCTGCCCATGTCTCTGTCGCCTGCCTCCGTTCGCAATGTGATGAGCGATCTGGAAGAGCTCGGGCTTATCTATTCTCCGCATGTCAGCGCCGGCCGCCTGCCGACCCAGATCGGCCTGCGCTTCTTCGTCGATGCCTTCATGCAGGTCGGCGATCTCTCCGTCGAGGAGCGTGCCAGCATCGACCGCCAGGTCCGGGCCGGAAGCCGCGACAATCCGGTGGAATCGATGATGAACGAGGCAAGCCGCATGCTCTCGGGCATTTCGCGCGGCGCCGGCCTCGTCATTACGTCCAAGAGCGACCCGGTTCTGAAACATGTCGAGTTCATCCGCCTGGAGCCTACCAAGGCGCTGGCCGTGCTTGTCGGCGATCATGATCAGATAGAAAACCGCATCATCGAACTGCCTGCGGGCGTTACCTCCTCGCAGCTCACCGAAGCCGCCAATTTTCTCAACGCGCACATGACCGGCCAGACGCTGCCGGAATTGCGCCTGCAATTGAGCCGGCTGAAAGATGAAGTTCGCCACGAGCTCGATGCGCTGTCGCGGGATCTCGTGGAGCGCGGCATCGCCGTATGGGCCGGTAGCTCGGACGAGACCAAGCCGGCACAGCTCATCATCCGCGGCCGCGCAAACCTGCTGGAAGGCGTAGGTGGGGCGGAAGACCTCGACCGGCTGCGCCTGCTCTTCGATGACCTCGAGAAAAAGGACAGCTTGATCGAACTCCTGAACCTTGCCGAAAGCGGGCCGGGTGTGCGCATTTTCATCGGTTCGGAAAACAAGCTCTTCTCGCTTTCCGGCTCCTCGCTCATTGTGGCGCCCTATCGTGATGACGACGACCGCATCGTCGGCGCGGTGGGCGTGATCGGTCCTACGCGGCTCAATTATTCCCGCATCGTGCCGATGGTGGACTATACGGCCCAGCTCGTGTCGCGCCTTTCGCGCGGATCTCTCTGATCCCTTGCGCGAAACCGGCGGAATTTTAGCTTCTTCGTCACGCAGACTTGATTTTTTCCGGCCAAACATCGATATCGGGCGCATCTGAGAATACACGAACCGGAGACCGTCATGACTGATGAAACGACGAAGAACGGACCTGACGCGGCTGCGGCGGAAGCCACAGCCGACGCCGCCGCAAACGTCGAGAATGAAGCCGTGAAGGAAGCAGCTGCAGGCGAACCGGATGCGCTTGAGCTTCTGAAGGCCGAGAATACCGAATTGCGCGACCGCTATCTGCGGCTTGCCGCTGAAATGGATAATCTGCGACGCCGTACAGAGCGCGAGGTCAAGGACGCCAAGTCCTATTCCGTCGCAGGCTTCGCCCGCGACATGCTGGCCGTCTCGGACAATCTGCGCCGTGCGATCGACGCCATTCCGCCCGAGGTCAAGGCTGCTGCCGACGCTGGCCTGACGACGCTGATCGAGGGTGTCGAGATGACCGAGCGTTCCATGCTCTCGGCTCTCGAGCGCCACGGCGTTCGCAAGCTGGAGCCGGTCGGCCAGAAGTTCGATCCGAACTTCCATCAGGCGATGTTCGAAGTGCCGAACACCGAAGTGCCGAACAATACGGTCGTGCAGGTCGTACAGGCCGGTTTCTCCATCGGTGAGCGCGTGCTGCGCCCGGCCATGGTCGGCGTCGCCAAGGGTGGTCCGAAACTCGTGGAAGCCGAGGCCAACTCGGTTCTGGACGAGAAGGACGCCTAAGACAAAGGACGTCTGACAATTAAGAAGGGCCGCGCGAGCGGCCTTTCTGGCTCCTGTCTAATCTTGGCGGATCATATCCGCGCAAAGCGCTCGATCAGCAGATCGAAAAAGCCGTCGGCATCGACGAAGCGCATGACCTTCGCATTGCGCTTGCGCTCGGTCACATGCCACCAGTCGACAACGGTCATGCCGACGGTCAGCTCCGACGCTACCTCGATCTCGACATTGCAGTCCCGGCCCTTGAAGAGCTCAGGCTTCAGAAGGTAAGCGACCGTCGTCGGGTCGTGAAGCGGGCCGCCATCCGAGCCATATTTTTCTATGTCGAAGCGCTCGAAGAATTCCAGCATCTCCACCATCGCCTTGGCGGGCGCTGTGCCGATTTCGGCCATGCGCTTGACGCGGTCCTTGCGGGTCAGAAGCTGATGCGTCACGTCGAGCGGCATCATGACGACGGGCACGCCCGAGCGGAACACGATATCGGCGGCTTCCGGATCGACATAGATGTTGAATTCAGCAGCCGGCGTGATGTTGCCGCCTTCAAAGAAGCCGCCGCCCATCATGACAAGTTCGCGGATACGCGGCACGATGTCGGGCGCCTTCTGGAAGGCCAGGCCGATATTGGTCAGCGGTCCGAGCGTGCAGAGCGTAACTGTGCCTTCCGGCTCGCGTCGCAGCGTTTCGATGATGAAGTCGACGGAATGCTCCGCCTGCAGCGGCATCGTCGGCTCTGGAAGGGTAGGGCCGTCGAGACCTGTCTTGCCATGCACGTGCTCGGCGGTGACGAGCTTGCGGGTTATCGGCCGGTCGGCGCCGGCAAAGACCTTGATATCGGTCCGCTCGCAAAGCTCGCAGATGATGCGCGCATTGCGGCTTGTCAGAGACAGCGGCACGTTACCGGCGACAGTGGTGATGCCCAGGACATCAAGCTCTCCCGGACTGCCGAAGGCCAGCATGATCGCGGCAGCATCGTCCTGGCCGGGATCGGTGTCGATAATGATTTTTCTCGGTTCTGCCATCCGGGTAGTTCCATCCTCTGGTGCGTGTCGCTCTAGCATGCACCTTTTCATTGTCTTCACGCTCCCGTCGCAAATCAACACAGTGCACCGGGGCATGTTTTGATGCGGGGCACTGCGTCCTTTGTCAAGGAAGCGGTCCTACGAAGCTTTACCTTAAAATGCGGGAGGCCTGGCCGGCGGCCATCACGCCTTGCAGCGAGCAACTGTCGTTCCCATATTAGCGGTACCCGGATGCTGCGTGTTGAGGTCCGGAGAGGTCGCTTGCATCAAGGACTTTGGAATATGAGCCGTATCACCCCTTTCGCCAGCCCGCTGCTTCTGGGCTTTGATGCCATGGAAAAGACGCTCGAGCGGATTTCCAAGGCGAGCGATGGTTATCCACCCTATAATATCGAACGCATCGCCGCAGGCCACGACGCGCCTGAGCGGCTTCGCATTACGCTTGCCGTCGCCGGTTTCAGCGAAGAAGAGCTCGATGTGTCGACCGAGGAAAACCAGCTTCTGATCCGTGGCCGGCAGATCGATCAGGGCGAGCGCGATTATCTCTATCGTGGCATTGCGGCGAGACAGTTCCAGCGGACTTTCGTTCTCGCGGATGGCATGCAGGTCTTAGGCGCAAGCCTCAAGAACGGTCTGCTCTCGGTGGATCTAATTCGCCCGGAACCGGCGCGCATGGTCAAGAAAATTAACATTTCGGTTTCACAGTAGCACAACGGTTTGTTGAACCGTTGGTCCCTTCTCTCGGAGGAACAGGAATGTTGATGAAAGAAGCTACGTCGCGTCTGACCAAGTCCGAACTTGCCGGCATCGGCAATGGCGAGGTCGCCTATATCCGCAAAATACGCAAT
Source organism: Hyphomicrobiales bacterium (assembly GCA_900470965.1). Taxonomy (GTDB): domain Bacteria; phylum Pseudomonadota; class Alphaproteobacteria; order Rhizobiales; family Rhizobiaceae; genus Rhizobium. Next base: position 9,073 of record UCCS01000075.1, read on the forward strand.
GAAGAGGTTGCCAAGTGCTTCCCCGAGGCGCCGGATATCGATCCAAGCGTTGATCTCTGGGCATTGTTCGGCGCTGATGGTACACCGATCCTGCTGACGGATAACCGCTCCAGCACCTTCTTCAAGGCTGCCGAAGACGAGCTGAAGACAGTCAGCCTGCATTGATCACGACCGGACTGCCGCAAGGCCGACCGTCAGAATGCATGTGTGAAGAATGATAATGGGCGATGCGAGGGACTCATGCTAGTCCCTTGCCCATGCGTATAGCCGCCTTCCAGCGTTTTCCCATTTTCGACGACACGGAGGCCGCGGCCGAAGTCATATTGAGCGACCTGCTCTGGGCCGATGCACATGGTGTCGATCTCGCTCTTTTTTCGGAATCCTACCTTCAGGGACATAGCTACCGGCAGCATCGCGTTGAACGACGGGCGCTCTCGCTTGACAGCCCTGCATTTCGTTCAATTCTGGAAAAGCTCGCGCCGACAAGGGCAACCGCCGTCATAGGCTGTTTCGAACGCCGTGGCGAAGCGGTCTTCAACAGTGCTGTCGTGATCGAAGCCGGCGTGCTGCGTGGCACCTATGCCAAGGCTTACCCCATCGAGAGCGGCTGTGCTCCGGGAACGGACTTCCCTGTCTGGAGCCGCGCCGGCCGCACCTTCGGCATCAATATCTGTAACGACACCAACTATCCCGATGCCGCTGACAGGCTCGTTGCACAGGGCGCGGATCTGATCTGCTGCCCGATCAATATGGTACTGCGGCCTCTCAAGGCCGAGATCTGGCGCGAGGAATCACTGGAGCATATGCGCTCCTGCGCGCGGCGGACGAAGCGCTGGTACATGTGTTGCGACGCCGTAGGCGCAGTCGACGAAGGCCCAGACCGGTGGTTCGGCTATGGCTGCACAGCCATCATCGCGCCCGACGGCTCCGTCATCGGCCAAGCCGTCGAAGGCGTCGAGGATGTCGTGATGGCTGATCTGCCCTGAAAGCTCACACCTAGGTAGGTCAGACACGCTTGAAGGTGAGATAGGCCGAGGAGCGACCTTCGCGGCGAGCCTTGGCTTCATAGCGGGTGCTCGGCCAGCCCTCATAGGGCGTCAGCCAGTCGGCGGCATTCTGCGCCATCCATTCGAAGCCGCCATGGTCGCGGCATTTCAGCAGCGTCCAGTTCACATAGGTGTCGATGTCTGAGGCGAAGCAGAACAGCCCGCCTGGCTTCAGCACCCGGTGAAAACGGTCGAGATTGGTCTTGGAGACGAAGCGACGCTTCCAGTGCTTCCGCTTCGGCCAGGGGTCCGGATAGAGCAGGTCGATCTGATCGAGGCAATGATCGGGAAGCCAGTCGAGAAGCTGCGTCGCGTCATCGTTATAGACACGCACGTTGCGCACACCCGTTTCGTCGACGCGTGCAAGCAGCTTCTGCATGGAGTTTACAAAAGGCTCCACGCCAATAAAGCCCGTCGAAGGCGTTTCCAGCGCGCGGTGGATGAGATGTTCTCCACCGCCGAAGCCGATCTCCAGCCGCATTTTCTCGACCGGAACAGCGAAAATGTCCTTCGGCGGCTCCGGGGGAGCCGCCGAGAGATCGATGATGAATGCCGGAAGCAGTGTAGCAAGCCGATCGGCCTGCTGTTCACGCAGGGCTTTTCCCTTGCGGCGACCGAAAAACGCTTCGGTCGCCCGGCCCCGGCGTTCCATATCCGTCATGCAGCAGCCTTGGTCTTGACCGCGTCCTTGAGACCCTTCACGAGATCCGTGCGTTCCCAGGAGAACGAGCCGTCGCGGCCAGCCTTGCGGCCGAAATGGCCGTAAGCGGAGGTCTTGGCATAGATCGGCTTGTTGAGGTCGAGGTGGCGGCGGATGCCCGACGGCGACAGGTCCATGTTCTGGCGGATCGCGGCTTCGACCTGATCTTCGGTCACAGCCTTGCCGGTGCCGTGCAGGTCGACATAGATCGACAGCGGCTGGGCAACACCGATGGCGTAGGAGAGCTGGATCGTGCAACGGTCGGCAAGGCCGGCAGCTACGACGTTCTTGGCGAGGTAGCGGGCAGCATAGGCAGCCGAACGGTCGACCTTGGTCGTGTCCTTGCCGGAGAATGCGCCACCGCCATGCGGAGCAGCACCGCCATAGGTGTCGACGATGATCTTGCGGCCAGTGAGGCCGGCGTCACCATCCGGGCCGCCGATGACGAACTTGCCGGTGGGGTTGATGTACCACTTGCAATCGTCGGCGATCTTCAGGTCGCCGAGAGCTTCGCGGATATAGGGCTCGACGACGCTACGAACCTTCTTCGAATCCCAGCTGTCGTCCAGGTGCTGAGTGGAAAGAACGATCGAGGTGGCTTCAGCCGGCTTGCCGTCGACATAGCGTACGGTCACCTGGCTCTTGGCGTCGGGGCCGAGCTTGGCGACTTCGCCCTCACCCTTCTTGCGGGCGACAGCGAGCAGCTGAAGGATCTTGTGGGAATAGTAGATCGGCGCCGGCATGAGATCCGGCGTTTCCTTGCAGGCGTAGCCGAACATGATGCCCTGGTCGCCGGCGCCTTCGTCGCCCTGCTGGTCGGCGGCGCTGTCCACGCCCTGGGCGATGTCGGCCGACTGCGAGTGCAGCAGCACATCGATCTTGGCCTTCTTCCAGTGGAAGCCGTCCTGTTCGTAACCGATGTCCTTGATGGCGCGACGAGCCGCAGCTTTGAACTTCGACGGGTTGATGACGTCCTTGCCGTCCTTGTCCTTCTTCATCAGGCTCGGCGGCAGGCGAACTTCACCGGCGATGACGACGCGGTTGGTCGTCGCGAGGGTTTCGCAGGCAATGCGCACGCCCCACGGATTGATGCCGGTCTTTGCCGCTTCGCGGTAGACCAGATCGACGATCTCGTCGGAGATGCGGTCACACACCTTGTCCGGGTGACCTTCGGCAACAGATTCGCTGGTAAAGAGATAGTTCGCGCGCATTCCGGGATTCCCCTCAAAGAATAAAAGCGGTCTAGTAGGTACTCACTTCGTGCCCCGATGACAAGCACAGAAGGACATAAATATATCTTTATATCTGCGGCGAAATGACAAATTTTGCCCCAAAAATGCAAAAAGGCGGCCTTTTGAGCCGCCTTAAGCTTTTCCGAGCGTGGGGGACGCTCAGTCGGAGTCGGCTTCCGCCGCCAGTGCCTTCACCAGTTCGACGACTTTGCGACGAACCTTGGGATCGGTGATCTTCACAAATGCGCGGTTGAGCTGGAGTCCTTCCGAAGAGGAGAGGAAATCGACGACGTAGTTCGAACTCGAGGCTTCCGACATGCCGGTCAAGGCACCGGAATGTTCGCCGGGAGCGTCTTCGAAGAAGAAGGAAACGGGAACGTTGAGGATGCTTGAAATGTTCTGGAGGCGGCTGGCACCAACGCGGTTGGTACCTTTCTCGTATTTCTGGATTTGCTGAAAGGTGATGCCGAGGCTTTCGCCAAGCTTCTCCTGGCTCATGCCCAACATAGTACGGCGAAGCCGGATGCGGCTACCGACATGGATGTCGATAGGATTCGGCTTCTTCTTATTTTCAATCATGGTCGTGCCCTAGCAAAGAAAAATTCAACTCTGTTCTAACCGGCATGCCCTGACCTCATTCCGTAACGCCACGTTGCAAGTCGCGATAACCCACCTTGAAGCATACGTTACTAACGCCGATTGCGACCACTATGCAATTTTAGGGGTTTTCGGTCAATTCAACCTGAAAATAAAACCCCTGCGTGAAATTAGCGCAATGATCATCAGTAACGTTTCAGTCAACCAGAAGTACGTTTGGCGGGGGTGTGGGCTTCCCGTATTTTTTCCGAATCCATCGAGAGTTGCATCAATAAAGCCCATTTCGTCCAATTTTAGACCTGAAACGATTTCGCCGCGCGCGTCTACAACCGCCGAAATTCCACTATTCGCATCACGAATCAGCGGCAAACCGGTTTCAACCGCCCGTACGCGAGCCTGCTGAAAATGCTGGTAGGGACCCGGTGTTGAGCCGAACCAGCTGTCATTCGTGATGTTGAGAATGGCGTTCGCTTGGCCGATGTCGCCGGTCATTTCGTCTGGGAAGATGATCTCGTAGCAGACGAGCGGATAGAATTTCAGCCCGCTCGGAAGCTCGAGCAGATGACGGCTGGCGGCCGCCGAAAAACCGCCCGGCATCTCCACCACATTCTGGATGCCGAGTTCGTTGAGCATGTCCTCGAAGGGAAGATATTCGCCGAAGGGAACGAGATGCACCTTGTCGGAGGCGGCGACGATCTGCCCCCGTCCGTCGATCACATAGATCGAGTTATAATAGCGGGTGGGATAGCCGGGGCCGAGTTCTTCAGCGCGCACCGCGCCTGCGATCAGGATCTGGTCGTCGTCGAGCGTATCGGCAATCCGCGTCAGCGCGTCCTTGTTGTCGGTGAGGATGAAGGGGATCGAGGTTTCCGGCCAGACGATGATGTCAGGTTTCTTGCCGCCTTCCTTGGGAGGCTCCGTCGAAAGCTTGAGATGTGTCTCGAAGATCGCCTCGCGATCCGCATCATTGTCCATCTTGACGGATTGATCGATCGCCGGCTGGACCAGGCGAACCACAGGCCGCTTGTCCTCGGGTAACGCCGCGGGCTTCGGCGTGAGATAAAGGATATAGGCGCCGTAACCGAGATGCGCCGCAAAGAGGATTGCCGCGAGGCTGACGCCGAGTTTCGCTCCCTGCCGCGTTCCGAGTAGGGCAGGGGCAGAAAAGACGAAGACCGAGAGAGCCGTCACCCCCATGGTGCCGATCACATGCGCGGACTGCATCATGACAGGCATGGGCATCATGGCGTAGCCGATGGCGTTCCACGGAAAACCGGTGAAGATGAAGCTGCGTACCCACTCAAGCAGGCCGAAGCTGGCAGCAAGTGCTGCAATTCGCCCCATGCCATCGGACCAGAAGATACGGGCAAGCGCCGCAGCCAAGCCGTAGAAGATGGCAAGGCAGGCCGGAAGGCCGAGGATCGCGAGCGGCAAGGCCCAGGCAAACTCCTCTGAATCGATCAGCAGCGCATGCCCAACCCACCAGAGCCCCGCAACGAAGTAACCGAAGCCGAACAGCCAGCCCGTGGCAAATGCCGGCCAGAGCCTGCCGGGAAGGCTGCTTTCCGGCGAAGCGGCCACCCCGTCGATCAGCCAGACGAGCAGCGTGAAGGAAACGAACATCGCGGCGAAGAAGCCGATGGGAGGCAGCGCCAGGACGCCAAAGGCGCCTGCTGCGATCGCAAGCAATGACCGTTTGAAACCCCAGACGAGGATAATCCTGTCCGCAAGCCGCTCCATGCGCACTCCCATCAAAGCCGCGAATCAATCCAATCGCAGTCTTTCAAAAAAGCGCGCGCTTGTCGTCTTACGGAAAGGTCAGTTTGCGGTCGATTCCGCCGACCGATCATCGTTTCCGTCGCCGATGGGCGGCCCGTCACCATCCGCCTTGGCGCGGCGGCGGATTGCCTGGCGCTTGCGCGTGATGCGCACTCGCTTGATGCGGCGCGGATCGGCATCGAGGATGTGGAATTCGAAATCCGACAGGGCCTGAACGACTTCTCCGCGCACGGGGATGCGCCCCAGTGCCGAGAAGATCAGGCCTCCCAGCGTATCGACCTCATCAATCTGCTCGCTGATGTCGAAATCCGGACCAATGGCTTCGGCAATCTCCTCGAGCTCGACGCGGGCGTCGGCAACGAAGACATCCTCCGAAATGCGTTTGAACATGACTTCCTCATCGTCATGTTCGTCGTCGATATCGCCGATCACCATCTCCACAATATCTTCGTGCGAGGCGAGGCCGTCAGTGCCGCCATATTCGTCGATGACCAGCGCCATCTGTGTGCGGTTCACCTGCATGCGGCGCAGAAGATCGGATGCCAGCATGGAAGGCGGCACGAAGAGGATCTGTCTGATGATGCCGGTTTCGGCGAGCGTCTTCTGTAGGTCGACGCGTCCGAGATCGAAGTTCGGCTTGGCCGAGCGCGGCGCCTTCTGGATATTTTCCGGAGAGACCTCGATTGCGGGCGTGCTTGCCGCAGGCTTTGTGCCGCTGCGGCGCTTGTTGCGCGCCTGCTTGGCGACGTAGGAAAGAAGATCGCGGATATGCACCATGCCGCGCGGGTCGTCGAGCGTTTCGGCATAGACCGGCATGCGCGAACGGCCGCTTTCCTCGAAGAGGATCATCAGTTCGCCGATCGTGATGTTCTGGTCGACCGCCTCGATATCGGCGCGCGGCACCATCACGTCGGCAACGCGCACTTCGCGGAAGCGCAGGATATTGTGGAGCATCGCCCGCTCGTCGGGCGAAAAGGCGTCGGCTGCAGCCGGGTCGGTCATCAGCGCGTCGGCGATGTCTTCGCGCAGGCGCGAGCCTTGTTGCGGTCTCAAGATGCGCGCGGCGCGTGACCAGAAGGATTGCGGTCGGTGTCGACTACTGCCACCCTCATCGGAAGAGGAGGATTGCTCGGAGTCCCTGGCGTCTGACGCCGGCTTCGTTGAAAAGTCGCTCATGGTTCCATTTTAAGGTCTTGACCCTCGTAGGGGTCAGATAGGCCGAGTACTGCCAAAATGCGAGTCTCCAGCCCCTCCATAATTTCGGCTTCGTCATTATTCATATGGTCGTAGCCGAGCAGATGCAAGAAACCATGCACCATAAGATGGGTCAGATGATCGTCAAAGCTCTTTTCGAGCTCTTGCGCCTCGCGCTCGACCGTTTCCAGGGCAATGATGATGTCGCCGAGCATCGGACCGGGCATTTTGCCGGGTTTGACCGGAAAGGCCGGAAACGACAGCACGTTGGTCGGCTTGTCCTTGCCGCGCCATTCCGCATTGATGTCCTGGATGGAGGCATCGTCGGTGAAGACGAGCGAAACTTCCGGCGGCATCTTCGGGAAGGGTTGCTGTTCCTCTTCCCGCAGGTAAGTGACAGCCGCACCCAACACGCGTTCGCCAAGAGCATGCAATACATCTTCGGCGGGCCAGCCCGTGTCCTCGATGCTGATCTGTATGTCGAGCTCGGCCATCAGTCCTGCCGGCTGGCCTCTTCGTTTGCTGCGGTATAGGTCGCGTCATAGGCCTTGACGATGCGGCCGACGAGCGGATGGCGAACGACGTCGACATCCTTGAAGCGCACGATCGAAATACCCTCGACATCGTTCAGGAGGTGCAGCGCTTCCACAAGGCCGGATTTGACGCCACGCGGCAGGTCGATCTGGCTCGGGTCGCCGGTGATGATCATGCGCGAATTTTCGCCGAGACGCGTCAGGAACATCTTCATCTGCATCGCCGTGGTATTCTGAGCCTCGTCGAGGATGACAGCGGCATTGGCGAGCGTTCGTCCACGCATGAAGGCAAGCGGCGCGATTTCGATGACGCCGGCGGTAATCGCCCGTTCCACCTTATCGCCGGGCATCATGTCGTAGAGCGCGTCATAAAGCGGGCGCAGATAGGGATCGACCTTCTCCTTCATATCACCCGGCAGGAAGCCCAGGCGTTCGCCGGCTTCGACGGCCGGTCTGGAGAGAATGATCTTTTCGACCGCGCCGCGCTCCAGCAGCTGGGCCGCATGGGCGACGGCGAGATAGGTCTTGCCGGTACCGGCCGGACCAACGCCGAACACCATCTCTGAGCGCTCGAGCGCCCGCATATAGGCATCCTGTGTCGGCGTGCGCGCGATGATCGTCTTCTTGCGCGTCGAAATCTGCGCCATCGTCAATTTGGCTTTTTTCTCCATCGTCGGTAATGTGAGCTGGTCGTCGGCGGCAACCGCCATGCGAATTGCGCCTTCAACGTCTGAACGCTCCACACTGCCGCCTTTCTGGAGTTTTTCATAGAGGTAATCGAGTGTGCGCCGCGCCTGATTGGTGGCCAGCACATCGCCGGTGATGACAACGGAGTTGCCGCGCGCCCGCGCATCGATATGGAGCCGCTGTTCCAGCAGCTTCAGATTCTGATCGAACTGTCCGAAAAGTTCGCTGGCGAACCGGTTGTTCTCGAACGTCAGGACGAAGTGATTGGCGTCGCTCGCAATGCGTGGGTGGCGCGGTGAAGTGGAAACCAATTCCTGTCCGTTCAAGCGGTCGAGCTCCTTGGGTTAGACCTCAGCCTCTGCGCGTTCGGCAAACAGGCTGTTGGTTCCGGTTCCTGTGATTCGCACTTTAATAATGTCACCGATTTGCGATGCTTTTGCATCAACATTCACGGACTGCAGCCACGGTGAGCGGCCAATAAGTTGGCCGGGCATACGGCCGGGCTTTTCCAGGAGAAGATCGATTTCCTTGCCGATGCAGGACTCGTTGAATTCCTGCGTCTGCTTGAGAAGCAGCGCCTGCAGGCGTTCCAGCCGTTCTGCCTTGATGTCTTCCGGCACCTGGTCCTTCAATTCCGCTCCGGGCGTACCGGGCCGCGTCGAATATTTGAACGAGAAGGCCTGTGCATAACGAACCTCCTCAACGAGTTTTAGTGTATCCTCAAATTCCCGGTCTGTCTCCCCCGGAAAGCCGGTAATGAAGTCGCCTGAGAGTGCGATATCGGGGCGGGCTTTGCGGATGCGCTCGATGAGGGAAAGATATTCGGCTGCCGTGTGCCGGCGGTTCATGGCCTTTAGAATGCGGTCCGAACCGGCCTGAACCGGAAGGTGCAGATAAGGCATCAGCGTGCGAAGGTCGCGATGGGCCTCGATCAGACGATCGTCCATGTCGCGCGGATGGCTGGTCGTATAGCGAAGCCGCGCAAGGCGGGGGATTTCTGCAAGCCGGTAGAGCAGGTCGCCAAGGCTCCACTCTTCGCCCTTCGGGCCGACGCCATGCCAGGCATTGACGTTCTGCCCAAGCAGGGTGATTTCGCGCACGCCGCCATCAACGAGCTTCATCGCCTCCTCGACGATTTGTGCGACTGGCCGCGACACTTCGGAGCCGCGCGTATAGGGCACGACGCAGAAGGTACAGAACTTGTCGCAGCCTTCCTGAACCGTCAGGAAGGCGGTCACGCCACGGGCACGGATCTTCGGTGCCTCGGCGATCGGCAGGTGCTCGAACTTGTCCTCGATTGCATATTCCGTATCGATGACGCGGTGGCCTTCCTTGGCGCGGCGCAGCGCCTCCGGCAGGCGGTGATAGGTCTGTGGGCCGATGACCACATCGACAGCCGGCGCACGGCGCAGGATTTCCTCGCCTTCCGCCTGCGCTACGCAACCGGCAACACCGATCATCATCTCGCGGCCGTCGGCGGCCTTGCGCTTCTTCATCTCGCGCAGGCGCCCAAGCGCGGAATAGACCTTCTCAGCCGCCTTCTCGCGGATGTGGCAGGTGTTGAGCAAGACGAGGTCGGCCTCTTCCATATCCTCGGTCGTCTCATAGCCGTCGCGGGCAAGAGCATCGCTCATGCGCGTCGAGTCGTAGACGTTCATCTGGCAGCCATAGGTCTTGATGAAAACCTTGCGGCTGTTGGAGCCATCGCGGAGAGAAGCCTCCGGGGGCTGAAGAAGGGCGCTGTCCTGGGTCATGGCCCGTTATCTAGTGGTTTTTGACGCGGGAGAAAAGGGTATCTCGGATCAGTCGATCGCGCGGCCGCGCAGGCTGCGGTTCAGCAGGTTGCGGATGCGGGCAGCGATCGTCGCGCTGACTTCCTTGCGATTGGTCTTTTCGCCATATTCGATCGCCTCGCCGAAGGAGACTTCGGCATCGATCGCGCCGCATTTCATGATGTCGGTCAGATGCGGTAGGAGCTCGATATCGCCGGGCCATGCCGCAAGCGGGCGGTGATAGCGGCCCATGGCGATACCATGCACCTGCGTATAGGCGATAGAAACCGGCTGGACCATGACGCCGCCGGTCGGGGAATGGGGCACGGCCATTGCGGCAGCGCCGAAGAGCGACGATTTGACCTCCAGCAATCGATTACCATCCGAGGTCGTTCCCTCGGGAAAAAGCACGACGATTTCACCGTCTGCCATGCGGCCGGCGATCTCGCTCGCCTGATGGCCGGTGCGGCGCTTTTCCTCCCGCACCACGAAGACGCTTTTCTGCAGCTTGGCGAGCGTGCCGAAAATCGGCCAGTCGCGCACCTCGATCTTGGCGATGAAGGCGACGTCGGCCACAGCCGACATGACCATGATGTCCATCCACGAGGAATGATTGGAACAGAGCATCAGCGGCCGGCGGCTCTCAAGCGTGCCGCGCACCTGAATGCGGATGCCGAGACAATAGCAGACGATACGATGCCAGCGCCGGGGCAAGGTGCGCCTGAGTTTCCAGTCGAAACGCAGCGCCAGCACCTGTAGCGGCATGAGCAGGATGCTGACGACAATGATGCCAGTAATGGCGAAGGCGATGCGCAGCCAGACGATCAAATGCGGCGCTCCCGGACTGCCATGATATCAGATTTCGTCTTTCTTCAGCGGGATGCCATAGAGTTCCAGGCGGTGATCCACCAGCTTGAAGCCGTGCTCGCGGGCGATCCGCTCCTGCAGCGCCTCGATCTCCGGCGAACGGAACTCGATGACGACACCTGTTTTCAGATCGATCAGATGGTCGTGATGCTCTTCCGGCACCGTCTCGTAGCGGGAGCGGCCGTCACGGAAATCGTGGCGTGCGATGATACCGGCATCCTCGAACAGCTTCACCGTACGATAAACCGTCGAAATCGAAATCTTGGCGTCGACCTTGACGGAGCGGCGATAGAGTTCCTCGACATCGGGGTGATCTTCGGAGTCCTCGAGAATGCGCGCGATCACCCGGCGCTGCTCGGTCATGCGCATGCCGCGTTCAGCGCAAAGCTCCTCAAGGGTTTTGGCTACCTCAGTCATGGCTGCCTTCTCGCTATTCTTGCCGAGAAGGGAACTACCGAAGAACGCGCTTCATGACAAGCGCCGTGGAGGTAGCCCCATTGGCATCCTTATAATAGCCTTTGCGCTCGCCAGCTACCTCGAAGCCAAGCTTGCGGTAAAGGCCGAGGGCGGCGGTATTACCGTTATCGACTTCCAGGAACATGCTCTCGCCGCCACGAAGGCGTGCTTCGCGCATGGCGGCCTGCATCAGCCGCCAGCCGAGGCCGGAATGCGCGACCTTCGCCTGTACGGCGATCGTCAGGATTTCCGCCTCGCCCGCCATCTGGCGCGCCAGGATGAAGCCCGGCAGCGTCTTTTTCAGGATGGCATTGGTCTGGCGGGCGACAAAGCCGAAGACGGTGCTCTGCGAAAGCAGGCTGTGGAATTCGCCGTCACCCCAAGGGCGGGCAAAGCGTTCGCCATGCAGGACGGAAACGTCGAGGCAATCCTCCGGCTCCATAGCAACGATTTCGAATTCCGGTTTCAGCGTCAGATAAGCTTCCAGCATCGTCATACTCTTGCAATCGCATACCCGGCCTGCGGTTTGGCATCGGGTCCGCGCAGATAAAGGGGCTTCGGCTTTCCGGCATTCGGCTTCGCGGCAGCACCGAGACGCGCCACGATGGAGATCGGGAAGGAGTTGGCGTATTCGCCCGTTGCATCCGGCTTCAGGATCGGGGTCGCCGAACCGGTGATCTCGCCGTCGAAACCGGCAGCGAAAGCCTGCGCTTCGGCAATGCTGACCGCCCGGGGTTCATCGAGCGGTGAGCCGTCGGCTGCAAAAGACTGGAGATAGATTTCGTCCCGCTTGGCGTCCATCGCCGTGAGCACTGCGCGGCCAGGCTTCTTTTCGCGCTGGGCGGCGGCCATTACCTCCAGCGTGGTGATACCGACGGCAGGAATATTGAGGGAAAGCGCAAAGCCGCGGGCTGCAGCAACGCCGACGCGGATACCGGTAAAGGAGCCGGGTCCTATGGTGACGGCAAGGCGGTCGACATCCGCGAGAGTGACGCCCGCCTGATCCAGCACGCGGTCGACAATACCCATCAGATGCTCAGCATGCCCCTTGCCGATCATGTCCGATGCCTCCCCCAGCATCGTATTCCTGCCGCTATCATAAATGGCGGCAGCGCAATCCACACCTGCCGTGTCGAGCGCCAGAACGATCATGCCATCAATTTCCGAATAAACTATTGTCGCCTATCCATAAATCCATCTGGCCGAACCCCAGATGAACGGCCGGACGTATCAGAGATTTTTAAGCGGCAATCACTTCCTGCACTTCCGGAACGAAATGGCGCAGCAGGTTCTGGACGCCGTGCTTCAGCGTTGCCGTCGAAGACGGGCAGCCGGAGCAGGAACCCTTCATATTGAGGTAAACCTTGCCGTCCTTGAAGCCGCGGAAGGTGATGTCGCCGCCATCCTGGGCAACAGCCGGACGCACACGCGTCTCCAGCAGTTCCTTGATGGTCAGCACGATCGATTCGTCACCTTCATCGAAGAATTCATCGCCGGCATCGATGTCTTCCGAGAGAATGGAGGCATCGCCCATGACCGGCTTGCCGGACATGAAATGCTCCATGATCGAGCCGAGAATAGCCGGCTTTAGATGCTGCCACTCGGCATCGTCCTTGGAGACGGAGATGAAATCGTAGCCGAAATAGACGCCGGTCACGCCCGGAATCTCGAAAAGACGGGCGGCGAGCGGCGAAGCCTGGGCTTCATCGGCATTGCGGAATTCGGCCGTTCCGTTTTCCATTACGACCTTGCCGGGAAGGAACTTCTGCGTTGCTGGGTTCGGCGTGGCTTCGGTCTGAATGAACATCTCGCTCTCCATGCGGCGGGCCGTGGCCTCTGCCGTCTTTAGAATTCTTCAAAAGAAAATAAGCCTATTGTCCGGCCGATTCAAGAGACTGATACTCAAGAAATGGCTTAACAGAGGGCGTCGATTTCTTCATTCGTCAGCGTGTCGGGAAGCACGGTGACGGGAATGGGAAAGGCAGCTCCACGTCCTGCGACGGACGAAACCAGCGGTCCCGGTCCCTCCTTGGCGGAGCCTGCGGCAAGCACGAGGATGGCGACGTCCCTGTCTTCCTCGATCACCGCATTGATCTGCTCAGCCGAATTACCCTCGCGGATGACGATCTCAGGCTCGATGCCGATCGTCTCGCGCACGATTTGAGCGATCTTGGCGACAGTGGCTTCCGCCTCCTCGCGGGCTTCCGCCCGCATAATCTCCTCGACGCCGAGCCATTGCTGAAAATCGCCTTCCGGGATCACATAGAGAAGAACGAGGCCGCCATTGGAATTCTTGGCGCGCCGTCCGGCATAATGGACGGCGCGTTGGCATTCGGGTGTCCCGTCTATCACCGCCATAAATTTGCGGCGATGACCTTCGAGCCGTGAGAGTCGCTTTGATACCATGATGCGAACTCTGACACCTGAGACCAAAAATTTGCAAGCCCCCGTTTTGCACGGGAGCTCTGCATGTCGATCGGACTAGTAGAGGAAACCGATGATCTCGCGAAGTTCGCGCATCGTCACGTCGGCGCGTGCCCTTGCGCGTTCATTGCCGTTGCGCAGAATCGCGTCGATATGGCTCGTGTCGTTCATCAGGCGGCGCATTTCGCCTGTTATCGGCGACAGCACCTGGACAGCGAGATCGATCAGCGCCGGCTTGAAGACGGAGAACTGCTGGCCGCCAAATTCAGCGAGCACCTGTTCCCTCGTCTTGTCGGCGAGTGCGGCATAGATCGAGACGAGGTTTTCAGCCTCCGGGCGGTTTTCGAGACCGGCGATTTCGCTCGGCAAGCCATCCGGATCGGTCTTGGCCTTGCGGATCTTCTTGGAGATCGCCTCCTCATCGTCCATCAGGTTGATGCGCGAAAGATCCGACGGATCGGACTTCGACATCTTCTTCGTGCCGTCGCGCAGCGACATGACGCGCGGTGCCGGTCCGCCGATCAGCGGTTCGACCATCGGGAAATAGGCATGTACCGGCTCGTTGCCGACGGTGATGTCGATCCCGTAATTCGTCTTGAGGATATGCGAGGCGTAATCGAGATTGAACTTCATCGCGATGTCGCGCGTCAGCTCGAGGTGCTGCTTCTGATCCTCGCCGACGGGCACATGCGTGGCGCGGTAGACGAGAATGTCGGCAGCCATCAGGCTCGGATAGGCGTAGAGACCGAGCGAGGCCTGCTCGCGGTCCTTGCCGGCCTTGTCCTTGAACTGCGTCATGCGGTTCATCCAGCCGAGGCGGGCGACACAATTGAAGATCCAGGCGAGTTCGGCGTGCTGTGGTACGGCGGACTGATTGAAGACGATATGCTTTTCAGCGTCGATGCCGGAAGCGATGAAGGCGGCTGCGATCGAGCGCGTCTGCGACAGCATGTCCTCGTGGACGAGCTGCGCGGTCAGCGCATGAAGATCGACGACGCAATAGATGCAGTCGTTGCCGTCCTGGAGTTGCACGAAGCGGCGGATCGCGCCGAGATAATTGCCGAGATGCAGATTGCCCGTCGGCTGAACGCCGGAGAATACGAGCTTCTTGAATTCGCCCATGATGTTGTCCTCGATTAGGCTGGTGGAGGGCCCCAGGGCCAAAGGCCCATGTTGCTAACGCGGGCGCTTATGCACGCGCTCCCGGTCGCAATCAAGAGGCGGTGGGCGCAGCGTGTTGAATGAGGTCGAAGGTGTTGCCGTAAGGATCCGAAAAGACCGCAACGGTGCCGTAAACCTCGTGTCGCGGCTCCTCCAGAAAGTGAACGCCGGCATCAAGCATCGCTGCGTGATCGCGCGCAAAATCGTCGGTCTTGAGGAAGAAGCCGACACGCCCGCCGGTCTGATTTCCGACAGCAGCTCGCTGCGCTTCATTTGCCGCCTGCGCCAGTAGAAAGGCCGCGCCATCCCCGCCCTTTGGCTTGACGACAAGCCAGCGCTTGCCTTCCGGCTGTACTTCGTCTTGAAGGCATTCGAAGCCGAGGACCTCACAATAGAAGGCCTTGGCGCGGTCATAATCATCGACAACGAGGGTGACGAGAAACAGAGATTGGATCATGAGATCTCCAGATTCGGACGTTTATTCCATTTATATGCAGAAAAGTGCCCGGTTTTACGCCAAATTGATCAGTGTGTTTAGCTAAAACTGAGTATAAAATTTCACAGAAAAGCTTTCTTTGAACTGAAAATCCTCTCGCCGGGCTGGCGGCCCAAGGGGCCGTCGGGATAACCGATCGGAGGGACCATGCAGAACGCTAGTTTGCTCGCCATGGCAGGCCTTTTCGCCCTACAATCAGCAACGACGGCCGTCGGTCAAGATAATCGACGGCAGACCAGTCAGCTTCCCAAATACGAGACGCGTATTGCTTACACGATGCAGACCGTCAGCGTTCGCGCCGGCTGCTTCCCGGAGCGATTGCGGGTGGTCTTGTCGCACATCGCGGCAAAGACCGGACGACGGCCGATGATAACTTCGGGCTTCCGGCCACATCCCCGCCGCCACGGTTCCATGCACGGGAAATGCCTTGCGGCTGATATCCGGATTCCCGGCGTGTCAGAGCGCACGATCGTCGCCGCTGCGAAAACCGCACCCGGCATCGGAGGGATCGGCACCTATTGCAATGGCATCGTCCACGTCGATGTCGGACCGCAGCGACGATGGGTGGATTGCTAAAGCAATTCCAGCAAAAGTGCGCAGCGGTTTTGCGTCCGGAATTGCGAAAAAAGAAGGAGGATGGAGCGCCATGAAGACATCACAGGCAGAAATCGTCAGGGAATACGGCCCCTTCGAGGGGACGCGCAATATTGGTGGCGTTACCTATGATGGCCGCCGGGTCTGGTTTGCCGCTGGCGAAAACCTGCGGGCTTTGGACCCCGAAACCGGGGCCGAGCTCAAGACCATCGATGTCGCCGCCCATGCCGGCACCGCTTTCGACGGGCGTTATATCTTCCAGATCGCCGAGGACAAAATCCGCAAGATCGATCCCGAAACCGGCACCGTGGTCGCCACCATACCCGCCCCCGGCAAGGGCGCCGATTCCGGCATGGCCTGGTGCGAGGGCAGCCTCTGGGTAGGCCAGTACCGCGAAAACTGCATTCACCAGATCGACCCTGAGACGGGGAAGATCCTGCGCACGATCGAATCCAAACGCCATGTGACGGGCGTGACCTGGGTCGATGGCGAGCTCTGGCATGCCACTTGGCAGGACGACAAGAGCGACATCAGGCGCATCGACCCTGACTCCGGCGAGGTGCTGGAACGGCTCGATATGCCCGAGGGCACCGGCGTTTCCGGGCTCGAGGCCGATGGCGCGGACCTGTTCTATGCTGGTGGCGGCGGCAGCGGCAAGGTACGGGCGGTCCGCCGGCCGCGATAAGGTTGGGCCGGGCTGGGATGTCCATGGTGCAGCACAATTGCTGGGGCTGCCGATCCGCTCGCCCTGCTTACTTACCCTTCTTGCGCAGCGCCTCGATCAGCACATGCGCTGCCGGACCTGACGATGCCGGGTTCTGCCCGGTGATCAACTGCCCGTCTGTGACGGTGTAGACACCCCAATCCTTGACCTTGGAAAAGATCGCCCCGAGGCTCAGCAATTCGTCTTCCACCAGGAAAGGCACCACCTTCGTCAGCCCGACTGCTTCCTCCTCGCCATT
Source organism: Hyphomicrobiales bacterium (assembly GCA_900470965.1). Lineage (GTDB taxonomy): Bacteria > Pseudomonadota > Alphaproteobacteria > Rhizobiales > Rhizobiaceae > Rhizobium. The sequence continues at coordinate 25,573 of UCCS01000075.1, forward strand.
GGTGAAGCCGGTCACCTTCCGGCCCGCGACGAAGGGCGTGCCGTCGGCGTTCTTGACCCGATGCAACACGCCTGGCGCATGGCAGACGAGCGCGATGGTCTTGCCGGCCGCGATGAAGGACTCGATCAGCTTGATGGAGTTGGGGTCTTCGGCCAGATCCCACATCGGCCCGTGGCCGCCGGGATAGAAGACCGTATCGTAATCAGCCTGGTTGACGCTATCCAGCCGCACCGTATTGGCGAGCCGCGCCTTGGCGGCCTCATCGGCATTGAAGCGCCGCGTAAGATCAGTCTGAAACGTCGGCTCGTCGCTCTTGGGGTCGAGCGGCGGCTGGCCGCCCTTGGGCGAAGCGAGCGTCATCTCCGCACCCGCATCCTTGAACGTATAGTAAGGAGCGGCGAGCTCTTCCAGCCAGAAACCCGTCTTCTTGCCGGTATTGCCGAGCTGGTCATGTGAAGTCAGTACGAGCAGAACTTTCATAGTACCTATCCCTCTGTGATTGGCTTGGGGCTGCATTGATCACGACTGAAACCTGGGAGCCGCTGTCATGCGGGCGACAGCATCGGCGATTGGCGATGGCTTTAAGATTTTCGATACAGGGACGAAGTAGCGGAGAAGAATAAAGAGGGAAGACTACGCCAGAGGCAAGTAGTGCTCGCGAAGCCCCAGAGAAACGGAAACTTAACCATACAAAGACAGCTCCGGAACCGTCTTCCATGGCGGGAAGTTTCCCTGCTGCAATCGATGAAGTGAGAGTGACATGGTTCAGTCGTTTCAGGAGCGGTTTATCACGCGCGAAGAGCATCAGCGGATCGTCGATTATTACCGGAAGCTGGTGGCGCGGCTCTATGGCAATGTGCGGGATTTGAGGGCGCAGGCCGAGGCGCCGGTGAAGAAAGCTCCGCAGGCCGCCGAACGGCCGGGCGGGATGCCGCAGGAAAGAGACCTTGGGCCGAATGTCGTCCACCTTGGCTTTTACCGCGACCGGCGGAAATCCGATGCCTGATAATCCGGTGCGCGTCTCTACGGTCGGCGCCATCTCCGATGAATCGCAGCCAACGTCAGCCTACCCCGGCACCCTGCCCCGGCAGGCCCAGGCAACAGAGGCAAACGACCGCGGCCCGTCTGGCTCTCCGGCCTCATAGGCACCCCTCACCGCGGTATCGACCCTCGTACGCGTATACGCATCCAGTCCCGCCACATACTTGCCGAGAGGGCCTTCGCCTGATGCAATCGGGTCCCAGTAGTCGGCAAACGAGCCGTAATCCATGCGGATCGTCAGCGAGGTCTCCTCCACATCGGCAAGGCCGTTGCTGATAAAGCTCGCTTTCATCTCCCCAGGCTGCGTCATCGGCTGGAAAGAATAACGATGGCGCATCGCCCGCGAATTCGCGTCGATCATGGCAACCGTATCCCACATCATGCGCATGCCGGACATGCCGCCATAATGATCCCAGACGGCGGCGGCAACGACACCGCCCGGGCGCACGACGCGCCGCATCTCGGCCACCGCCCTGCCGGCCTCCGGCACGAAATGCAGTACGAGCATCGAGATCGCCCGGTCGAAGCTGTTATCCTCGAACGGCAGCGCGCACGCATCCGCTTCTCGAATGCTGATGCGGGGATCGGTATTGCGCCGGTTTGCTGCCTCCACGAAGACGGGCGAAAAATCGATGGCCGAGATCGCCTTCAGACCGGGATTTTCCGCCAGCGTGAAGGTGAGGCTTCCCGTGCCGCAGCCGACATCGAGAATGCTTTCCCCATCCTCAAACCCGGCAAAATCGATGAGCCCGGGCGCGAGCCTTCTGCTCCAGCGCCCCATCAGTTGCTCGTAACCATCGGCACTTTCGACATTGAAACTCGACGGCATCGCAGTCTCCCCCCAAAAAAGAGGCAAGCAAGCGGGACAATGTCCGCACCAACATTAGAACTGCGCGAGCCACGCCGCAAGCAAATCGGCTCTCTATGTTTCACTCAACTTTGGCCGCAAGACCGCGGCGCAGTTTTCTAGACATCAGCAGACTTCGGTTTGCGCCACATGATCGAGATGCGGCATACTATTTCACGCTGGCGAGCAGGCGTCCGAATGCGGCGTCGAAATCCTCCAGGCTGAAATTCTGCGGGTCGTCATGCCCGTCGCTCAAGCCCTGATCAATTGCCGCATGAAATGCTGGAACCAGGCCAGTGTGGGCACGCACGCTCGCCATGAGGTAAAGGAGCGCGAGGCGGTCATACTGGGCTGGCGAGAAACCGGGCATTGGCGCATTACCGTCGGGCTGGCTCGGGTGCTTCCGGCGCGGCTGGACGTTCTCGATGTGAAGGAACATGCCACGCGCCAGGGTTCCGATCTGCAGTTCCAGCTTGGTTGCGCGCCAGGGCACGCCAAAATCATGGCCGACATAAATCTCGCCCCGGCGGTTGAGAAATATATGCGCCTTGGCGTTCGACGCGCTCTTGAAGCCGTCGAGCCGATTGACCTGGTTGCTTGTATCGATGTCGGCGGGAAACTGCGCCACGTTCCCGAAATTCGGCGAACTCGTGTCGTGAATGACGAAATAACGCGCCTCCGGCGCATGCGGATTGTTCGAGTTGCCACGGGATACCGGGGCGTCAAGACTGCCTCCGAGCGCGGCTTCGGTCAGCCCGGTGGCAGAGATTGCCTGCTGCAGCTTGGGCCTGGAGATCTCCACCGGTTTGCCGATGAAGCCTGCGAGATTGGACGGCAGCTGCGCGGGCGTGGCGTCCACATTTCCCAGTATTTTCACCTTGCGCAGCAGACAGGACGCCTGTTCGCCGGGAGTTCCCGCAAAGGCCATGGCCTCTGTGTTGAACTTGCATTTTCCAAAGGTCGCCGCACTCGTCTGGCTGGCCGCGCCGGCAACTATCAGAATGCCTAGGGTCAAAAGGTAACGCATCGCAAACTCCTCTCCTGCTTGCGTGGAAACATCACGGGCACATTGCGCCGCCCGTCAGGTTGAGCTTCTCCTTCGCAAAGGCACACAATTTCGAGATGGCGTTCTCCGGCTTCAGATCGGAGCTCCGGCTGTCTGGGTAGACGATGAAAATCACATCGTGGCCGAGCCCGAAATTCTTGTAGGGATAAACGTGTCCCGGCCCGACGCAGGCCGTTCCATCGCTGTTCCACTTCTTGCAGCGACTTTCGCCGATTGCCTCGAAGACCCTGCTCGATCCCTCGCCGAGCCGCATGAAAGGACCGCCATCCGCGATCAGAACCGGCGTCCATCGGTCCTTGTAGACGACGACGCCCATATCACCTAGCCGCAGCCCGGTCTTGTCCGCGAACATGCGGCCCATTTCGCCGCTCTTGCTGCCGGTTATCTTGGAAAGGCCGGCCGTCGGCATCACGATGAAAGGAATGCGGTCAGGATCGATTTGCGCGGACTGCGCGGAAGAATTAGGTGAACCTGGCCACTTATAGGACGTCTCCTTCAGATCGGTAGCGCCAGGCAGACCGTTCCATGCCGCCCAGGATCCATCGACATCGAGCGCCATCTTGCTGCGCCAGTAGATCGCGCCGTCCTTGAGGCGCAGCAGCGCCTTCACATTGCTGGGGTCGCGACTGCACAGATAGTACTGTTTCGATTCTGCGACACCAGGAAGCCTCAGGTTAAAACCGAGAAACTTGTCCTTCCTGCTCTGTCCGGCCGCGCCGTCGCAACCGACAAATTCTCCCCGGTAGGACTCGTCGAGCGGCGTCGAAGCGGAGAATTCGACGGCTTTGAGGAGGTCGGCGGAGCTCGCCGGCGGTTCCGCAGCGTGAGCGTGAATAGCGAGCATTGCAATGCCAAGCGTCACTAAAACGCGAGATAGTTGAAGCATGTAGAGAGACATGATCTGCGGCTCCTCCTGCTCGCTCCGGTGCAACGTGTGCGACCCAAGTGACTATTCCATTTAATCGTAGATTGTGCAATATTAACGACAATAAAAACGCCAATGTCTCCGCAGGTTGAAAGTATTTCCTATAAAGATTTCGCACGGACGGTGAAAATGCAGCGGCTGCTTCTTATGACTTTGAGAAACGTTGGGCTTGCCATTCTGGTCGCCGCGTATGTCACGCGCATCACGCAGGCGGCAGAGATAGATCCAGCGGCGCTGATAGCTGAAACGAAACATCGCTTCGAGACTCGGGTTAGTGGCGGCCAGTATATGAGGTCATCGTGCTCGCCGACGGCGGCTGACGACTGGCCAGGCGTCGAACTCCTGCGCTGCACATACAGGGAACTGAACACAGAGGCGACGGTGACGCTCGCCTTGCCGAGCGCCGCACAGCTGGCACGCTGGACAGTCTCCGCCTGCCGCGATGCTGGGGCAACCGACATGAGGGCCTGCGCGCGCCACATCGAGAAGCGCATCTGGTCGGCTTCGAATGCCCAGTTTCCGGTACGCGGCTATGTGATCGAACCGCATTCGGTACTCGGGGGCGCGTCGAACGAAGCCTACTGTTTTCTGTTCCGCGACGGCGTGACGGTAAGGACGGCGGCGGTCACGTCACGCGTGCCGCAAGGCGGCAAATGCGCGCCGCAAAGTGCGGAAAATGATCCGATCACGCGCGCCTTCACCTATGCGCGGATTGCGTCGACCACCCGGGCAGAGTTGGCGCTCGCGCCCGGCGCCCCAAGCGAGGCTGACTTGGCGGGCAAGGCTTTCCCCGATGCTGTGCGCAAGGAATTCGTCGCCGCATGGGCTTCCGATCGCAACCGCCTGATTTCCGGCGCTGCAATTGCAGACAAAGCGAAGGGGGAATTCAACTGACCGTATCTCGTGGTTTTCTGTCTAGTTCAACGAGGCGATGGCAGCATTGAGCGCCGTGGCATAGGCGACCCAAACGCCGTAGGGCATGAACAGGACCGATGATAGCCGATCGCGTTTCCACGACAGCGCGATGAAGGCAAGGATCAACAGGAGCAGCGGGATGATGATCATCAACCCCAGGTTCGGGGATTTTAGGCCGAAGAAAGCCGGCGACCAGGCGAAATTCAACACGAGCTGGGCGATCCAGGTGGTCATGACGGGTGAACGCCTGCTGCGCGCATAGGTCCGCGCGCCTGCAATACCAACAAGGATGTAAAGGACGGTCCAGGCCGGGCCGAACAGCCAGTTCGGCGGCGTAAACCAGGGCTTGGCGAGCGACTGGTACCATTCATCCGGCAGATTGATGAGACCGATGAGAAGCCCGCCGCCGAGCGTGAGCAGAATGAAAACGAGATAATGATCAAACCGGTGCAACGGAACCCCCGCGTAAGTGACGATTGAAGTGGCGTCCGCGGGCGCGCCGTCAAGAGCGGCCTCTTCCCGGCTCGATCAGGCGTCTCGCCAGTAGCGTTTCGGCGCACGGCCGAAGACGCGCTTGAAGGCATTGCCGAAGGCGCTTTCGGAGGAATAGCCGAGGCTGGCGGCAAGGCCTGCCACCGGCGCCTCCTTGCGGCGCAGCGCCTCGCGGGCGCGATGCATGCGCCAGCGGGTGACGTAATCGAGCGGCGCAACGCCGACCAGATCGCGGAACCGCTGCGCAAAGGCGGAGCGCGACATGCCGGTGCGGCTTGCGAGCTCACCCACCGTCCAGCGATAGCCAGGCTCGTTGTGGATCAGGCTGATCGCCTTGCCAATGCCGGGATTGCCGAGCGCGCCGATCCAGCCGGCATTGTCTGCGCCGGCACGGGCGACATGGGCGCGCAGCGCCTGCACGAGCAGGATATCGCCCATCCGCCGTGTCATAAGCGTCGAGCCCATTTCGCCGGCTCCGAGTTCGTCGTTAAGGGTCGCAAGTGTAGCGCGCAGAACGGCAGCAGCGCGGTCGCTTGCCGGTATATGGATGAAGGGCGGCAGCGCATCGAGCAGAAGTTGCGCATTGCCGCCGGATATGACGAGACTGCCACCGATCAGCACCGTCTCGTCGCCGCCATGCCGGGCAATATTGGAATGGTCCCAATCGAAGAACGCGATACCGTCTTCCGGCTCGCTCGCCAGATCATTGGCGATCACATAGGCGGGCGCATTGGCAAGCAGGAACGTATCGCCCGCTTCAAGCGTAAAGGGCGGCTCGCCCGGCAGGATGATCCAGCAGCCGCCTCTGATGACCGCGACGAATTTCAGCGCCGGCTTCGGCGGAAAGCGGAAGGCCCATTGCCCACCCACCTCGAAACGCGTGCAGCGGGCGCTCTCGATATCAACAAGCGAAAACACATCGGACAGGGGATCGATCATGAATTCCGGACGATCTCGACGAAATGACAGAGCATAGAGCATAGATTCTCCAGCCAACCGCTGCAATCCTTGAGGTCACCATCAAGGAGAGAGACGATGTCACCGATCAAGGACAAGGTCATTGCCATTACCGGCGCCAGCAGCGGCATCGGCGAAGCGACCGCCCTCATCCTAGCCGAGCGCGGCGCCAGGATCGCGCTCGGCGCCCGGCGCAGCGAGAAGTTGGAGGCGTTGGCTCAGCGCATCACCAAGGCCGGCGGCGAGGCCATCTACCGCGTCACCGACGTCAAGAAGCGCGCGGATCTCGAAGCGCTCGTGGCGCTTGCCTGCGACACCTATGGAAAACTCGATGTGCTGATCAACAATGCCGGCATCGGACCGATTTCGCCGATGGATGAATTGCGCGTCGAGGATTGGGAGGAGATGATCGACGTCAATATCAAGGGGCCGCTCTATGGCATTGCCGCCGCCCTGCCCGTCTTCCGCCGCCAGGGTTTCGGCCATGTCGTCAACACGCTCTCGACCGCCGGCATCACCATCAAGCCGACCATGGCCGTCTATGCCGGCACCAAGAATGCCATGCGCACCATTGCCGAGGGCCTGCGGCAGGAGGCCGGCCCGCATCTGCGCGTCACCAATGTATCGCCGGGCATCATCAGAACCAATTTCGCCGACTCCATGACCAGCCCGGCCGTGAAAGCCGGCATCACGAAAAGCATGGAGGAGACGGCGATTACGCCGGATGCAATCGGCCGCGCCATCGCCTTTGCGATCGAACAGCCTGACGATGTCGATGTCGGCGATATCGTCATCCGGCCGACCGCGCAGGCGTGAACACGGCATGAAGCGGACCAGCCGATCGCCGGTCCGCTTTGCCCAATGCGGCCGTTCATCAGGCCTTGTCGAGAACACTCCAGTCAAAACCCTTCGCCCAGTCGGCATAGCTGTGCCAGGCGACATCGGGGAAATCGCGGCGCAGGGCGGCGATATCGGCGGAATAGCCGGTACGGTCGAACCATTCGAACATCAGCGCCGCATCCTCGCTCTGCTGGCGCATGGCTGCAATCGGCAGTTCCTGGAAACGGATCGGCCGGCCGAGCGCCTCGGTGAGAATCTTCGCCTGCTCCTCGCCCGAGAGTTCGTCGCCGGCAATATCGAAACGCTTGCCGAAGACTTGCTCGCGCCGTTCCGCGAGGGCGGCGACGAAATGGCCGATATCGTCGATGGCGATCTGCTGCAGCTTGCGGGCCGGCGGCAGGGCCGCAGCATAGACGCCCTGTTTCAGGCCGCCGATCGACCAGGGGGCGACGGTATTTTCCATGAAGGCGACGGGCGCGCTGATCGTATAGGGAATGCCGAGTCCGACGATGTGCTGCTCGACCAGATACTTGCTGTCGAAATGCGGAATGCCCGTCTTCCTGTCAGCATCGCCGACCGAGCCGTAGATGAGATGGCCGATACCGGCCTCTCTCGCCGCATCGGCAGCCGCAATGCCCTGGCGGGTTTCCGCCTCGACGCCGGCCTCATAGCTGTTGCCCATCAGGTACATCGTATCGACGCCCCTGGCCGCCTTTACGATCGACGCCTTGTCGTCGAGATCGCCGACGACAACCTCGATGCCGGATGCGGCAAGCCGCTTGGCGCTATCGCCGTCCGGCCGGCGCGTCAGCCCCTTGACGTGATGGCCGCGTGCGGCGAGCGCGCGGGCGACGGCGCCGCCCTGCTGGCCGGTTGCGCCCGATACGAGAATGCTTCTGCTGTTGCTCATGTCTCTGCTCCTTCTTTTGCCGATGGCAGTTGCTGATGGAGCAGATTTAGGATTGCTGCATTGGTTCATAATGGCCTAAAAATGCCAAACATCGTCCCATTGAGAGCAACAATGATCGATCTCAACGATATCGTGATCTTCTCCCGCGTCATCGAAACCGGCAGCTTCACCGCAGCCGCGCGGCTGCTCGGCATGCCCAAGACGACGGTCAGCCGCCGGGTTGCGGCCCTCGAGCGCGACCTCGGCGTGCGCCTCCTGCAGCGCACGACCCGCAGCCTCGGCATGACCGAGGCCGGGCGGCTCTATTATGAGGAGGCAAGCGAGGCACTCAGGAAGATCGAAGGCGCCAATAGCAGGCTTGCCGAAGCGCAGGCCGAGCCCTCGGGCACGATCCGCATATCGGCTCCCGTCGGCTTCAGCGGCCATTTCCTGCAGGAGGCGACTTTCGAATTCATGGCGACCTATCCGAAAGCCAAGGTCGAGCTGCGGCTGACCGACGAGCGGCTGAACCTCGTCGACAATGGCATAGACCTCGCCTTCCGCACCGGATCGCTGGAGGATTCCACCCTGATTGCCCGAAAGCTCGGCCCTACCTATCGCCTGCTCTGCGCCAGCCCCGCCTATCTCGCCCGCGCAGGCCGGCCCTCCACACCTGAGGATCTCGCAAGCCATGACTGCGTCATCGCCGGGCCATCGGCCGCCCATGCGCAATGGGTGCTGGAAGGCTTGGCTGGACCGGAAACGGTCTCCGTATCAGGACGCTTCGCTGCCAATGAAATGCAGGCAGTGATGGAAGCGGCCATTGCCGGCTACGGCATCGCGCAACTGCCTTACGGCGTCGCATTCACCTGTATCGCAGACGGGCGGCTGCAGCGCGTGCTCGACGACTACACGACGGCATCGGGCGGCCTCTATGTTGTCTATCCCAGCAGCAAGCACCTCTCGCCGCTGGTGCGCGCCTTCATCGCGCTCGCGGAAAAGCGGCTGCATGCGGCCGATGCGCGAAACGTCCTGCCAGATAGCGCATAGGGGCAGCGCGCTTCAGCCTGAATGGTTGCCAAAGCCGCCCGATAGGCAGAAGCTCGTTTTTTGTGATTGGGGGAATGCGGCACATGACGATATCAGCCATATCAGGGCATCCGCCAAAATCCGGCAGCGCGAGCATCTGCCGCGGCTGCTGGGACCAGATGCATATGCCGATCCCGATCCGCGGCCCGCTTTCGCTGCCCTTCCGCGCGTTTGGCATTACGCGCAGCAAGATGAACCCCGATATCTGCACGATCTGCGAGCGCTCCTTCCAATATGTGAAGAAGCAGCGCCACATCACTGCAGGCGCCACCATCCTCTTTGCCGATATCAGAGGTTACACCGGCCTTTCGCAGCGCATCGGCGCAATCGACCTCAGCCGCATCGTCAGCCTGTTTCATGATCGCGCCGCACAGGCGATCTGGGAAAATGACGGCATCGTCAACAAGCAGATGGGCGACGGGCTGATGGCGATCTTCAACTTCCCGATCACCCGCAAGGACCATGCCGCAGCCGCCATCAGGGCCGCGCTGGAGATCCAGCGCTCCTGCACGGAAGCGCTCGCCGAGCTCGACACCGGCTACACCCTCGGCATCGGCGTCGGCATTCACACGGGCGATGTGCAGATCGGCGAATTCTCCAGCTTCCGCAGCGATTTCACCGCAATCGGCGGCGTCGTCAACCAGGCCGCCCGGCTGGAATCGCAGGCGGCACCCGGCGAAATCCTCGTGTCGCTGGAAACGACGCTGCAAGCGCCCGAACTGATGGGCGGCACGGAAGCACGGTCACTGTCGCTGAAGGGCATTGAGCAGCCGGTGGAGGCGCGGGTATTGCTGGTGGATTGAGCCGAAACCCCATATTTCCCAGGCTCTTCAGCGCTGTGGCTCCAGCCCCTTTCGCCGCCCTGTCATTCCATAAAAACAAAACCGCTTGCATTTAAATCCGAACGTTCGTATTTTTATCCGCGAAAACCGGGAACCCTATCTGTGACGCGAACGCGCAAGATCACCACTGACGATATTCTGGACGCTGCCGAGCGCGTCGTCGTGCGCGCCGGTGCGACGGGGCTTTCAATCGATGCGGTGGCGAAGGAAGCCGGCGTCAGCAAGTCGCGTGTCGTCTATGACCACAAGACCAAGAGCGCGCTTCTGGAAGCGCTGGTCGATCGCCGCGTCGGCGCCGATATCGCCCATATGGAAGAATGCGTGAAGGCGAGTTCGGATACCCCTCACCCGGAGCTTTACGGCCGTATCGCGGCTGCCGACAAGACGCTTGATGATACCGACCGCGCCGTGGCGATGGCGATCAGCGCCTCCATGTCGAGCGAGGAAAATCTGCAGCAGATCATCCGCAAATGGGTGGTAGCCGATCTGGCGGCGATGGCCGCCGGGCCGAAGCCGCGGGCAGCCCTGATGGCCTATCTGGCGCTGACCGGCTTTTACTGTACCGAACTCTTCGATTTCCACCGCTGGAGCGGTGCGGAACGGCAGGAGCTGCTCGAGGATATCCGCAAGGTCTACACGACCTTCCTCGAGCCGCCTGAAACGAAGACTTGAAAAACTCGAAACCACAATAACTTAAGCAATTCCAGGAAAAGTGTGAAACGGTTTTCCGTCCGGAATTGCGTGAAAATGAAGAAACCAAAGTAATAACCTAGCAAGCCGCCGGGGCGGCCAAAAAGGGATACGATCGATGTTGCGCAATACCAGACTGCCGCGCCTGAAAGCGTTGATGGCAGCCACGACCCTTCTCGCACTGACAGCAGGGCACACATTCGCTCAAGAGGGCGGAATGCAGATGCCGCCGGCGGCCGTCGGCGTGGTCGAGATGAAGAGCCATGCCGTGCCTGTCGTTAACGAACTGCCGGGCCGCATTGCCGCCACCCGTGTTTCGGAAGTGCGCGCCCGCGTTTCCGGCATCCTGCAGGAGCGCGTCTTCGAACAGGGCACCTTCGTCAAGCAGGGCGACGTGCTCTACCGCATCGATCCGCGCCTTTTCCGCGTGCGGGTTGCCTCTGCTGAAGCCACATTGCAGCGCGCCAAGGCGACACAGCAGAATGCCCGCCTGCAGCTGGAGCGCCAGCAGAGCCTGAAGGAGCGCAATATCGCGACCGGCATCGATTACGATACGGCAGCCGTCGCCGTGGCCCAGGCCGATGCCGATGTGGCGAGTGCAGAGGCCGGCCTCGATGAGGCCAAGATCAATCTCGATTACACCGAGGTCCGCGCGCCGATTTCAGGCATCATCGGCGGCGCGCTGGTGACCGAGGGCGCGCTCGTGACCGCCGACGGCACCTCCAATCTGGCGCTGATCCAGCAGGTCGACCCTGTCTATGCCGACTTCACCCAGTCGGCCCAGGATCTCTTGAACCTCAAGCGGGCCGTGGCCGACGGCAAGCTCGCAAGCACAGCACCGGGAGAGGCCCGCGTCGAACTCGTCTTCGATGATGGCAGCCTCTATGCCGAGCCCGGCCGGCTGCTGTTCGCCAGCGCCAATGTCGACCCCAACACCGGACAGGTGACGCTGCGCGCCGAATTCCCCAACAAGAACGGCGATCTCCTGCCCGGCATGTATGTGCGTGTGCGCATCGAGCAAGCCGTGCGCCAGGATGCGCTGACCGTGCCGCAGCGGGCCGTCACGCGCAACGAGGCCGGCCAGGCGCAGGTCTATGTGCTCGCCGAAGGCAACAAGGCGGAGCTTCGCCCTGTTACGCTCGGCCAGGTTCTCGGCTCCGAGTGGGTCGTGGAATCCGGCCTGAAGGCAGGCGAAACCGTCATCGCCGATGGCGTCCAGAAAGTGCAGCCCGGCGCAACGGTCGCGCCCGAACCCTGGAAGCCGGATGCGGCAGCGGCAGCCTCGGCGCCCGCTCCGGCTAAGGCGGAGTAAGAACTCATGGCACAATTCTTCATTCGCAGGCCGATCCTGGCCTGGGTCTTCGCGCTGTTCATTTCGATTGCCGGCATCATCGCGATCCCCTTCCTGCCGGTCTCGCAATATCCGAAGGTCGCCCCGCCGCAGCTCTCCATCTCCACTTCCTATCCGGGCGCTTCCCCGCAGGAAATCTATCAGGGCGTGACGCGCCAGATCGAGGATGAGCTGAACGGCGTCGAAGGCCTGATGTATTTTGAATCGACCTCGGACAATTCCGGCTCGGTCAGCATCAACGCCACATTCCGCGCCGGCACCGATATCGACCAGGCCTCCGTCGACGTGCAGAACGCCATTCGCCGCGTCGAAGCCCGCCTGCCCGCCACCGTGCGGTCCCAGGGCATCAACGTCGAAGAGGCAAGCTCCGGCTTCCTGATGTTCATCGCGCTGACCTCGACCGATGGCACGCGTGATGAAGTGGCGCTCGGCGATTACATCACCCGCAACATCATCGGCGAGCTGCGCCGCATCGATGGTGTCGGCCGCGCCCAACTCTTTGCCGCCCAGCGCGCGCTGCGTGTCTGGATTGACCCGGACAAGATGGTCGGCCTGAACCTCACGACCGATGATATCAACGCCGCCATCACCGCCCAGAATGCCCAGGTCGCCGCCGGCCAGATCGGCGCCGCGCCGAACCCGGTCACCCAGGACCTGACGGCAACAGTGCTCATGCAGGGGCAATTGCAGACGCCGCAACAATTCGGCGAGATCATCCTGCGCGCCAATCCCGATGGCTCCACCGTGCGCCTGAAGGACGTCGCCCGCGTCGAGCAGGGTGCTGAATCCTATAACTTTACCAGCCGCCTGAACGGCCAGCCAAGCGCGGCAATCGCCATCCAGCTCTCGTCGACCGGTAATGCCGTTGCCGTCTCCAACGCCGTCAACGAGAAGATGAAGGAGCTTTCGCGCTTCTTCCCCTCAGGCATCGAATATTCCGTTCCCTACGATACCAGCCCCTTCGTCTCGGCCTCGATCGAAAAGGTCATCCACACGCTGGTCGAGGCCGTCGCCCTCGTCTTCGTGGTCATGTTCATCTTCCTGCAGAATTTCCGCTACACGGTCATCCCGACACTCGTCGTGCCGGTGGCGCTGCTTGGAACCTGCGCGGTCATGTATGCGACCGGCTTTTCCATCAACGTGCTCACCATGTTCGCGATGGTGCTGGCGATTGGCATTCTCGTCGATGACGCGATCGTCGTCGTTGAAAATGTCGAGCGCATCATGGCCGAGGAAGGGCTGTCGCCAAAGGCAGCCGCGCAGAAGGCGATGAGCCAGATCACCGGCGCCATCCTCGGCATCACGCTGGTCCTCTCCTGCGTCTTCATTCCCATGGCCTTCTTCCCGGGCTCCACCGGTATCATCTACCGCCAGTTCTCGCTGACCATGGTCGTCTCGATCCTGTTTTCGGCCTTCCTGGCGTTGTCGCTCACACCGGCGCTCTGCGCCACCTTCCTGAAGCCCATCAAGCAGGGCCATCACCACAAGCGCGGCATCGGCGGCTGGTTCAACCGCAATTTCGAGCGCATCACGTCAGGGTACTCGAAGACGGTCACCGGCATGGCGCGCCGCGCCGGGCGCATGATGATCGTCTACCTCGCCCTCGTCATCGGCCTCGGCTACCTCTTCATCAACCTGCCGACGGCCTTCGTGCCGGATGAAGACCAGGGCTTCATGATCGTCGATATCCAGGGCCCGCCGGAAGCGAGCGCCAACCGCACGATCGAATCCATCAAGCAGGTGGAAAAGATCTTCCGCTCCGAATCCGCCGTCGAAAATATCGTGGCGATCCAGGGCTTCTCCTTCTCGGGTAACGGCGCCAATGCCGCCCTCGCCTTCGTCACCCTGAAGGACTGGGCAGACCGCGGCCCCGGCAACACCGTGCAGGAAATCGCCAACCGCGTGAACGGCCAGCTCTTTGCCCTGAAAGACGCCACCACCTTCGCGCTGTCGCCGCCGCCGATCGAAGGCTTCGGCGCCACCGGTGGCTTCTCCTTCCGCCTGCAGGACCGTGGCGGCAAGGGCCAGGTGGCTCTCTCGGAAGCGGCCGGCCAACTGATGCAGATGGCGGGAAAGAGCCCGGTTCTGACGGGCATGCGCGTCGAAGGCATGCCTGACGCAGCCCAGGTGCTGATGGTGATCGACCGCGAAAAGGCCAACACGTTCGGCATCTCCTTCGCCGATATCAACAACGCGATCACCGCCAATCTCGGATCGTCCTATATCAACGACTATCCGAATACCGGCCGCATGCAGCGCGTCATCGTCCAGGCGGATGACCGCGCCCGCCTGCAGATCGACGACGTGATGAAGATCAACGTGCGCAATGCCAGCGGCGGCATGGTGCCCCTCTCCTCCTTCGCCATTGCCCAATGGCAGAAGGGCGCACCGCAGATCGTCGGTTATAACGGCTATCCGACCGTGCGCATCTCCGGCGCGCCGGCCCCCGGCCAATCCTCGGGTGCGGCAATTGCCGAAATGGAGCGCCTGGCCTCGCAGCTTCCCGAGGGTTTCGGCTTCGAATGGTCCGGCCAGTCGGCGGAGGAAATCACCTCCGGCAGCCAGGCCCCGATCCTCTTCAGCCTGTCGATCCTCTTCGTCTTCCTGCTTCTGGCAGGTCTCTACGAAAGCTGGTCGATCCCGCTCGCGGTCATGCTCGTGGTGCCGCTCGGCGTGATCGGCTCGGTCGCGGCGGTGATGCTGCGCGATATGCCCAACGACATCTATTTCAAGGTGGGCCTCATCGCCATCATCGGCCTCTCGGCCAAGAACGCCATCCTGATCGTCGAATTCGCCAAGGATTATTACGCCGAAGGCAAATCCCTGCTGGATTCGGCGATAGAAGCCGCCCGCGTCCGCTTCCGACCGATCATCATGACCTCGCTCGCCTTCACCCTCGGCGTCGTGCCGCTGGCGATCGCGACAGGGCCGAGCGCCGCCAGCCAGAACGCCATCGGCACCGGCGTTCTCGGCGGCATGATCTCCGCCACCGTGCTCGCCATCTTCTTCGTCCCGGCCTTCTTCGTCTTCGTGCTGAAGCTGATGCGCACGAGGCGCCCGGTCACTGAGGAGCAAACGCCAGCCGCACCCGAAACACCACCAACCGCCCCGGCCATCCACTCCTGACCTAAGACCGGTGCGTCATGCCTCCCGGGCTCCCTTGAGGGTCCGGGAGGTTTTCTTGTTTTGGGGCTTGGGCGAAGCTGAAGAATTGTAGGGTCTGCCGTGGGGCACCCCCCTCTGGCCTGCCGGCCATCTCCCCCACAAGGGTGGAGATCGACAAGCGGCGCGACCTTCCCACCTCGCTGACATTGCGCAGTTTGCAACGTTTAATATTTCGGGAAGCCGGCGCTCCCAGCCAATCTCCCCACCTGTGGGGGAGATGGCCGGCAGGCCAGACGGGGTGTCGAGCACTCCAAGGCCGGACGAACCAACCCAAGCAATAGACACCGTATCCACCCGCCCTATATCCGCCCGGCAAAAGCACAATTGCCGGGAGCCCCCCATGCCATCTACCTTCATCGCCAGGGGCGCACAGGCCTATGAAGCCGCCATGGGCCGTTGGAGCCACAAGCTCGCAGACCCCTTCCTCGCCTTCGCCGGCGTGCCCTCGCACGGCCGCGTCCTCGACGCCGGCTGCGGCACCGGCAGCCTGACGCTGGCGCTCGCAGCCCATCCTGACCTGACCACCATCGAAGCCCTGGATTTCGAGGAAAACTTCGTCGCGGCCCTCAGCGCCCGGACGGATGACCCGAGGATATCGGCCCGCCAGGGCGACGTCTGCGCCCTGCCCTATGACGACAAGAGCTTCGACGCCGCCTATTCCCTGCTCGTCCTGCATTTCGTCTCCGACGCCGACAAGGCCCTCATCGAAATGCACCGCGTCCTGAAGCCCGGCGCCATCGCGGCAGCCGCCGTCTGGTCCCATGACGGCATGCCGAGCTGGCGCCTCTTCTGGAACACGATCCGCGCCGTCGAACCCGAAGCCGAAGGCAACGGCATTCCATCAGGCCCGCGGCCGATGACGGCGGAGGGCGAGTTGCGGGCGCTGTTTGCTAGCGCAGGCTTTGCCGATGTCACCGAGGCGAGGCTGACGATTATGATGGACTATGCCGATTTCGACGATTTCTACCTGCCGAAGGTCTATGGGCAGGGACGGTTTTCTGCGTTTTTCGAGGCGTTGCCGGAGGTCAGGCGGAAGCGGCTGCGGGAGGCACTGAAGGTCGCCTATCTCGATGGCAGGAGTGAGGATGGACCACGCGGGTTCGAGAGTGCTGCCTGGGCAGTGCGGGGCCGAACCTAAGATCAGGCGCACATCTGTGGAAAACTTGAAATTTTCGCTGGAAATTGCGCCGTGATTGTTGCAGCCGCCATTAATCCGAATGACTCTAACTGTGGAGGGAGAACAGTGAAAGGTGATTCGAAATGGCAGAAGGATTACTGCAATTAGGCCTCCGACTGGAAATCTGGGCTAGAACCCATATTGCCCCTGGCCATGACAGGAACGAGTGGAGACTCGATGCGCATGGCAGGTTCATTCGTTGGAGCGATTACGGAAATAGAAACTCGCAATACGGATGGGAATTGGACCATTATCCAGTTCCGAAAGCTCTTGGTGGGCAAGACACTTTAGATAATCTCCGCGCCCTACATTGGCGGGGCAATTCCGTACATGGCGGACTTTTGTCTGCATTCCTCGGAGAATCAGAGCCGCGCGGCGGTCTTTTTGGTCTTCTCGACACCAAGTAGTCCCGACATATAACACCGAACCGCCGACGCGAGGCGGCGGTCCTTGTTGTCGGGCGATCTGCGCAAGCCAGCGCCCCCCCAATCACCAAGCCTGCTGCGTCGGCATGACGAACACCTCGGCAATATCCATATGCGGAGGCGACTGCAGCGCAAACAGCACAGTATCCGCGATATCCTCGGCCTTCAGAAACTCCATCTGCGTCTTCAGCTCCTCCATCTGCTGGCGCGCCGCCGGGTCCGAGATCTGGTCGTAGAGTTCGGTTTCGACAGCACCCGGCTGCACGCAGGTCACCCGGATATTGTGCTTCTTCGAAAGCTCGATGCGCATGCCGTCAGACAGCGCCGTGATCGCATGTTTCGTCGCGCAATAGACCGATAGGCCCGCAAAGATCTTGCGCCCGGCAATCGACGAAGTGTTGACGATATGGCCGGATTTCCGGCCGATCATGTGCGGCAGCACGGCAGCTGTGGTGTTGAGCACGCCCTTGATATTGACGTCCACCATCCGGTGCCACTCATCCGTCTTCAGCATGTCGATGTCGGAAAGCGGCATGAGGCCGGCATTGTTGAAGAGGATATCGACCGTGCCGAATGCCTCGACGAGCTTTGAAACACCCGCAGTGACGGAGCCGTTGTCGACGACATCCATCTCCAGTGCGATGGCCTGACCGCCGGCTTTCTCGATCTCGGCGACGAGTTGCGTCAGCCGGTCGGCGCGGCGCGCGGCAAGGCCGACCTTGGCGCCATTGGCGGCAAGCTTCAGCGCCGTGGCGGCGCCGATACCGCTCGATGCACCCGTGATGAGAGCGACTTTTCCCTGGATTGACATTGTTTCATTCCCTTTCGTTGCCGTCGTTGCGACGGTCGGTTGCGATGGGAACAAACTAGAAAATCGGGCGCCCGCTTTCGCTCGGCCGCTTGCTGCAACTATCGGGGATTTGCTGCGAACAAGAGCAATTTCAGCAAAAGTGCGCAGCGGTTTTGCGCCCGGAAATGCGCAGGACAAAAGCGCTACCCGCGGTAATGGCGCGGGCTCACACCGACCGCCCGCCGGAACACCTGCGCGAAATGGCTGGGGCTGGAATAGCCGAGATCGAGCGCGACCTGGATGATGCTCGCATCCGTCTCGCGCAGCAGCCGGCGCGCCTCTGCCATCTTCAGCTGGATGAAATAATCCGACGGCGACGTGCCGGTCGACTGCTTGAAGACGCGGGAAAAATGAAAGGCGCTGAGCTCGGCTTCATTGGCGAGGCTTTCGAGATTGAAGGCCTGATCGAGCCCCGCCTCCATCATCCGCACCACCCTCTGCAGCTTGAAGGCCGGCAGCGCCCCGCGCCGGGCGGGCATCGCGCTATCCCGCTTGCCGTAATGCCGCACGAGATGGACGCCAAGCGCCTGCGCAATGCCCTGCACATACATCTCGCTGGGCTCGGCCGCGCCCGTCAGCTCTTTCAGGATCATCCCCATCAGCCCCGAAATCGTCTCGTCCCGCTGCCCCGAAATATCCGCCAGCCGAAACGTCTCGCCGCCCTCAGCACCAAAAACCTCCGCAATCGCCTGCTGGTAGATCGGCAGCCCGAGATAGAGATGCATGACGCAAAGCGGATCGCCTTCGCTCGTCTCCCACCGCATCTCATAGGGCGTCTCACTCTGCGTCAGATAAAAATCCCCCGCCGAGACCTCCACCGACATCCACTCCCCGCCGATGTCGCGCTCCTCGATGCGCGCCGAGCCGGAGACGATCCAGACCACGAGCGGTTCGGCGACGGCGGGTATGAGGAGATTGGTCTCCAGCGGCTGATGGGAGAGGAGGTGGACGGAAATGGTGCTCCACGCAGGGCCGTGGCTGCGGGCGAGAAGGCGGGCGTGGATACGCTGGCTCAGGGCTTCGGGCGAGGATTTTTCGGGCATGGGAACGCAGCTCACGATTTTCATTACAGCACATAAATCATGTGGTTAATTGTGTCGCCTCCACCACTTCCGAAGACATTTATCGCCGATGCGGTACGCGTGCATCAGCAGCCTGCCGATCAAACGCGAAGCATCAAAGTGGTACACGTTCCGCCTGCAAACGCCTACGTGGCGAAGCCGCCGAAGATGGCTTGAAAAGCAACGCGATATAGTTGCAATTGGCTTGTGCGCAATGATCCCTAGATTGAGTCGGAGGCAAGATGGATTCGGTAACGCAGGCACTTATGGAAGAGTTCGCGACAGCGAATAGTATTACTGAACTGTCCGGGGACAAGAAATTTGAGCATTTCGCTGCGTATTGCCTAATCTCATCAAGGTATAATGAAGAATTCGATGTTCAAGATGTCGTCGCCGGTGACGGAGCCGACCTGAACGTGGATGCCTTCGCTGTTAAAGTAAATGGACGTATAGCCGACGACGCGGACTTCATACAGGACGTACTCGACCTCAACGGCTATCTCGATGTTGAATTTATTATCGTTCAAGCCAAGACTTCTAGCAATTTTGACGGCGCAGCGATTATCGCATTAGGCGATAATCTTGCAAAACAGGTTTTTGCCGAGCAGCAAACGATGCCGGTAAACGACGACGTCAAACGATTGATAGAAATCAAAAATGCCATCTTTCGAAACGCTTCGAAACTTAAGGAAAATCCGGTCTGCAGAGTATATTACGCATGTACAGGCAACTGGAGTGAAGACAAATATTTAGTTGAGGCCATAAAAGCCAAAAGAAACGACCTGCTCAACACCAATATATTTTCTGAAGTCTATTTCGAACCCGTTGGTGCACGTAGTCTGCAAAAGATGTTTCGCGACACTAGAACCAGTATTTCAAAGGAAATAACATTTGAAAAACTTGTAACTCTGCCAAACATAAACGGCGTCACCGCGTCTTATTTAGGTGTTCTACCTCACGGGGAATTTCTAAAACTCATTTCAGACGATGGCGGGGAATTGATCAAATCAGTCTTCGTTGACAACGTAAGAGACTTTCAAGGCGCGAATGAAGTAAACGCAGACATCGCAAAAACTATTACAGATGGAATGTTCGATCAGTTCGTGTTGAGGAACAATGGCATCACAATCGTATCAAGAAATATAAAAGTTACATCTAGTAAATTTACCTTAATTGACTACCAGATTGTTAATGGATGCCAAACGAGCCATGTATTATTTGCAAATAAAGGTGCCATCAAGGAGGATCTTTTCGTTCCCGTAAAACTGATTCATACAGAAAATGAGGAAGTCTCGCAGAGTGTAATAAAATCTACCAATAAGCAAACACCCGTAGAAGAAAACGACCTCTTGGCCCTCACGCAGTTTCAACGTGATCTTGAAGATTTCTATAATGGGAGACCCGAGGATTATCGCCTGTTTTACGAGCGACGAGCAAAACAATACGCGGGACAAGCTGGTATTGAAAAAGGACGCATAACAACGGTTGGGAGCCAATTGAAGAGCTTCTCGTCAATGTTTCTGGATTATCCCCACCAAGCTTCTCGATACCAAGGCACTTTGCTAAAAACTGTGAACAAGCAAGTTTTCCAGGCTTCTCATAAACCTGAGCCGTATTTTACGGCTGCCCTTGGCTTGTATCGCTTCGAGACGTTTGCTCGGAGGCTATCTCCTAGCGAACGAACACTTGCCTCTTTTAGATATTACCTCCTCATGGCATTCAGATATCGCTACGAGCCCAGCGAGTTCACCGGGGCAGGCAACAAAAGAATTGCGACATATTGCAAGCCCCTTATTGAGCTTCTTTCAAACGCAGATCAGGCCAAATCGGTTTTTGATGAGGCATGTTTAATTGTGACCAAAGCGCTAGGAAGTCTCAATCTTAAACTAGAACGAGACAACGCTAAGTCACGAGCTCTGGTCGACGAAGTGAAGAGGCTCGCCAAAGAAGCGAATCCCAATCTGAAGCCACCTGAAAACGGTAGTTTATTTTAGCGAGTTGCTCGCAATGGCTGCATCCACTGCTCTAGTTGAGCGATCGACTCAATGAAGCTCGATCGTCAACCTGTTGGCCTGAAAAAGCCGAACTGAGCATGGTCCCTGGGACCGGAGCAATATTAGACGCTTTGAAGATATGCCGCAGAGGTTTCCCGCAGGGAACAATTAACTGAACCATGCCGCGGGATCACTGATGTGCGGGCAAGTCCGACTCCATGGGGAGCAATTCGATTAGCAGCTAACGTTGTACAGGTTGTTTTAATTTATTCGCGCTACCATGAGGAGAAATGCAAAGATATTAGAGAGAGCCTTTAAATGATAACGAGTATTGCTCGCGCCGCTCTGTTTTTAACCGTAACAGCGTTTGTATTTGCAATATGGGCCTTTTGGGGTATGGCCGGCCCTAGAATATCTGAGATATTTCTAAGTAGCGGATTTCTGCAGCTGCCAGAGCCACTTATTCCACCGATCGAGAGCCTTCCAGGTAGCGGCGAAGTAATGTCGAAAGCTGGTCAATGGGGCGATGGCTTCGGAGCTCTAAATGCGCTATTTGCTGGCTTAGCTTTTACCGGCGCCCTAGCAGCACTGTTTATGCAAGGCGAGGCAACAGAACGTCAAAATAAAGATCTCCATCGTCAACGCTTCGAGAGTTCGTATTTTGAACTGTTGTCACTGCTTCGGGAAGCGCGGCGAGAAGTAAGGTTTCGCTATAGTTTGCCCTATCGCAAAGCAAACAAAATATCCGGGACTTCAGAAAGAGGCCAAATGCAGACGGAAGCAGCAGCCTTTCGAACTGCAGTTTATGAAATGCGTTACCTGATCAGAACAAAAACAACTATCACTTCAATCACAAGGCCACAACTGGAACGTCTTTACAGGATTGGCATCCATGCGAGATTTGAGAGCACTTTTGGACCTTACTTTAGGATTGTTTACACTATCCTTCGACGCATAAGAGACGACAAAATCCTTAGCAACAAGGAAAAAATACAGTATGCCAACCTGCTCCGAAGCCAACTTACATCGCATGAATTGAGTTTAGCTGGCTTCAATGGCTTGATGCCGCAAGCAAACGATTTTAGCCAACTTATTACCGAGTTTCATATGCTTAAGTACCTGCCTCCGGGTATGGCACGAAGAGCGTTAGAGCAGCTCTATGATGAAGAAGCGTTTGCGGCCAGAAACGACTAGCCTACCCGATGCAAGCCGTAAGCGATTGTTTCGATGAAGCAAAAATTGGACAATTCCCAAAAGCGCGCTCCTTACTAGTCCAACTTGCTAACTATATCCTGGGCTACCGACATCATAAGGGAGACACAGACGCTAGACGCAAGCCAGCCGCTCTACCTCATCGTCCCAGAAGTCGTTGCTCTCCCTCATTCCCCCACCAATCCCCCAGCCTTCTTCCAGGCATCAATCCCACCCTCAATATGACACGCACTCCCCATCCCCGCATCCTGCGCCGCCTGCACGGCCATCGCCGATCTCTCCCCGAACGCACAGTAAAACACCACCCTCTTGCCCGTCGCCACCGCCAGCTCATGCAGCATCCCGCCCGCTGACAGGTTCTCCTGCAGATCGGCATAGGGCGCATGCAGCGCGCCGGGGATCACCCCATGCCGCTCCCGCTCGCTCCTCTCACGCAGGTCGACGATAACGACATCAGGCCGCCCGCGGAGAACAAGCGCATCCTTCGCACTCACCGCCCAGCCCTTGCGGGCGATTTCGTCCTGGTGGAGGCCGATGTGGATATTGGCGGGGACGGCGACGTCCATCATCTTCGGGTTGGGCAGGTGGAGGTTGTTCATCAGCTCGGCATATTCCTCGACCGACTTGACCTGCAGGCGCGGGTTGAAGCGTTTTTCCTCGCCGATGGTGGAGACCGTGTCGCCCTTGTAGTCATGGGCCGGGAAGAGCAGCGTTTCCTCCGGCAGGCGGAGCAGCTTGTTGAAGATCGAGTCATATTGGGCGCGGGGATCGCCGTTCTGGAAATCGGTGCGCCCCGTGCCGCGGATGAGCAGCGTGTCGCCGGTGAAGATGCGATCGCCCATCAGGTAGGAATAGGAATCGTCCGTATGGCCGGGCGTATAGAGCACGTCGAGGCTAAGGCCCTCGATCCCGACGCGGTCGCCTTCGGAAACCCGCATGGCCACGACATCTGCCTTGGTCTGCTCGCCCATCACGGTGATGCAATGCGTCTGGTCGCGCAGCGCGCCGAGCCCGGTAATGTGGTCGGCATGCAGGTGGGTATCCACCGCCTTGACCAGCTTCAGGTCCAGCTCGCGCACGAGCTGCATGTAGCGATCCACCTTTTCCAGCACGGGATCGATGATCAGCGCCTCGCCGCCGCGCCTGGAGGCGATGAGATAGGTGTAGGTGCCGGAAACACTGTCGAAAAGCTGTCGGAAAATCATCTGTCCACTCCGTTGCTGGCTTGGTCGTCCCGGACCTGGGCTGTGAACTGCATCGGACCTATCAGCAGATCATAATATTGCGCCGGAGAAAGCGGAAGGAGCGACAGGGACGGATCGAATGGCCCGCCCTCGCCTAATATTACTAGCTGCCGTAAGGCGATGTAGCCTTTCCCTTACGTAAGCCCCTGCCTCTCGGGTCAGGTCGCTGCCTTTCAAGTCAGGTCGGCTGCGGCACGATGCGGATATAGGCTTTGGTCCCTTCCGGCCCTGCGAATAGAGCGGCTTTGCCTCCTGGTTGGAAATTGAGCCGGCGATAATCGCCTCGGTGTGCGGGTCAGATAAACGAATCGCAGACGGGCGTTGCGGTTTGAGCAGTCAAAAGTCACACAAATCGCCGTTTTTACTGTGCAAAGATTGCGTAAATGCCCGGCGGAAAGTACCGCCGGGCATTTATTAAGCAATAGCTGAAATAATTTCCCCGAGATTTAAAAAGTGAAATTGCGGTTCCATTATTCCAGCCTACAATGCTCCACGCTGGATGCTGCAAACCCAGTGGAGAAGGGTTGCCCACAGCTCTAAATCGGGCCTCCCTTCTCCTTCCATACCGCAAGCGCCGATATGTTGCTATTACGTGCGTAACATCGTGAACAGGCATTGAAGAAATCCCCAGGACGGACCGGGGGCTGCACGATGACGTGATCTCCTTTTTATTGAAGAACACAATCTGCGCCCTAGAACGTTCCCGGGGGACGTTTGAGGGAATGTCGATGATCAGAGATAAAATGTCGGCGAGCCAGACGCCGATGCAGGAAGAAGATGTCGCTCTTTGCCAGCGCGTCTTTGAGCATATCTGCATGGCAAGGCATATCGCCAGCAATGACGAGCGCGAGGAACTGGCCATCCAGATCCTGCATTTCTATCAGCATGGGGTGAAGGACCAGGGGAGTCTGGAGCGCCTGTTGCTGTAGGTCAGGAGACGCGCATTGCGGAGGGTGTGCGCCGTGCGGCCCTCTAGCTGCCAGCGGCTCTTTCGTCATGTTCGGGGCTGCCCACGATATCTGCAGCGGGCAGACTGCCTTTCGCGCCTATGCTACACTCCGCTCGAGAGCATGCTCATCGAGGGGACCGGCATGGAACGCAAGCTCGCCGCTATTCTCGCCGCCGATGTCGCCGGTTATTCGGCGCTGATGGAGCAGGATGAGGCCGGCACGTTCCAGCGGCTGAGGGCGGATCACAAAGAGCTGCTGGAGCCGGAAATCCGCAAACACAACGGCCGCATTTTCAAGCTGATGGGCGATGGATTGCTGGCCGAATTCGGCAGCGTCGTCGATGCGGTGGAATGCGCCGCCGCCCTGCAGCGCGGCATGATCAGGCGCAATGCCGGCGCTTCGGAAAACACCTCGCCGGAACTCCGCCCACTGAAAATCCGAATTGGCATCAATCTCGGCGAGGTGATCGTCGAGGGTGAGGATCGTTATGGCGAGGGCGTGAACATCGCCGCCCGCCTGCAGGCTCTTGCCGAGCCCGGCGGCATCTGCGTGTCGGGCAAGGTTTCGAAGGAGGTTTCCGGCAAGCTCGCCTTTGCCTTCGAGCCGATGGGCGAGCAGCGGGTCAAGAATATCGCCGAACCAATCGCCTGCTACCGCGTGAATTTCGATCCGGGCATGTCTTTCCGCACCGAGCCGCGAGCACCGAAGAAAATATCGATCGCCGTCCTGCCCTTCAGCAACATGAGCGGCGACCCGGAGCAGGAATATTTCTCCGACGGCATCACCGAAGACATTATCACCGACCTCGCGAAAATCTCCGACCTGCATGTCGTCGCCCGCAATACGAGCTTCACCTATAAGGGCCGGGCCGTGAAGATCGAGCAGGTGGCCCACGAACTCGGCGTCGCCTTCCTGCTCGAAGGCAGCGTGCGCAAGGCCGGCGCCCGTGTCCGCATCACCGGGCAGCTCGTCGACGGCCGGGATGGCAGCCATCTTTGGGCGGAGCGCTACGACCGCGAACTGACCGATATCTTCGCCATACAGGACGAGATCGCCCACGCTATTATCGAACAGCTGAAGGTCAGGCTGCTACCGGGCGAGAAAGCGGCGATCAACACCGCGCCGACGGAAGATGTCGAGGCTTACACCTATTACCTCCGGGGCCGGCAATTCCTGCACATGTGCTCAAGATCCTACATGCTTTTGGCGCGGCGCATGTTCGCGAAGGCAGCCGAGATCGACCCAGAATATGCGCGCGCCTATGCCGGCATCGCGCTCTGCGATTCCGTTCTCCGCTCCTGGCAATATGCCGATATCTCGATAGCAGGCATTCTCGCGACGAGCGCCAGGGCGCTGGAACTCGATCCCGATCTCGCCGACGCACACGCCTCGCGCGGCCTCGCCCTCCAATATGGCGGACAGCGCGAACAGGCCGCCGCCGAATTCGAGCTTGCCCTGAAGCTCGATCCCGATCTGCATGAGGCAAACTATTTCTTCGCGCGCTTCTTCTTCGAAAATGGCGATTTCGAAAGGGCCGCCCTCCTGTTCGAACGGGCCACCCAGCTGCGGTTCGACGATTATCGCTCCGCCGCCCTGCTGGCCTGCGTCTATCTCAAGCTTGGCCGCGACGCTGACATGAAGCGGGCCGGCCGGCTGGGCCTGGAGCGGGCCGAACGCGAGCTCAGCCTGCATCCGGAGAATTCGAGCCCGGCCCAGCTGGGAGCACTGGTGCTGGCCTATCTCGGCGAGCGCGAGCGCGCCAGGGAATGGGCGGCGCGCACGCTCGCCATCGACCCCGATGATCTCAACGCCATGTACAACATCGCCTGCGCCTATCTGAACATGGGTGACCATGAAGCGGCGCTCGATCTGCTGGAAAAAGTCATCCCCCGCGCCTCCGCACATCGCTATTGGTGGAGCAGCGATCCGGACCTCGACCCGATCCGCGATCACCCGCGGTACAAGCGGCTGGTTGAGGCCGTGATGGCGAGCGGCTGATCAACGCAGTTGACCTCTGCAAACGAGCCCTACCTAAAGCCCGGCTGATATGCGCAGGAGGCTATGGTGACGGCACCTATCGAGGACTACGCCCTTATCGGAGATTGCGAGACCGCGGCACTTGTGTCCAGAAACGGCTCGATCGACTGGTTGTGCTTTCCGCGCTTCGATTCCCCCGCCTGCTTCGCCGCCCTGCTCGGCACTGAGGATAATGGCTTCTGGTCGCTCTCGCCCGCGGGCGGAAAATACAGCGTCTCGCGCCGCTACCGCGAAGACACGCTCATTCTCGAAACTGAGTTTCAGACCGAGACCGGCACCGCCCTTCTCACCGACTTCATGCCGCTGCGCGATGGAGCGAGCGATCTGATGCGCATCGTGGAGGGCAAAAGCGGCACCGTCGCCTTCGATATGGAGCTCAATCTTCGCTTCGATTACGGGCGAACCGTTCCCTGGGTCACGCATGGCGAGGATGGCGGCATCACCGCCATTGCCGGCCCTGATAGACTGACGCTGAACTGCGCCGTGCCGCTCGAAGGCCGGGGCATGAGCACGGTCGGCGCCTTCCAGGTCGCGGCTGGCGAGCAGCAGATCTTCACGCTCACCTGGTCCCCCTCGCATCTGCCGCCGCCGGCCCAGCGGCAGGTGGAATATGCACTGCCGGACACGGAGGAATTCTGGTTATCCTTTGCCGCGAAATGCCCCAAGGTGGGCAAGTGGACGGATCAGGTGAAGCGCTCCCTCATCACGCTGAAGGCGCTGACCTACATGCCGACAGGCGGCATCGTCGCGGCCGCCACGACCTCCCTGCCCGAAAAGATCGGCGGCCCGCGCAACTGGGACTACCGCTATTGCTGGCTGCGCGACGCGACGCTGACCCTGCTCGCCCTGATGAAGCTCGGCTATTACGAAGAGGCTCAAGCCTGGCGCCGCTGGCTGCTGCGGGCCGTCGCCGGCGCGCCGGCACAGATGCAGATCATGTATGGTGTCGCCGGCGAGCGCAACCTGCTGGAATGGCAGGTGCCCTGGCTGCAGGGCTACGAGGGCTCGGCGCCGGTGCGCATCGGCAATGCCGCCGCCGAACAGGTGCAGCTCGATGTCTATGGCGAGGTGGCGGATGCCATGCTGCAGGCCCGCAAGGGCGGCCTGCCGTCGCATCCGCGCGAGCGCGAACTGGCGAAGGCCATTCTGCCCTTTCTGAAAAAGGTCTGGGTCGAGCCCGATGAGGGCATATGGGAGGTGCGCGGCCAACGCCAGCATTTCACCTATTCCAAGGTCATGGCCTGGGTGGCCTTCGACCGCGCCGTCCAGATTGCCGAGGCCGACGGCGAGCTCGAACGCGCCGCCCGCTGGCGCGCGCTCGCCGATCGCATCCATGCCGAGGTCTGCGAAAAGGCGTTCAATGCCGAGCTCGGCTGCTTTACCCAGGCATACGGCTCCAGGGCGATGGATGCCAGCCTGCTGCATCTCGGCATGGTCGGTTTCATTGCGCCTGACGATCCGCGCTATATCGCGACCGTCGAGGCGGTGGAGCGCAAACTGCTGCGCGATGGCCTGCTGCTGCGCTACGAGACACAGGAAGTGGATGACGGCCTGCCGCCAGGCGAAGGCGCCTTCCTCGCCTGCAGCTTCTGGCTCGTCGACGCCCTCAACATGATCGGCCGCCGCGACGATGCGCTGCGCCTGTTCGAACGGCTGCTTGATATCTGCAACGATGTCGGGCTGCTGGCGGAGGAATATGACCCGGGTGCCAAGCGAATGCTCGGGAATTTTCCGCAGGCGTTCAGCCATATCGGGTTGATCAATAGCGCCCTGAACCTGGCGCGGGCGGAGGGGCCGGCGGATCAGCGGTCGGCGTGATGGGTGTGCGGGCCTGGTTGGTGGAAGAGCAGCGGAAGGAGGGCTAGCGTAATGGGTGAGTTGGGCGTCGGCGGTTCCTCCTCTCCCTCATTCCTGTGNNCGGGCACAGGAATGAGGGAAGTTGGAGTTGCCGCGGGTGCCCAAAGCGAAGTCGACGCTTAAAAGCGAGGTTCGCGCCCGAAGAAGACAACCCCACTATTCGAAATCCCGAACGATTCATTCGTTTCCCTTTTGTACTCTCAACCCCTTCCATTTCACGATGACAACAGCCATATTCCGCGCATGGCAAAATCTCCGAAGAAATCCCCCGCCTCGACCGGTTTCGAGGAAGCCCCCCAATCGTCATTCGAAGGTGCCCCGCTCAGCGGCAGCGTCTCCGATTGGGTGAAGCAGCTCGAGGCGGATGCAGAGCAGGCCGGCGTCGAGAGCCAGCGCGAAATCGCCTCCAAGGCGGGCAAGCACCGCAAGAAGGTGGAGAACGAGGCGCGCAAGCATACGGAGGCCGTCAGCGTCAACAAGAAGGCCACTGTCAGCAAGACGGCGCGTGGTGTTTCCATCGGCGGGTCGAGCGACCCGAAGACGCGTGCGGCGGCCGGTCTCAACCCCGTTGCCGGCCTGGATATTTCCCTTGAAGATGCCGGCAGTCTCGCCAATGGCGGTGTCACGGCCACGGTCGAAGCGCTGTCGGCGCTGATCGAGAGCGGCAACCCGCTGCACAAGAACGGCAAGATCTGGACGCCGCACCGCCCTGCCCGGCCGGACAAGTCCGAAGGCGGCATCGCCATCCGCATGTCCTCCGAATACAGCCCCGCCGGCGACNNCGGCTCGGGCAAGACCTTCACCATGGCCAAGGTGATCGAGGAAACGCAGCGCCCGGCACTCATCCTCGCACCGAACAAGACGCTGGCCGCCCAGCTCTATTCCGAATTCAAGAATTTCTTCCCCGACAATGCGGTGGAATATTTCGTTTCCTACTACGATTATTACCAGCCGGAAGCCTATGTGCCGCGCTCCGACACCTATATCGAGAAGGAAAGCTCCATCAACGAGCAGATCGACCGCATGCGCCACTCGGCGACGCGCTCTCTGCTCGAACGCGACGATTGCATCATCGTCGCCTCCGTTTCCTGCATCTACGGTATCGGCTCGGTCGAAACCTATACGGCCATGACCTTCCAGATGAATGTCGGCGATAGGCTGGATCAGCGCCAGCTGCTGGCCGATCTCGTGGCTCAGCAATACAAGCGTCGCGACATGGATTTCCAGCGCGGTTCCTTCCGCGTGCGTGGCGACACGATCGAAATCTTCCCGGCTCACCTGGAAGATGCCGCCTGGCGCATCAGCATGTTCGGCGACGAGATCGACGCCATCACCGAATTCGACCCGTTGACGGGCCAGAAGACCGGCGAGTTGAAATCGGTCAAGATCTACGCCAATTCGCACTATGTGACGCCGCGCCCGACGCTGAATGCCGCGATCAAATCCATCAAGGAAGAGCTGAAGGGCCGCCTGGTGGAGCTGGAAAAGGCCGGCCGCCTGCTGGAGGCCCAGCGCCTGGAGCAGCGCACCCGCTACGATGTGGAAATGCTGGAGGCCACCGGCTCCTGCCAGGGCATCGAGAACTACTCGCGCTACCTCACCGGCCGCGACCCCGGCGACCCGCCGCCGACGTTGTTCGAATATGTCCCTGACAATGCCATCGTCTTCATCGACGAAAGCCATGTCACCGTGCCGCAGATCGGCGGCATGTACCGGGGCGACTTCAGGCGCAAGGCGACGCTGGCCGAATATGGCTTCCGCCTGCCCTCCTGCATGGATAACCGCCCGCTGCGCTTCGAGGAATGGGACGCCATGCGCCCGGATACGATCGCCGTGTCGGCAACGCCGGGCAGCTGGGAAATGGAACAGGCCGGCGGCGTCTTCGCCGAACAGGTCATCCGCCCGACCGGCCTCATCGATCCGCCCGTCGAAGTGCGCTCCGCCCGCAGCCAGGTGGATGACGTGCTCGGCGAAATCCGCGAGACGGCGGCCAAGGGCTATCGCACCCTCTGCACCGTGCTGACCAAGCGCATGGCCGAGGACCTGACCGAATATCTGCATGAGCAGGGCGTGCGCGTGCGCTACATGCACTCGGATATCGACACGCTGGAGCGTATCGAGATCATCCGCGACCTGCGCCTAGGCGCATTCGATGTGCTCGTCGGCATCAACCTGCTGCGCGAGGGCCTGGATATTCCCGAATGCGGCTTCGTCGCCATTCTCGATGCCGACAAGGAAGGCTTCCTGCGCTCCGAGACCTCGCTGGTGCAGACGATCGGCCGCGCCGCGCGTAACGTCGACGGCAAGGTCATCCTCTATGCCGATAACATCACCGGCTCCATGCAGCGCGCCATGGACGAGACCACCCGCCGTCGCGAAAAGCAGATGGCCTATAATGAGGCGCACGGCATCACGCCTGAAAGCGTCAAGGCCAAGATCTCCGATATCCTCGATAGCGTCTACGAGCGCGACCACGTGCGCGCCGACATATCAGGCGCCTCCGGCAAGGGCTTCGCCGATGGCGGCAATCTCGTCGGCAACAACCTGCAGACCCATCTCAACGCGCTGGAAAAGTCCATGCGCGACGCCGCCGCCGATCTCGACTTCGAAAAGGCCGCCCGCCTGCGCGACGAAATCAAACGCCTCAAGGCCGTCGAACTCGCCGCCATGGACGACCCGCTGGCCCGCGAGGAAGCGAAGTCGATGGAAGGCATCCGCCGCAACGCCAGGGCCGTCAGCGAGTCCCTTCCCTCGAAGGGAGAGAAATCGAACGGCAAGGCGGATGAGAATGCCACGCCCTCCTATTTCGCCAAGCCGGAACTGGACGACATGGGCGGCCGCAACGCCAACGGCAAGAGCCTCTTCCGCCGCAACACGCTGGATGAGATGACCGTGGGCCGGACGGAAAAGCCGGTGACGGGACATGTGCCGGAAAAGCCGGATGCGGCCAAGGGCACGCAGCGGTTTTCGCCGTTGCTGGAGGGGCAGCCGGAGCGCGATGACGTGCGGCCGCTGGTGCGCGGGAAGACGGGTGTCGGGAGCTATGAGGACCCGGGCGAGCAGAAGCGCAAGAGCCGGACGAAGGGTAAGACTGGGCGGCCGGGGCGGTGAAGACTCAGCTTGTTTCGTAAGTTCAACAGAGCCAAACAACTTCAAAAAGTAATTCAATTTAAAGATGTGGCACTTTAAATTGACGCAGTTACTCTCCCCATTGGATACACACGAATGACAAAATATGCCTTGTGGAACAACAAGGGCGGCGTTGGAAAGAGCTTTTTGACGTTCTCTTTGGCTTGCGAATATGCGCTAGGTCACCCGGATGAAGAAATACTCATTCTAGATTTATGCCCTCAAGCTAATCTCACCGAGATCGCGCTTGGTGGTCAGGAGCGGTCTGCCGCGGCGCTGGATGACTTATATGGCCGCAAACCGAGGTGTTCCGTTGGTGGGTATTTCGAAGCTAGGCTTACATCACCCTTCATCGCGTTGCCCGATGTTGACGATTTTATTTTCCGTCCTCATTCGATTAATGACAAAATTCCAGAAAATGTTGCCTTGTTAGCTGGAGACAATCTTCTTGAATTGCTGTCAGAAGCAATTCGGCAAGCCTCACAAATGGCCCTTCCCAATGAGGCATGGCACAAGGTGATGTCGTGGATTTCGGACTTTATCCGAATATTTAGCGAATTCAGTAAAGCATCCGACGTCACTACGTTTATCGACTGCAATCCGAGTTTCTCAATATATACCCAAATCGCTTTGGCCGCCGCTGATAACCTTATCATTCCGTTCACCGCAGACGATAGTTCGCGCCGTGGCATAGAAAACGTTCTGGCTCTTCTTTACGGAGTTTCCGCCAGTGAACTGCAGGGTTATGCAAAGCTGAGCTTTTCAAAGCGGGCCAATGACGAAGGTGTCGTAATCCCTAAAATACATACGTTCGTAAGTAATCGAGTAACCATGTATAAGGGAAAACCAAGTTCCGCCTTTCAAGCAAAAACAGCTCCTATCCGCGCATTAGTTGGAAATACTGCAAAATCAAACAAGAGATACTTTACTTCATATAAATCAATTGAGGATCTATTTGCTGAGATGCCGGATTATCATTCGGTCGCTGTTGTTTCCTCGACAGAGGGATGCCCCTTATCCTTGCTTAAGTCCGGACATCACGAGATTGATGGCGACATAGTCCAAGTAAATCAGAACTCAATCAATAAATATACAAAAGCAATTAAGAAGTTGATGGAGAGGTTGTAGTTTTATGCCGTCAATGGCTTTTGCAAAATTTGGGTCGACGTCCGTCGGCGCGAATATCTTAAGATCTTATGCGGGCACTCCATCAGCAGCCTCGACAGATCAGGTTATAATTGACGATACATGTAGGAAAGCAGCAATCGCTTTAGGTGTCGGCTGTTGGGAGGGATATATAGAAGGGGTCCTTCGAGAATTTGTTTCCAAAGTCAGGGTGCAAACTCATCGTAGAAATTGGACCTTAATTGCCCAATTTGAAGTTATGGTGGATAAAAAGGCAGCTATTCTTAACACGCCGAATTGGGACCAAACTCGAGATTTGTTGATAGAGATAACCGGCACTGATCCCTACAGCGCTTGGGTTTGGCAGCCCAAATTCGCTAACCCAAGTGATACTAAAGCATACTTCGACGGCATAATGACTGTTCGTCACGCTTTTGCTCACGGATTCCCAATTCCTCACGGTATAATTGGGTTAGCAACCCCAGGCACGTTAGACGATAATTATGTCAATGAGGCGCTCTCTTGTCTTGAGTTTTTCGTTCGCACCACTGACTCGTTGCTTGAGCACGAGTTGAGGCATAGGCACAGTTGCCAAGCCGGATGGAACTAATCACGATTAAACAATAAAAGTATTATGGCGCGGACTTACCCACAATGGCTGATATCCGAAAAGTGTCAGCCATTGGCCGTATCTGGCGATGATATTTCTCAACTCCTTAAGCGGGTGCATGCCAAAAGCTTGCACTGCCGTTCAAGTGGGCCTCGGTAAGCTGCCATCGCCCAAAAAATAGCCTTCCACCCACAGCAGCGACTCCTGCTACACATGCCTCCTCACCAAAAGGAGCCCGTATGCGCCTCCCCGCCTTCATCCTCAGCCTCACGCTTTCCGCCCTGATCGCCTCTCCCGTTTTCGCCGCAACCTACAAAACCCCGAATGCCCTCCTTCAGGCGCTCTACACCTTCAACACCGACACCGCCCCTGACGACGCCCCCTCACCCTACTCGGCCTTCTTCTCCGACCACCTGAACGAGATGCTCCAGACGGATCGCGACAACACGCCTGATGGCGAAGTCGGGGCCATCGATTTCGATCCCGTCATAGCCGGGCAGGATGGCGAGGCGAGCGGCCTGAAGATCGGTCAGGCGATCCTGCTGGATGATCGCGCCGAACTGGAGGTGCAGTTCCGCAATGGCGAAGAGGTGACGCTCTATTACACACTGGTAAAGGAACACGGCGGCTGGAAGGTGGAGGATATTGCCGACCAGCAGGGCGAAGAGCCGTGGAGCCTCAGTGGGCTGCTCGGCGACGCGCAATAGGCGGCCTTGAGCGCGCGGCATGTCATTGCCGCCAAACCTGCCTTTGGGCGGCAGCACCCTCTGAAACGAGCCGGGTTTATTAGCGCCCGGTCATTGTAATGGCCGGCCCGCGCCCCATATCCCCAGTATGGCGGCATATGGAATAAAACCGCCTTTTGCATCGGTTTACCCGATGCCCTCAAGGGAAGACGCGCTGTCTTCCGACACTCTGCAGAACAGCTTTTTCGCAGCATCCTGAGCAGCATGGCCGCGCCCGCAAGGGCCGGCAAAGAGCAATGTCTCTCATACGCCCAGGCACTTGGGAGACCGCGCTGAAAAAGACCTCTGACGCATTCGATGATGAGCCGTGCATATCCCCGCCTGGTATCAGGCGTTGCCGCTTATGAGTCCCCGGCAGGAGCCGGAGGCGCCAATTTCTGGAGAAACTTCGATGTCCCTGATCTTCCCCAATAGAAGCCGCAGTTTCGACGAGGGCCGCGATGGGGTTCGTTTCTCCGGCTATGACGGCATGTTCGAGGTGCGGTTTCTGATCGAGGCGAGCGCGCTGCGCTCCATCGCCCAGACGGGCCGCACGGAGGCCGAATGCCTGAACGCCTTCGATGCGGCGCGCCCCGCCATTCTGGAGGCGGCATCCGGTGTCTACGGCCGCGGCGGCAAGGACCGGTATACGCTGACGGAGAAGGATATCCGCCGCTAAAGCATATCGCGCAAAAGTGTACAGCGGTT
>UCCS01000107.1 GCA_900470965.1 Hyphomicrobiales bacterium
AGCGCAGGCCGGTGGCAAAATCGGTCCGCTCACCTTCGAGCATCACTATCTGACGACTCTGCAGGATTTGCGCCATCAGGCTTCGGAACACCTTGGCATCATCGATATAGCGATGCAGCACCTTGGCCACATCCCGTTCGTCGAAAACGCTCTTCTCGCGGATGACCAGGTCAAGAACGATATCGGGATTGCGACGGATACGACGAGCATTCTCTGTGCGCCGTTCCTCCTGCAATTCCAGTCGATCGAGCACAACGGCTTGACCGGAATTCGAGGCCTTTTGTAGGAGCGCCTTCGTGGCAACACCCAGATGGGCGGTTGGCGCCAGCTCGATCCCCTGCTTTTCGAAGGAGCGCCCATCGACCCTGACGTCGAGACCGGCAAGCGCCAGATGCCGGTTCTGGCAGGCAAACCACCCGTCGCGGAATGCATTGAACTCGTCGATGTCGCCCACCCAGCGCTCGTAGACGATCTTACCGGCGCCATAGCGGATCGGTTGGCCGTCAGGACCGAGCACGGCGACGATCTTGGGTCCGAATCCATCCTCGGTCAGCGGCCGCAGCGTCATCATCAGATGCACATGCGGATTGCCCGGAGCGTCGTGATAGACCCAGTCGGCAACCATGCCCTTCGCGGTGACATGGGTCTCCACGAAGTCGCGCATCAGGGCGATATTCTGCTCGGACGAGAGCTCGATCGGCAGCCCGATTGTGACCTCCTTGGCAAGCTGTGCGTTGGCTCGCTTCGAGGAAGACTCCACCTTGTTCCAGAAGGACTCGGATGCGCTGGAAACGGAACGATCAGCGATCATCGACTGTAGCCACTGCGGCGCGTCCCAAGGAATGGAGAACTCCTCGTGCAAAAGCCCCTTCTTGCGCGTGTAGTCGATAGTTCGCGCTTCCCGTTCGAATTCCATTCTGGCGCAATGGCAATAGGCCGCCAGCTGCACCGCGCTGCGTCCAGAGCCGCGGCCGACGATCCTGACGAAGAAATGTGATATGGCCACGTAAAAGCCTCTTGCGAACGAAACCTATGGGTTCGTCGAAAGCGGAGACACTCTTACGAACAAGACGCGACGGAAATGCTCTTAGCTCCGCTCCTTCGGAACGGTCGCAAGGATGCGCAAACGTGTTGTCTGCGCCAACTCGCATTTGTGTTAGTTATCGCACCGAGGCGCAACCAACTGACGCTGTACCAATGCGGAGCAGTCGCCGCACTCAGTCCAATCTAAAGAATTTCTCAAGTGTGTTGACGCACTTATTCGGGTATTTCATGGATCGCGGCTACGGCAATCGTAGCCTCACCCGCCTGTGTCCTCCGTGTTGGCCTTACTCTCCACGAGACGTTGCGCCCGTCGGCTAGCATCGCAAATACGTTCGTATTCGCCAAAGATGAACACGGCTGCTTCAACGCTGGGGGCGTCAATTTGAATAGTCTCAAGACGGATTCGGACACGCCGTGCCGCAAGCCATGATTTGTAGCACGTTGATAGGGCGAACGCTGTGGCGGCAATAGCGCCGGGAACACCTGCCATGCGTGCAATCTCTTCTAGAAGGTCGCTCATAGGCCAACCATTACGGCCGAATGGTTGGTGCCAAAACTATCTCGGAAGGCGCGCGAGTTGAGATCAGTGGCTCGTCCGCTCGATTTGGCTGATCCGCTATGTTTGCGCGGCTGCCAGCATCAGTTCCACGCACTCATTGGACTTGCTCTCTCAACGAGGTGACCCTCTTCGTTCCTCAAAAGGAGTGAGCGCACCTTGCAGGACGTTCCGGAGGTGAGAACGATGATTGATAGCCTCGGGGGGGGTGTGGCCATGTTGCGAGCCATCGGCGATCGCAATAGAAGCTCGTTCGCATTTTGCCGGCCTCCCGAACGCTGCCCGCGAAGCCGGTCTTTTGGACTCGACTTCGGGATCAGTTTGCCGGCTGCAGCTTCAGAGCTGTGACGCCGACGGCCAGATTGACGCCGACATCGCCTTCGAGCGAAACCGGCTGCAGCGAGACGGTTCTGCTCGTTCCGCCGACCAGCACATTGGCGCCGCCGCCAATACCGACGCTGGCATCAGCCGTGACACCGGCATAATTGCCCTCCAGGCCGGCAACCGGTTCGCGCGTGGCATTGAAGACGAGCCAGACCATCCGACCCTTCTCCACGGTGCCGACATCGAGGCCGAAATCGGTGATGGTGCCGACATAGTGCTGGCCAGCATCGCCGGAAGCGCTCGGCGTAAAGATGCAGTCGACATCCTGCTTGGAGCCGACAATGACACCGATGCCCTTGGAAACGTCGCAATCCAGCTTGCCGACATCGGCCTGGGCGGCGTTTGCAACGACAGGGGCGGCCAGCATGCCGGCGACGAGAAGGGAAAGAAGGGCGGTTTTCATGATGGATCCTGTTCGAAGTTAAGGTTGCTGTCGGCAGCGCAGTTCATGGGAGCTGACCGCGGGTACTGCCTGACATCGTCGACGAGGACTCGCCGATCGACGAAAAGAATAGGGGTGCGGCCGGATCGGATGAAATCGCGCGCTGGTCTAGGCGGGCCAATACGTAAGTTTAGTTCCGCCCGGTACGAATTGGGCGTATCTTCCCACCTATCGCCTGGGGCCTCCTCCTGACAGGCGATAGAAATCTCGGTTAAGGCTTCCCGGTGTCCCTCCCCACCGCCCGAAGTCACGGATTGCCCGAGGATCCGCAAATGGCCGCCTTTCCGTATCGGAAGGCGGCCTCTTTTTTTCAGCATTGCGCGATGTCGCGACCGAAGTAGCATGCGAGCATGACAACAGATGTCCCGGCCTGTTCGGAGATAGCCTAGACGTAGGTATGATTCAGCAATGCGGCTTGCGCGACTAGCTTTTCGAGCGTCCGGGACGAAGCCCGGTTCGATCATCAAAGAGACGAGGTACTGTCATGTATCAGGATTCGATTGATCACTTTGCCCAGTCCGGCGAAGAGAAAGCCGAAGAGGTCCGTAGCCACTTTCCCGCCTTCCTGATCGGGGCGGCGATGGCCGGCGCCTATATCGGTTTCGGCGATATCATCATGTTTACCGCCGGCGCTCATGCCGATCCGGCCTGGGCGCATCTCGTTATGGGCGTGGTCTTCTCCTCTGCCCTGACAATCGTCGTCTTTGCCGGCAGCGAGCTTTTCACGGGAACGGCGATGTATATGCCGCTTGCCGTGCTGACGCGGCGCAGCCGCGTTGCCGATATGCTACTTGTCTGGATCGCGGCCTGGATCGGCAACCTGATCGGCGCCGTGGTACTCGCCGGACTCTTCCATCTGGCCGGCGGCGGTGTGCTTCTCGGCGACGGAAGCCAGGCGTTCTTTTCGATTGTCTCGGCCAAGATGTCGGCGGGATCGCTGGAGCTTCTTGCCCGCGGTATTCTCTGCAACTGGCTTGTTTGTCTCGCCATCTGGATGGCTGGACGCACGGAAAATGCCGCTGCCAAGATCATGTTGATCTTCTGGCCGATCACCATCTTCGTGGCCGCCGGCTACGAACACAGCGTCGCCAACATGTTCACCTTCTCGATGGCGCTGATGGGCGAGCATCCCGCAAACATCACGCTTGCTGCCGCCGTCCATAATCTCGTCTGGGTCACGCTCGGCAACCTCATCGGCGGCGCGGTTTTCATGGCGCTGGGCTACTGGCTACAGGTCCATGGCACCGGCCACGTCTCCTTCACGCCGGTCCCGGTTCGCGTCCGCGCAAAGATTTCCGCTGACCACAGCAAGAAGTGAGGCGCGCATGGCCAAGCAGATCACCGTCACCAGCCTTAGCCCATCCGAGCCAGCGCGCTCGCCGCCGCCGGAAGCTCCCGCCGCGCCGGCTGCGCCCTCCCCGGGAGCCGTGGTGTCCTTGAGACGGCTTGCCATTCCTCTTCTCGCCATCACGCTCGTGGGCGCCGGAGTGGCCATCGTGAGCGTCGACTGGAACCGTTGGGTGGCGGGCGCATCGCATCAATCGACGGACGATGCCGTGGTCAGCGCCGATGTCTCGACGCTGAGCGCCCAGATCAGCGGCATCGTCCAGAGCACCCCGGTCACCGATTATCAGGCGGTGACGAAGGGCCAGTTGCTCGCTGAAATCGATCCGCGGGAATATGACGCCGCGGTCGCCGCCTCGAAGGCCAATCTTGCAGCCGCAAACGCATCGCTTGCCAATCTCGCAAACCAGATCGAATTGCAAAAGGCCGTCGTGCAGGTGGCTGAAGCGCAGAACGCATCGGCCCTGGCACAGCAGACACAAACGGAGCAGGAGTTCCACCGCCAGACCAGCCTTGGCGGCGCGACCTCGCAACAGCTGCTGCAGCAGGCGCAGGCCGCCTATCTGCAGGCCCAGGCTTCGGTCAAATCGACGGCAGCCTCGATCGCGCAGCAAAAGGCCCAGTTGAACGTTCTGAACGGACAATCTCCGCTGCTGCAGGCGCAGGTGAATGCGGCTGAGGCATCGCTCGATACCGCCCTGATCCACCAGGGCTATGCCCGCATCTACGCGCCTTTCGATGGCGTCATTGGCCGCAGGCTCGTCCATGAAGGCGATTTTGTCGCGGCCGGCACCAGCCTCGTGTCGGAAGTGCCGCTTCCGAGCGTCTATATCACCGCGAATTTCAAGGAGACACAGCTTTCCCGGATCACGCCGGGCCGCGCTGCGGAGGTTTCCATCGACACCTTCCCCGGCCAGTCGCTGCATGGCAAGGTCGTCGGCCTGTCTCCGGCAAGCGGCTCGATCTTCGCGCTGCTGCCGCCCGACAACGCGACCGGAAACTATACCAAGGTCGTCCAGCGCATCCCGGTCAAGATCGTCTTCGATCCCGGCCAGCCACTAGTTGATCGGCTGAAGCCCGGAATGTCGGCCGTCGTCAGGGTGGATACCAAGCAGGACCCGGACCAATGAGCTCGGCTCCGCGCGCCTTTGGTCCGCTGACCAGCGGCACGACGACGAGCCATCCGTATCTTATCGTCGCAGCCCTGTTGCTCGCCTCCTTCGTGGTCGGCTTCGATACGCGCGTCTTTGCCGTCGGCCTGCCCGATATCCGTGGCGCCTATTCGCTTGGCTTCGATGAAGCCTCCTGGCTCAGCACCGTCGCCAACGCACCGCAGATCCTCATCTCCTCGGCGGTCGCCTGGATCGCCACCGTTTTCGGTGTGCGCCGCGTGATGATCCCGACGACATTGGTCTATGCCTGCATTTCGCTCATTATTCCCATGGTCCATGACGGCGGCGCACTCTTTGCGCTGCATGCGGCGCGAGCGCTGCTGCTCGGCGTCTTCATCCCGGCCACCATCATGGTTATCTTCCGCAATCTCGACATGAAATACTGGATGATCGGCCTTTCGATCTACGCGCTTCGCGTTCCGCTATCGCAGAATCTCGGCTTCGTGCTCGTCGGCATCTATGATGATTATCTCGGCTGGCAGTGGGCCTATTGGCAGGATGTGATCGTCACGCCGATCATCGCCCTTCTCCTCATCATCGGTGCTCCCAAGGAAGAGATCAATTCAAGCCTGCTAAAGGATGCCGACTGGGGCGGCATGATGCTGCTCGGATGCTCGATGACGATGATTTATGTCGGTCTCGATCAGGGCAACAGGCTGGACTGGTTCAATTCCGGCATCGTCACCTCGCTGCTGGCAGGCGGGACGATTCTCTTCATCGGCTTCCTCATCAACGAGAGTGTCGTCGCCAATCCCTGGGCGCATGCGAGCGTGATCCTGTCGCGCAATATCGGCATCGGCTATGCGATCATCATTGCCTTCACCTTTGCCAGTTCCGGCGCCTCGATTTCCATTCCGGGCTTCCTGCAGTCGGTCGTCGGATTGCGGCCGATCGCCATATCCGAACTCTACATTTTCGGCGCGGTCATCCCGGTCTTTCTGTTCATCGCGTTTGCGATCTTCCTGCTGCGCCGGATCGATGCGCGCCTTTGCATCATGATGGGGTTATCGGCGATGGCGCTCGGCTCTCTCTGGGGATCGAACCTCTCCATAACATGGGCGCCGTTTAATTTCCTGCCGGCCGTGCTCCTCCATACGGCGGGGCAATCCTTCGCCTTCTTCGCAACCGTCGTCTACCTGATCGCAAATTCCGACCCGAAACGCTCGACGGCCGTATCCGCCTATATCCAGGTCATCCGGCTCGGTAGCGTCGAACTGGCCCTGAGCCTCTTGAACACCTGGTTCCGACAACGCGAGCAGTACCATTCCAATATCCTGACGGGGCCGATCTCGGGATCGTCGAGCAATCTTCACGGCGTACTGGCTAAGCTGGAGACGCTGTTCGGGACAAGCCATCGCGGGAGTCTCGAAGCCCTCTCCGCAGTTGCGGCTGATATCCATGCGCAGGCAAGCGTGCTTGCCTATGCCGATATCTTCGTCCTGTCCTTCTGTTCTGCGATCGCCGGCCTTGCGCTTGTCGCCTGCATGGGCGCCATGCCCTTCGGACCGCTGCATCCCGATTTCCGCAAGAACCCGCCGGCCGCCGACGCACACCCGGCCTCAGCCAGCTGACCGGGCGACGCTCGATAT
Source organism: Hyphomicrobiales bacterium (assembly GCA_900470965.1). Classification (GTDB taxonomy): domain Bacteria; phylum Pseudomonadota; class Alphaproteobacteria; order Rhizobiales; family Rhizobiaceae; genus Rhizobium. Next base: position 6,532 of record UCCS01000107.1, read on the forward strand.
TCCTTCGAATAAGCCTTGGTGCATCGATCGCGGCATGGACGGATTCCCCATAGCCCTCCCCTTGTCTTGCGGGCCGTCGGCCCGCGCGCTGAGTTGCGCAACAATTCGTAAGTGACGCGCCAGCCTCGATTTCCCCCGCTAAGATTGCGACTGACCCTTAGCCCGAGCGAGGCGGACAAGATCATCTGCCGTCTCGACCAGATGCGTCGGAGAAGCGGCTTCGAGCGCCTCGCGCCGGGCGTATCCCCAGGTCACCGCCGCTGACGCCACACCCTGGCTGGCCGCTGCCTCGACGTCTCTCACCTCGTCGCCAATGACGATGGCCTCGGCTGGCGGTCGGCCGGTCGCTTGCAACACACGTCTGATCCGTTTGCCCTTGCCGAAGAGAGAGGCACCGCATTCGAAATGCGTGAACAGGCCGGCCGACGGACCGAGGGCGCGCTCAATGTTGACGCGGCTGTTCGAGCTAACGATCGCGAGCGAGACGCCCTGCGCGGCGAGTTCCGAAAGGAGTTTCCCCGTGCTCGGGAAGAGCTCGACGGTTGCCATGCCGGCGAGTTTGCGCATGTCCCGCGCGATGAAGGGTAGCCGCCAACCTGGGATCTCCAGCCATTTGAGGATTTCGCGATTGGAAAGACCGCGAAGATAATCGATCTCGGAATCGGTGGGCTTCCTGAACCCGTGACGATCGGCCATCTGCCGGAGCGCGCCGACCATCCAGGCGCCGCTGTCGGCCAGCGTGCCGTCAAAGTCAAATAGAAGAAGCCGGTAGGTCGAGGCGATCATAAGTAGCTGAGTAACAGGTCCGAGGGGGCCGATCTCGACCTATCGTCACGGTAGCCCGTCGGACAGATCGAAGATAGTGGCGTTGTCCTCTACCTCGCCCAGTCCCTTGTAGGACGCATGACGCGGGCTCCTTCATGATCCAGCCGCGAAACTCGATCTCGGCAATCAACGTCGGCTCGCCGAAGTCCAGGGTCTTCCCCTGAGCGGGACCGCCCGGCGTCGTCGTCTTCAACGTGTTGTATAGGTGCAGTGAGCCGGTGCGACTGCTTTTCGCGCCGGTCCTTCCACATGCCGGCGGCTATCCGGATGCGGGAGCGTATACCTATGGGGAACGGCGACTAGACCTGCGTATAGATGCGCCAGTGCCCGCCCGGACGTAGCCTTCTCGCATTGAATTGATCCGGCAGGACACAGAAGCGCCGGTCGGCCTGCCGATAATCGGCAGCCTGACCCCTGGTTTTGGCACCAGCCCGTCAATTCAGGAGACAGATACGGAGGCCGCCCAATGCCGGCGGCCGTTGCAGCATAATTCAACCTTTAGCCTATGGAGCCGGCAGTGACATCCATCCGTACCGTGATTGAACCCCGTCGTCGCCGCAAACCGGCGATCCTCGCTGCTGCCGCCATTCTCGCCATTGCGGGCGGTTCGGCCGCAGCCTTCTGGTTTGCAGGAACCGAGCCGACCATTGCCGCACCGGAGCCCGGTACGCCGGCAGTGCCGGTCGAGGTCGCGACCCCAGCCGTTACCGACGTGCCTGTCTATCTCGACGGCCTTGGCACGGTGCAGGCGAACTATACGGTCAATATCACGACGCGTGTCGACGGAGAGCTCCAGAGCGTGATGTTTAACGAGGGGCAGGCCGTCAAGAAGGGCGATGTGCTCGCCATCATCGACCCGCGCCCTTTCCAGGCAGCCGACGATCAGGCTGCCGCCAAGATCAAGCAGGACCAGGCCGATCTCGCCAACGCCCAATATCTGCTCGGCAAGGACCAGAAACTGGGCCAGCAGCAGATCGTCACGCAGGAAACCGTCGAGCAGCAGCAAAGCATGGTGGCAAGTGCACAGGCACAACTTGCGCAGGATCAGGCCGCCAAGGAGGCTGCTGACGTGTCGCTCTCTTATACCGAGATCCGCTCACCGATCGACGGCCGCACGGGTATCCGTCGGGTCGATCCCGGCAACGAAGTCCAGACGACCGATACGACACCGATCGTGACCATCACCCAGACACAGCCGATCACGGTTGTCTCAACACTGCGCGAAGACGATCTCGATGCAGTGCGCGACGCGCTGAAGGCCGGCCCGGTCGAGGTGACGGCGATGTCGATGGACCAGTCGCAGCAGCTTGCGTCAGGCACGCTCTCGCTCATCGACAACGAAATCGATCAGGCAAGCGGCACGATCCGCATCAAATCGATTTTTGAGAACAAGGATGATGCGCTCTGGCCCGGTCAATTCGTGACGCTGAGGGTCAAGCAGCAGACGCTCCAGAAGGCCGTGACCATTCCTTCCGCAGCGCTTGAGCGGGGAGAGGACGGCTTCTTCGTCTACGTTATCGATGCCACCGGCACGGCTGCCGTGCGCAAGGTCACCCCCGGGCCGATCGAGAGCGGCCACGCCGTCATCGAAAAGGGCCTTTCCGGCAACGAACAGGTCGTCACGTCGGGCCAGTATCGGCTGGATGTCGGCACTCATGTCAGCATTCAACAGGCGGCCGCTACGCAAGCCGCCAGCAAGGAGTAGGCCATGTCGATCTCCTCCTGGTTCATCGAGCGGCCGATCGCCGCCTCACTAATGATGGCAGGCCTCTTCGGCATCGGTATAGTCGCCTACCCTCTGCTGCCGGTTGCACCCCTGCCGCAAGTCGATTTTCCGACAATCCAGGTTTCGACACAGCTCCCCGGCGCCGATCCGAAGACGATGGCATCGGCGGTAACGCAGCCGCTAGAACGGCAGTTCGGGCAGATCCCCGGCGTCACCCAGATGACCTCGACGAGTACGCTCGGCTCGAGCGCGATCACTCTGCAATTCGATCTGTCGCGCGACGTCGATAGTGCCGCCCAGGACGTGCAGACCGCAATCAACGCAGCCGGCGGGCAATTGCCGACGGACCTGCCTTCGCCGCCAACCTATCGCAAGGTCAATCCCGCCGATCCGCCGGTCATGGTTCTTGCGCTCACTTCAGATACCCTGCCGCTGACGCAAGTCGACGATTTTGCCGAGAGCGTGCTCGCGCAGCATGTCAGCCAGATCGACGGCGTTTCGCAGGTTCTGATCTTCGGCCAGCAGAAGCCGGCCGTACGGCTGCAGATCGATCCCGGCAAGATCGCCGAGATGGGACTTTCGCTTGAGGATATCCGCAGCGCCGTTACCGGCATCACCAGCAACTCACCGAAAGGCAGTGTGCAGGGTGGAGAGCACACCTACACGATCTATGACAATGACCAGCTCCTGAAGGCCGCCCCCTGGAACGATTCGATCGTCGCTTATCGCGACGGCGCTCCGGTCCGCATCAGCGATATCGGCCAGGCGATCGACGGACCGGAGAACGATCAGCTGGCGGCCTGGGCTGATGGCAAGAGGGCGATCCTTCTGCCGATCTTCAAGCTCCCGGGTGCCAACATCATCGATACGGTCGGTGCGATCCGCGCTGCCCTGCCGCAGCTGCAAGCGATCGCACCGGCCGCCATCCACCTCTCCATCCTCAGCGACCGGACGACCACGATCCGCGCCTCGGTGGCGGATGTCGAAACGACGCTTGTCATCACCATCGCCCTTGTGGTCATGGTGATCTTCATCTTCCTGCGCAATGTCTGGGTGACGGTGATCCCGAGCGTCACAGTGCCGCTGGCGCTACTGGCCACATTGGCGCTGATGTATGCCGCTGGCTTCAGCCTCGACAATCTCTCGCTGATGGGCTTGAGTATCGCCGTCGGTTTCGTCGTCGACGATGCGATCGTGATGGTCGAGAACATCCATCGCCATATGGAGATGGACAAAACGCCGAAACAAGCGGCAATCGACGGCGCGCGCGAAATCGGCTTCACCATCATTTCGATCAGTATCTCGCTCGTCGCCGTCTTCATTCCGCTGCTCCTGATGGGCGGCATTGTCGGCCGGCTATTCCGGGAGTTCGCAATCACCGTGACGATGACGATCGTCGTCTCGGCAATCGTCTCACTGACCATCACACCGATGATGAGCTCACGCTTCCTGAAGCCGGAAAAAGACGCCCGCCACGGCAGGCTGTACAATATGAGCGAGAAGGCGTTCGACGGGCTTCTTGCCGCCTATCGCTACACGCTCGATATCGCGCTGCGCCATCACCGGCTGACCATGGCGGTCTTCATCGCTTCGCTTGCGGCAACAGGCTTCCTGTTCGTCAATATTCCCAAGGGCTTCTTCCCAATCCAGGACACCGGCCTGATCACCGGTACACTCGAAGCCGCGCAGGATATTTCCTTCGCGGAAATGTCGCGCCACCAGCTCGAAGCAGGCAATATCGTTGCCAGCGATCCCGGAGTTGCGACCGTCGGCATGGCCGTCGGCAGCGGAGCGGGCCAGACCGTCAATAACGGCCGCATGTTCATCACGCTAAAGCCTGAAGACCAGCGCGATGCCTCGGCAAGCGAAATCATCAACCGGCTTCGTCCGAAACTCGCGCAGATGCAGGGTGCAGAACTCTTCTTGCAGCCAGCGCAGGATATCAATGTCGGCGGACGGGCCTCGGCCACGCAGTTCCAGTATACGCTGCAGGACGGTGATGCCGGAGAACTCGACGACTGGGCAGCCAAGCTGCTCGCCACATTCAAGACGCTGCCGGAGCTGACCGATGTCGCCACCGACCAGCAGAATAGCGGCGCTACCGTGACGCTTACGATCGACCGTGACCAGGCATCGCGCTTCGGCATTGCGCCGCAAACGATCGACGATACACTTAACGATGCTTTCGGCCAGCGCCAGGTCACCCAGTATTTCACCGACCTGAACAGCTACCATGTGGTTCTCGAGCTTGCGCCGCAGTTCCAGAATTCACCGCTGGCGATCAACGGTCTCTATATCAAATCGCCGCTGACCGGCGAGCAGGTTCCCTTGAGCCAGCTCGTCAAACAGACGACGGAGCCGACGGCCGTGCTTGCCGTCAACCACCAGAGCCAGTTTCCGGCCGTTACACTCTCCTTCAACCTTGCAAAGGGGACCGCGCTCAGCCAGGCGGTTGCCGCGATCAGCAAGGCTGAGGCCGATCTCGGCAAGCCGGCAACCGTCATCGGCACGTTCCAGGGCAATGCTCAGGCCTATCAGAGCTCGCTCTCGAGCGAACCGCTGCTGGTGCTTGCAGCGATTGCCGTGATCTATCTGATCCTCGGCGTACTTTACGAGAGCTATTTCCACCCGCTGACGATCCTGTCGACGCTCCCCTCCGCCGGCCTCGGTGCTCTCGCCATGCTCTGGGCCTTCGGCTTCGACTTTACCGTGATCGCGCTGATCGGCGTGATCCTGCTGATCGGCATCGTCAAGAAGAACGGCATCATGATCGTCGACTTCGCCATCGCCGCCCAGCGCGAGCAGGGACTGTCGCCGGAAGACGCAATCCGTCAGGCCTGTCTCCTGCGCTTCCGCCCGATCATCATGACGACAGCGGCGGCACTTCTTGCCGGCCTGCCGCTGATGCTCGGCCACGGCACCGGCTCGGAACTGCGCCAGCCACTCGGCTACGCCATGGTCGGCGGTCTGCTCATCAGCCAGGTGATGACGCTCTACACCACGCCGGTCGTTTACCTCTACCTGGAAAAGCTGAGCGAATTCGTCAGCCGGAAACGGCCCGCCATCGCCCGCGCAGACGCCCCGGCGGAATAACCCTCCCAATCGACACGAAAGGATTAAAACCATGGAACCTCTTTCTAGACGTACGGTTCTAGCGCTCGGAGCGATGGGCGGAACGGCACTTGCGGCGGGTGCTGCGCGGGCGGCGAGTTTCGGCAATCCCGACCAGCCGGCCGAGGGCGCGATCAACGCCAATCCAGCCGGCCTGTCCGATCCCGGCCCGAAGAACCCTGCCATCAACGACCAGTTTCCCTCGTTCGGCAGTCCGCCGGCAACCGATGTCGGCGACATGCAGCTCTTCTGGGGCTCGTTCAACAATGCGCCCAAACGCATCCAGAACGGCGGCTGGGCACGGCAGGTGACGAAGGCCGATTTTGCAATTTCCGAAGCGGTCTCCGGCGTCAACATGCGCCTTGGCCCCGGCGGCATCCGCGAGATGCACTGGCACCGGGCCTCCGAATGGGCGATCATGACCAATGGCCGCTGCCGGGTGACCGTGCTTGATCCGCAGGGCCGCGCCTATGTGCAGGACGTCGAGGCTGGCGATCTCTGGTATTTTCCAGCCGGTTTCCCGCATTCACTGCAGGGTCTTGGGCCCGAGGGCTGCGAATTCGTCCTCGTCTTCGACGAGGGCGACCAGTCCGAATACGGCACGTTGCTCCTGACCGACTGGCTGGCGCATACGTCGCCCGAACTGCTTGCCAAAAACTTCGGCGTACCGCAGGACACGTTCAAGAACATCCCATTGCAAGATCTCTGGATCTTCCAGGGCCAGGAGCCGGGTCCGCTTTCGGCCGACCAGGAAGCCGTCGCTTCTGCTGGCCTGCCGCCCTACCCTTTCACCTACCGGCTGACGGCATCGGCACCGCTGAAGCAGAATGCGTCGGGCACGATCCAGCTTGCCGACAGCAGCATCTTCAAGGTCTCCAAGACGATCGCTGCGGCGATCGAGACGATCAAGCCGGGTGGCGTGCGTGAAATGCACTGGCATCCGAATGCCGACGAATGGCAGTACTGGATCAAGGGCGAAGGTCGCATGACGGTATTCGATGCCGGCCCGCGCAGCCAGACCGCCGATTTCCGACCCGGCGATATCGGTTATGTCAAACGCAGCCAGGGCCATATCATCGAGAATACCGGCAAGACCGATCTGCAATTCGTCGCCGTCTTCAAGGTCGCCGATTATCAGGAGGTCGGGCTTTCCTCGTGGCTCACGCATACGCCGGCCGCCCTCGTTGCCCAACATCTCAATGTCAGCGTCCAGGACATTGCGAAATTCCCTTCAGATCAGCCGGGGATCATGCCCGAGGGATGACCCCGGGGTATCATGCCCGAGGGCTGACCCCCGGGGTACCTGCCCAAGGGTTACTTCCTTGCATTAAGGCTGCGAGATACCACCTCCGCCGTGGCAAAGGGCGGAGGTTTTTGGCGTTGCCCGAAAACCGGCACTCCCTTTCCAGCCGATCCAAAAAAATCTGCATCGCTTCGGAATAAAATCTGCGATGCTTTCGTATACTCAATCATGGAACGGAAAGAACGCCCCTTCGATGTCATCGGTCAGCTCGCAGCGCTTCGTCGCTACGCGCGCTCGCTGGTGCGCAATTCGGATGAGGCGGAGGATCTTGTGCATGATGCCCTGGTTCGGGCCTTCGAGAAGCGCAAGAGCTTCCGCAGCGGCGGAAACCTGCGCACCTGGCTGCTTTCCGTTCTGCACAATGCGCATATCGACCGCGTGCGGCAGACCCGCTCGCTGACGCGCCGCCATGACGAGGCGGCGGTCGAGGCGGAGCAGTCGCTGCCGGCCGGACAGGAGCATGCGGTGCGCCTGCAGCAGGTGCGCAACGCCTTTTTCAATTTGCCGGAAGAGCAGCGCGAAGCGCTGCATCTCGTGGCGATAGAGGACCTGTCCTATCAGGAAGCGGCCAATGCGCTCGGCATT
>UCCS01000074.1 GCA_900470965.1 Hyphomicrobiales bacterium
CCTTCATGTTGGAGATCAGTGGGCCGTCGATTGCGACTTCGAACCACTTGCCGTTTTCCATGAACTCCCATTTGTAAGGCGTCTTCTGCCCCGGCCATCGCCAGGCGATGCAGCGATGGGCAAGAAGGTCGCGCGGATGAGCCGGCGTCCCGTGCCGGGCGAGATAGTCGGGCGAGGCGACCACGGTCTGGCGCAGGTCCGGGCCGAGTTTCACCGCAATCAGGTCCTTGTCGATCACCTCCCCGAGACGGATGGCGACGTCATAGCCTTCGGCCACGATGTTGACGACGGCGTCGTCGAGCGTGACGTCGAGCACGACCTGCGGATAGGCGTCGCTGAAGTCTCGGAGGATCGGTGTCAGGTAGAGGTCCGCGGCTGCCCGGAAGCAGTGTACCCGCACGGTCCCGGCGGGATGGGCGCGGCGCTCGCGGGTCTCGCCCAGCGCCTCCGCCAGCTCCTCGACGGCGGGCTGTACCCGTTCGAACAGCTTGGCCCCCGCCTCGGTCAGGGAGACGCTGCGGGTGGTGCGGTTGAACAAGCTGACCCCGAGCTGCTCCTCGAGCCCTCGGACCATCTGGCTGAGCGCCGAGGATGACACGCCGAGGTTCTCGGCCGCCCGGCTGAAGTTCAGCGAACCGGCAACGGCCACGAAGGCGCGGAGCTGGTTGAAGTCTCCGGCGGACGGAAGGGAAGGTTTCATGATCGCCCTCAATTGCTTAGCTCAGCTTACAAAGCTGATTAGTGCGCGCGGACTAAACCTTGCCGCGCCCGTCCTTATACTCAGCTGGACACGAGAGTTGAAGGGAACCCCATGACGTTGCAGAACACGCCCCTGACGGGAAATATAGATGAATTGGTCGCCTTGGCGAAAACCTACTTCGATGCCGCCTACGCGATGGACGCCGACACGTTCGCGACCATCTTCGACCCAGCGGCCTTGGTCACCAGGCGCGGCGATGGCGACAGCGTGGTGGTTACGCCTGTTGCCGCCTGGCTCGATGCGGTCCGGAGCCTGACCTCACCGCAGGATGCCGGCAGCGTGCGCGCCGACCAGATCCTCTCCATCGCCATTGTCAGTGACATGGCGCTGCTCAAGCTCCGCCTGCGGATCCCGCCCCGCGAGGTGACCGACCTGCTGTCGTGCTTTTACCTCAACGGGCGCTGGCAGATCGTCCAGAAGGTGTTCGCCGCCGAGATCCTGGCCTGAAGGATCTGCCATCGATCCTCAACGGTCACAAGCAGAGCCAGATTGGGAAACTCTTACCGTGGAATTGTGCGGTGACATAGCGCGGGCCCAAAGACCACAGTCGGCCGACATGTTCGTCCGGGTTCGGTTCGAAGCGGACTTAGTGCCCCTGCGGGGCACGCGGCGTCAACCGGTGTTTTTGCTGTACACTGGGCCGGCAATCATGCATTCTTATCTAGGGTTGCATGCGTCTTGGGATGGAAGCGCTGCCAACGATTGCTCCTGTTGATTCTGGCCAGACCGATCCAGGTTCCGACCTCTGTGCTCCTACGAGCGAATATTGGTTCTGTACTTCTTGGTAGACGCTGCTCCGCTTAGCCAAGAGGAGGGGTTCCATGCGTCGCTACAGTGTACTGCACATCTCTCGCGGCGTGCTCGCAGCGCTGGGTTTTACAGCGTTGACCGGGTTTGGCTGTCCGGCGGCATTCGCACAGGCGGCATCGGGCGCACAGGCGGCAACGGGGGCTCCGGGGGCCACAATTACCCTCGACGGCAAGCAGCTTCCGCCACCCACGCCGAATTTCGGCGGGGTGATCAAGGAAAAAGCGTCTGAATCACAGCCCTGGTGGGCTCCGCGTGTCACGCCGCCAAAGGGTGCGCCGAACGTGCTGCTGATCATGACCGATGACCAGGGATTTGGTGCCCCAAGCACCTTCGGCGGCGTCATTCCCACCCCGGCCATGGATCGCATTGCAAACCAGGGGCTGCGCTTTACCAATTTCCACTCGACGTCGCTCTGTTCGCCGACGCGGGCCGCGTTGATTACCGGCCGAAACCATCATTCGGTCGGTTCCGGGGTGGTCGGCGAAATTGCGACGGGCTATCCGGGCTACGATTCCATCATCCCGGTCGAGAAAGGCACCATAGGCACGATCCTCAAGGAGAACGGCTATGCGACATCGTGGTTCGGCAAGAACCACAATACCCCGTCCTATCAGTCGAGCCAGGCAGGGCCGTTCAATCAATGGCCGACGGGAATGGGCTTTGAATATTTCTACGGCTTCGTCGGCGGCGACGCCAGCCAGTGGCAGCCGAACCTCTACCGCAACACGACGGCCATCTACCCGTTCGAAGGCAATCCCGGATGGAACATGGAAACGGCGATGGCCGACGAGGCCATCCAATATATGAAGCAGTTGAAGGAGATCGCGCCGGACAAGCCCTGGCTCGTCTATTACGTGCCGGGCGCCACGCATGCGCCGCATCATCCGACGCCGGAATGGATCAAGAAGATCAGCGACATGCATCTCTTCGACGACGGCTGGAACAAGCTGCGCGAGACGATCTTCGCCAACCAGAAACGGCTCGGCATCATGCCCGAGAATGCGCAACTGACGCCGTGGCCGAAGGAACTGCCGCAATGGGATACGCTGAGCCTGGAAGAGAGAAAACTCTTCATCAAGCAGGCGGATATCTACGGCGCCTACCTTGCTTACGCTGACAATGAGATCGGCCGGGTCATTCAGGCCGTCGACGATCTCGGCGAACTCGACAATACGCTGATCATCTATATCGGCGGCGACAACGGCGCGAGCGCCGAAGGCATGCTCAACGGCACGCCGAACGAGTTCACCACCTTCAACGGCATCCCGGTGCCGGTGAAGGACCAGTTGCTGTGGTATCCGTTCTGGGGATCGGAACGGACATTCCCGCACTTCGCCGCGGCCTGGGCCTGGGCGATGGACACGCCGTTCAAGTGGGTGAAGCAGGTGCCGTCGCATTTCGGCGGAACCTCGCAAGGGGTGGCGATGTCCTGGCCCGGCCACATCACTGATGTGGGCGGCATCCGCCGCCAGTTCTCGCACGTGATCGACATCGTGCCGACCATCCTCGAAGCCACCGGCATTCCGGCACCCGAGACGATCAACGGCATCGCTCAGAAGCCGGTCGAAGGGGTGAGCATGGCCTACACATGGGACAAGGCAAATGCCGATGTCCCCACCCGGCATACGACGCAATATTTCGAGATGCTCGGCAATCGCGCCATCTACGACAACGGCTGGGTGGCAGCTACGACGCCGGCAACCCGGCCGTGGGAGCTGAGCACCGCCACGCCGCCCGACGTCATCACCGGCTATAACTGGGAACTCTACAACGTTGACGATGACCCGACCCAGTTCAGCGACCTGGCCGCCAAGATGCCCGACAAGCTCAAGCAGATGCAGGACCTCTTCTATTCCGAGGCGAAGAAGTACGACGTGCTGCCGCTCGACAATTCGACGCTTTCCCGTTGGAACACGCCGCGCCCCAACCTGACGGCCGGGCGAACCGAGTTCACCTATTCGGGGACACTGAGCGGTGTGCCGCCGAGCGCTGCACCGAGTGTCCTGAACAAGTCCTATACGATCACGGCCGAGGTCGAGATGCCCGAAGGCGGTGCGGACGGCATGATCGTGACCGAGGGCGGACGGTTCGGCGGTTATGGTCTGTTTCTCAGCAAAGGCGACTTCGGCGTCGGGCGGGGCAAGGTCGTGTTTCTCTACAACCTTCTCGACCTGAAGCGCACGATGTGGGAGGGGCCGGAACTGGAACCCGGCAAGCACCAAATCGTCTTCGAGTTCAAGTCCGATGGTCCGGGCCTCGGCAAGGGCGGTAGCGGCGTCCTGTCGGTGGACGGCAAGCAGGTGGCGACAAACTCGGTCGAACACACGACGCCCGTCACCTTTCCGGAGGACGAAAGCTTCGACGTCGGTCAGGATACGCGCACAGGGGTCGCTCTGGTCGAGTATCGCTACGACGCTCCGTTCAAGTTCTCCGGCAAGATCGACAAGCTGACGTTCAAGCTCGGGCAATAGTGGGGGCGGCATGTTTGGAACGATGGCTGCAAATGCCAGGCTGCTGTTTTCGGTAACGGGCGTGGTCGAAGCCGCGACGGGACTGGCATTGCTGATTGTACCAGCGCTCCTGGTTCAAGTGCTGCTCGGGGCCGCGCCGGACACGCCTGCCGGCATGACGGCCGCCCGTGTCGCCGGAGCGGCCGTGCTGAGCCTGGCCGTCGCTTGCTGGCTTGCGCGGGATGACCTGGCAGGCAAGGCTGCCAAGGGATTGGTGACAGCGATGCTGTTCTACAACTTCGCCGTGGTCGCAATACTCATTCTTGGATGGATTCGCCACGGCATCGCCGGCATCGCTTTCTGGCCTGTTGTCGCGGCCCACATCGCGCTGGGCGTCTGGTGTGCGGCATGCGGCTTGGCATCGAGCCGCATTGCTGACCGTTAGCAATCGTCCGGCGCGACGTCAGCTATGGGCGCGAAGCGGCCAAGGGCGTCGGCCGCCTTTCAGCCCGAAGCGGCCGTTTGGCGATCTCGGCGTAGACGACCGCTTTGCGCCCCCAGAGTGTCATAGGGAGCTAGCTAGCCCAGCCCCGAAAGCGGACAAGCAGATCATCGCATGGGGCTTTATGCATCAGCAAACAGATCAATCTTGTCCGACACGGCGACGCCCGGTGAGAAGGGCGTCGTCATCTCATAGATCTGTGCGGAAGCCGTCGTATCGGCGGATAAGATGACCAAGCCTGGCAATACCGCGGCGGTGGCGCAAAGTAGTTTCGTCGTGGTGGTCGTCGCTCTCTTCTCATTCACATCCGGTACCGCGCACCAGCATGGTCGGGACAATTACTGCGCCACGACGGCCGGCGGCTGCCACGTTCCTTCGCCGGCCGGCAATATGGACGGCGCTTCGGTCTTCGGCCAATACAGGCGCATGACGAGATAGATCGTGTCATTGGGCGCAGGCAGCCAGTTTGCTTCCTTGTCCGCGCCGGGGTTGTCCTTCTGGATATAAAGTGTGAGCGAACCATCCTCGTTCTTTTTCATGCCCGGCAACATTGGCGAGTTGATGAGGTAGCGATCGATCGGATTCTTGATCAGGAGCTGGCTCTTGCCGTCATACATCGTGACCGACCAGAAGGAGTTCACCGGCGGCAGTTGGCCGGAGGGGAAGGTCAGTATGTAATTGTGCTTGCTTCCGTCGAGCGTCTGGCCTTGGCTATCGACGCGCGTGAACGGATAGGTCGCTTCCTCCGGGTCATTGCCATAGATGCCGGCCTGAGCAGCGACGGCGCGTTTCAACCAGTCACCATTGTAGTGGGCACTGTCTCCTGGAAGACCGCTAACCCGCCAGCCATTGATCGCCTTGCCGGCATTGTCGACGGCCTCGTCGACCTTCCGCTGGCCCTCCTTCATGCCGAGGCCAATCTCCAGCTTGTGCTCCAGTGGCAGATCCTTGAAGTCAAAGGACTTACCCGGCCCGATGCCGAGGCGTGCCAGCTTGGCCCTTATCTCCTTCTCATTGCCCTGCGCCGGCGCGAATTGCAGAGCGAAGTCGAGATAGTCGAAGAAGTTGGTCTTCGCGAGTTCTTTGTCGATCTTGGGGAAGTCGATGGTTGGCGCGGCCGCTGGGGGCGTCTGCTTCAGAAAGGCCGACAGCATCTGCACCTTGTAGCCAGCCTGCACCTTCTTGACGTTGTCGAGATCATCCGGGCCAAAAAGCTGGGTGCGATAACCTGCGAGGGAAAACTGCGTGCTCGAACGAAAAACCTGCTTGATGCCCGCCGGGGTGTCACCCTCCCAGTCAGGTCCGACCACCATGTAGTCGCCGGCATCGCTCCCTGTGGCTCGGGTGCCGATATAGCCGTAATTGTAGGTATTGCCGTCACAGAGCATGACAGAGTAGTAGCGCTTCGGGTCGATCGCCGGCACCGAAAGCACCACCGGTTCAGCTCGCAAATCCAGCCAGACGAAGGAATACGGCGTGTCGCTGTTGGGCGTGACGATTGCCGTGTCCTTGTAAGTGTAAACGTTGGGCTCGTTCTTGATCTGGTTGAACGGCGCCTTGAACTGCCCTGAATTGCGGTCTACCGCGTACTCGTACATGATGGCATAGTTCATCACGAGCGGCAGGCCGTAGATCAAGCCTTCCTCGGCAATGTCCTTGGCCTCGACAATATCTGGATAGCTTTGCGCCATCAGCAGGCTTGGCTTCACAATCGCGGCGCCAGCAGCGATCGCCGCGGCCGAGCGAAGTAGATCTCGCTTCGTCAACATTTGCCTTACTCCTCTTAGGTCGTGTCGAAGTCGGTTGCCTCGCTTCAGGCTGAGGCTAGTAAAGAACAGCGCGTCGGAAGCCACGCCTTGCCACGCCCGCGTATGAAAGCGGCGTCAGCGGCATGCCGATGATGTCGATGAACACGGAAACCTTCGAGCCCTTCTCCGGCATCTCGCCGCCAACCACCTTCTGCATTCGGCGGATCAGAGAGGAAGCTATCCTTGCCCTTGCTCCAGAAAGGCACAAACGCTGTCGTACCCATATTCCCGGCAATGCGCTCGGGGCGGTCAGAGAAAAACAATGTTGTAGCGCCAATGCCTTCGAGCGTCAGCTTGTTCGCCGCTTTGTCGAAGGTCATCGCGCTTGCGGTCTGGACGAACAGGAAGTCAGCTACGTCATCGGCTGCTCCCGCCAGTCGGGGCCTAAGCGGCACCGCTGTCGCCGCAACAGCTGTGGCTGCGATCAGCAAGTTTCGTCTGGTCGTCATGGTCTTCCCTCCGGTTGATACAGCAGAAATTCTCTCGGAAGCAGGCTTCTTTGCTTGCGCGACACGCACGTTTTACTGCAATAATCACTATTCCTAATTTTGAAACCACTCATTTTACGCCACGGTTGCAATATTTCTGGAGCAATGCATGCATGGCTGAGATTCCCGTTATCTCCAACCGCATATTGCATGGCATGCCGGCCTTCATACGCCGTGAAATGGGACCAAAGGCACTACTCCAGGCCAATCGCGCCGTAGGCTTTGATCTCGAACTGATTGAGGGCGAGAACTGCTTCATCCCGCACGCGGCGGTGATCGGCTTTGTCGAAGCGGCTGCACGCGCTGCCGGTGAGGCCAACTTTGGGGTTCTGATTGCCCCGATGATGAACGTCGCTAACTACGGCAGCTACGGACGCTACGTGATGGGTGCCGGCACCCTGGGGAAGGCCATCGAGCGCGCCATCTCTGGTCTTTGCTTTCATAGTACGGATGACAGGATGTCGGTCGCGATCGTCGGCAACGAGGTACGATACAGCTATGTCTTTGCGCTAGCCGGCCGTACCGGGTGGGGCAACACCGCGTGCGCGGCGGCGGGCGTCCTGCTTAGCCTCTTCAGGGCTTATTTGCCCCCTGACTGGCGACCGCTGCGCGTCGAGCTTGATACCGATAGGCCAAGCCAGACGAGACTTTTTGAAGACGTCTTCCATTGCCCGGTCCATTTCAACGCACCCGCGGTGACCATCGTCACGGAACGCCATCATCTGTCCGCTATGGCGAGGAGCACTTCATTGCCGATCGTCACCATCGAGGATGTGGCGCGAGACCGGCGGGGCGGTGCTCCAAGGGATTTGCTCAACGTGATCTTGGAGCAGATCCGGACCCAGGTTCTCACCGGCAGCATATCGATCGATAGCACGGCACTATTGATGGACACCAGTGTCCGAACACTGCAACGTGAGCTGAATCGGGCCGGCACCGATTTTCGCAGCTTGGCGAACGTAGTCAGGGCACAGCGAGCCACGGAATTACTCCGGCATACAAACGATTCGATCACGCGCGTATCGGCGGAACTGGGATATTCGTCCCCAGCCAATTTCGCTCGCGCTTTCCGAAAGGCAACCGGCAATGGGCCGAGGGAATTTCGCTCCGAAGGAGAACTCAAATAGGTATTGCACAACACGATCCTGCAGTTACTGGGCCGTCCTGCATGGAACGCTGGCCGAAAGGTCAGCGTCAAGAAACCACTGAAGCAGCGCGAGATCTGGGCGATCCGCTTCTTCCTCGACCGAGAGGCGCCTGAGAGATCGCGCGCTGTTTGATCTCGCGATCGACAGTAAGCTCCGAGGCTGCGGTCTTGTTAAGGTCCAGATCGGAACCCTCGTCACAGGTCAAGAAATTCGAATCCGCGCCATGGTCGTCCAGCAAAAGGCTCATGTACTCTGATCCTCAGGGACTAAACCTGTGGAACTCGATTGCACACGGCACTGTTGAGCGCTGTATGATCAATGCAGTGATCTCGTGATCCATTCTCTGCTTGTACTTGGCCTGTGGGGATCAACTGGCCGACCACCGGAAGAAGAAGGCGGCTGGAGGCTGAGGGAGGTGGGAACCTGCCCGAACTGTCGTACGCGTTGTCGTCGAAGCTCCGTGACCAGTTGAAGGCGGCTTTTCCAGCGTGACTTCCCAGAGCCCGCCAGTCCGCTTCCGGCTCCAATTCCGTCACTTACTCAGTCCCGCTTGACGTCCGCTTCTGGCGCGTTCCGGCCGACGTACTCGTCTGGTGTCGGCCCGAAGCGGACGAAACAGGCTCGACCGTGAAGCCTCTTCGGCCGTTTGTCGGCGGAGAAGCTCATGGGATGGCCTCTGCTATCCGTAACAGGGCTGAATATATGATCTCGGGATCATCGGGTGCAACGGCATTTCGGACGAGGCTTTCGGCGTTGGCGACAATCTCGTGTGCCGCACGCAATGCCGACCGGCCGTCCGGCGTAAGTTCGGTCGTAAGGACCCGCCCATGTACCGGGTGGGCCATTCGCTTGATGAGGCCGTCCCGTTCGAGTGTCGCTATGATGGACTGCATCGTCTGCGGTGTTACGAAGGCCCGCCGCGCAAGCTCCGCACTTGATAAGCCCGCGCTGACCTCAAGTCCCGCCAGCACCGAGTATTGCGGGGTCGTCAATCCAATGTTTCTAAGTTCGGTGTCGAGATGGCCCCGCAGCGCTTGCTGCGCCCGCTTCAGCGCATATCCGAGCGAGCGGTAGGTGTCATCAACAGGTGGATCAATCAGGCTGGACATATCAGTACCCTTATATTATATCAGGGCCCTGACGATACTGCGTCAGGTATAAAAAGGAAAGATAGCTCATGCCTCGCCTCATTGGACCGGATTTCATCGGGATACAGACAAAGGATCTGGACGCCGCACGGACCTTCTATCGGGACATTGTCGGGCTTACGCCATCGGCAAAAGCCCCTCCGGGCGCGATTGTTTTCGAAACGCACCCCATCCCATTCGCCGTCCGCACGCCGATCGAGGACTTTGACGACACGCAGAAGCTGGGGGTTGGCATCGCGATCTGGTTTGGCTGCGACGACGCTGACGAATTGCACGCTCATCTGTGCGAGCGCGACGTGCGGATAGCTTTCCCGCCGAAGGACGGCCCGTTCGGACGCTATTTCGCCTTCGTCGATCCATTTGGCTATACGATAACCGCGCATACCCTTCCGACAAGTGACTGAAACGGCCCCGCAGACGCGCAGCCCCTAACTCACATGTGAATACTTTCTCACGCGGATTTCCGGAATTCTGCGGCAAATGCGACCAACGGTCGCTTTCGGCCCAAAGCGGCCTCTCACTAGATGAAGTTATCGCTACACCTGATCGGGCACTGCTGGGTTCGAGCAGACCTCTTTTCGTTGCGGCGGCGGGGACCCGTATCTCCTCGACTATGGCAGCCGAGTGCGCTGCTACTGTCGGGCGACAGCATCTAACTTGCCTAGCATCAGCGGATGCGGCGCCCCTGACCGCGTCTCGTTGGAACTTCCCAAGCAATAACAGGAGTCGATCACCAATGTCGCATATCGAAAGCCAGCTACA
Source organism: Hyphomicrobiales bacterium (assembly GCA_900470965.1). Taxonomy (GTDB): domain Bacteria; phylum Pseudomonadota; class Alphaproteobacteria; order Rhizobiales; family Rhizobiaceae; genus Rhizobium. The sequence goes on from UCCS01000074.1 coordinate 9,877, forward strand.
ACGGTTGGGACTAGAACTTCCGGCGCCGATCCTGCTTCCGCCTAACGTGAAACTCTCCTTTCCCTGGGTCCGCATTTCAGGGTCAGGGGCTTATATTTCCGGACACGGGCCGCTCAATTTAGACGGCTCGATTGCTGGACCGCTCGGAAAGGTCGGGAAAGGTCTGTCTTTGGAAGAAGGCTACCATGCCGCTCGCCTGACCGCACTGGCAATGTTGGCCAGCCTGAAAGTTGCTTTGGGTGATCTGGACCGGGTGGACAGCTGGCTTCGCGTCTTTGGCATGGTGAATACAGATCCCTCCTTCAACTCATATCCACTCGTTATCAATGGCTTCAGCGACCTTATCGCAGAGGTTTACGGCGGCGAACGCGGATCCCACGCCCGCTCCGCGATAGGCGTGGCAGGCCTGCCATTTGATCTTCCCGTGGAGATTGAAGCTGAGGTTCTTATACGGCCTTAACGACCCGCCACGGCACGAGTTTTTGGCGATTATGACAGGACGGTCTCGACGTCAGCTTGGTCAAGATCAGTCGGCGACTCCTGATCAGGAAATTCCCCTTGCCTTGGGCCGCCGTCCGCGCGCCGAGCTGCTCGATAGCGGCCGGGTGAGAGGCCGTGGTGCCGATGGAACAACTTCGAGAACGCCGCGACGGTTTCGTAGCCAACGCGGCTTGCGATCCGGGCAATTCCCTCATCGCTTGTTTCCAGTAGGAACGCAGCCTCCGACATCCGGCGTGCGATCAGATAGCGCTGCATGGACTGGCCGACGAGCTTGGTGAAGCGAGCCGAAAACACCGAGCGGCCGAGCCCCACGCGATGTGCGAGGTCGCGAAGCGTCCAGGGCCGATCCGGTCGTTCGTGGATCAACTCAAGCGCTCGCCCAATATAGGGGTCCACCATCGCCCCAAGCCATCCGCCTTCTCCTGGCCGGAGAGATTTGATCCAGCTTCGCAACACCTCGACGAAGAGCACCTCTGTCATTCGCGAGAGCGCGACGCGTTGGCCGGGACGTTCAAGCGCCGACTCGCTCACCATGCGGCGCAAAATCGCCTCGAGCCAGTCACCGTCTATCGCCGGCTTCAGGAGAAGTACGGGCGGAAGCAGTTCCATCACGCTACCGCGCGCGGGCCACGAGAGAATGAAATTGCCACAGATCATCGTCGAGAGCGGCTGCGCGCTGCCTCCGTGACGCACGACGCCAAGATGTGCGGGTCGATCGAGGTCCGTAACCAGGAATGGCTTCGTCCGACTATCCGAGTAAATCAAATGGGGCTCGCCGCGTGTGATGACGACGAGATCGCCCTCCGCCATGCGGAGCTCTTGCCCATGTTCGAGCGCGAGGGTGGCTGTGCCACGACTGAGATAATGGAACAGGGCGTAGGGGCGCTCCGGCAAGGCCAGGTTCCAGGGATGACCGAGCTCGAAGTGAAAGAGCAGGGTGCCGCTCAGTCGAACGCGATCGAGCACTTCGGCGAGGATGTCCATGCCTGATGTTAGTCTGCCGCACGGTCGGACACAATATCCGGACGATCGGCGCCTAACGTCCCGGAACCCTTCGTATTATTTCGTGTCGACGTGAGCCAACAGGTCACCCAGCAAGCAATCTGGCTAACTGCCGCAACACGTACCCAAGTGCCTGTCCCTTTTCGTGGGTCGGGGTTGTCGGCATCCAAACAGGAGCAAGCAATGCGAAATATCCTACTCTTAGCCACCACAGTTCTCGTCGCCGGGGCAGCGTTTGCCGCACCCGCCCAATCGGCTGGTCTACCCAAGGGGGCGGCGCACAACATCGTGCTCGTCCATGGCGCTTTCGTCGACCAGACAAGCTGGAAGCCCGTTGCCGACATCCTCACGAAGAAGGGCTATAACGTAACGCTGGTCGAAAATCCGCTCACGTCGCTGGCTGCGGATGTCGATGCAACCAAGCAGGCACTGGCGAAGCAGGATGGCAAGACCGTCCTCGTTGGCCACTCCTGGGGCGGCGTGGTCATCACGCAAGCCGGTGACGATCCCAAGGTCTCCGCGCTCGTCTACGTCTCCGCCTTCGCGCCTGACGTCGGAGAATCTCTGGCGGCCCTGGCCAATGGCGGCCCGGCAACCGAAGGCACCAAGGCAATTCATCCCGACGAAAAGGGCAACCTCTATATCGATCCCAAGGTGTTTCCCTCGGCGGTCGCCGCGGACCTTCCGCTGAAGATCGCCGAATCCCTGGCAAACTCGCAGCTTCCGCTAAACCACACAGCCTACGAGGCTCCGGTCGACAGGGCGGCCTGGCGCGACAAACCGACATTCTATGTGATCAGCACGAAGGACAAGGTAATCGCACCGGAGGCCCAGAAACTGTTCGCGGCCAGGATGAAGGCCAAGATCACAGAGGTGGCTGGCAGCCATGCCTCCCTCGTCGTTCATGCGAATGAAGTCGCTGCGGCCATTGAAAAGGCCGCGCTCACGAAGTGACGATACTGCTCCCGGTGCCACCGTGCCGGGAGTACCTCTCTGCGTTGGAAACACGCAGCGCTCCGACTTTTGCGAGTGAGTTTCGCGACAAGCCATCCCGTGGAAGGGCAATACGGACTACAGGGTTTTTCGGAAGAACACGACGCGCTGGGTCTCCGCAAATCCCAATGCAGCATGGAGCGCATGGCTGGCTGCGTTCTCAAGCGGCGCGTCGGAGCCAAATTCGACGCATCCAAGCGACTTTCCCCATTCGGCAACCGCGTTGCACAGCAACCGCGCAATACCCCTTCGCCTGTCAGCGGGCCGGACATAAATCCCTTCAAGGAACAGGACAGGTGAGCTAGTGCATCCGTTCACGTAATCATGACGTAAAGTGGCCTCTGCAAGCCCGATAGCTTCATCCGCATCATTTCGAGCGATGAACGCGGCTGCTTTTCCATTTCCTGAAAGAAACGACCGGGCCAGCTCGGCACAATGGTCTTCCAGCGAGTGATGCGGCCATAGCGCAATGCGAAGCTGCGCCCATGGCTCAACGTCTTTTATGGTCCCAATCTCAATAATCGATTCCATATTGCGGCTCCTTCCTTGTCGCAAGAACCCCGCAGACCGTGTCAAAAGTCGGACGCGGTTTTCGAGAACAGCTCGATCGCCAATGCTGCTGTCCGATCATGAATCCACCGGCGATCAACGCCAGGCGCATCAGCGCATATTTCGGTTTCATGGACCTTACCCCATTCGGAGCATTCGCACAGGAAGGCGTAGTGACCAGCCATTGGATCGAGCAAATCCATCGTGCTGTTTGGTAGTTGTTCGTGCACCCATGCAGCGCACAGGTCGGAAGGGGCTTCGATATCAGCGCCTACAGCCGCAATGGCAACCGGCACAGGAATCTTGCTCAGGCTTTCGCCTGTCAGGCCCCGCACCGTGGGCGCCGGTGCGCAAAGAAGAGCGGCTTTGATCCTTGAATCCTTATAGGACGATGATTGCCGGTTCCATGAGGCGCGGAACACGGCACTGGTTTCCAGCAGTGGGGTAACCTGCTCCCCAATGTCCGGAAACTCTCTCGGACCATTGCCCCAAGGCTTGTTCTGAGCCCAGTCGAGAAACAGCGTCATGTCGGTGATGGCACCCAGCAACGACAGTACCGTGTAACCGCCCAGAGAAAACCCTGCCGCAAAGGTGCGATCGAGATCAAGCTGCCCTGCAAGTTGTCCCTCGGCAGTATGATAATCCAGCAAAACGGTCAGGTCCCGAGCGCGTTCCCACCAGCACAGGAAGCCCTCCGGACGATATTGTTCCGAAGCGGTGTTACCATGATGATCGATGCCGATTGCAACGAAGCCTGCTTTGGCCAGGCGTTGACCGAGCCAACCAAGACCGGCTGCTGTTCCCCCGGTTCCATGCGAGAGCAGTACAAGGGGATAGGCCTCTTGTCGGCTTGCCAGGCGTGCATCGTCCACCGATTCCTCAGTGAGGAAAAGGGATCGAACCGGCTCCTCAGGAACAGCGGTTTTTCTTAAGGGATCTTCAGTCGGATACCATGCTGACCAGGCCAGGGGCCGGGAGCCGTCACCAGCCCAATTCGATCGGCTGCTGTCTTCTACGTTACCTCTGGTGAAGCCAACCTTGAACATGATCTCCATCCATCGCCAGTTTTATCCTCTGACAGGAGGGGAAAATTACTTAAAATTGTCAACGTGGATCGTCGCTTCCTGTTCAAACTTCCATTGGGCTGGATTCCGTATTTCGACGTGCCGTAGCGACAGTTTTTGCGACAAGTGAGTGCGCAGAACGATTCACGAAAATATCTCCGCGGGACCAATCACCGAACAAGGAACCCAAGCACTGCTGCGTTTGCAAGATCGATGAAGAATGCGGAGACGAGCGGCAGGATGATGAACGCGATGGTTGCTGCTCCGTGGATCTTGGTGACCGCCGTCATGTTGGCTATTGCCGTCGGGGTAGCTCCGAGCGAAATCCCGCAAAAGCCGGCGGAAATGACCGCCGCATTGTAGTTGCGCCCCATGGCCGGGAACACGACCAGGATGATGTAGACGACGGCCACAAGCGTCTGCACCGCAAGCACGATCGCGAGCGAAAGGCCGAGCCCGCTCAGGCCCCACAACTGCATGCTCATCAAGGACATCGCCAGGAATATGTTCAGCGAGAGATCGGATATGAGCGCCAGACCGCGGGTATGCGTCGGCCAGGGCAGGCGCGGCGCCAGGATCGGAATGCTGTTCGTCATCACGATGGCGCTCAGCAGACAGACGACGAACAGCGGAAGATTGATCCCGGCTTCAAGGATAATCTCGTGCAGGGCGTAGCCAATGATGATCGCGACATTTGTCACCAGCAACGTGCGCAACAGGCTGATGTAACTGACATCGTCGTCGTGGCCACCAACGGCATCCCGCGGCACCCCGATCGTCAACTCCTCGTCCTTGGGGCCGCTCAAGCCATTCCGGGTGATCAGATACTGTGCGATTGGCCCCCCGACGAGGCTGGCGACGACCAGGCCGAGCGTTGCGCTGGCAATGCCGATTTCGAGAGCGTTTGTGAGACCGAAACGGCTCGACACGATCGGAGCCCAGGCAATCGTCGTGCCGTGTCCGCCGATCAGCGAGGTCGAACCGAGAAGGATTGCCATGCCTTCTGGAAGACCGAGCACCTCGCTGGCCCCCATGGAAACGAGGTTCTGGATCACAAGAAACGCAAGCGTGACGGCCAGCAGGATGAGAAACGGCTTGCCTCCGGCAAGGAGATCGGAGAGCCGCGCGTTCAGGCCAACGCCGGTGAAAAAGTAAAGCAGCAACAGGTCGCGTGCGCCAAGCGCGAAGCTGATCTCCGTGCCAAGGAACTCATAGGCGACGAGTGTCACGAACGCTGCCAGGAGCCCGCCGGTGACTGCCTCCGGAATGCTCCAGCGGGTGAGGGCGGGGATGAGCCGATTGAGGTTCGCGCCAGCGAAGAACACGAGGATCGCTATGGTGAACGACAGCAGTCCTGGGACCTCTATTGTCGACATGTGCCACCTTCACCGCCAGACCCGCCTTGTCGGTTGCAAAACACTGACACACGCGCTTTGACTGAACCAGTGAAAATATTGGTTTGCCCCCTCGCTGCTCCCAGGACACCATCTTGCACTTGGCGTCTCGACAGCCAATTTGACGCTGCCTGCGCTGACCTTGCTGGTCATAGAAACACGGATCGCGCAGTCAGCCACCAATCGCCAGCAGATTTTAGTGAGACGCTTCCAATCGTTGTGGTTGCAAAATTCAGTCGATCACGTGATTGCCAGCGGTCATCGGACGGTCTATTGAAAAATCGAACTTAGAGGCCCGACATGAACATGGCTCCGAAGATTGCAGAACGGCGACGCTGAAGCTCTTAACGCTTCCGTGCTCCTTTACTCATGCAATTTCAGGAAATGATCCATGTCCGTAAAATCGGCCGCGCTCGCCGCGCTTGCTTCCGCATATGAACTGAACGGCCTTGAAGCCGCCCCCTCCATCGTCCGGTCGACCAGACCCGAGTTCGGCGATGTCCAATGCAACGACATGATGCGGCTGGCGAAATCCGCGGGCAAGAACCCGCGCGTGCTTGCGGCGGAAGTCGCAGAGGCAGCCCGGAGTGCTCTTTTCGAGGACGTGTCCGTCGCCGGCCCAGGTTTCGTGAACTTCCGGCTGGCCGATGCAGCCGTTGCCGCGGAAGCAAGCGCCATGCTTGCCGATCCATCGCTCGCCGCAGAGAAGGTGGAGCCGATGCGGACGATCATTGACTTTGGCGGACCCAACGTCGCCAAGGCACTGCATGTCGGCCATCTGCGTTCCTTCGTCATCGGGGAGAGCCTGCGACGCATCCTCGTGGAGATCGGTCACGACGTTCTGTCCGACATTCACCTTGGCGACTGGGGCCTGCAAATGGGCAAGCTTCTTCTGGGTGCAGCTCAGGCCGCGGGATGGAAGGCAGGTGACCCCACATACTTCATCGATCCATCGGCATTTGATGCCATGACCGTCGAGGAGCTTGGCGCCCTTTACAAGTCGGGCAATGCTGCCTGCGAGGACGAGGCTTCGCTTGCGCTCGCGCGGATGCTGACCACGAAGCTGCAGGACGGAGATCCGCTTCTGGCGGAGGCCTGGGCGCGCATGCGGGCCATTTCCCTTGCATCGATCTCCGCCACGGCGAAGATGCTCGGCGCGCATTTCGATCTATTCAAAGGCGAAAGCGATGCTCATGCGGAAGTCGCGCCCATGCTCCACGATCTCACCACCCGCGGGCTGGCGCGGGAGAGCGATGGGGCTCTTGTCATCGACGTCTACGGCGACGGGCTTCCGGACAATGTGCCACCTCTGCTTCTCCAGAAGAGAGACGGAGCGGCCCTTTACGGTACCACCGATCTCGCAACACTCCGGCAGCGGGTGCGTGACATCGGCGCGCAGCAGATCGTTTACTGCACTGACGATCGGCAGGCACTCCATATCGCCAGCGTGTTTTCGGCGGCGCGTACGGCAGGTTATGCCGATGGCGTCGAATTACGGCACGTGACCTTCGGTACAGTCCGCGGCAATGACGGCAAGCCCTTCAAGACCCGTGACGGGTCGGCAGCCTCGCTCGGTGACATGATCGATCTTGCGCTCGCCAAGTCGTCTGAAATGGTCGCCGACAGCCAAGCAGCCACGGTTGTGGGCCTCGGCGCGTTGAAGTTCGCCGACCTCTCCACACCAAGAAAGACAGGTTACCTCTTCGATATCGACAGGATGACCTCCTTCGAGGGACGGACCGGACCGTACCTTCAATACGCCTACGCCCGGATCTGCTCGATCCTCGACAAGGTTGCGGAGGCCAGCATCGTTCCAGGCGAGACAATCTCGATCAGCCATCCATCGGAACGTGCCGTCCTGATGGAATGCCTCTGGTATCCGCACGCCCTTTCGGAGGCAGCGCGACAGTTCGAGTCTTTCGAAATCGCTGATCGGGCCTATCAGGTGGCGGATGCGTTCAGCCGGTTCTACACGGATTGCCCGGTGCTGAAGGCGGACGATCCGTCGGGACGGCTCGCCACGTGCAAGCTGGTCGCAAGGGTTATCGGAAAGTGTCTTGAGCTTCTTGGAATGGAAGCTGTGCGGCGTATGTAAGGTCCATTGGTTTGACGGCTTCCGGCCCTTAGCATGTGTAATCGGGCGGCCCCACAAGGGGCAGGCTCCCATCACAATCTCGATGCAACCGAGATGACGGGAGACGACGATGTTTTATGCTGCCTTGGCGTGTCACTGCGGTCAGTGGCGATCTGTATTATCGACGAGGCTGGGAAAGTCAGGCTTGAGCGGTCGGTTCCATCGGACGTGCCAGGCGGGCCGGGTTTGTCGGCGAAACCACAGAGAGAGAGAGAGGCCGTTCCAGAAGTTGGTCTTGGGGTTCAGGGCGATCCGACGACCGCCCATTCGAACCGTTGCCGGAGCTATTTGGCCACGTGCCACACTCCTCCAACGCCATCGCCGTTGGCTTCACCGGCTTTCTTATCCTCGACATAGGTGTAAAGCGGCTTACCCTCATAGGCCCACATCTCTTTGCCATCCGCAGCTTTGACTAGAGACCATTCGCCTTCCGCCTTGGCCTTGGCTCCAGCGTGGAACGCCGGCCACTTCTTCAGGCAATCGCTATCGCAGTTGGATTTGCCTTTTGTATCTTTGTCGAATGTGTAAAGCACCATGCCTTTTTCAGTGGCCAGGACCTTGCCCATTTTCGTCTCGACCATCTTGGCCGGCTCGGCCGCAAAAGCAGAACCGGTTAAAGCAGTTAACGCACCTATCGCGATTAATATCGTTCTCATGATTTTTCTCCCATTCGGCAGTGCCGGCGGAATGCCAGCAGTACCCGATCTAACTGACAAAAACGCCCAACTATGAAAGCGGTTCCGCCCATGGGGGACGAACAAGACAGGCCAGCAATAGTTACAAGGTCCACGAAGCGCCAACTCCGGACCCTTGCCAATGATGGCAGAAGGGTCGCGTCTCGACCCCAAAGCGGTCATTTGAGTCATCGTCGGTCGCGAGCATTGCAATGTTGGGCTTCTTGTCCTGTGCTTGCGCTGGAGCGAAGACACGCAAAAATCCCAAAACCTGCGACACATTTTGCGACTAAAACCTTCGACGTAGCAAGCTTTAGGAATTGCGCGACAAACGACACGGCCAGAATTGGCGTGGGCTCGTTTCTATTTCAGATTCGACGGTCGTAAATGATTGCACAATCTGGCATTCTTTGGGTCAAAATCATGATTGACCCGAGGAAACGACAATGAGCGACCACCAAGAACACAACCAGTTTGATGGCCCTCAGATGCAGGGAGTTCATTACGAGCGGGCCGATATGTCAGGTGCGAATTTCGACGGCGTGAACCTTGCAGATGCCCGGTTTTACGCTGTTTTGACCAAGGCAAAATTCACTGACACCAATTTAAGCGAAGCGTTTTTTGACGATATCAGTCTTGTGGATGCGCGCTTTAACAACGTCAATCTGTCTGGAGCCGCCATCACGAATGCAAACCTGTCGCGGTTGACCATAAGCGGCGTCACGTTGGCAGATTCAGACATCAAAGACGCCGATTTAACTGGGATGCGCATCAATGGCGTTCTCGTAACCGATCTATTCCTGGCCTATGAAAACGCGAAAACCTGATTGCCGTGGATGACTTCGTGCACATCGAGAAACAGCGTAGATTGGCGTCCTGAAATTCACCACCTTGAGCAGAACGGCCATGGCAGCAGGAAACAAATCGTCGCAAGCGGGAGCGTCACCGAAACGTCGCCACAAATTCAATCCCAAGCGAGAACCCAGGCCACAGGTACTCGCACAGGCGAATCGAACCGTCTTACGGATGGCTTCTGCGGTGGTGGTTGCCTTTCTCGCCGTCCTCGCCGTTCAGGTATTCTGGTAACTGCAAGCGCGATTAGCGATTTTTTGTCGAGTTGGAAGACCGCTCTTGGGGCCAAGCGGTCACCGGCGGATAGAGTAAATGATCTGGTCGGAGCCAAACCGACTTAACGCCCAAAGCGGACCCGTCCACAAACAGCCGAGTCGCCCTTTCTCTCCTGGAAACGCGGATTATTTCACACTGCTGCGCACATCCCGGCGCGGTCCTCGTTGAATTACCCGGCTTCGGCCATGTGATCCGCAATGTACGCAGCGTCTTCACCAACGCCAAAGAGCAGGCCGGACTTGAATGTGTGCATCCAATGCAGCCCAAGGAAATACAAATTCGGGCAGTTGGTGACGCCGCGTTCCTGAATAGGTGCTCCGCCTTCGTCGAACACCGGAATGTCCAGCCAACCAAAATCGAAAGTGTATCCGGTGCACCAGACGACGGAACCGATGTTTGCAGTCTTCAAATCCAGGTTTGGAATGGGCAGAACTGGAACGGGCCGTCCCGGCGTGTCCTTCGCATCTTCAACGGGCAGGTCGAGTGATTTCGCCTTCGCGCACTCATCCGCAGCATGCTTGAAGTCGCTATAGGCTCGGTCTGCCTCCGTCAAAACATACTCGGCATCATCATTGAAGTAGAGTTTGCCGCCCGCGCCGCCCTCGAGCCGCCCGAGAACGACGCCCCCCTCTAGCATGAAGCGACGCACGTCAACGTCATACCCACCGTTGACCCCTGTGATCACCGTAGTGGTCGGATATTTGCGCCCTGGGAAGCTATTGATCGGTACATCAAAACGGCCCATGGACATGAACCACCAGAAGTTGTCGCGATCGCGGTATCGGCGCGGCACACGGCGATGGGCGCTCACGCTAAAATAGACTACACGGCCATCGACATTGAGTTCATCAGCAATCTGACAACCAGAAGCACCGCTACCGACCACGAGGACCGCGCCCGGTGGGAGCTGCTCGGGGTTTCGGTAATCGTTTGCATGCACTTGATAGACATGCGGCGGCAGGTCGCGCGACCATGCCGGCAGCGACGGTCGTTGAAACGGGCCCGTCGCGACGACGACCCGCGATGCGCTGAACAGACTGTCATTCGTCTCAATGAGAAAGCGGTCGGAGTGGCGATCGCGACGCAGCAACGAGACTTCCGTGCCACAGCGAACCGGCGCATCTATGAACTTTGCGTAGTCCTCGACAAACTTGCCAACGTCGCGATGATGCGCGAATGCGTCCGGGCTATCGCCAGCGTATTCGAATCCGGGCAGCCTCAACGACCAATTCGGGAATTGGAAGCGGAGCGAGTCCCATCGCTCGCCCAACCAACGCTCCGCGACGCGCTTGCGTTCAAGAACAACATGTTCTCGGTTGCATTTGCGCAAATGGTAGCTCATGGCCATGCCACTTTGGCCGCCGCCGATAACTACAGTGTCGTGTCGGTTCAGCACTCCTGCGTCTCCAGGCCGGCTAGAGCTGCAGGAGCCTAACAAAGCCGACCTGGAAGGACAACGCCGACCTAACAGGTCGTGGTCAGCGCAATGCCGGCAAGTACGAGACCGGCCGAATGCGTTGCGCCAATTTTGTGATAATGACCGGAATGGGGGCGCAAAGCGGTCGAGGCTTTCGGCCCTAATCAGACTTATTGCCCGCCAGCCGATACAGCCAGGAACACCGCCTTCTGCGCCTCGAAGGCGCGCTTATATGCGGGGCGCGCTTGCCCGCGTGCGCTGTAGGCGCAGAGGTTGGGATATTCGTCCAGCAGGGCCGATCCCTCCAGCCTCAGCAGCACCGAGACCATCTCGAGGTCGCCGGCGGTGAAGTTTCCGTCCAGCCAGTCGGCATCGCCAAGCCGGGCGGAGAGTTCGCCGAGCCGCTTGCGGATGCGGTCGTTGACGTAGGCCAGACGCTCTTCGTACCAGCTCTCCTTGCCCTCCAGATATCTGGCGGTTTCGCGGTCGACGATGACGGGTTCCATCGTGGAGACGGCGGCGAAGATCCAGGCGATGGCGCGGGCGCGGGCTTTGGCATCATCGGGCAGCAGGCCCGGATGGCGCTCGGCGATATGCAGGATGATGGCGCCGGATTCGAAAAGGGTGAGATCGCCTTCCTCATAGGTCGGAATCTGCCCGAAGGGTTGAAGAGCAAGATGCGCCGCCTGCTTCATCGCCTTGAACGAGACAAGGCGAACCTCATAGGGCTGGCCGACTTCCTCGAGCGCCCAGCGAACGCGCATGTCACGCGCCAGACCCTTGCCGCGATCGGGCGAGCGTTCAAAGGCGGTAATGGTAATCGTCATGGCTGTTCTCCTTGACCTGTCTCTCCAGAAGACGAGCGGGCGGGCGGGAATCCGACAGCGGGATGATGGAAATAATCCCCGCGCGCGGCCAAGCGTAGCCCGGCCTTGCGCCATCGGTCACTCATGGAACGATAGCGTGCCGGTCACAAAGAACGAGGCCTGGCAGGGTGCGTTGGTCCGGCAAGGCCGGGTCGGCCGCTCGGTGGATTCAATCCGTCGACTGCCTGCTTTGATCTCTGTCAAGGACTGCCGGGCGGGCGTGCGATACACCGTTCTCGCATAGCCGATTTCCCGATCGCGAAGCGCTGGCGCAAGTCGCAATAACAGATGGAGATTGGCTGGACACGCTTAAGGGGTTATACCAGTAGCGTCGGCAACTCTGGGGAGGCGTTGTGGCTCAAATCACGGATACTGGCGGAGAGTTCAGGAAGAAGCGCCGGCGGGAGCTGTTGACCTTCGCCGTGCTCGCTTTCGGCATTTGGCCCGTTGTCGCTGTGGGGGTCGTCGGCGGTTATGGCTTCCTGGTCTGGATGTACCAGATCGTCAATGGGCCGCCGGGACCTCATGAGGTCAAGCCCGCGCCTTCAGCCTCGGTAGAGTGAGGATCGGTTCATGGTTCTCGCAACGCGCACCCGACGTGGCTTTCTGACCGGCAGATCCCCGGAGGATCTGGATAGGATCTTGCCTCCCGGAGCGAGTGAGACATCCGTTCAAAACTGTTCGGGCTGCGGTGCCTGCGTCGATGCCTGTCCCACGAAGATCATTTCGATCCGTTCGGGCATTCCGGCCGTGGATTTTCGGCAGGGAGAATGCACCTTTTGCGGCAAGTGCGCGGAACGATGTCCCGAGAATGTCTTTCCGGCCGGTTCTGCAGGCGGCTTTGCCCATTATGCGGCAATTGGCGACGGGTGCCTGGCCAATAATTACGTCGACTGTCAGGCCTGCCGTGATTGTTGTCCGGCCGGCGCGATCCGGTTTCGGCCGCGGCTCGGCGGACCGTTCGTTCCCGAACTCGATGCGGCGGCATGTACGGGATGCGGCGCCTGCACTTCGGTCTGCCCGGCCGATGCAATCACGATGAAGCCCCATCATCCGGAGGCTGCTCATGTCTAACAGCCGGCATCACGTCTCCAGTGCCGTCGTCATCACGCGCCCGGAACTGACCGAAGATGTCGCGGCGCGTCTCGCTGTGATCGAAGGGGTCGAGGTTCACGCGACAGGCCCGGGCAAGATCGTCGTCGTGATCGAGGGGCCGCATTCCGGCGTGCTCGGGGAAACGCTCATCGGCATCTCGGGGATGGACGGCGTGCTCGCCGCCCACATGGTTTTCGAACAGGCATTGGAAATAGAGGAGACGATCGATGACGACCGAACTCACGCGGCGTGATCTCCTGAAGGCGCAGGCGGCGGCAATCGCCGCTGCGACCGCAGGCCTTGCCGCACCCGCCTCGGCACAGTCGGTGCCCGGCGGAGTGGCGGCACTGGAGATCAAATGGTCGAAAGCGCCTTGCCGCTTCTGCGGCACCGGCTGCGGCGTCATGGTGGGCGTGAAGGAGAACCAGGTCGTCGCGACCCACGGCGACATGGAGGCCGAGGTCAATCGCGGCCTCAACTGCGTCAAGGGCTACTTCCTCTCCAAGATCATGTACGGCAAGGACAGGCTTACGAGCCCGCTCCTGCGCAAGCGGGACGGCGTCTACGCCAAGGACGGCGAGTTCGAACCCGTTACCTGGGAAGAGGCCTTCGACGTGATGGCGGCGCAGGCCAAGCGTGTTCTCAAGGAAAAGGGGCCGACGGCACTCGGCATGTTCGGCTCCGGCCAATGGACCATCTTCGAAGGGTATGCCGCGACCAAGCTGATGCGGGCGGGCTTCCGCTCCAATAACCTCGATCCCAACGCGCGTCACTGCATGGCTTCGGCAGCGGTGGCTTTCATGCGCACCTTCGGCATGGACGAGCCGATGGGATGCTACGACGATTTCGAGAACGCAGACGCCTTCGTGCTCTGGGGTTCGAACATGGCCGAGATGCATCCGATCCTCTGGACGCGTGTCGCCGATAGGCGGCTCGGGCACGAGCATGTGAAGGTCGCGGTCTTGTCCACTTTCACGCATCGCAGCATGGACCTTGCCGATATCCCGTTGATCTTCAAGCCGGGTACGGATCTTGCGATCCTGAACTACATTGCCAACCACATCATCCAGACCGGCCGCGTCAACCAGGATTTCGTCGACAAGCATACCAAGTTCATGAAGGGGACGACCGACATCGGCTACGGCCTGCGTCCCGATAACCCGCTTGAAATGAAGGCCAAGGGCGTGGCCGACGCCGCCAAGATGGAGCCGATCGATTTCCAGGCGTTCAAGGAGATGGTCTCCGAATATACGCTCGAAAAGGCGGTCGAGCTTTCGGGCGTCGACAGCGCCTTCCTGGAACAGCTCGCCGAACTCTACGCCGATCCCAAGACCAAGGTCATGTCGCTGTGGACCATGGGCTTCAACCAGCATGTCCGGGGCGTGTGGGCCAACCAGATGGTCTATAACCTGCATCTGCTCACGGGCAAGATTTCCGAGCCGGGAAACAGTCCGTTTTCGCTGACGGGACAGCCGTCCGCCTGCGGTACGGCCCGCGAGGTCGGCACCTTTGCCCACCGCCTGCCGGCCGACATGGTCGTCACCAATCCGGAGCATCGCAAGCATGCCGAGGAAATATGGAAGGTGCCGGACGGGCTGATCCCGGAGAAGCCCGGTTATCACGCCGTCGAGCAGGATCGCATGCTCCATGACGGGAAGCTGAATTTCTACTGGGTGCAGGTCAACAACAACGTCCAGGCCGCGCCGAACACCAGCAACGAGACCTATAAGGGATATCGCAATCCGGACAATTTCATCGTCGTCTCGGACGCCTATCCGACAGTCACCGCCATGAGCGCCGATCTGGTGCTGCCGGCGGCCATGTGGGTGGAGAAGGAGGGCGCTTACGGCAATGCCGAACGGCGCACGCATGTCTGGCACCAGCTGGTCAATGCTCCGGGCGAGGCCCGCTCCGACCTCTGGCAGCTGGTGGAATTTTCCAAGCGCTTCACCACCGACGAGGTCTGGCCTGCCGAGATCCTCGCGAGGAACCCGGAATACAAGGGAAAGACGCTCTACCAGGTGCTCTACCAGAACGGAAAGGTGGACGAATTTCCCCTGTCGGACGTCTCGCCCGAATATGAGAACCGGGAGGCCAAGGCCTTCGGCTTCTACATCCAGAAGGGGCTGTTCGAGGAATATGCCGAGTTCGGTCGCGGGCATGGACACGATCTTGCGCCCTACGACATGTACCATCAGGTGCGCGGCATGCGCTGGCCGGTCGTCGACGGCAAGGAGACGCGCTGGCGCTACCGCGAAGGCTACGACCCCTATGTCAAGCCAGGCGAGGGGCTGAAATTCTACGGGCAGAAGGACGGCCGCGCGGTCATTCTGGCCGTGCCCTACGAACCGCCCGCCGAGTCGCCTGATGACGAGTTCAATTTCTGGCTCGTGACGGGCCGTGTTCTCGAACACTGGCATTCAGGCTCGATGACGATGCGTGTTCCCGAGCTCTACAGGGCGTTTCCCGGCGCGCGCTGTTTCATGAACGGAGACGACGCCAGGAAGATGGGCATCAATCAGGGGGCGGAGGTCCGGATCCGGTCGCGGCGTGGCGAGATCATCAGCCGCGTGGAAATTCGCGGGCGCAATCGAATGCCGCATGGCGTGATCTTCGTCCCGTGGTTCGACGCCAGCCAGTTGATCAACAAGGTCACGCTCGACGCCACCGACCCCATCTCCAAACAAGCGGATTTCAAAAAATGCGCAGTCAAGATTCTTCCCGTCGCCTGATCACGAGGCGCGTGGTCCAGAAGCGTGTCTGGGCGATCGCGGCCGTCGCCCTTCTCATGCTCACAGGCACCGTCACCGTGGCGCAGATGGTGCCCTCGTTGTCGGGCAACGAGAATCCGATGGAGAGCAAGGAGGCGAAGCCGGTTCCCAAATGGGTCGTCGATGACGTCAGGAAGATGCGGAATTATCCGGACCAGCCTCCCATCATCCCGCATTCGATCGAGGGCTACCAGCTGACGGTGAACGCTAATCGCTGTCTTTCCTGCCATCGCCGCGAGCTGACCGAAGGCTCCGGCGCGCCGATGATTAGTGTTACGCACTTCATGACCCGCGAAGGGCAGATGCTGGCCGACGTCTCGCCTCGGCGATACTTCTGCACCGCCTGCCACGTGCCTCAGGCGGATGCGAAGCCCCTGGTGCCGAACAGCTTCAAGGACATGAGCGAGCTGGGCTTCAAACCTGCGGGAAGCGAGCAATGATCGGCAAGATAAAGGCGATAGTACTCTGGTGCTGGCGCTTGTTGAGCTCGCCGGCAACGACACTCAGTCTGGCTTTCCTGACGCTTGGCGGCTTCGTCGGCGGCGTCATGTTCTGGGGTGCATTCAACACCGCGCTGGAGACCACCAACACCGAGGCCTTCTGCACCGGCTGCCATGAAATGCGAACGAATGTCTACGAGGAGCTGAGCCGCACGGTTCACTTCTCGAACCGCTCGGGCGTTCGCGCCACATGCCCGGACTGCCATGTGCCGCACCAATGGACCGACAAGATCGCCCGCAAGATGCAGGCGTCGAAGGAGGTCTGGGGCAAGATATTCGGGACGATCAACACGCGCGAGAAGTTCCTCGACAAGCGGCTGGAACTTGCCCAGCACGAATGGGCGCGGCTGAAGGCCAATGACAGCCTGGAATGCCGGAACTGCCACTCGATGGGCGCCATGGACCTGACGAAACAGACCGTGCGCGCCGCTGACATCCACACGCGATACCTGCTCCCGGGCAAGGCGACCTGCATCGATTGCCACAAGGGCATCGCGCATGAACTTCCTGACATGAAAGGGGTCGATCCGGGCTGGAAGGTTCCGGCGGAGCTGATGGGCAGGAATGCCGATCCTGGTTGGCATGAGCGGGCCAAACTCGCGGCCTATCTCGGCACAGCCGATGCGGTGGCCGTCGACTACTGACGGCTGCCGCCTTTGCCGGAATATCCTTAGGAGGGCGAAGATACCGTCGTGCTCTGCGTGCTGCGGCAGTATCGCCGAGGAGGTAGTGATGCCGTTCGTCCAGCGGCCTCAACAACATCGGGTCCGGCCTGCCACTCATGCATTCCTCCCTGCGCCGATCTCGGCTATCTTCGGCCGGACGATCTCTGCAGCGCGTAGAGCGCCCTTAGTGCGTCCATTCGGACGCACTAAGGACGCTCTAACTCTTTGAATCTACGCATCAGGCTTTCCGAAAATCGATTCCGATTTTCGGGCCGATGCTGTTGGAGGGCCCATGACGAAGCATCGCATCTATTCCATCAGCGTCGCCAGCGTTTATCCCCACTATCTCGCCAAGGCCGAGAAGAAGGGGCGCAGCAAGGCGGAAGTCGACGAAATCATCTGCTGGCTGACGGGGCACAGCGCGGAAAGCCTTGACGGGGAACTGGCGCAAAAGACCAGTTTCGAGGATTTCTTTGCGCAGGCGCCGCAAATGAATCCATCCCGCGCTCTGATCACGGGCGTGATCTGCGGGGTGCGCGTGGAAAATATCGAAGAGCCGAAATCCGCTACCTGGACAAGCTCGTCGACGAACTCGCGCGGGGAAAGGCGATGGAGAAGATCCTCCGGAAATCGCCCGTCGCCTGAATTGCCCGCTATCGGCACGACGCCTCGCCGAAAGCGCTAACCATCTGAAGGCGGCGCGATTTTCTGGGGCGGGGGAACATTTCCCCGATGTTCACGTTTTGCCCGGCATGATCTACGTCCAGCCTCTCCCTCCACCGGCCGTCTCCCCGCAGGTTGGCAAAATCATTCAAACCGGTCGCGAGCAGATCCACATGCTCGAAAGCGGAAGCGCAGGTGAAAATCCCGTCGTGCTGCTGCATGGCTGCGGCAGTATCGCCGAGGAGGTGATGATGCCGTTTTCGGGCAGCCGCCTCAACATCATCGTGCCTGACAGGCCGGGTTATGGTTTCAGCCCGGCACTGCCTGCCGGGGAGCGCGGCCCGCGTGGCCAGTCCTTCTGGCTGGAGCGTTTCCTTGAGGCGCTGGAGCTGGACAAGGTCGTGGTGGCCGCCCATTCGATCGGTTGTGCGGCAGCACTGCATCTGGCCGCCCGCCGGCCGGATCTCCTGAAAGGCCTGTTTCTCATCTCGCCCTGCTGCCGGCCCGTTCCCTTCAAGCCGTTCATCGTGCTGCGCAGTGCCGTGGCACCCTTCGTCGGCCCGGTCATCCGCCAGCATGTGATTGCCCGCTGGTCGTCCTATTTCCTCGAGCGCGGCTTGCGCGCCTCGTCCTATCCCAATCCCGTGACATCAGAGCTTCTCACTCTGCCGGCCCTGCATATGGTCAATGCCGCGTCGATCGCAACCATGGCCGAGGAGCTCTGGGCCTTCAACGGCGACATGCAGCCGCCCGGAAGCCTGCCGGCCGATCTGCCGGTCTCCGTTCTCTTCGGGCGCGAAGACCGGATCATCGACCCCGGTTGGCATCTCGACTGGCTCCATGAGCGGCATCCGGCGCTCACCGTCGAACTGCTCGACGGTGTCGGCCACATGCCGCACCATGTCGCGCCGGATCTGGCGGTGACTATGCTCTGCGATCTTGCGGGCAAGACGCCGGGCGATCTTGCGGGCAAGACGTCGGACGAAACCGGGGAGGGTAGCCAGCCTGTAATTGCGGTGGCTTAGCTCGAAGGGCAGCGCAAAAAAAGACCCGCCTGGCTAAGGCGAGCCCAAACTGTCCGCCCTGATCGGGCACGGGGACGTCAAACGGAGGAAAGAGCCTCGCTGCTCCAGGCCTCCGGAGCCGCAGGCTGGGGAGAAACGCTTTCGCCGGCGCGGCGGGCCTGCCGCCGGCTGGCGGTATCGAGAAGGGTCGCGAAGGACGCAAGGCTGATCCTGTCGGCGCGCAGCATCTGGCGGATCAGCGGATCCCTCAGCATGTCCGATGCGGTCATCTCATTCATCGCCTGTCCTCCATGTCCGAACCTATGGTAGGCGTTATTTGTAAAGAATGCATGTCAGGGTGGTGGCAAAAACATGGCAAGAGCGGCGTTCGTTCAAAGGCGGTAATGGAAATCGTCATGGCTGTTCTCCTTGACCTCTCTGTCAAGAAGACGCGCGAGCGGGCGCGAATTCGACAGCCGGTGCCATTTTTCGCCATCGCTCACGCAGCAAAATAACCGTCAGCCCTGGGCGCCGAGCCAGGTCGCAGCGCGCCTAGCTCTGGCCAGATGGCTCCATCGTCAATGGCCACAAGCAGAGTCTGGTCGACGAGCTAATGCCGTGGAATTGCTCGGAGCGAACACACGGCTGAGGTCTGCTGTTGCGCCCGAAGCGGACAAGCCAACATCTGCCTGCTATGGAAGTTTGGTTCAGGACATGGCGAGGCGGTGGATGCAAGTTCGGATCAGCTTGGCACAACATGATGATGTAGCACCTTGGCTTCGGCTGGCTGAGGAAGTGGTGCCGTTGTTCGGTCCCATGCCCGGTTTCGATAATGTTCTTATCCGGAAGATCGCGCAGCGGCAGGCCTACTGCGCAAGAACCGATGCTGGAGATGGCTGCTTTTTAGGAGGCGTTATCATAGGCGGTAGCGGTACGGAGTATGCCATCCGCTGGCTCGCGGTCTCTTCCAACTTTCAGCGGCTCGGCATTGGCAAGTTACTTGTCGAGGCTGCCATTTCAAGCACACCTCCCGAGTCTACTATTCATGTGGATACCTTCGTCGCAGGTAGTCCGGGAGCGGGTGCCGCCAGGCGGCTGTATGAGTGCTGCGGCTTCATTCCAGCAGACATCTGGAGAGAGGGTGAAGTAGTCCGCCAACGGTATGTGCGTCGGCCGTATAACGTCCTGCGTTGACGACCGCTCATGCGGCCATCATCTGCTGCTAACGTCCCACACTTTCCAACCGAGGGAGACAGGCATGAGGATGAAGAGTGGTGTGTTTGGATTGTCGGGTGTCGTGCTTTTGATGAGCCTTGCCCCAGTCCTGGCCGAGGACAAGGCGGAGGTCATCTATCGCTGCGACGACGGCAAGGGTGTCACCGCAAGCTTCGTGACTGCGAGCAACGAGGCGCTGATCACCACGGACGGGCAGAGCTTCCGCCTGCCGCAGGGCATGTCCGGCTCCGGCGCGCGCTATACCGATGGGACCGTTCTGTTCTGGATCAAGGGCAACGATGCGCAGCTGGAAGCGCCTGGAAGGTCGACCAGCTGCCACGTGCAGTGATCCGATGTGATGGGCAAACCGGTCGTGGTATTGCCGCTCGATTGAGAGTTGGAGAGGCCTGCATCCGGCCCGCCGCATCTCAAAAGGCGCTCTTCAGCGCCTCCATGACCACACGGACGGCCGGCACATCCTTGATCTCCGCGTGGACCACCAGCCACACCTCCCGCGTCAGAGGATCTTCATCCTCGATCCGCTGCAAACCATCCGTGCCCGAAACCGCGAAATCCGGCAGCAGGACGACGCCGCCGCCAAGCCTTGCGGCGGCGGCCTGAAACTCCAGAACCGATGAACGGATCGCGATCGGCCGGCCAGCGGCGAGTTCGAGGAGGCGCAATTGCTGCGGCGAGGCATTCATGCCTTCGTCATAGCCGATGAAGGTCCATTGCGCCTCCGGCACGGTTTCGAGATAGGCCTTCGATGCATAGAGGTGGAAGGCCATTTCGCCGAGCTTGGTGATGGCAAAATCGCCATCTTCGGGGCGCGACATGCGCACGGCGATATCGGCCTCGCGGCGGTTCAGCGAGGCGAGGCGCTTTTCGCCCACAAGCGTGATCTCGACGCCCGGATGCTCACACCTGACGGCGGCGACGGGCTTTGCGAGAAGCACGGTCGAAAGCGCTGGCGGGGCGCTGATACGCACATGGCCGCGCGTCTCCGTGGCGCTCGCCCGGCCCAGCTGTTCGATGGCCGCCATCTGCTGGGCGACGAGGGCGGCGTGCCTGGCAATCTGCTCACCATCCGCGGTCAGAATGATGCGCCGCCCGCGGCGGTCGACGAGCTTGCGGCCGAGGCCTTTCTCAAGGGCTGTGACGCGCCGGCTGATCGTCGCGTGCTCGACGCCGATCTGTCTTGCGGCGCCGAGAAGGGTTCCTGCCTGCGCCAGTGCCAGGAAATGCCTCAGGTCGTCCCAGTCTATTTGTGTGAATTCTTTCCCAATCATTGTGCGACAATAGGGAATTCTCACACATAAGGCTATGGGCTAGTTTGCTTGCATCAAGTTGCTCCTAAGAGGAAAACGACCGATGCCCGACCAGATCGTCCTGCTTGACGCCCCCGGCGATGTCACCCAGTTCCGGCTGCAGGATCAGCCGTCAGAGTCCCCCGGTCCCGGCGAGATCAAGATCCGCCACCAGGCCGTCGGCACCAATTTCCTCGATATCTATCACCGCAAGGGGATCTATGCGCTGCCCTCCTATCCCGCCGTCATCGGCGTGGAGGCCGCAGGCGTGGTCGAAGAGATCGGTGCCGATGTCTCCGGCTTCAAACCGGGTGACCGCGTCGCCTATGCCGGCCCGCCAGCCGGCGCCTATGCCTCGACCCGCATCATTGCGGCCGAAAGGGTGATTGCGCTTCCCGATGCGGTATCGGCCAAGGTGGCAGCAAGCTCGCTGCTCAAGGGCATGACGGCCTATATGCTCCTGAGGAAAGTCACCAATGTCGGGCGGGGCAGCACCGTGCTGATCCATGCCGCCGCCGGCGGGCTAGGCAGCATTCTCGTGCGCTGGGCGAAATCGCTCGAAGCCACCGTCATCGGCACGGTCAGTTCGCCCGAAAAGGCGGCCCTTGCCACCTCCTATGGCGCCGATCACCTGATCATCGGGCGAGGGGCCGATATCGTCGCCGAGGTGAAGCGACTGACCGGTGGAAACGGCGTCGATGTCGCCTATGACGGTATCGGCGGCGACATGCTGTTGAAGAGCATCCGCGCCGTGCGCCCCTTCGGAACCGCCATCACCATCGGCCAGGCCGCCGGCCCCATCCCGCCCGTTGCCGTGGAAGAACTTCGGCCCGGCAAGTCGCTCTCGCATCCGAGCATCATGGCCTGGTGCGCCGATGTCGGCCGATACCGCGAGGCCGCAGAGGCTGCGATCGCCGCGATGGAGCGCGGCATCGTCTGCGAGATCGCTGCGGAATACGGCTTGGCGGAGGTTGCGAAGGCGCATGAGGAGATGGAGTCGGGGCGGTCGGCCGGCAGCATATTGCTCATACCGTGACGGTTGCCGTGGGTTGGTGGCGGGCGTCATCACGTCAGTCCTCGGTGGAGGCGAGGCGGGCTACAAGCGGCTTGCGAAGTTTCTCAGGAGCGCCAGGCCTTCCGGCCAATCGCCGAGTTCGCTTTGGCCGTTGATGTGGCCAGCCGCGCCGATCACCTTCAATTCGCTTCCCCATTGCTTTGCCCGTGTCTCGACATAGGGCAGCGAACCATAGGGATCATCGGTGCTTGCCACGATGAGAGACGGAAATCGAAAGCGCTTCCGGGGTACCTCTGCGAAGCTTACAGCCTCTGAGGGAAAGGCCGGAGATGCCGGATCCGGCACGGCGACCAGCATCGCCCCTTTGATCGCCAGATCGGAAACTTCATGCCAATGTGCGACGAGCAGGCAGGCCAGGCTATGAGCCACGAGAACGGGCGGCGTTCGCGCGGCACGCACGGCCTGCTCCAGCGCCGCGATCCAGTCGGAAATATCGGGCTTGTCCCAGCTCGAAGGGGCGAAACGGCGGATGGAGGGATCGGCGCTCTCCCAACGGCTTTGCCAATGGAACTCGCCGGAATTGCCGATACCCGGCAGATGGATGATTTCGGTCATGTCTCGCCTCTCGTGGTTACCGCGCCAACATGACCGTTTACTCAGAGTGGATAAATTGGCATTCATCGGAAAAACTCGTCGCAAACCGATGGATTCAAAGTCGATGGCGAAATTCGATAGTCGTGCCGAGCTCGATCCAACCGATATTGCCATGATTGAAACCCTGCAAGGCGACGGGCGCATCAGCGTTTCCGAACTTGGAAGAAGGGTCGGCCTCTCGCAGCCGGCAGCGTCGGAACGCCTGAAGCGGCTTGAAGAACGCGGCATCATCAGCGGCTACAGGGCTGTCATCGACCCTGCTTCGGTCGGGCTTGGAATGATGGCGATCATCCGCCTGCGCACCACGCACGAATATATCAAGACTTGCTTGAAGCAATTTTCGGAAATGCCTGAAGTCATTGAGGTTCTCAGGCTGACGGGAGAAGACTGTTTTCACCTGAAAGTCATCGTGCCGTCGCCGGCGGAGCTGGAAAGCATCGTCGATGCCGTTGCCCGCTACGGCTCGGTCAACACTGCGATCGTTTTACGCAGCGAGCCCACCAAACGGATCGGGCGCGAGCTCATGATGAAGGGCTGATTTCGCAGTAATCGCGATAGAGGTGCCGTAGCGAAAGCTGGGGCGATGGCGCGACGAGAGCTTTGTTGCCAGGCTCAAACAGCGGCGTCGTATCGCAACGCGATACGACAAACTCGCCGTTAGATTTGTCTTACATGACGAATTCGTCACGACAGTCTAGTTCGATCTCACCGTTTTGCTGGCGATCAGCATGACGAGCTCTTCGGAGGCATCCGCAAGCGCCAGTGCCAATTCCGCTGCTGACCATCCGTGTTTCTGCAGATTGGTGAGCATTCCCATCATTGCGATTTCGACGTCCCTTCTGCAGTTCGAAGTCTGTTTCAATTCGATGTGGTTCTGGTCTTCCGTCGTGATCATCTTAGCCTCCGTTTGCCCATGAGAGGGCAGTTCGCATCAGAATTCTCCAGGTTCGATAGAATGGGGTTGCGCGTCAGCATCAGGCTCATACGCATCGACTCAATGGCGCCTGAATTTGCGCGCAACCCCTCGCTTCGTCCCACTTGGCCTTGCTAACGATCGCCTCAATCCTCCCCCAGTTGAGTGATCAAGGAAGCCTCCGTAGCCGGTTATAAGTATTCTTTTTGGCGGCTGCAGGTTGTGTGACGAAGAGTCTCTGCAATGGGCCGAAGCTTATGCAGAAAGCGCACGAATATTTCCCGGGTAGTTCACGACTACCTTCTCGTACTCTCGTGTTTTTTCTTGAGTTCTTGTCGTTTCACCTGGAATTGCTCCGTCTCTATGGGGCGCTGGCAGGTGAAGTATTCTGGTCTATTCTGTTCTCATTCGGGAATTAACCGTGCTTATTTAAATACAGCCATGGGACGCAATTGTCGTTATCCGCGCGTCCTGAAAATTATCGTTGCGTACATTTCTGATCCAAAGGGATTATGATAAACAACTTATGGAGGTGGCTGCTTGCCGATTCCCGGCTAGGGCGGTTTCTGGCGGCGATTTTGCCGCAAAAACGATTGTTCACTCTCAATTTCAACGGCCCGGTCGGATCGATTGGCACGCTGGAGGGATTGGATGGCTACGGGTTCTGGATCTGGAGATGACCCCGCTGCGGGGCAGGCATGGCCGGCCCATCTGGAGCGGCGGCGCTGGCCGCGCGAACCGGCCATGGAGAAGGAGCGACTTCAGGATGTCGCGCCTGCGCTGGTGCCCCTGCGTTTCTCGACGAGGGATCTGCCGGCGAAAGACCAGTTCCAGGCCTGGCGTGCGCATATGGCGCCGCTCGTGGATGTCCATCTGCCGGATGGAAAATCAC
The DNA here is from genome assembly GCA_900470965.1 of Hyphomicrobiales bacterium. Taxonomy (GTDB): domain Bacteria; phylum Pseudomonadota; class Alphaproteobacteria; order Rhizobiales; family Rhizobiaceae; genus Rhizobium. Next base: position 34,293 of record UCCS01000074.1, read on the forward strand.
CCGACGACGGGTTTCTTGCCGAACAGATCGGCTGGCATCTCGGCAGCGTGCTCATCGTCCAGCAGCACACACAGGCGCATAGCTATATTCGCGATCAATCCATGCTCCGTTCGAGCCCGATAGACCATTGGAACGTCGGCCTGCTTCGCAGCGGCCGGATCTGGACCGAGGTCAGCCGTCACGTTACGGAAACCGGTGCCGGCGAGGTATTTTTCAGATCTCTCAGCTATCCTTATCGCGGGCGGATGACCGATTGCGCCGCCGTGCTTGTCTTCCTGCCCTATGAATTGCTGGCCGTGGATGCAAGCCTTCTCCAGGGTGCCAACAATACGCTTCTGTCCGGTAGCCTGGCTGAATTGCTCGTCAGCTATATCGCCGGTCTGGAAACGAAGCTGGGCAACCTGACGGCTGGGGAGGTGCCGCGGATCATACAAACGATCGCCGACATGGTCGTTGCATGTGCTGCCTCGTCCATAAGGTCGGATACGGGTCAAGTCCAAGGCAGCATGGGAGTGATGGAGCGGGCGCACCGCTATATTCACCTCAACCTGCAATCAGACAATTTGACGCCCGACTCCATCTGCCGCGCCCTGGGCATCTCGCGCACGCGGCTCTACCAGCTGTTCGAAGCGAGCGGGGGAGTGCTGAATTATATCCGCAAGCGGCGACTGCTGCAGGCCTATGCGGATCTGAGCAACCCGGCCGATAACAGGCCAATCTCCGAGATCGCGGAGGCCGCCGGTTTCGCCGTCGCTGCCAATTTTACGCGCGCTTTCAGCCACGAATTCGGATTGAGCCCACGTGAAATCCGAAGAACCGTGGCAACCGAGCGCCCGGCTGTTCCGGCTGCGCGTTCCACACGACATCATGGGACAACGATCGGCGATTGGCTGACGCTTGCAGGCTGATCCGATGTCATGGTGGAGGCCTTGGCTCAGCCAAGTCTGAGATCCACCTCCGGATGCAACTTCCCGGCGGGAGACCTCAAAGAACGCCAGCCTCGTCAACTAGCACCGGATTTATCCGCGCCGGGCCGGCATGTCGATGGTCACAAAGCTGCCGCTCAATCGTCAGCAAATTGCCCCGCCACCGCCGCACCGTGCCCTCTTAACGGTCCATCGTTGCGACCTCGCCAGCCTCAAGCGGCTGAGCGATCGACCGAGGCGGTCCTGCTGCCGATCAAATCATGCACGTGAAAAGGAATGACTATGATCACTCGTTACACACCCGTCGCAACGATGACCGCTGCGGTCTTCAGCCTGCTTGCTCTCAGCCCGGCATCCGCCGTGGACCTGGCCCAGGCGCAACAGCAGCCGCCGGCGCAGGGCCAGGCGCCGATGCAGGGGCAGACCGGAGACAATGGTGCAGCCGCCCCTGTCAGCGATCAGAAAATCGAGGCCTTTGCCGTTGCCTATCAGCAGGTCGACAAGGTCAGGCAGGAATATTCGGCCAAAATCGGCGCGACGAAGGACGAGGCTGCGAAGCAAAAGCTGCAGGATGAAGCCAAAAAGCAGATGGTCGACACCGTCGAAGCCTCTAACGGCATCTCTGTCGAGGAATACTCGTCGATTCTGACGGCCGCACAGAGCGACCCGGCTCTCGCCAAGAAGGTTTTGGAAAAGATCGGCACCCCTCCGCCGGCGCAGCAGCAGCAATAGGGCTGCGCGCTTCTGCATAATCCTTAAATCGCAGAGGATTACGTCGAGGAGTACACCTCGATCACTGGGTCAAGGTCAGCGCCATCCTGGCCTGGCCCCCCCCCGATCGCCGCTGAGTATCGCTTTGCGCCTTTGGTACATCGCGCGTCAACAAAGGGAGGAGCTACATCCCTGCTTGGCGACCTAAGAACAGCGGTTACAGACTATCCAGGTAGTGATCGAGATGGTTCGACCACAATGCCGGCTTGTACATCAGGGCATGGCCCGCGGCCGCCGCAATGAACTTCCCCTGTCCGCCCGCCGAGCGGAACCTTTCGAAATTTCCCCGGCAGTGCTCAATCCGATAGTACTGGTCATGCGTGCCGTGCAGCCAGAGCGTCGAAATCCCGGCTGCTGCTCCGCGTTCGAAGATGGCCGGGTTGACGATTTCATGGTTGGCGCAACCTCGGCCGAGCCAGCCGCCGTTGAAATTGACAGCACCTCGGAAGATAGCCGGACGCATGCCCGCATAGGCGATCGACAGGATACCGCCGCGCGAGACGCCCGCGATGACAAGCCGGCTCTGCTCCACATCAGGCCGCTCGCGCAGATGGCGCACGACAGCATCCACATCCTCAACGGCCCGCTCGAAGCCCGCAATCGCGATCTCGACATTGCAGGAATAGCCGGAACCATCAGGAGCAAGTCCCTCTCCATAATTTCCGCCTGATTTGCCTCTCCCCCGGCGTTGCGGAAAGAGGATCATCCAGCCCCGTTCGACGAAATGGTTCGCCACGACAGCCGGGCTCGCGGTTCTCGTATAGAAGGACTTGTTGTGGCCGCGCCCTGTGGAGCCATGGTTGAAGACGATGGTCGGATATAGTCCTTCGTGCCGGGGCCTGGCCGCAACAATTTCCAGTCGGGCATCTGGCTCGCCGGAGGGGATGAAATATTTCTCAAGCCTGGTGAGAGCTGTCGCCATCTGGATTCGCGCCCGATTTCCGCTGACGCAAACTCCCACAGGCCATTCGAAAACTGCAATGAATTTCGCAAGGCATGTGCCATGGCCGACGGGCGCGCATTGAACTAGTCTTCGGGATCGGAGAGTTCGAAACGGGAGAATTTTCGAATGGACGATGGCTGGAAGGTGGTTGAATCCAGGACGATCCTGCAGGATCGGTGGCTGAATTTGCGGGCCGACGATTGCCTGACGTCAGGTGGAGTGACGATCTCTCCCTATTACGTGCTGTCCTATCCCGACTGGATCAATATCGTTGCGATCACCACTGACGATCGCCTCTTGCTCGTCCGCCAGTACCGGCATGCGGCAGGCAGGTTCTTCCTGGAGATACCGGGAGGCGGCCTCGACGAGCGGGACGCGCATAGTGAAAAGGCAGCCCGTCGCGAACTGGAGGAGGAAACCGGCTACATTGCCCAGAACTGGCAATTGATCAGCACTCTTTATCCGAACCCGGCCTCTCACACGAACCGTCTTCACACCTATCTCGCAACCGGCGCCGAGCAAAAATATCAGCAACGCCTCGAGGCCGGCGAGGAGGGCCTGACCGTTCATGCCCTTCCCATTGCGGAGGTGCTGGATGGGCTGCAGGCCAGCTTGATCGGGCAGGCTCTTCACGTGTCGTCCATCCTTCTGGCGCTGCGGGTTGCCGGACGGTTGGGATAGTAGCCGACACGCCGGTGCGACATGACAAGGCCGGAGAACAGGTCTTGCTGTCGTCGCTGATGTCAGAAGCTTTTTAAAGCCTTCGATATCGAGCAGCAAATCTCAGTCAAGGTGCGAGCGGCACGCTGCTTACGTTGTGTGTCACAAGCGAGCAGATCAAAGCCGGTCGAAGCGGAAATGGCGGACGCGACCGCTGTTCATCAGCAGGCCGTTCACCCGGCCGTCTCCGTCGCGGGTGAAGGTGAAACGGTCGCCATCGCCGAGAAAATGGTCCGGAGCGACGGCTGTCAGTGTGATTTCTCGGGACTTCACTGATTTGAATACCAGGCGCGCCTCCCTGACATTAACCTCATAGGGCATGTCGTTTTCGACCGGACGATAGGAGCCGGCCAAATCGGCAAGCTCTGTTGGCGAAGGCGTATATGCCGGCAATCGCCGGTATTGATATCCGCGCTTGCCGTCGAGATAGGACGTCAGCTCGGTCGCGGGCTCACCTTTCTGTTGCTCCAACTCGATCTCATAGTTCGGGAAATCGCTGAAGCGGAAACGACGATCATCGACTGCTTCAAGGGCATAGCTGCCATACTCGATGTCATAGCCTACCAGCAACTTCCCTTCATGCGGCGCGAGACGGGCAACGCGGCCGGCTAGTCGCGGCTCGGCGTAATAGCCGGTGAGCAGTTCCAATGCATCCGCGTCGGGCTGTGGGAACGCGCTCGGCGCAGGATCTGGTACCGGCTGCAACACATCCGCGAGGTAGATATCGGCGATCTGTCGAACGAGATTGCTGGGTACGATCGACCCGAAGTTGGCGAGGATCGCCACGGAGAAATGCTGCTCGGGAAAGCGAATGAGATCGGAGCGGAAGCCGGCATCGCCGCCGGTATGTTCGACGATCGTTATGCCGCGATAGCTACCGATGCCGAGGCCCGAGGCATAGCCGATTTCACTGCCATCGTTCAGCCGGCCGCGTTTGAGCATCTCTGCGATGACATCCGGACCTCCCACACGCGAATGGTAGAAATTTTCGTCCCAAAGCGCGAGATCTTCGACGGTGGTCAGCAGGCTGGTCGCGCCCACAGTGTTGAAATTGGTGTTCGAGATCTCCACCCCGAACTCCGTCTTCACATAACCGTCGGCGACATTCCTGACGACCTCGGCGTAGTTGTCGCGAAAGAACGTATTGCGCATGCCGAGGGGTTCGAAAATCCGGGCCGAGGTAAAGGCACGCAGGGACTGGCCGCTGACCGCCTTCACGACTTGTGCCAGCAAGGCATAACCCGTGTTACAATAGAGATGTTCGTCGCCGGGCTGGAAATTCAGATCTTGCTGGCGGGAGACGACGGCGAGGATGTCGTCGTCGGTGATCAAGTCCTTGGAGTAACGCCAGCCTGCGAGGGCCAGCAATTCCCAATGATCGCGGATACCGCTGGTATGGTGGAGCAGATGTCGCAGCGTGATCGGCGCGCCGAAATCAGGCAGGTCGGGCACGTATTTCCGCACGGCATCATCGAGCGACAATTTTCCTTCTGATGACAGCAGCAGGATTGCAAATGCCGTGAACTGTTTGGAGACGGATGCCGAATGGAAGACAGTGGACGGCCCGATCGCGATGCCATAGGCCAGATTGGCCATGCCGAAGCCGCGCTTATAGACAACATCGCCATCGCGTATGACCGCAACCGCGCAGCCGGGCGATTCTTGATTATTCCAGGCCTCGAATAGTTGATCGACGCGTTCGGCTTCCGTCATCCGTTTCTCCCAGATCATTTTCATATGGCAAGGAAGCGGAGAGCTGAATCTTTCGATCGTAAGTTTGTCGAAGCATCACTATCCATCTTCGCACTAAACGCAACTATGGAGGGTCAATTCGATCCTTGCAATGGACGATCGTACATAGCGATGTGATTGCGACACCGCTTACGCTTCTTCTCCGCAGGCCATGTGAGACGTCGATTTCATGAACCGGGTCTGCTATCGATCGGCAGTTGTTGAGTCCCCGCATGGTCCGTCTTCTCGTCACATATATGGAACAGCTTGCGCCCCCGCAGGGCGGTGCATTGTCGTCTCCGCTTGCGGCCGCTGGCATCGCGGAGGAGCGTCCTGATGCGGACGACTATCTCAGCCTCTATCAATCCATAGGGGTGCCCCTGCAATGGGACGAGCGTCTCCGGATGACAAGGGAAGGGCTTCTGGCGTTTCTGCGCAGCCGTTCCACAGCGCTCTACATTTTGCGGCACGACGGACAATCGGTCGGGCTCTGCGAATTCGTGGGCGTGGGCGAAAGGGATGTGGAGCTGAAGCATTTTGGCCTCGTTCCCGAGGTCCAGGGCCGTCGTCTCGGGCCCTATCTGTTGGATTGGTCCCTCAGGGCGATATGGGCTCATCGGCCTGATCGCGTGTGGCTCCACACCGACACCTGGGATCATCCTAAAGCCAAAGCCACCTACGAGCGCATCGGCTTCAAGGCCTATGCCGAAGTCTGGGAAGAGTTTCCGGGCTGATCCCGCCTCGCAAGCCAGCGCATGCACCGGCAACCGGGGCAGGGTGCGTGCTCCCTGAGAGAGCACGCAGCAGCATCAATCGTCAATCAGCGGAAACCGCCGGCGGCGACCAGTCGCTCGCCAGTCAGCCAACCGGCATCATCAGAAGCGAGGAAGGTCGCGACCGTGGCGATGTCGTTGGGCTGGCCGATGCGCCCGAGCGGGGTCTGTGCCACCGCGGTGTGCTCGAAATCCGAACCGATGACGCCTGCAGTGTGCGTGCCTTCGGTCTCGACGATGCCGGGAAGGATGGCGTTGACGCGGATCTTGCGCGGACCGAGCTCCTTGGCGAGCACGCCGGTGATGGCGTCCACGGCTCCCTTGGTGCCGGTATAGACGGCCGAGGCGGGGGGAGTGAGGCTCGTTACCACGGACGAGATGTTGATGACGCTGCCGCCCTCGCCAATGTGTTTGACAGCGGCCTGGGTGGTCAGCAGCAGGCCCAGAACGTTCACGTTGAACTGGCGGTGGTAGTGTTCCTCGGTGATCTCTTCGATCGCCCCGAATTCGTAGACGCCGGAATTATTGACCAGCACGTCCAGACGGCCGTATTCCCTGACTGCGGCGTCGATCAACCCTTGCGCCTGTGCCGCCTTGGAAACATCGCCCTGTACCGCGACGGCCTTGCCGCCGGCGGCAGTGATCGTCTCGACGACAGCGTCTGCCCCCGCCTTGCTCGACGCGTAGTTCACCACCACCTTTGCACCTTCAGCGGCGAACGCCTTGGCAATCGCAGCGCCGATCCCCTTGGAGGCCCCTGTCACGACGGCGACTTTTCCAGCAAGCTTAGACATATCAATTCCTTTCGACCTGGATTGCCGCCGGGGTTGACGGCATTGTTCCATAGTTCAGAAATTCGGAACTGTTGATCTCGATTTCAAGTAGCCCTATATAAAATTCATGAGACCGCTTTTTCATCCAGCCGTCGAGGATTTGAAGCCGGAAGCGATCCTGTATGCGCTCTCCGATCCGGAGCGTGTGGCGATCTTCGCGCAAATCGCAGGCCTCGGCTCCAGCGGCACATGCACTGCGCTTTCCAATCTCGGGGACCGAGTCATCCCCAAATCATCGCTGTCGCAGCATATGAAAGTGCTGCGCGAGGCCGGGCTTATCCGGGGCGAGCGTCAAGGAGTGGAGATGCGCAACCATTCGCGCTGCCAGGAGGTGGATAGCCGTTTCCCCGGTCTCATCGGGGCCATCCTAAGCGCCTACGGACGGCCACCGGCAGCAACGAACGCAGGCTGATCACCTGATGACATCGCGGTCTGGCCGCCGCCAGCGACTTTCAAGGGAAGCCAGACGGGCTATTTTTTCTGATTGCCCGCAAAAGCGGCCGTCAAGCCAAGGCCGATGTAGACGAAGCCACTAACCCAGCGTTCAGCCTTGAGATAGACGGGACTGCGCTTTAGCCAGGTGCCGGCGGTGCCGGCAGCAAGGGCATAGGAGCTATCCGTCAGAACGCCGATCGCCGTGTAGAGAATCCCGAGAAAAGCGACCTGCATTGCCACATGGCCACGGTCGATCTCAACGAACTGCGGCAGGAAAGCCAGAAAGAACAGCGCTGTCTTCGGATTGAGGAGGTTGACTATAAAGCCCTCACGAAAGATGCGCATACGGCTGCGCGTCGGTAAACCTCCCTCGACGTCGGGAATGCCCGACGGGCCGAAGAGCTTCTTGAGGCCAAGCCAAATCAGGTAGGCCGCGCCGGCATATTTCACGACGCTGAAGGCGAGCGCAGACGATGCCAGGAGAGCCGACAACCCCACAGCGGCGGCGACGACATGAACAAGTGTGGCCGTGTGGATGCCAAGGATGGAAACGAGGCCGGCAGAACGGCCCTGCTCGACCGAGCGCGCGAAGATGTAAAGGACGGCGGGACCAGGTACGAGAAGCAGCACGAGCGTGGCGCTGACGAACAGGCTGAGATTGGTTGCGCTGGGAATTGCCAAATCCATGATTGTCTTGCTCCGTTTCCGATGACAGTAACGATAGCATTGGGCTGCGTGCAAGGCGAGGTATGCGTATCCGACAGCGCGCCGCGCTGTGGTTCAGCTCGCCTCAATGCGGCTTTGGCTCCGCGCTTATGAGTCTGCGGCCCAGCCGACGAGGTCAATCAAACTGTTCGAGATCAATTCCCGTACAACATGAAGATCGGCCACTATGCACTCGCACAGGCCGGAAATATCTCGACCAGGCTGAACGAGGTCCGGCACCATGATGGTCATGGCTCCCGCACTCGACGCAGAAAGAACCCCGTTGCGGGAGTCCTCAAGTGCAACGCAATCACCAATGGGCAAGCCTAGCCGCTCAGCGGCCAGCAGATACGGGGCGGGGTGTGGTTTTCCCGCGATGTAGTCGCCATACGCAACAATGGTTTTGAAGCGACCTTGCAGGCCGGCTGCGGAGAGGTGCGCCTCTACAAGAGCCCGATTTGACGAGGTGACAATGGCTGAAGGTATCTCTTCTGTTTCGAGGAGAGAGAGAATTTCCGGCAAGCCTGGCTTTGTTCGCAAATCCGTTTGAGCCATCTGTTCAAACAGCTCCGAAGCATGCCTCCAAAAATCCTCTAAAGGAGCGTCCTTTTCGAATTGCGCCAGCAAAAGTTCGCGAACAGCGGGAGCGGGTAAACCAATTGTTTCAAGATAGACGGATTGAGGCAATTGAAAACCGGCGTGTCGAGCAGCCGCTATCGTCGCATCGCGATACAGAGTTTCGGTGTCAAAAATCACCCCGTCCATGTCGAACAAGACGGCTTGGGGGATACGGGGCAGGCGCTTCATCTATGGATCTGACAAGAGCGAGGTTTCCTTGTTCGCATGCGTATTGCCATGACAGCCATGAAAACACAAAAGCGATGTCAGATTCGGCCCGGGATTGACACTTAACTGGCCATGGACTGGTTCAGCCAGTCTTCGAACCTGATAGGACCGACATGGGCGAGGTGAAGCGGCAGCAATGTGTCGTCGTTCAGTTCGACGCCATAGTAGCGCGCGGTCTCGTCGGTGATTACCGGGCGCATGTCTTCGTTTGCTGCGACAAGCATGCGGGCGATTTCATCGAGGGGGAACTGCTCCGGCCCTGCTATTTCCACCGTATCGTTCGCCGGAGGTTCCAACGCCAACTGCGTGAGCACCTCCGCGACGTCGTCGGCGGCTATGGGTTGCACGGAGGCGGAAGGAAGCCGGATACCGTCATCACCTGCCGCCATGTCGATCACGCCGCTGATGAACTCGAAGAATTGTGTCGAGTGGACAAGCGTATAGGGGCGCCGGGCCGCCTTGATCAGGTTCTCCTGCACCATCTTTGCGCGGAAGTAGTCGTTCTCGACAAGGCGAGGGGTCCCGACGATCGACAGGGCGAGATAGTGGCCGACCCCTGCATCTGCGGAGGCGGCCAGCAGATTTCGCGTGGATGTCCTGAAGAATTCCAATGCGGAATTGTCTCCGAAGGATGCCGCGTTCGTGACGTCGATGACGGCGTTCGCGCCCGTGAGCGAGGTCCTCAGGCCTTCCCTCGTCACGCTGTTCACTCCGAAAGTGGGGGATGCCAGGACGACTTCGGCTCCCGCCTGTCGGAGGCTTTCAACGAGGCGCGTTCCGATGCGCCCGCTCGCTCCCATGACCGTTACTTTCATCGATCCGCTCCATGTTTTCGTTCCGACCCTGCATCGCAACGATCAAAAGCCGGGACGATGTCGGCACCGGTTCATCATCAGCGCTTGGAGGCCGGATGTCATTTTACAGGCATCACCACCGGAGCGCCCTTTTTCTTGACCAGCACGACGATGAATTTCGCCGGTTTCGTCTTGCTCGCGTTACGGCTGATCAGGTGAATGTCGGAAGGGCCCTCGTAGAACGTCTCGCCTGGAGACAAGGTCACTTCCTTTCCTCCTTTGACCTGCATCACGATCGAGCCCTCGAGAACGTAGACGAAGGCGTCTGCCTCATGCTTGTGAATCGGCGAGGAGCCTCCTGGCCCGTAATCGACCGAAATCATGAGACCCTCCTTGCCCGGATAATCCGGAAGGTCCTTGCTCATGAGCGATGTTACTTTTGCAGTGTCCTCGGCGGCGACAGCCAAAGTGCCGGAGAGGCAGATGCTGGCTGCTACCAGCGATGCGGATAGGGCGGAATTCATCGTCGTAACCCTCTTCGTTGCCGTGCAAAAATGCGTGTCGGGAGCTTCGAGCTACCTGGACTGCTGGGACTGGCGAAACCAGTCTGCAAAGCCGATCTTGCCGAGCCGCGCACCCTCGCCGGGCACGAGCGAGCGATCATCCAGCTCAGACCCGAAATAGCGCGCGTGAACATCCGCCTCGACTGTCCGCGGATCATGGATCGCCTTCAGATAACGGCCGATGATCTCATTCATGCCGAAGCGTTCCGGACCTGCAATTTCGATCATCCCGTTGACCGGCCGTGCAAGGGCAACATCCGCCACGATGTCGGCAACATCGTCCGAGGCTATGGGTTGGAAGGCTGCAGGCGAGAGCCTGGCCACAGTGCCGACGGTCGCCTCATCGGCGATGCCCTTCAGGAATTCCATGAACTGGGTGGAATGAATGATCGTGTACGGGATCGGCGATCCCTTGATGAGCCTCTCCTGGGCCAGCTTGGCCCTGAAATAGCCGTTCTCCGGCAGCCGTTCCGATCCGACGATCGACAAGGCGATATGGTGTTTCACGCCGGCGTCGCGTTCTGCGGCGAGCAGATTGCGGCCCGATGTCTCGAAGAAGTCCAGGACTGCCTGGTCTTCCCAGGACGGCGCGTTTGCGAGATCGACGACCACGTCGGCGCCGGCGTGAAACACCATNNGGCGAGCGCGCTCGCCAGTCCTTCCCCGGTGATGGTGTTGACCCCGGTTTTCGGGGATGCGGCCAGCACCTCGTGGCCCTTGTCGCGCAGACGCGCTGCGGTCTTCGATCCGATGAGGCCGGTGCCTCCGATAAGTACGATTTTCATAACGGGTTCTCCTCCCGCGACCCTCTTGGGCCGGAGTTCCAGGTTACGATCGCGAAAGCCGACACAGCCGCGAGAAATTCCATGCTTGGATTAAGTGAAACACATCGACTGTCGTCGCCACGGTCGGCTTCGGCCGAGGGGCGATCTCGCATCGCGGGGGGTATATTGTTCCCATATGAGATCAGGGGCAACCATAATTGGCGAAACGCGGAGGGGCTCGGTCAGGCAAGATCGCTAACACAGCGCCCGGTCCCCTTGCGCGCCGATCGTCCCTGCGCCATACACTGAACCAAATGGTTCAGTATTCGAAAGCCCGCCTCGATGCCTCGTTTGCCGCGCTCTCGGACGCCACACGACGCGGCGTTCTGGAGCAGCTCGGACGTGCCGACGCGTCGATCACGGACCTTGCCGAGAAGTTCCAGATGACGCTGACGGGCATGAAGAAGCATGTCGGCGTGCTGGAACAGGCGGGGCTCGTCACCACGCAGAAGGTCGGGCGCGTGAGGACCTGCAAGCTCGGCTTGCGCCGGCTGGAGGAAGAGGCGGCATGGATCGAGAGTTACCGCCAGCTCTGGGACGCACGCTTCGACGAATTGGACAAGGTTATCGAGGAACTGAAACGGAAGGAAAAGGACGATGGAGAGTAAGCCTACCCCCATGAAGAACCCCACGACGGTGGAACGGACGTCCGAGCGTGAGCTCGTCGTTACACGAACCTTCAACGGCCCGGCACATATCGTGTTTGCGGCGTGGACCACGCCCGAGCTGTTCATGCGGTGGTGGGCGCCGAAGTCGATGGGCGTGCCCATGCTTTCCTGCGATATGGATGTCCGCGTCGGAGGTGGCTACCGTGTTGCGTTTGGCCACGATGCCTCGAGCGCCATGGAATTCTTCGGCAAGTATCTCGAAGTGATACCGAACGCTCGCCTGGTGTGGACGAATGAGGAAAGTGATGACGCTGCCATCACCACGGTGACCTTCGAGGAAAAAGGCGGCAAGACACTGCTGGTGCTGCACGAACTCTATCCCTCGAAGGAAGCGTTCGACGCCAATTCCGGGGCGGAGGGCGGGATGCCCGAGCAGTTCGAGCAACTGGACGAGCTTCTCGTTGCTCTCGGCGCAGGAGGACCCTGACGTCGCCGATCTCGCGGACGGCGCGGCGAAGGCTGAGACAGTGCAGTCCGGCCTGAAGACCGACGCCCAATAAATTTCAGGGCCGCCGCTGCGCAGCTACTTTTTCGGCGGCTCGAACAATTCGATGGCATTGCCCGAGGGGTCGTCGACGAGGACCTGCTTGCCGCCAAACCCGGTGACGATATCGTTGCGAAATCTGGCGCCTGATGTCTTCAGGCGTTGGACCTCGTCTTCGATATTTTCGACCTCTATCTGGATGCGGTTCCATCCGCCGGGTTCGGGCCGGCGACCATCCGGCATCGGCTGGGAGGCGCCGCCTGGCCCCGTCGTGCCGTTCACGAGCAGGCGAAGATCGCCTCTGGTGAGCATGGCGAAGCTCGGAGCCGGATGCATGGTGAGCGCGAAGCCGAGCGACTGCGTATAGAATGCAATCGCTGCATCGACGTCGTCGACGATATAACGAACGCTGACGGTAGCCATATCAATTCCTCCTTCGGACAAAGTAGGGTGGTGGCAGCGGCAGCAAAGAGTTCGGCAGGAGTTTGGCCTGCAACCGCCAAGCGGATCGTCGGTTCATCGAAACATCGACCCATGGGAGAATATCTCTCGTCAGTGCAGTCGATCATGATCCGCGCCGCCATACTCAGAAGATACAGACGCGCTTCACGACATCATGGACCATTTGCGGGGAGACATCGAGAAGGTCGATGCGCCGCAACTGAAGGCCATGCTCGACGCTTGCCTTGAAATTTGCAGCCTCAAGCGCGCAGCGCGCGCGAACACGCGCTGCGGAATTTTTGTTACTCGAAACGGAAGTCGGACAGGTCGACGGAGACGATCAACGGTTCGGTCAGCGCGATGTCGTCGCTTCCACGCGGAAAGATGCGCATCTTCCCGGGCAGGAGAATTCCTTCGACAGAAATGTAATCGCTCAGATACCGGGCCGCTGCATTCCTGCCCTGGATGTCCACTTCGTAGTCATGCCGGACCAGAATCCCGGCGTCGTCGAAATAGAAGATCTGCTCGGCACTGTGGGTCGCGATTTCGTCCGGAAAGGTGACATGCAGCCGCCGCCAGGTCTTTCCGTTCTCATGCCACGGCTCGATCTCCCTCGATGTAACCCCTGAGCGCTTCAGGATGAAGGGCGACGTCAGGTAGGTCCACATCGTGTAGCCAGCAAAATAGGCCACCTGGGGATCGCTCCACGGCGTCTCCATCAGATAGCCTTCAAAAGACTGCCGTGGGTTGATCAGTTCTTCGACGACGGTTCCATCAGCCGTTTCAATCGCCACACGATCAGGCGTGAATGCAGACCGGTGCTGCGTGGGGGCGAAAGGCCAGTGCGAGACCCGCTCGCGCTTGAGGTCCACCTTGACGTTGCAGTTCTCCAGGACCGTCGGCTTCCCCTTCAGGCCCCATAGCGCGCCGCCCTGATACAGCCTGGCCGTCAGGAAGGAGAACTGGTTGAAGCGGTTCAGGCCGCCATGCGCTTCTATCGCCAGATTGACGAGATCAGTCATTATGTACTCCAGTCACTTGTTGAGATTGAAGGCGGCAAGCGCCGCCTCGGCGATTGCGATGTCCTGTTCGACCGAGCCGCCGCTCACGCCGATGGCGCCGATGACATTGCCGTCGAACTCGACGGGAAACCCGCCGCCGAGGATCACGTATCGTCCGCCTCCCACGCTGCTTACCGAAAACAGGGGCTGGCCGGGCTGGATCAGCGGAACGAATGCGGAGGAGGGCGCGTGGAAGGATCGGGCGGTCGTGGCCTTTCCGAGGGCGAGGTCGAACCCGCCAGGCCATGCGCCGTCCATCCTGATCATGGCGAGGAGATCGCCCCCGCCGTCGAGGATGGCGATGGTCGCCCTGACGCCGGTCTCCCCGGCACGCGTTTCCGCGGCCGCAATCATCCTGCGTGCGGCCGCCAGATCGAGTCTTGGATGTCGCATGACGTGTCAGGCCAGACTTATATCCGAGAGGTCGATGGAGACGACCAGCGGTTCGGACAGGCTGGAACCATCCGGCAGGCGCGGATAGATCCGGCGTTCGGTCGGGAACATCAGGCCCTGAACATTGACGTAACCGCCGATATAGTGGGCGCCCGGCGTGTTGCCGGCGATCTCGACGTCGTAGTCATGGCGCTTGAGAAGCCCGGCTTCGTCGACATAGAGGGTCTGCACCGTGCTATGGGTCGCGATGCTCTTGGGGAAGGTCACCCTGAGACGCTGCCACGTTTCGCCATTCTCATGCCAGTCCGCAATCTTTTCGCTTTCGATGCCCGGTTGAGCAAGAAGGAAAGGCATGTTGAGGTAGGTCCACATGGCAATGCCGGCAAAATAGGCGAGCTGAAGCTCCGTCCACGGCGTTTCGAGTGCATGGCCCGCAAAGGAGCTGCGCGGGTCGGAAAGCGTGTCGAGATCGCTGCCGGCGGAATCCCTGAGAACGACCCTGCCGGGCTCGAAGCGGCTGACCTTGCCCTCGGGGCCGAACGGAGCGTGCGATGCCCATTCTTCCCGCAGGCCAACCGTGACATCAGTCTCGTCGAGCTTCCCGGCATGACCCTTCAACCCCCAGAGCGCGCCGCCCTGCCTGAGGTGGGCCGTCAGAGAAGAGAACCTGTTCCAGATCTCGAGACCGCCGTGGGCGTCGATGATCTTCTGCGACAATGCATTCATTTTGGTACTCCTTAAAAAAGATGACGCTCAGGCGTGGAGGAAGGTCTTGACGTGCGAGACGAATGTTTCCGGATACTGGAAAAGCGCGCCGTGGCCGGAATCCGGGTAGATGATCAGCGTTGCGTTGCTCATCGCCTTGAACATCTCGTAGGCGTTAACCGATGGAAACATCGTGTCGTCGCTGCCGTGGACGATGAGCGTCGGCTGCCCGATCGCCTTTAGCGAGGCGTGATGCGGGTCGCGCTCAGAGCACCATGCGATGATCGATGCGGCTTGCGGATCGCTGACGGAGTCTGCGCTATCGGGATCGCGGTCCTGCTGCCGGGCGAGGGCGCGGTCGACGAAGGCCTCGCCGGCTCGCTGGCTTTGTGCCGACGGGGTGAAGAACAGCGGAAGCCTTACGTCCCGCGCATCTTTTGCGAAAGCCTCCCCGACCACCTGCAGCAGATGTTCCTCGCCACCTTTCGGCGCGGTGCCGGCCAGGATGATCCTGCGAACCTTGACCTTCGGCCGGACGGCCATCAACTGGGCGAGGAAGCCACCGAGGGAGAAGCCGAGCAGATCGACCTCGTCGAAGCCGAGCGCGGCTATGAAGGATTCCGCGTCCGCCGTCTGTTGCTCGACATTGTCAGGCGTGGCGCCCGACGATCTGCCGACGCCCGCATTGTCGAAGACGATGACGGTGTGCTCCGCCGCCAGCGCATCGATCACTGCAGGATCCCAGGAATCCATCGTGCCGGTGAAGTGCTGCAGAAGGATCAGCGGCGTGCCTGCATCAGGGCCGAGGCGGCGGTAAGCGAAGCGGATTCCATCCGCTTCGAGATACTGCGTGGGCGCAGTCTGCAGTGAATCGGTCATGTCAGTTCCTTTCGGGGGAGGTTTTCAAGTATCGGGGCGCGCGTCATCGCCGTCCGGTTCCAGGGGAGCCATCCGCCATGCTGCGCGAATTGTGGGGGCCGACCCGGAGCGGCTCGGCGGTTGAGGGGATCGCGGAACCGCTCAGCTGTTCACGTCGACCAGCGTGCGGCCGCGGACACGGCCTTCCAGCATTTCTGCCGCAATCCTCGGCACATCGGAGAGACCGACCTGCGTGATCGTGGATGCAAGCTTGTCGAGGTCGAGATCCGTCGCAAGCCTTGCCCATGCCTTCTGGCGGATCGCCGTCGGCGCGTTCACGGAATCGATGCCGGCGAGCGTAACGCCTCGCAGGATGAACGGGAGGACGCTGGCCGGAAGATCGCGTCCGCCCACGAACCCGCAGTTCGTCACCACGCCTGCGTATTTCGTCTGGGCAAGCACGTTTGCGAGCGTCCGGCCGCCGACGGCGTCGACCACTCCTGCCCACCGCTCGGCAGCGATCGGCGCACCCTCCTGCGCAAGCATTGCCCGGTCGATCACTTTGCCGGCGCCGAGCCGCTGGAGATAATCGGTCTCGTTCCTCTTGCCGGTGGAGGCGACGACGCGGTAGCCGAGCCTAGACAGAATGGCGATCGCGATGGAGCCGACGCCGCCGGACGCGCCCGTGACGAGGACTTCTCCTCGTTCAGGCCCCACATCTCCATGCTCCAGGGCAAGCACGCTCAGCATCGCGGTGAAGCCGGCCGTGCCGATCGCCATGGCGTCCCGCGTCGAGATCGAGGCCGGAAGCTTGATCAGCCAGTCCGCCGGCACGCGCGCTTTCTGCGCGAACCCGCCATGATGCGTCTGGCTCAGTCCCCAACCTGTCGCGACGACCTTGTCACCAGGGGCGAAGCGGGTGTCGCGCGAGCTTTCGACGGTTCCCGAAAAGTCGATGCCTGATATCAGCGGAAAGGTCTGGATGATCCTCTGCCCGGCGAGAGCGAAGGCGTCCTTGTAGTTTACCGTCGACCAGTCGATCGCGACCGTGACGCTGCCCTCCATCAGGATATCGTCCTCAACCGTCTCGACGGTTGCCGTTACGCCGTCTGCCGATTGCCTTGCGAGGATTGCTTGAAAAGACACGAAATCGTTCCTTCTTGAAATGATTTCGCTGTTGTATGTGCACTCGGAAGTCATTGAAAGAACGCACAATTACAGCCTATACTATCAATTATGTGCGTGAGGATCGAAGAGGACACCGTCGATGCGACCTAAGCGACTCCAGCCCAAGAGCGGATGTTCCGTCGAACTCACCGTCTCCGTCATCGGCGGAATCTGGAAGCCGACGATCCTGGTCAACCTTCTGATGGGCAGGAAGCGTTTCATGGAACTGAACCGTCTCATGCCGGACGCGACCCACCGGGTTTTGACGCTCCAGCTGCGGGAGCTGGAGGCTGATGGCCTGATAACGCGCCACGTCTTTCCGGAGGTCCCGCCGCGCGTCGAGTACGAGGCGACGCCGCTTGCGCGCTCGCTGGTGCCGATCCTCGGCAGCCTCAGGGACTGGGGGGACCGATATCGCGAGGAACAGCAGAAACTTCCGGAACTGGATCCGCACTGTCCGGCCGATGAAGCGCCGGTTTCCGCTGGTCGCAGAGCCGCGGCAGCCGGCTAGATCAGGAGCAAAAGTCGGGAGACGTTCAGGCAATCGGCAGCTTTGTGCGCGGTAGTCTGCAAACGCCTGTTGCCGGTTGCTCCGAAAACGGTGCGCAGCTTCGCTCGCTTGTCTCCACCAACTGCTATTGCAGCCAGGATCATTTATTTAAACAGATCAGAAAATTCCTGCATCATCGAAGCAGATTGACTAAGGCCTTGCGCCTCAATTTTTTGACATAACGCATCCCAAGTGTATTCGGGTCGCTGGAAGCGCAATCGCATTTTATTCAACGACGCCATAGCTTGAGTTTTGTCCAGATCAATGCAGTTTGCGATAAAATCATCGGCGCTTTTTGCGTCTAATCCGTAGGGCTTCAAAAGCCTGTCCCGAAAATCCTGCAAGTTGTCCGTAACGATAACACTTGCGCCACTTCTGATCGCGGCTGCAAGTACATGAGCGTCGTTGCGGTCCCGGAGGTCGCCTTCTATTATTGCCTTTTCAAGGTGTTCGAACCCCTCGACCGTTGCTTCCGGGAAAGCCCGGTTCATCGCCTCGATTTGTTTTTTTGGATCGGCCTTGCCTTCGGTTATCTCTTCTATGGCGCGTGAGGTCTCGTCCATAATTCTGGCGGACCACCTCGCGCGATAGAAGCCCGCCTCCGCGAGGCTTAGAAGCATATTTCTGCGCAGTGCGCCTGCTAAACAGCAGGCATCAATCAGCACCGTAAACCTGTCTGCAAAATGACTCACAGCAGGTCTGCATCCAGAACAGCCAAGTCATTCAACGCTGCTGAACGGGTTTCGTCACGCTTGTGCTTGTATGCGAACAACTCTGACGCTCTGACCTTGCGATGACGTCCGGTCTTGATATGGGGAATCTTGCCAGTTTCCAGAAGCTTGATGAGGTATGGGCGGGAGACGTTCAAACAATCAGCAGCCTCCTGCGTGGTAAGCTCTGCATCGACGGGGATCATGCGAAAGCCGCGTCCGGTTGAAACAAGCCGTAGAACTTCCATAAAGGAAGCAGCAAGAGCTGGTGACAGCGCGATTGTTTCAATCTCTCCCGTCGGCTGTGCCAATGACAGCCGTGCTCCCTCGTCAGACTTCAACTGAGAGGCGATAATCGTCCGCAATTGCTCAGCATTTTTGATTTCAACATCATCAGGAAGTCGCTCGGCAAAGGCATCTTTTCTAATCGCACTCATGTTTCCGATCCTTCGTCATCATCAGAACAAATCAAAATAGTCTGGCGCATTAAACGAAACAAGTGAATTATTCGAAACATTCGAAATTCGATAACCCGGAAGGCGTTTTCTCATTCACGCCCCTCTGGCCAACCCGTGCTCCACCAGCCGGTCGATGACCTCCGCATAGGCCACACCGCTTGCGGCCATCGCCTTGGAATACATGCTGATATCGGTAAAGCCCGGAATGGTGTTCACCTCGTTGACGACGAAGCGCATGTCTTCCATCACGAAGAAATCGACGCGGGCCATGCCGTCGCAGCCGAGTGCGCGGAAGGCGCGGGCGGCCATGTCGCGGATCCTGGCTTCGACATCGGCGGGAAGCTCGGCGGGCACTTTCAGGGCTGCGNNCATTTTCATCGAGATATTTGGCGGTGTAGCTGTAGAAGCCGTGGCTTTCGGCGGGTGCGATTTCGCCGGGGCGGGAGACGAAGAGGCCGCCTTTTGTGTCTTCCAGCACGCTGCATTCGATCTCGCGCCCGGCAATGAATTCCTCGGCGATGAGCTTGCGGTCGTGGCTGAAGGCTTCGGCAAGGGCGGGCGCGAATTCCTGGCTGCCCGAGACTTTTCGCACGCCGACCGAGGAGCCCTGGCGGGCCGGCTTGATGAAGAGCGGCAGGCCGAGCGCGCCTTCGAGCGCCTCAAGCGCGGGCGGTGCGGCCTGATCGAGCGTCACCGAGCGGGCAACGGGCAGGCCAGCGGCCTTCAGCAGCTGCTTGGCGATATCCTTGTCGAGCGCTGTTGCCGAGCCCAGAACGCCGCAGCCGGCAAGCGGTACGCGCGCCACCTGGCAGAGGCCCTGGACCGCGCCGTCTTCCCCATGCAGGCCATGCAGCACCGGAAAGACGATATCGATCCTGCCGGCTTCGGCCGCCTTTCCATCGGGCGCGATCGCCAGCAACCGTCCACGCCCGCCGGGCACGAGGCAAAGCTCGGTGCCGGAGGAGGGCTTGTCGAGTTCGCCATCGGCGAAGCGGCTTTGCAGCCAGCGCCCGTCCTTGGTGACGAAGACGGGCAGGGCGTCGTATCTTTCCGGGTCGAGCGCGCGCATCACATTGGTTGCCGACATGACGGAGACGTCGTGCTCGCTGGAACGGCCGCCGAAAAGCACGGCGATGCGCAGCCTGGTCTGGGAAGGGCTCATCGAAATTCTCCTGAAAACAAAACCTAGAAGCTGACCGCAATGCCTCTGTTGGCGAAGAAGCGGTCGAAAGTGGCAAGCGGCAGGGTGACATCGGCCTGGGTGGCGCGCTCGTGACCGGAAGGGTTGTGGAAGCGCACGCTATCCTCGTTGGCGGCCGTCACCAGTACAAGATGCCCGCCCTTGCCGGGTGGCTCGCGCTCCGGCCAGCGGATGGAGCTGCTGACCGAGGCGATGAAGAAGCGATGGGTCGCGAGGATTTCGGGGATGGTTTGCGTCGGGAGCTCGGTGCGCACATCTGCCGAAAGCCCGAAACGCTCGCGCACGAAGGTCACGAAGGGCGCATAGATCAGCCCCTTGATCGAGGCGTCCGCCTCGTTGACCACATAGCCGCCATAGCTGGTGCAGGCCCTTGCGAGCGACAGGATCGGATGCGCCTCGCCGCGGGCCGCCAGGATCATCTTCAGGCAGGCCATGCCGCAGACATTCACCGCCCAGCGCGCATATTCCTCAATCGTCTCGGCGCCGGAATTCTTCCACCTGACATCGCGGTGCAGGGCGGCAGCACCTTCGGCCAGCACCGGCAAGGTCATCTCGGGCGTTTCCCACTGGCTGAAATAGGGCACGTCGAGGCTCAGTTGGTTCATGTCGTCTCCGTCAGGCACTGCGATTGCGAATCCGCTTGAAAGTGGCTCAATCTAAATGCAGTTTAGTGTATCTTTGAAGATCCACTTTGCTTGTCGCGCGTGGGCCACTTGAACCAGCCATTGGGGAGCTTTGATGACGCTGACGAGAAGACGCGAAGGGCCATCGGCTTCTTTCCGCCCCACGATCGATCCGTCGTC
The DNA here is from genome assembly GCA_900470965.1 of Hyphomicrobiales bacterium. Classification (GTDB taxonomy): domain Bacteria; phylum Pseudomonadota; class Alphaproteobacteria; order Rhizobiales; family Rhizobiaceae; genus Rhizobium. Next base: position 54,656 of record UCCS01000074.1, read on the forward strand.
ATCAGCGCCTTTGCCGCGCCAGCTCTATCTCTCGCTGCGCAACGCCGTCGCCGAAGGGCGGTTGACCGGCGGGCAGCGGCTGCCCTCGACGCGGCTCGCCTCGACGGAATGGGCGATCTCGCGCGGCGTCATTGCCGAGGCCTATGAGATCCTGATGTCAGAGGGCTTTGCGGTCGCCCGCCATGGCTCCGGCACCTATATCGCCTCGTCCATTCCCGAGGGTGCGGCGCGCATCGATCCATCGGGTACAGGCAGCGCGCAGGCGATCCGCCGTGGCGTCTCGGCCGCCGCCACTGCTATCCTCACGCGCGGGCCAAGCCTCGAACCGCAGAAGGCGCTGCCATTCGTCACCGGCCGCATCGCCCATGACGAGCGCACGGCTCGGCTTCTGAACCGCATTGCCGTCAGGCATATGAACTATGCCTTCGAAGGCTATGGCGATATCCAGGGAGAAAGGGCGCTGAGGACCGCGATCAGCGCGCATCTCGCCGTCTCGCGCGGCGTGCGCTGCAGCCCCGACCAGATCTTCATCACGGCGGGAACCCAGCAGGCGCTCGACCTTGCCTTCCGCGTGTTGATGACGCCGGGCGATACGGCCGTCGTCGAAGACCCGTGCTATCCGCCGGCCCGGCAATGCCTGGCGCTGAATGGCATCGATGTCGTCGGACTGCCCGTCGACGCTGATGGCGTCGACATCGCGCGGCTGCTCGACGGCACGCTGCCTCCGCCTGCCGCCTTCTATGTGACGCCCTCGAACCAATATCCGGTCGGTTCCGTTCTCTCGCTCTCGCGCCGTCTCGGGCTGCTCTCTTATGCAGAAGAGAACGACTGCTGGATCATCGAGGATGATTACGACAGCGAATTCCGCTACCAGGGCCACCCGATCGCCTCGCTGCACGGCCTCGATAAGGCGGGCCGCGTTCTCTACACCGGTACGTTCAGCAAGGCACTGCTGCCGAGCCTGCGCATCGGCTACCTCGTCGTCCCTGCCGACCTCGTGCCCGCCTTCCGCGCCGTGCGCCCCGCCGTCGACCGCTGCCCGCCGAGCTTCCAGCAGCGGGTGATCGCCGATTTTCTGGAGGAGGGCTATTTTCCGGCGCATCTGCGACGACTGAGGGAGCGGCTGCGGGCCTCGCGCGATATGCTGGCCGGGTTTTTGGTGGAGCGGTTGGCGGAGCATGTGGCGGTGCTGCTGCCGGATCAGGGGATCAATCTCACGGTTCGGAGTACCGGCAGTTGGGATGATGACACGGCTGTTTCCGCTGCCGCGCTGAAGAAGGGTGTCGTAGTGATGCCGCTCTCGCGGATGAATGTGGTTTCGACGGATCGGTCGCGATTGCTGCTTGGCTTTTCCGGGCTTTCCGAGGAGGAGGCGGATATCGGGACACGGGTGCTTGCCGAGGTTTTCGGGGCGGGGCGTTTCTGCAGGGTAAGGCCGAGTTAGGAGGGTAACCGGCGGCGGCTCGCGCGGGCTCGATAACCATATCGCGTCCTCAGCTTCCGCGAGTGCTGCGAATAAATCCCATCGGCGCATGCAGCGCGCAGCCGGTGTTGAACCCGATCTCTCAATACTGTCGCTTGTTTACATCTCTCAGAATATGATACTTAACGTCGAGTTTTTAGAGAAAGATCATGCTGCACCTTACCCACGATACGGAACAGCTCGCCCGCAGGCTTGCGGCCCGCATCGGCCGCAAGCCCGAAGACCTGATCCGCGCCGCGCTCGAACGCGAGGCTAAGGCGCTCGGCGTCTCCGACGAGCCGCAGACCAAGCGCCGCCGGATGACCGTGGAACAAATGCTCGCTGTCGGCGAAAAGATCACGGCCCTACCGCTGCTCGATCCGCGCTCTCCACAAGAGATCGCTGACGATCTCAACCAACCATGATCGTCGTCGACTCGTCGGCAATCCTCGCAATCCTCGAAAAGGAGAGCGACGCTACCCTTTACGCTCGCGCGATCCGCGAGGCCGATAATCTCGTGATCTCGGCCGTCAACGCACATGAAACCGCCATTGTCTTACGCGGTCGCAGAGGGCCGGAAGGTGAGGCAATGCTGTGGGCTTTCCTTGCGGCCAATGAGATAGCCGTCGCACCTTTTGATGAGGATCAGGCGCGAGGAGCTTCCGAAACTTTCGGGCGGTACGGCAAGGGCATTCACTCGAAAGCTAGGCTCAATCTTGCGGACTGCGCCGCCTACGCTCTCGCCAAGAGCCTTTCGGCTCCTCTGCTCTTCAAGGGCGACGACTTCGTACACACGGATATCGAGCAATGGCGCTGATTGGTTACGCCCGTGTCTCGAAGCGGGATCAGGCCACCGTTGCGCAGCTCTCCGCCGCTGGACTACATGCGCGAGGGCGATACGCTTAGCCCTCGTTACGTTTAGCGCTGCGCGCTTCCGCCTTCACCACTTCACGCGCAATCCGGCGGTTCCACTGACGGCATAGCTGTCGCCGAAGTCTTTCAGCGAGGATTTTGCAGCGACTTCGCCATAGAGCGAGAAACGTTCGTCACCCCAGATGTAGGAGCTGCCGAGGGTCAGGCCTGCCCAGACCGGATCGTTCCTGGTTTCGAAACCGGTTCCGGAGACATCGACTGCCGTGCCATCCAGGAACTCGCCGTAGAGATTGGCGATGCCGTAGATTTTTGCCCGCGCCGTCTGGCCATCGGCCCGCTGCCAGCTCTCCTCGCGGTCGAGCGCCATCCCGAGCCGGCCGACCAGACTATCGCCGTCATCAAGCGAAACCCGTGCGCCGAACCGGTCGTCGAAGCTGTCGAAATCGACGGAGGAATAGACGAGTTGCGCCTGGGGCGTGATCGACCAGGATCCGAAGGCTGCGAAGCGCCGGCCGGCCTCAAGGCTGAGCGCATAGCCGAAGCCGTTGTTGCCGTTCTCCATGGCGCCATCGACGAGATCGGATTTCAGGTCGCTGTCGTACCACGTCGCCTGGCTCTGCGCGTCGACATAGGTGCCGTTCTCGCCGTACCATGTGAGCGTCGCGCCCACTCCATAGCCTCTGGTGTCGATATCGCCATCGCCGTAGACCGAGCCGATATCGCCGGAAACCGTGCCGTAGTGGACGGTCAGGCCGCCGATCAACCGGCCGTTCTGGTTCTGGTAGAGCTCCGCATCCAGACCGCCCTCCAGCTTGAACAGAT
>UCCS01000032.1 GCA_900470965.1 Hyphomicrobiales bacterium
GAGCGGATGAGCTATGCCGATCTTGCCGCTGCAGCCTCGATCTCTATTCTCGATTATCTCGGCGAGATCGACTGGTCGGAATCGCCGCTCGCCAAGGACTGGTACCAGCGGCTGAAATCGCGCCCCTCCTTCCGTCCGCTGCTCACCGAGCGCGTGCGCGGTCTGACGCCGGTTTCCCATTACGCCGACCTGGATTTCTGACGAGGGCGTTTGATGCCCGAACCGAAAACCGAAGATATTAAGGAGCGGAAGCGCCGCGACAATTTGACCGCCTTCCTGAAGAGGGAATCGGCCGCTCTCGGCTTCGATCTCTGTCGTGTCACCCGTCCGGATTCGATCCCTGACGCAAAGCAGCGACTCGGCCAATTCATCGATGCCGGCCGGCATGGAACAATGGAATGGATGGCGGAAACGCGCGAGCGCCGCGGCGATCCGCGCACGCTCTGGAGCGATGTGCGCTCTGTTGCCGTCTTCGGCCTCAATTACGGGCCGGACGAGGATCCTCGCGGCATTCTCGGCAAGAAGGATAGGGCGGCAATCTCCGTCTACGCCCGCAACCGCGACTATCATGACGTCATGAAGGGCCGACTGAAGGAGATCGCCACGCGCTTCGCAGCCAAGGCTGGCGCGGACGTAAAGGTCTTCGTCGATACCGCACCCGTCATGGAAAAGCCGCTGGCCGCGGCGGCCGGTCTCGGCTGGCAGGGCAAACACACCAATCTTGTCAGCCGCGAGCATGGCTCCTGGCTTTTCCTCGGCTCGATGTTCACGACCGCCGATCTCAATATAGATGGCTCGGAGACCGATCATTGCGGCTCCTGCCGCGCCTGCCTCGATGTCTGCCCGACGGCTGCCTTTCCTGCGCCCTACCAGATCGATGCGCGCCGCTGCATTTCGTATCTGACGATCGAGCATAAGGGGCCGATCGATCCCGAGTTCAGGCCGCTGATCGGCAACCGCATTTACGGCTGCGACGATTGCCTCGCCGTATGCCCCTGGAACAAGTTCGCAAACGAAGCGTCGGAAATGAAGCTGAAGGCGCGTGAGGATCTGAAGGAACCTTCGATCGCCTTCCTTTTGACCCTCGACGACCCGACCTTCCGCACGTTCTTCAGCGGTTCGCCGGTCAAGCGCATCGGGCGCGACCGCTTCATTCGTAATGCGCTGATCGCTGCCGGCAATTCCGGCGAGCGTAGCCTGATCGAGCGATGTCGTGCGCTCGCCGCCGATGCCTCGCCTGTCGTGCGCGGCATGGCAGTTTGGGCACTGTCGCGGCTCATGGAGGCTGGTGAATTCGAAGCCTTTGCCGCACAAAGGGAAAATGAGTCGGACGAAGAAGTCCTCAACGAATGGCGACTGGCGGGGGTAAGCTGATGCATGTGATGATCTTTGGCTGCGGTTATTCCGGTACGGCGATCGCCAAAGCCTTTGGTGACAGCGGCATGCGCATCTCCGGGACGACCCGTTCGGAGGAAAAAGCGGAAGAGCTGCAGAGATCCGGGATCGAAGCCTTCATCTTCGACGGCGAAACCCTGAGCGACGATCTGCGTGCGGCGATGGCCGGCGTTACGCATCTCGTGCAGTCGATCGCTCCGCGCGATGCCGATCCGCTGCTTGCATTGCTCGGCAAAGACAGCACGGTGCTTCTGCCGAAGCTGCAATGGATCGGCTATCTCTCCACGGTCGGCGTCTATGGCGACCACAAAGGCTCCTGGGTGACCGAGGAAACCCCTTGTGTGCCGGTCTCCGGCCGCTCCAAGGAACGTCTGGACGCTGAGGACGCCTGGCTTGCGCTCGGACGTGCCCGCGACGTACCGGCCGCAATATTGCGTCTTTCCGGCATTTACGGACCAGGACGAAACGCCTTCATTAATCTGGATCGCGGCACGGCGCGCCGCATCATCAAGAAGGACCAGGTCTTCAACCGCATCCGCGTGGAGGACATCGGCGCTTCCACCCGCTTTTTGTCAGAGCATGCGCTCGGTGGCATCTATAATGTCACCGACGACCGGCCCGGCCCGCCGCAGGATGTCATCGTCGAAGCCGCCCGCCTGATGGGCGTCGAACCGCCGCCAGAGCAATCTTTCGAGACGGCCGAGATGACGCCCATGGCCCGCTCCTTTTATGGAGAGAACAAGCGGGTTTCCAATGCCAAACTGAAGGCCACGGGCTTCTGTTTTGCCTTCCCGAACTATCCGATGTCGCTCGCCCAGCTCTGGCAAAATGAGGGGTGGCGGGGCTGACGATACCCTCCCATTCGGGTGAGAGGGCTATAATTCAAAAAGAGTAGAAATTTCCTACTTTCTTATTTTAGCGACGCGAATTTCGCTCCGCATTATGGTTAACGGCCTCTAAATTTGCGCAAATGTGGCAGCAAATATGGCGGTATGAGCAAAAATTTTTTGTGATTTCCGGCGGCCATCAAATGTTTACCGCCTTCCCGAAAAAATCGTTCGGATTTTAGCTGATTTCATTAGGTTTTTTCCACAATTCGTCAAAGCGGTGTTCTGCTACCGCAATGTTACCGGAATCACAAATGTTACAAGCTGTAACGTTCCGTGATCGCGATCGGCACTTTTTCGCCACTTTTCCCCGGATTGAAGCCCCACCGCCTGTGAAGGCGCAAGTTCAATAGTTGAGGGACAATCCGTTTTGAAGAAAATCTGCCGTTCTCTAATCACTACCGCAGCCATTGCAGCCTGCTCTTTCATCCTCCCGGCGGAAGGATTTGCTGCTAACGGATGTGGCGGTGCTTCGTGGTACGCACTTCGCTCCAAAACTGCTTCCGGGGAACGCATGAACCCGGCCATCTATACTGCCGCACATCGCTCTCTGGCGTTCGGCACCAAGGTGAAGGTCACCAACCGCAACAACGGCCGCAGCGTCGTCGTTCGCATCAATGATCGTGGTCCGTTCATCCGCGGTCGCGTACTCGACCTGTCACGCGCTGCTGCCCAGAATATCGGCATGGTCTCTACAGGTACTGCGAAGGTTTGCTACGAAGTCATGAGCTGAGGCTACGTCCTCCGCAAAATCCCTGCGCCGGATGCGGCGCTTGCTCTTGCCGTCAATCGCGGGTAACCACGCGGTTGTGACTTGTAAACAATCTGCCCCGCCATCAGGCTTCCTGAGGCTCTTTCCGCGCGGATCGTTCACTAGCCAAGGCAACAGGAGAAGTTTGAATGCGTTTGGGCGGCCGCCTCGAAGGGGCGATTTCGGTTCTGGCTGATATCGATGCCCGTAAAAGGCCTGTCGCCGATGCGCTGAAGGACTGGGGCCTCGCTCACCGTTTCGCCGGTTCCGGCGACAGGGCGGCGATCGGCAACATCGTCTACGATGCGCTGCGCATGCGACTGTCCCATGCCTATCTGATGGACGACGACAGCGCCGTTGCCATTGCCCATGCCGTCATGTTCCGCCAATGGGGTTTCACGCCGGAAACGCTGGCCGCCGAACTTGCCGACGACAAGTTCGCGCCGACGCCGCTTTCGGCCGACGCACTCGCGGCCTTTACGAGCCGCTCTCTTTCCGACGCAGCCCCGCATGTTCAGGGCGATATTCCAGAATGGGTGCAATCCTCCTTCGAACAGGCTTTCGGCGGCGAATGGCTTTCCGAGGCCCAGGCGCTCGCTGGACGCCCGACGCTTGATCTGCGTGCCAATATCCTGAAGGCCACCCGCGAAAAGGCCGTCAAGGCGCTGGAACGCGCCGGCGCCAATGAGGCGAAGATCGCACGCTACGGCATCCGGATTCCCGCCGGCGAGGGTGCCTCACGTTTGCCCAACGTGACGGCCGAGCTTTCATTCCAGAAAGGCTGGTTTGAAGTTCAGGACGAGGGATCGCAGATCGTTGCGGATCTGGTTTTGCCTGGGGATGGCGAGCAGGTGCTGGATTATTGTGCCGGCGGCGGCGGCAAGACGCTCGCCATGGCGGCTGCGATGCATAACAAGGGCCAGGTCCATGCCTATGATGCCGACCGCAAGCGGCTTGCGCCGATCATCGAGCGGCTGAAGCGCGCCGGCACACGCAATGTCCAGGTCCATGACGATATCAGAGGCCTGACCAGCCTGCGCGACCGCTGCGATAAGGTGCTGGTCGACGCGCCCTGCACCGGCACAGGCACGTGGCGCCGGCGCCCGGATACGAAATGGCGACTGACGGCCAAGAACCTCGACGAGCGCACTGCCCAGCAGCAGGACGCGCTGACGCAGGCGAGCAGCTTCGTGCGCCCCGGCGGCGAACTGATCTACGTTACCTGCTCAGTGCTACCGCAGGAGAACGAAGAACAGGTGCGGCGCTTTGCCACCGACAACAGCGACTTCGAAATCGTCAGCGCCCTGCCCGCCTGGGACAGCCTGTTCGGCAAGGATGGGACGCGCCCACGCTCTTCCGACGGCAAGACGATCACGCTGACGCCGGCCTCGACGGATACGGACGGCTTCTTCTTCTGCCGCCTCAAAAGAACAGGCTGAGCCTTACGGCGACGGCGCCCGCAGCGGATATTGATGCCGCGGTGGGATGAAGTGATGCACGACGGCGATCGCGACCAGCAGGACGCCGCCGAACAGGACGACTGCAAAAAGCGTCAATCCGCCGAGATGCGAGCCGAGAGCAACAAGCGGCACGGCGCCTGCCGGCGGATGCGTGACCCTCAGCGCCAGCATGCCGGCGATTGCGATACCGACGGCGATTGCCGCGACCCACCAGAGACCCGGAAAGAAGAAAGCGGCTGCGGCGCCGACCGCCGCAGCAAGAACGTAACCACCAATGACATTTGCCGGCTGGGCGAGCGGGCTCTTCGGCTGCCCAAAGATCAGCACCGCCGTTGCGCCGAAGGGCGCAATCAGCAGCGGAATGCCTGTCGTAACAGCAAGGATGCCGACCGAAACCATGCCGATGACGGCACCAATTCCGGACTTCAGATGCGCATGGAACGCGCCCTTCGGCTCGTGGCGATGAATGAAATGCCTGATGTGATGACGCATGAAGGCCGGTCGGATGAGGTGTTCAGGAGGATCGGATGAAGGATTAAGCAGGGTGGGCAATTAATAGCGCGCCTCTTGCTGAATTTTCAAGCAAATGCTTTTCAAATAGACAGGCTCCTCGCGGAAATCCATCCTTAAAACCATTCCAAACTAGAGTGTTTGACACCAGTTTGCTTTTGGGCGAAGAGACGAATGCCGGATTCAGACGGAAATCCGTCACAGGAGAGGATTATGAAGCTCAACCGCACATTCCGAGCAGCTGCGCTGGCGATTGCCCCCGCCGCCCTGCTCGCCCTTCCCGCGTATGCGGCAACCGACGCAGCCGCTGTCGTGAAGCATTACGCCGAGGTCGCGCATGCCAAGTATGAAGATTCGCTGACAACAGCCAAGGCGCTCGACGCGGCCATCGACGCGTTTCTGAAGTCGCCTGATGATGCGACGCTGAAGGCCGCCAGGGATGCCTGGATCAAGGCACGCGTTCCCTATCAGCAGACGGAAGTCTATCGCTTCGGCAACCCTGTTGTCGACGACTGGGAAGGCAAGGTCAACGCATGGCCGCTCGACGAAGGCCTGATCGACTACGTCGATCCCTCCTATGGTACGGAAAGCGACGAGAACTCCCTCTATGTCGCAAACGTCATCGCCAACAAGACGATCAAGATTGACGGCAAGGATGTCGACGCCTCCAAGCTGACGCCGGAATTCCTCTCCGGTACGCTTGCCGAGGCCGGCGGTATCGAAGCCAACGTCGCGACCGGCTACCACGCCATCGAATTCCTGCTCTGGGGCCAGGATCTGCATGGCACGGGACCAGGCGCCGGCGAGCGTCCTGCTACTGACTATGATCTCAAGAATTGCACGCACGGCAATTGCGACCGTCGCGCCGAATATCTGAAGTCGGCTTCCACGCTGCTTGTTTCCGACCTGCAGGAAATGACCGATGACTGGGCGCCTGACGGAGAAGCGACGAAGCACGTCGAAGCCGATCCGAAGGCTGGCCTCGTCGCCATCCTGACGGGTATGGGTTCGCTCTCCTATGGCGAACTGGCCGGTGAGCGCATGAAGCTCGGCCTGCTGCTGCACGACCCGGAAGAGGAGCATGATTGCTTCTCGGACAACACCTACAATTCGCATCTGAACGACGCGATCGGCATCGCTGCTGCCTATACGGGCGAATATACCCGCGTCGACGGCAACAAGCTGACCGGCCCGTCACTGCACGACCTCGTCGCCGCCAAGGATAAGGCTCTCGACGCCGAGATGACCGGCAAGCTCAACAAGACCCTGGATGCCATGCACGCTATGGCCAAGCGCGGCGAGACGGTCGAGAAGTACGATCAGATGATCGGCGAGGGCAACAAGGAAGGCAACGCCGTCGTTCAGGCCGCCATCGACGGTCTCATCGACCAGACGAAGTCGGTCCAGCGCGTTATTGCCGCACTTGACCTCGGCACCGTCGAGCTTGAAGGTTCCGACAGCCTGGATAATCCTAACGCTGTCTTCAAATAAGCAAAAAGGCGGGCCGCTCCGAACCCGGAGTGGCCCGGACCCTTGAAATGTCGCATAACCCGGCCAGACGTCTTTTTGTCAGCGCAGCTTTCTGCGCTCTGCTCGCCGGACTTCCCGTCGCTATTGCCGGTAGTTTCGATCTTCCGGCTGGACGTACCGATCTTTCCGATGCGGATTTGAAGCGCGTCGTCGATGTCACGCGGCCGACCGGCGATTTCACCAAGGCCGAACCCTACGAGGCGATGCAGGCGGGTGCGGCAACCTCTATCGATCCTGTCACCGAAGACAGTTTCTCGCACATCTCGGCCAATATCCCTTTCGAGGAAGAGCAGAATTTTCGGCTCGGCAATGCGCTCTTCCGCAAGCTCTGGGTTTCCGCGCCCTCCTCGACGCAGGCATCCGATGGGCTTGGTCCGCTCTTCAATGCCCGCTCCTGCATGAGTTGTCACGCCAATGACGGCCGCGGCAAACCACCGGATGGCGGTCCGAGCGCTACCTCGATGGTCCTTCGCGTGGCCCGTGCGGCAAAGACATCTGAGGAAGAAAAAGCGATCGCCGACGCCGATGTCGTCAATTTCCCCGATCCTGTTTACGGCCACCAGCTTCAGGATCTCGCCGTTCCAGGACTTGCCGCCGAGGGCAAGGTCGCGGTCACCTACACCGAAGAGACGATCACGCTTGCCGGCGGCGAGACGGTGAAGCTGCGCAAGCCGGCCTATTCCGTCAAAGACCTCGCCTACGGCCCGCTCGACCCGGCGACAAAGATCTCGGCGCGCGTCGCGCCGCCGATGATCGGCCTCGGGCTGATCGAAGCAATTCCCGAGGCAGATATTCTGGCCCATGCCGATCCTGATGATCTCGATCATGATGGCATTTCCGGTAGGGCCGCGATCGTGCGCGATCATCGCACCGGCCAGATCGCACTCGGCCGTTTCGGTTGGAAAGCGCAAAATGCGACCGTGCGCGACCAGAGTGCGGATGCTTTCTCCACCGATATCGGCATCTCGACGCCGGATGCGCCGAACGCTGATGGCGACTGCACCGCGGCTGAGACAAAGTGCCTCGCCATACCTGATGGCGTGCAAAAACGGCTCGGCAATGAGGAGGCGCCAGGCCCGGTGCTCGATCTCGTTACCTTCTATTCCGAGAACCTCGCCGTGCCCGCGCGCCGCAAAGCAAGTTTTGCCGGGACCCTGCGCGGCAAGCAGCTTTTCTACGAATCCGGCTGTATTTCCTGCCACGTGCCGAAGTTCGTCACCCGCCGCGATACGACTGAGAAGGCCCAATCCTTCCAGCTCATCTGGCCCTATTCCGATTTCCTGCTGCACGACATGGGCGATGGCCTGGCCGACGGACAGCAAGTAGGACTGGCCGGTGGACGTGAATGGCGCACGCCGCCGCTATGGGGTATAGGACTGACCCGGACTGTCAGCGGACACAGCTTCTTCCTGCATGACGGCCGCGCCAGAAATCTCACCGAAGCAATTCTCTGGCATGGCGGCGAAGCTGAAAAAGCCCGTAGCGCATTCTCCTCGCTGTCAAAAGACGATAGAGAGGCCCTGATTACATTCCTGGAGTCACTTTGATGCGCCCCTGGCACACCCTGCTTTGCCTCGCTTTGACCGGCCTTGCCACATCGGCTGCCGCCCAGAGCGCCGCACCACCCGCTTCGGGCCTCAACGAGGATGCTGTGCCTTCAGTCATGCAGCGCGCTGTCGACGAGGTCATCCGCCCCGGCTATCGCAATATGCAGCAATCATCCGCGCGCCTGACGACGGCCATGAACGATCTCTGCGCCTCCGGGACGCAGCAGACGCTCGACCGCGCCAAGTCAGCATTCGACGATGTGATCCGTTACTGGTCGACGATCGAGATCGTGCAGACCGGCCCGGTCATCCAAGACAATCTCTTCGAACACATCCTCTTCTATCCCGATCGCAAGGGCGTCGGCCTCAAGCAGGTTCAGGCGCTGATCGCCAAGGCCGATCCGAAGGACGCGACCGTCGATGCCATTGCCGGCAAGAGTGTGGCGCTGCAGGGCCTGACCGCACTCGAATATGTGCTATATGGCAACGGCTCCGACGACCTCATCAAGCAGAAGGGCGGCTTCCGCTGCCTCTACGGCCAGGCCGTCGCCGGTAATATCCAGCGCGAGGCTGGCGAGGTGGTCGCCGCCTGGGAGAAGCCTGACGGTGTGCAGGCGAGCTGGAAACATCCCGGCCCGCAGAGCGACGATTTCATGGACAACAAGGAAGCCGTCACCGCGCTGCTCGGCATCCTTGTCCACGGCGCCGAGAATGTCCGCGACCAGCGGCTGGAGCAGTTCTACAAGGGCAAGGATTCGCCCGCTCGCCCGCGCATGGCGATCTACTGGCGTTCGAAGAACACTTGGAAATCGATGGCCGCCAATCTCGAGGGTATCCGTACGCTCTGGCAGAAGGCCGGCATGGCCGAACTGCTGCCGCCGGAGAAGAAGGCGGTTGCCGATTCAATCGACACCAAGCTGAAGACGATCATCGACAGCGTCTCGAAGCTGAACCCGGATATCGAAGTCGCGGTCAGCGATGCGGAGAAGGCCAAGCTCGATACGCTGCTGACCGAAAGCCGCGATCTCATCACCACGATCAGCGATCAGTATGGAGCGGCAATCGGCCTTTCGGCCGGCTTCTCCTTCTCGGACGGAGACTGAGCCGATGTGGCGCAGCGCCGCCATCGACCGTCGTGGCTTCATCAAGGCCGCCGGTATCGGCTTTCTGGCTGCGCTGAAACCTGAAGCGCTGCTGGCGCTCACCCGAGCCGATGCTGTGTACGCCTCCGGTATCCGCGCCGCCAACGGCTCCTTTGCCGTGGCGACGATCACCGAGCGCGGGGAGATCGTCGATCAGGTGCCGCTGCCCGCCCGCGCCCATGGTATGGCCCATAGCAGCGCAACCGGGCGCACCGTCGCCTTCGCCCGCCGGCCGGGCACGTTCGCGATGATCTTCGATCCCTGGAACAAGGGCGAACCTATCGTCATCACGTCGCTGGAGGGCCGGCATTTCTACGGCCACGGCGCTTTTTCCCCGGATGGCCGGCTGCTCTATGCCAGCGAGAACGACTTCGACAATGGTAGGGGCATGATCGGCCTCTATGATGCGACGAACCGCTTTGTCCGTATCGGCGAATATGAGACCTATGGTGTCGGCCCGCATGACATGACGGTTTCCGATGACGGCCGCATGCTTGTTGTTGCCAATGGCGGCATCGAGACACATCCGGATTTCGGCCGCACCAAGCTCAATCTCGGCAATATGCAGCCTTCGCTGGCGCTCATCGATGCGGCGACCGGCGCGCTGATCGAAAAACATACGCTGCCGCCGCAATGGTCGTCCGTCTCGACACGCCATGTCGATGTTGATGCCGGTGGCCGCATCTGGTTCGCCTGCCAATATGAAGGCCACCGCAAGGACCTGCCGCCGCTCGTCGGCCATTTCGCCAAGGGCGAAGATCTTGTTTTCATCGACTTGCCCGCGGAGACGACGCGACGACTTGCCAATTATGTCGGAGCGATCGCAGTCAACCGAAAGGAAGGTCTGGTCGGCGTCACCTCGCCGATCGGCGGCGCGTCCGTCACCATCGATGCGAAAACGGGCAAGGTGCTGCGTGAGGACAGCGTTCGCGATGCCGCAGGCATTGCGCCTGCTCCCGGCGGCTTTGCCGTTTCCTCCTATGATGGCGATTTCCTGTCGGCTCATAACGATGTCGCCTGGGATCAGCATATCGTGCGGATCGCTCAGCCGGCGCTGGTGCGGTAGTCTTTCCATTCCTTTTCAGTGAATTCGGCGGCTGCCCGCGCCGCCTCGTAGAGCCAATCCTCGTCACGGGAGCGCAGGTCATTGCGAATTGCCGCAACACTTGCCGCGTCATCTAAATGGCAGTTGGCGATCTCGAAGCCCATCAGTTCCAGCATGGCGCCGTCCAGGAGCGTCTTCGCATCGTTCTCGATCTCGATCTTGCGGCTGTTCGGAGAAAGCCGGCGAACGAGAATACGGCCCGACACCGCGAAATGAGGATCTGGGCTGCGCATCCGCCCGGCGGCGATGACACCGGTTCTGATGACGCGATCTCCTGATCTTGCCAGCGACCAGGCCGAGGGCACAAGCGCCTTGGCTTCACGCAGCACGGCCCCACCGCGCCACTCCTTCACATAGGCGACGAAACGTGGCCGCCCGAGGCTGCCCGTTCCCTTCTTCTTCACGGGCAAGGGCGTAAAACTTCCCGCGCCCCTCGGCAGGGCATTCCTCAGCGCATCAACGAAGCGGCCGGGGGCCGGCTTTTCATCGGGTTTACGCTTGTCCCATTTCTCCCAGAACTCCTTCCGCTCATCTTCCGAAAGCAGCAGCTTGTCGCGCAGCCAGGGATGATCGCGCTCCAGGATGATGGGATTCGCATGTTCAAGGCCGCGCACATATCCGGCGAGAATGAGCTCGGCGATCGCCCTGCCGGAAACCCCGGCGTCCGGCTGAGCGAGAATGGCGCTTGCCACCAGCCGCACGAGATCCAGCCCGTAGGGCATGATCGCTGCATCGTCGAAATCATTGGCGCCCCACACTAGCCGCCCCTCGATATCCCGCCAGGTGCCGAAGTTCTCCAGATGCGTATCGCCGATCGACAGCACTTGCGGCATGTCCGCAAGCTCCGGCCTGACGTCGTAGATGATCTCCGCCCAGCGCCAGTAGGTAGCGCGCAAGAAGGAGAATGCCTCCTCGCGCATCTTCCGGTGTTTCTCGTCGATACCCTCCTGTACGAGCTCGCCCTGCAGCTCGTGTGCCAGCCACGCCTCGTAGTCGCTCATAGATTGAGAAAATCTCTTCATCGGCTCGCCCTCAGGTTTGATTGATCATAATCCTGCGGAGCCTTATTCAGAAGAGGTTTTAGGATGATCCCAAGACGGATGCGACACGGTTCACCATGCTAAGATGAACCGCGCCGATCAATGTGATCATACGGGAAGCGGAGCTTCGGCGTTTACGAGATCCGCCTTGCGAAGCTCTCGCCAGAAATCACCTGGGACCACCTCGTCGAGTGCGGCCCGATCCTCCGCTATGCGGTTCGGTTTGCTTGCGCCGGGGATGACGGCGGCGACTGCAGGATTGGCGAGCGAGAATTGCAGCCCCGCCGCTTTCATGCTGATGCCGTAACGATCGGCGATTGACTTGATACGCGCGACCTTGTCGAGGATCGCCGGTGTGGCGGGCGCATATTCGAAGTTCGGACCGCCGACCAAAGCGCCGGAACTGTAGGGGCCGCCGACGACGATGCCGAGACCACGTTCGGCAACCATCGGCATCACGCGCTGCAACGCCCGCTCATGATCAAGCAGCGTGTAGCGGCCGGCCAGCAGAAAACCATCCGGCCGCGGTTCTTGCAGGGCCAGCAGCAGTTCGATCGGTTCCACGCGATTGACGCCAAGACCCCAGGCCTTGATGACCCCTTCGTCGCGCAGACGATCCAGTGCCTTGAAGGCGCCCTTGCGTGCGCTTTCGAAGATAGCCAGCCACTCGTCACCGTAAAAATCCTGTGCCACATCGTGGACCCAGGCGATTTCGATATGGTCGGTCTTCAAGCGTTTCAGGCTGTCCTCGATCGAGCGCAGGGTCGCATCTTCCGAGTAATCGTTGACGATCTTGTTGGGGCGGCCGTATTTGAAGACTTCGCCCTTCTCGCCGAGATCGCGGGTGCTGACGTCTTCGATCTCATCAAGGATCACACGCCCAACCTTGGTGCTGATCGCATATTGATCCCTGGGCTTACCAACGAGCGCCTCGCCCATGCGGAGCTCGGCAAGTCCTGCGCCATAGAAGGGCGCGTTGTCGAAATAGCGGATACCATCGTTCCAGGCGGCTTCCACGGTTGCCAGTGCTTCCTGCTCCGGAATATCACGGAACATGTTGCCAAGCGGAGCGGCGCCGAAGCCGAGCTTGCCCGGGAGAATGTCTTTGAGTGCCATTGTCTAGTCCTCGAGATAGTTGTGAACGTTCATCGACCTGTCAGGCAATCTGTACGGGATCGAGCACCAGCGCCCTGCGTTCGGCGAGGTCATTGATGACAGCGAAATAATCCCGGAAATGCGGCGTCTCGCGATGGGCGGCCACGGCGGCGTTGTCCGCGTAAAGCTCATCCAAGATCAAGATGTCAGCATTGGCCTGATCTTGCCAGATATCCCAGCGCATATTACCGGGTTCTGCCCTGCTGGGGCCGATCATGCCGGCGAGAAGCGCCTTCAATTCATCGGTCTTGCCCGGTCGGGCGGTCAGGATCGCCACGATCTTTATGGGATTGGACATGATTGCTTTTCCTTCCTCAGATCGGGTTCCCGCGGGATACGGAATGGTCGCACCCCACGGATTTCTTCAGATCATGCCATGGCTAGCGAACGTTCGAGCGCTGCCACGAATTTTCCTGCGAGCGCACGGTCCGAGCGCGGATTCTGGCCGGTTATGAGCTCACGGTCTTCAACCACATGCGGCTCGAAGTCGGTCGCTGTCGTGATGACCTTGCCGCCGGCGGTCTGCAGCGCGTCGACCACGTTGAAATAGAGCTTGGCGTGCAGGATGTAGTCCTCGACGACCTTTTCTTCGCTGTTGGAAAAGACGGTCATCCTGTATCCAGCGTATTGCCAGTCTTTGGCCCATTCCGCGGCCTTGGCAGGTACTCCGGCAATCAGAGCGGCACGGAACTCGCGGGCATGCGGCATCGCGGCTGCGACAGCTATCGGGCCGTGGCAGAGAAGTGCGGTCGGCTTGGAGCGCTCATGGAAATGGCGCAGGACTTCACCCATATCCGGATCCTGCATCAGATCGACTACCGGCGCCTGACCGCCCGGCACGAAGACACCGGCGTAATTGTCGAGACCCTCTTCAACGATGGAACGCAGCGTGCGAACCTCATTCATGGCAGGGTCATTTGCATAGAAGGTCTTGGCGCGTTCGTAGGCAGCCTCGTCGCCGCCGAAATGATCCGGCGTGTCCGAGGCCTCGTCGATATGGGGCTTGGTGCCGTCGGGCGTTGCCAGAACGATTTCGTAGCCAGCCTCGACGATTGCCAGTGCCGGCACGACAGTCTCGTTGAGATACTGGCCGGTGGCTCCCGTGCGGCCGCCCTGGATTTCGATGCGGGTAGCGTTGGAGCCGATCAGAAGTACTTTTGCCTTGCTCATTGTCATCTCCGTTTGCCGTGGTTGGCATCCTTTTGGATGGCCTGATCATGCTCCGGGACGACATATTCCAGAAGTTTATTTCTATGATATCATATATTCATGTGACATTATAAGTCATGCGATATGACCTCAATCTGCTACCCGTCTTCATCACGCTGATGGAAGAGCGCAGCGTCACCCGCGCCGCCAATCGGCTGGGCATTACGCAGCCGGCGCTCTCCAATGCATTGGCCCGTCTGCGCGAGATGATGCAGGATCAGCTCTTCATCCGTGAGCGCTACGGCATTCAGCCGACGCCTATGGCGTTGGAACTGGCGCCAGTCATTGCCGCGGCATTGGCAAAGATCGATGACGCCATCCTCGGCCAACAGGATTTTGATCCAAGGCAGGCCGAGCGGCTGATGACGATTGCGCCGAACAGCTATGTGGAGTTCGTGCTGGTGCCGGCGATCGTCGCGCGGCTTCGCGAGGTTGCGCCGGGCATCCGGCTTCGCCTCACGCCCTTCGGCACCGATCTCGGCGAGACCGGTGTGATGTCCGGCACCACGGCGATGGTGTTCGGCCGCATCATCGATCCGCCTGACAATCTGGTCGTGCAGCATCTGATGGATGAAGGCCTTGCCTGCGTGGTGCGTGCCGATCACCCTGAGATCGGGGACAGCATTTCCCTAGAGCAATATGAGCACATGCGGCACGTCAACGTACTTCCGCCCGGGCGGCTGCGCGTCGGCCTGTTTACAGCACTGGAACAACAGGGGATCAAGCGCGAGGTTGCAGTCTCCGTTACCCATTTTCTGGCGGTGCCGGAAATGATTGCGGTGACGGATTATTGCGCGACACTGCCGAACAGGATCTGCCAGCGTCTCGCCGCAGACCGTCGTCTGAAAGTCCTGCCGACGCCTGTCGATCTCGGCACATTCCCGGTCGAGATGGCCTGGCATGTCCGCTACCGCAATGACCCCGCGCATCGCTGGCTGCGGACACTGATCAGCGACATCGTCAAAGAAGCCCCGGACGCGAAGTAGTCGGGACGAATAATTCCTTATTCCCGCAAGCAACACAGCTCGGCGCCGCGTGATCGAAAACTTGTATCGAAAGACAAAACCTTCGTCAGCCGGATTGAAACCTTGTCGAATCCAGCCGGCCATGCCACTTTCGCGATCGCAAGAGGGACCATGATGAACGACACCGACAGGGGCGATTTCCGCGAGCGGATCAGCCAGAGTTTTTCCCGCCAGGCGGCCATGCACACCATCGGCGCGGAGTTGACGCGTGTTGAGCACGGCATGGTGGAAATCGAGCTTCCCTTCGACGTCAAACTGACACAGCAGCACGGCATTTTGCACGCGGGCATCATTTCCGCAGCGCTCGATTCGGCCTGCGGTTTTGCGGCCTATAGTGTCATCGATGCCGAAGCCTCGATCCTCACGATCGAGTTCAAGGTCAACCTCATGTCGCCGGGGCGCGGCGAACGCTTCCTCTTCAGAGGCGAGATCACCAAGCCCGGCTCCAACATCATCGTCGCCGATGGGCGAGGTTATGCGATCAGCGACGGGCCTGCCAAGCTCATCGCGTCCATGACCGGGACGATGATGGTCATTCGCGGAAGAGAGGGAATTACGGGATGAAATTCGAACTGAAGTCGGTCGCAGGCAAGTCCATCCTGTTCGTCATGGCCGCGGAGGCCGAATATGGCCCGTTCCTGCGCTCGCGCATCGAGCCGCTGATGACCGGCGTCGGCCCGGTCGAGGCGGCAATCGCGATCACCAAGTCGCTCTCCCGTCTCGATGCATCAGACGACCTGCCCGATCTCGTGGTTTCGCTCGGCTCGGCCGGTTCGGCACGCCTGCAGCAGACCGAAGTCTATCAGGTCACCTCCGTTTCCTACCGTGACATGGATGCCTCGCCGCTCGGCTTCGAAAAGGGCAAGACCCCCTTCCTCGACCTGCCAGCGGACCTCGACCTGCCGCTGCGCATTCCCGGCATTCCCGAAGCCACCCTTTCGACCGGAGGCAATGTCGTTTCCGGTGCCGCTTATGCAAATATCGCAGCCGACATGGTCGACATGGAAACCTATGCGGTGCTGCGCGCCTGCCAAGGCTACAAACTGCCGCTGATTGGCCTTCGCGGCATTTCCGACGGTGCGGTCGAGCTGCAGCATATTTCCGGCTGGACCGAATATCTGCATATCGTCGACCGCAAGCTTTCCTATGCCGTGGACAGCCTTTTCACCGCCCTGGAGGACGGCGTTTTCTGGTTCTAAAGCATGTCGCGCAAAAGTGTGTAGCGGTTTTGCGACAACGACATGCGAAAACAAAAGCCTGAAGCATGACAGCGAATCTGAAAGATCGCGACACACTTCAGGAGCTGAAAACAGGGACAATCGGGACAATAAAACCCGGCTGCGGCCGAATTCCCGCATTGCAAGAAGAGGCGCTTTTCATTAAAGGCTCGCCATGACCCAGACAGCACATCCCGACAGCGTTCTCATCGTCGATTTCGGCAGCCAGGTGACCCAGCTCATCGCACGACGCGTGCGTGAAGCCGGCGTCTATTGCGAGATCGTTCCCTTCCAGTCCGCCGAAGAAGGCTTCAAGCGCCTCCAGCCGAAAGCCGTGATCCTGTCCGGCAGCCCGGCTTCGACGGTCGATGAAGGATCGCCGAGGGCACCGCAGATCATCTTCGACAGCGGCCTTCCGGTGTTCGGCATCTGCTACGGCCAGCAGACGATGTGCATGCAGCTCGGCGGCTTGGTGGAAAGCGGTCATCACCGCGAATTCGGCCGCGCCTTCCTGGAAGTCGACGAGGACTGCGTCCTCTTCGAGGACCTCTGGTCCAAGGGTTCGCGCCATCAGGTCTGGATGAGCCATGGCGACCGCGTGACGAAGCTGCCCGACGGTTTCAAAGTCGTGGCGACATCGTCCAACGCGCCTTACGCCTTCATCGCCGACGAGAAGCGCAAATATTACGGCGTGCAGTTCCATCCGGAGGTCGTGCATACGCCCGATGGCGCCAAGCTGATCGCGAACTTCATCCACAACATCGCCGGTATCAAGGGCGACTGGACCATGTCGGCGTACCGTCAGAAGGCGGTCGAGGACATTCGCCGCCAAGTCGGTGACAAGCGCGTCATCTGCGCCCTTTCGGGCGGCGTCGACTCCTCGGTGGCGGCTCTGCTCATTCACGAGGCTGTTGGCGACCAGCTGACCTGCATCCTCGTCGACCATGGCCTGATGCGTAAGGACGAGGCCGCAGGCGTGGTCGCAATGTTCCGCGAGCACTACAACCTGCACCTGATCCACGTCGATGCCTCCGACCGCTTCATCGGCGAGCTCGAAGGCGTTTCCGACCCGGAAACCAAGCGCAAGATCATCGGACGCCTGTTCATCGAGACATTCGAGGACGAGGCAAAGAAGCTCGGCGGCGCCGATTTCCTCGGCCAGGGCACACTCTATCCCGATGTGATCGAGTCCGTTTCCTTCACCGGCGGCCCCTCGGTCACCATCAAGTCGCACCACAATGTCGGCGGTCTGCCGGAGCGCATGAAGATGCAGCTCGTCGAGCCGCTGCGCGAACTCTTCAAGGATGAAGTGCGCGCGCTCGGCAAGGAACTCGGCCTGCCCGACAGTTTCATCGGCCGCCACCCCTTCCCGGGTCCGGGCCTGGCCATCCGCTGCCCCGGCGGCATCACGCGTGAGAAGCTCGAGATCCTGCGCGAAGCCGATGCGATCTATCTCGACGAGATCCGCAAGGCTGGCCTCTACGACGCGATCTGGCAGGCTTTCGCCGTGCTGCTGCCCGTCCAGACCGTCGGCGTCATGGGTGATGGCCGCACCTACGAATTCGTCTGTGCGCTGCGCGCCGTCACCTCGGTCGACGGCATGACCGCGGATTTCTACCATTACGACATGGAATTCCTCGGCCGCGCCGCGACCCGCATCATCAATGAAGTGCGCGGCATCAACCGTGTCGTTTATGATGTGACGAGCAAGCCGCCCGGCACGATCGAGTGGGAGTGACGGGAAGTACCGTGGAGTAGTATCGGATAGCGCAGTCGATAGATTCTAGGCGACCCGGAGATCTGCAGCTCTGTCGGGCGTCTCCCCGCTCTTCGAACGGCGCCCATACGCCGTCAGGCCCGGCCCAACCTTCGCGAGTTTTTTGCCTTCAAATATTTGGTCGCGCGCCGCTCGAAGAAGTTAGCGCGCGACCAGTCGTCGGCGTCGATCACACGGTCGTAGATCGACTACTGCTCCTTCTTGAATAAGTCCTGGAAGATGAGCTGGCCCCAGATGCGGCCGCGCGCGTGCACCAGCGCGCCACCCTCGTTGAGCTTTCCCAGCCTGACGGGTGCGAACCCGAGTTGTTTGGCCAAGGCCGCCACGGGAGCGATCGCGTCCTCGTGGTCGCTCGACAGAAAGACCACCCGATGGCCGCCCTCGACGATCGGATCGGCAGCCAGGGTGGCCGCAATCAGGTGATTGAAACCTTTCACGAACTTGGCGCCGGTGAACGCCTTCGCAGCGAAGGCGGAGGACAGGAGGCCGTCCAGCTCCTCAAGGGGAACCAAGGCGTTCATCGCGTCGATGACCGTCTTGCCTTTCCAGCTCGGCAGGATCTTCGCGACCTCGCGATGTTCCCCGAACGGGACCGCCAAGATGATCGTGTCGGCCTCGAGTGCATCCCGCAGCGACTTGGCGACGACCGTGGGTCCAATCGCCCGAGCCTGCGGCGCCAACGCCTCAGGCGTACGGCGGCTCGCGACGGTCACCTCGATGTTTTTACGGGCGAAGGCGTGGGCGAGGGCCTGGCCTATCTTACCGAATCCTACAATCGCATAGCTCATAATGTTTCTCCGATCTGTGTTGATATTGATTCCCCGGCCTCAACGGCACTGGGTTATCCGTTTGGCTGCATGGCGACCTTCGCGTAGACGTCACGCCGTGAACGACTTCGCGCGGCCGGCCCGGCCGTTCAGCGCCGAAGTCGTTCCACCATTCCCGCGATCCGACGCGATTTCAGATGGCCGAGAAGCCGCCGTCGACAGACAACTCCACCCCATTCACGAAGCTTGAATCGTCTGAAGCAAGAAACAGCGCGACCGCCGCAATTTCCTCAGGACGACCCATCTTTCCCCGCGGGATCAGAGATTCGAACATCTGCTTCGCCTCCTCTGTGAGAACTTGGTCCTGCATCGGTGTGGCGATCGGCCCCGGGCTCAGCACGTTCACCCGGATATTCCTGCCCTTCAGTTCGTTGAGCCAAGTGCGTGCGAATGAGCGCAACGCCGCTTTGCTCGCCGAATACACGCCGTAACCAGGAAAACCTTTCACCGAAGCAACTGACCCGGTCATGAAGATCGATCCGCCATCGTTGAACAGCGGCAAGGCCTTCTGAACCGTAAACAGCGTGCCGCGCGTATTCAGGCCGAAGGCCGCATCGAAATGCTGCTCGGTAATCTCGCCCAGTGGGACGGCTTCGCCCATGCCGGCGCTCGCGTACAGGACGTCGATCCTGCCCTTTTCCCGCTTGACCGTGTCGAACAGACGGTCGAGGTCGTCGAGATTGGACGCGTCGCCGCGCACGCCGGTCACGTTCCGGCCGATCAGCTTGACGGCCTCGTCCAGCGACTCCTGTCTCCGGCCCGTGATGAAAACATAGGCGCCTTCTTCAACGAACCGCTTGGCGCTCGCCAGCGCCATGCCGCTCGATCCACCCGTGATGACTGCAACCTTACCCTCAAGCTTTCCCATGACTTTTCCTTTCAGACTCCGTATTTGGTCCTTCGGGGAGACCCCCTGAGACCCTCGAAATGGGTCTGCGGGCGTCGGGCGTTGAGTGCGGAAGCGCGCATATCGGTGGTGCGAAATCGATCCGGCTGGATGACTGACGCCAGCCCGCATATCGGTGTCCGCCGTTCGGAATTGCGCCCCGCTTGTCGGCATGGGCTATGATGACCGCCCGTGCTACTCACATAGAAGATGCTGTTCGACGTATTGGACACGGGCTTTGGAAGGCGCACCCGAGCGGTGCTGGATTGCACCATGATCGACTGGGATGACGTTCGCTACTTTCTTGCCGTCGCGCGCGGAGGCTCGGTGCGGGCCGCCGCCGAGCGCCTCGGGGTGAACCACTCAACCGTGCTGCGACGCGTCGCCCAACTGGAGGAACGGCTCGGAGCCCAGATGTTCGAAAAGCTGCCTTCGGGCTACCGCCTGACGGCTGCAGGGGAGGAGGTCCTCGAGCTCGCTGACCAGATGGAGGCGTCGTCGCACCAGTTGGAGACGCGCGTCTTTGGCCGCGACCAGAGCGTGCGTGGGCTTCTGCGCGTGACACTGGCACCGCCCCTCGCGACACACCTGCTCATGCCGGACTTCTCCGATTTCGCGCGTCTGTATCCGGACATCGAGATGGAAATCTTGTCGTCCGGCGAGCTGGTAAATCTGACCAACCGAGAAGCCGACGTCGCGATCCGCGTCGTCTACGACCGCAAAACTCTGCCGCTCAATCTCCATGGCCTGAAGGGACCGGATATATTCGGCGGTATCTATATGTCCCGCGATCTGCTAGCCGCGTGGCGTGCGGGCGCGCCTGATCCCATCCGGTGGATCGTCATAAGCATTCATGGAATTCCGGATTGGGCCAGCGAGGGTGAGGTTCGCACCACGGGGGTTCCTTTCAGGACCACGGACGCCGAGGCGCAGATCGTCGCTGTACGGCAAGGGCTCGGGATCACGACACTGCCGTGCTTCGTCGGAGATGCCGACCCGCTACTGGTGAGGGTGCCGGGTACCGACCTGCACATGTACGGAACGCTCTTCCTTCTCACACAGGGGGAGACACGCAAGACGAAGCGCGTGCGGCTCTTCACGGAGTTCGTATCAGGCAGGCTCGCCGCGTACGCTCCGCTTCTCGGGGGGCTATCCATATCGCGCGACTGACGCCCCGCAGGTCGCCTCGCGACGCTTGAAGCGCCGTCGTTCAATCCGCGCTGTTACGCCGTGTCACAACCGACGCGAGGGCCACACTACTGACAGCAACGGACTTCACCGTCGCTGACGGTCTTTTTGGCAGGCTGGAGACGCCGCTTTTGCGGAGAACTCCGAGGCCCGGCCGCCCTATCGCCCGCCCCTCAATGATTGCACCCAAAAATCAACCTCAGACAGCATGACTAAACAGCGCCACGCAAGGTTGCTGTTTGACCTTTTCATCTCATCACTGTGAAAGTCGCTGTTCCTTAAAGCCCGAGACGCGTCTCTCCCAGGGATGACTGCCGCCAACTCATCAACCCGAGGTAATCGATGCCAATCATTACATTTGCGAATACGAAAGGAGGGGCCGGCAAGACAACGGTCGCTCTCGTTCTTGCCACAGAACTGGCTCGCCGTGGCCA
This sequence comes from Hyphomicrobiales bacterium, assembly GCA_900470965.1. Classification (GTDB taxonomy): domain Bacteria; phylum Pseudomonadota; class Alphaproteobacteria; order Rhizobiales; family Rhizobiaceae; genus Rhizobium. Next base: position 21,086 of record UCCS01000032.1, read on the forward strand.
TCGCGTTTCCGTTCTGGATGCCGATCCCCAGCGGTGGGCCGGCCGCTGGCACCGTCTGACCGGCGACGCAGCCGAATTCGCCGTCATCTCCGGTGTCAGCGAAGATACGATCGAACAGCAGATCAAGGACCTCAAGAAGCGCGGTGGTTATATCATCATCGACTTGCCGGCCGGTCTGAGCCCGCTGATGGCGAAGGCCATCGGCTTTTCAGATCATGTAATGGTTCCGGTGCAGGGCTGCGCCATGGACGCGGTCGGCGGCGCCCAGGTGCTTGAGATCATGAAGCAGCTTGCTGCCCAGCATGATATCCGCATCCCGCATTCGGTCGTGCTGACGCGCATCAGTTCGATCATCACCACGCGTGCATTGCTGGCGGTCAAGGGTCTGCTCGCAAAGCAGCAGGTCAATGTCATCGACACGGCGCTGATCGAGCGTGCCGCCTATCGGGACATGTTCGTTTCCGGCGGCAGCCTCTATACGATGGATCCTGCCCGTGTCAGCAATCTCGACAAGGCGCAAGACAATGCCCGCTTGTTGGCAGACGATGTTCTTCGTCTCGCACCGCCGAAGGCAGCCCGCGCCAAGTCTTCCAAAAAGGCGGCTGAGGTCCTCAAGAACGCCGCGTAAGGCATTCCTCAGCGCTTGATTGACGCCAGCAAACGGCTGCCGAAAAGGTAGCCGTTTCTGTTTTGAATATCCTCACAAAGCTATTTGTTCATGTTTTGTTCTTGACTAAAATGCCAATCCTGGTATGCTCCTCCTTGTCGAAACAAGGAGGCGGGCGATGTAGTCCGTAGTTCAAATGCCTCATTTTCCACTCGATCCGAATAGCGCAGGCCCCCAGAAGAAATCCAATCTTGGCGGGGAATTTCACGACAGGATTTTCTTCGCGCTTCGCCCAACCATCGAAGCTGCATCCGAGGCGCTGGACATCGCGCACGTGTATCGCAATGGACATTCTCTGACCGGCCCCTCGCGGCCGAACGCAGTGCTTCATGTCACGCTGAACGGCATCGGCGCCTACCGTCGGCTCCCGGATGATATCGTGTTCGGCGCTGAACAAGTCGCCGCGGCAGTGCGTGCCCAGCCGTTCGAAATTGTGCTCGACGAAGCCATGAGCTTCAAGCATCCCGGCCAGCCGCAAGCCTTCGTCATCTGCGGCAGGCAAGAAAACGAAGGCCTGCTGGATCTTCGCAACCAAATTCAAGAAGGTCTCTACGAGGCTGGACTACCCTATAATGTCGGCGGACATCTGACGCCGCACATGACGATGCTCTATGATCGCGAGACCGTTCCGCCTGAAAAGCTTGACCGACCCGTGCGCTGGACAGTCCAGGAGTTCCTGTTGATCCACAGCATCTACGGGAAGAGCGAGCATCACGTCATCAACCGCTGGCCTCTGCTCGGCTGAGCTGCGCTTGCACCGCGGGTGGGGATTCGCATAAAACTCCCCACTCAATATGCACATGCGGAGCAAGACAGTGGACGTTTCAGAGATCATCATCCCCGGCGATACGCCGGGCATCGAATGGCGGTTGCCGGTCATGCGCTTCAGGGGAAGCAATCCGGCGGCGCCTAAGGTCTATATCCAGGCCGCATTGCATTCCAATGAACTGCCGGGAACCGCGCTGGCGCATTTTCTCTGCCTTCAACTCAGGCAATCAGAAAGCGAAGGACGGATCGCCGGCGATATCACGCTCGTGCCGCAGGCAAATCCGATCGGCGCGGCGCAATCTCATTTCGGCGAGTTGCAGGGCCGTTTCGATTTGGGATCGCGGACCAATTTCAATCGGGACTTTCCGCTGATCTCGGTTCGCGACCGGGAGGAATTGCTTGGCGGTCTTGATGATTATCCGGCTACGGATCGATTGAAGCGAGAGCTGATTCATATGGCGCTCGGGGCCGATCTGGTGCTCGATCTGCATTGCGATGATGAATCGCTGCAATATGCCTATATCGACGAAGCCTTCTGGCCGGAGGCAGCGGACCTTGCCAATGCGCTCGACATGGAAGCGGTGCTGCTTTCGGATGGCGAAAGCTCCGCCTTCGAAGAAGCGGTCGGTTTTGCCTGGAAATATGAGGTGCCGGGCGAGCGTAAGGCCAAGCTTCCGGGCAAGCTTTCGGTGACGGTGGAACTGCGCGGCCGCCGCGACGTCTATCCCGATATGGCCGAGAAAGACGCCGAAGGCCTGCTGCAGTTCCTGATCGGGCGCGGTGTTGTCAACGGCGGGGCAGCCGGAGACAAACCCTTCTCCGGACCAGCCGTGCCGCTCGACAATGTCGAGATCCTGCGTGCGCCGCAGGGCGGTACCGTGCTCTTCCACCGCAATATCGGCGAGCGTGTCTCGGAAGGAGAGCTTCTGGCGACGATCGTCACCCGGCCCGGTTTTACCGAGGGCGATATCGACATCCGGGCGCCGCAGGACGGACTGCTGCTGACCCGCACTTCCGACCGGCTGGTGCGCCGGCGCGGCGACCTGATGAAGATTGCCGCCGACAAGCCGAGCAAGGCAACGCGAAAGGCCGGCACGCTGGAAGACTGAACCAGCGTTCTTTTCCACACGCGGATGTAAGGCTCCGCGCAACTGTCACACAGGCTTCAAGAAAATCCGCCAAGCCGTTGCAGACATGTTGCGAAGGAGCTTTCATGCCGCATTACGACATTGCGATCGTCGGCGCGGGAATTGTCGGGCTGGCGCATGCGCTGGCGGCGGCAAAGCGCGGCAAACGGGTCGTCGTTATCGACCGCGACGCACAGGCAAATGGCGCCTCGGTGCGCAATTTCGGCTTTGTGACGGTGACCGGCCAGCAGGCCGGCGACTGCTGGAATAAGGCACGCCAGGCCCGCGATATCTGGGCCGAGATTGTCGACGACGCCGGCATCGACGTCCTGCAGCGCGGGCTGCTCCTTGCCGCAAGGCTCGACGAATCCGAAGCCGTGATCGACGCCTTCCTGCGCACAGAGATGGGCGAAGGCTGCGAAAGGCTGACGATCGAGGAGGCGCGGCGGCTTGTGCCGGCACTGCGGCCGGAGGCGGGGCGCTTCACACTCTATAGCCCACATGAACTGCGGGTCGAATCCCGCACGGCCGTTCCGCTGCTCGCCCGCTATCTCGAAGTCAAATATGGCATTGAGTTCCGCCGCTCGACAGCAGTGAGCGCCGTCGAGCCGCCCCGGATCGAGACGTCAACCGGCCTGATCGAGGCGGAGACGGTGGCTGTTTGCCCCGGCGACGATTTCAAGAGCCTGTTTGCGGATCGGATCGCTGCATATAACGTGACACGCTGCAAGCTGCAGATGATGCGTGTCGTGCCGGCGCAACGGGTCTCGCTCAGCACCGCCGTCATGTCTGATCTCGGTCTCGGGCGTTATCTCGGTTATGCCGAATTGCCTGAGGCGACCGCCCTGAAGGCGCGGCTTGACCGGGAATTCAAGCCGGAGCGCGAGAACGGCATCCACCTGATCATTACGCAGTCGGAAGACGGATCGCTGATCGTCGGCGACAGCCACCATTACTCCGAAACGCCCGATCCCTTTGGGCTGGAGCGGGTTGACCGGCTGACCCTCGACGAGATGGATGCCGTGCTCAACCTGCCTGGTCGCTTCATCACCGAACGCTGGATTGGCACCTATGCCTCCGCCCCGGACCGCTGGCGGTTCACCGACAAGCCTTCCGATGCGCTGCGCATCGTCGTGGTGACGGCAGGCTGCGGTGCCTCGACAGCCTTCGGCATCGGCGAAGAAACCATCGAAGATCTTTACGGGAGCGCAGCATGACGCAATTCAAGGCAGTAGTCTTCGACTGGGCCGGCACAGTCATCGATTTCGGCTCCTTCGCACCGATGGGCGCCTTCGTGGAAACCTTCGGCAAGTTCGGCGTCGAGGTGACGATCGCCGACGCACGCAAGCCGATGGGGCTCCCGAAGCGTGCGCATATCGCCGCGATGCTAGCCGAACCGCATATCGCCGCCCGCTGGCAGGCGGCACAAGGCGCGCTTCCGGACGAGGCGGCCATCGACCGCGTTTACGAACTCTTCGTGCCGCTCAACGAAGCTGTCGTGTCCGATTACTGCGCTCTGGTGCCCGGCGCGATCAAGACGATCGAATATCTGCGCGAGCGGCAGATGAAGATCGGCTCGACGACGGGCTATACGCGCTCGATCATGGAGCGCGTGCTGCCGCTTGCCGCTGAACAAGGTTATGCACCCGACAATCTGATCTGTGCCGACGATCTACCGCTTGGCCGACCGACGCCGATCGGCATGTATAAATGCTTCCTCGATCTGATGGTGTATCCAGCCTCTGCCGTCCTGAAGGTCGATGATACCGAACCCGGCATTGCCGAGGGTGCCGCCGCAGGCTGCGTTACCGTTGGCGTGACGCTCTCCGGCAATGAGGCGGGTCTGACGCCTGAAGAGGTGGATGCACTTTCGCCGGAGGCGCGAGCCGAGTTGCACAAGCGGATCGGCGAGAAGCTGATTGCTGCCGGCGCCGACTACGTCATCGAGACCGTGGCCGACCTGCCAGCACTCATCGAAGAGCTCGAGGGATAAGGGCCAGACGGCGTTTGCAGCTTTCATCCAGCGTGATATCTCCCCTGAGAAATAGGGAGATCGAACCGGCATGGCCATCACCATCTACGGTATCAAGAACTGCGACACGATGAAGAAGGCCCGCAACTGGCTGGACGAACACGGCGTCGCCTACGACTTTCACGATTACAAGGCCGTCGGCATCGACCGGGCGCATCTGGAACGATGGATCGACGAGACAGGCTGGGAAACGGTGCTGAATCGCGCCGGCACGACCTTCCGCAATCTGCCTGACGCCGCGCGCGAAAATCTCGACCGCGAAGGGGCGATCGCCCTGATGCTCGACCAGCCATCGATGATCAAGCGACCGGTACTGGAAACCGGCGGCAAGCTGCTGATCGGCTTCAAGCCGGAGATTTACGCGCGGACATTCGAGGGCTGAGCCATGTCCAAGACCACCCGTGCCACCCAGGTTCTCACGCAGGCCGGCGTCACCTTTACGGTTCATGCCTATGACTATGATACAAACGCCGAGCGAGTCGGGCTGCAGGCGGCCGAAGCGCTGGGCGAGGAGCCGCATCGCGTGTTGAAGACGCTGATGGCGGAGGTGGACGGAAAACCGGTCTGCGTGGTCGTGCCCTCCGACCGCGAGGTCAGCATGAAGAAACTCGCGAGCGCCTTTCATGGCAAATCGGCCAATATGATGAAACCGGCCGACGCCGAGCGGCTGACGGGCTACCATGTCGGCGGCATCAGCCCGTTCGGGCAGAAAAAGATCGTGCCGACAGCGATCGAGGAAGCCGCCCTTGCCGAACCGCTCGTCTATATCAATGGCGGGCAACGCGGGCTGCAGGTGCGGCTCGATCCGAAGGAAGCGTTGAAGGCACTGAAGGCCGCCGCAGCGCCGCTGATCGCCTGATCAGAGGAAGCGGTCCAGCAGGCCGGCAATCGTCTTCGCCTCGCCTTCGGCAAGCTTGCAGCCGATATGAGTTTCGATCGCTTTGCCATAGACGGTCCACATGCGCTCCCGAAGCTGCCGGCCGGCATCAGTGATCACCACCCAGCGGCCGCGCCCATCCTGTGCGAAGATCTCGCGGCCGACCAAGCCCTCTCTTTCAAGCCGGTCGATCAGGCGGGAAAGATTATACTGCGCCAACAATGTCCGCTCCTCGATCTCATAGGGGCGCAGCTTTCCTGATTGCGAGCGTGCCAATTCCCAAAGCACATCGTACCAGGCAAGCGGCGGCATGCCGGCCGCCTTCAGATCAGCTTCGATCATGCCAAGCAGTCGCTCGCGGGCGCGCATGAGGCGCGTCCAGGCTGAGACGACGGCTTCGCTCGGCTTCTTCATATTCTCAGACATAAATGCAACTACATCTATCTTGAATCTCATCGCAAGCGTTATTAGATGCATCTGCATTCATATTAAACCGGCCGATCCTTGCAAACCACCAGGAGACTTTCATGAGCAGGCTCACCCTCATCAGTCATCACCTCTGCCCCTACGTGCAGCGCGCAGCGATCGCACTCCTTGAAAAGGGCGTGCCATTCGAGCGCATCAACATCGATCTTGCCGACAAGCCGGATTGGTTCCTGAAAATCTCGCCCCTCGGCAAGGTGCCGCTGCTCCGGATACATGAGGACGATGGCCGCGAAGAGGTGTTATTCGAAAGCAGCGTCATCTGCGAATATCTGGAGGAAACGCAGGCGGGTGCTGCCCTGCATCCCACCGACGCGCTGACCCGCGCTCGCCACCGCGGATGGATGGAATTCGGCTCTTCCGTGCTTTCCGATCTCTGGGGTTATGAGATGGCGCAGGATGCTGCGCAACTGGAAGCCAAGCACAAGGCGCTTGTCGCCAAATTCGCGACGATCGAGGGCGCGCTGTCGGAGGGACCCTATTTCGCCGGGGCTAACTTCAGCCTCGTCGACGCGGTCTTTGGGCCGATCTTTCGGTACTTCGATCTGTTCGATACACTCGGCGACAGCCCCATCTTTGACGGGCTCGAGCGGGTCAATCGCTGGCGCAAGGCGCTGTCGGAGCGGGCAAGCGTCCGGGGCGCCGTTGGCAAAGACTATCCGCAGCGCCTGATGGAATTCCTCGAGAAGCATGACTCGATCCTGCTCAGGATGCCCGCCGCTGCTTGACGCGCACGCACAAGCGGCCGGCATGCATCCGGCCGCCTTCAAATCGGATTCGGCGCGCTTCATTTTCGCCGTAAAGGGGTCTAAGTCTTTCACCTCCCGTCGCAGATATCAGAAGGCAGGTTGACCCATGACGTTTATGCCCCAGAGCCACAGCTCCGTCGATCCCGGCAAACTCGAGAAACTTGCGGAAGTCGCCATCAAGGTTGGCCTGCAGCTTCAGCAAGGGCAGGATCTCGTCATTACTGCACCCGTCGTGGCGCTGCCGCTGGTGCGATTGATCACCAAACACGCCTATCTCTCAGGCGCTGGCCTGGTTTCGACCTTCTATTCCGACGAGGAGACGACGCTTGCCCGCTACCAGTATGGCAGCGACGAAAGCTTCGACCGGGCTTCCGGTTGGCTTTATGACGGCATGGCGAAAGCCTACGAAAAGGGTGCCGCCCGCCTCGCTATTGCTGGCGACAATCCGATGTTGCTCTCGGAGCAGGATCCGAGCAAGGTCGGCCGCGCCAATCGCGCCAATTCCACGGCCTATAAGCCGGCGCTGGAGAAGATCTCCAACTTCGACATCAACTGGAACATCGTCTCCTATCCCAACCCTTCCTGGGCGAAGGTCGTCTTCCCCGACGATCCGGAAGCGATTGCCGTTGCCAAACTCGCCAAGGCGATCTTTGCGGCATCGCGCGTCGATGTGCCTGATCCGATTGCCGCCTGGTCCGAGCACAATGCCAACCTGCGCAAGCGCTCGTCCTGGCTGAACGGCGAGCGTTTCGCCTCGCTGCATTTCACCGGGCCGGGCACGGATCTGACCGTCGGCCTCGCAGACGGCCATGAATGGCATGGCGGCGCCTCGACGGCGAAGAACGGCATTACCTGCAATCCGAATATCCCGACCGAGGAAGTCTTCACCACGCCGCATGCGCTGCGCGTGGAAGGCCACGTGTCCAGCACCAAACCGCTCTCACATCAGGGCACGCTGATCGACAATATCCGGGTTCACTTCGAAGGCGGCCGTATCATCGAGGCCAAGGCCTCGCGCGGCGAGGAAGTGTTGAACAAGGTACTCGATACGGATGAAGGCGCGCGCCGGCTGGGTGAAGTTGCGCTGGTGCCGCATTCCTCGCCGATCTCGGCAAGCGGCATCCTCTTCTATAATACGCTGTTCGACGAGAATGCCTCCTGCCATATCGCACTCGGCCAGTGCTATTCGAAATGCTTCCTCGACGGCGCTTCGCTGAGCCAGGAGCAGATCAAGGCGCAGGGTGGCAATTCCAGCCTGATCCACATCGACTGGATGATCGGATCTGACAAGGTCGATATTGACGGTATCAAGCCTGATGGCTCGCGGGTGCCGGTAATGCGACAGGGCGAGTGGGCGTAACAACGCCCGCCTTCGGCATCAGGCTGCGCTGGCTGAGCCAGACGCTGACCAGCACCATGGCAAAGCCTGAAAGCTGGGTTGGTGTCAGGCTCTGGCCGAGCGCCAGCCAACCGAGCAGGGTCGCGACAACGGGGCTCAGGAAGCCAAGCGACGCCGCAGCCGATGGTTCTATGCGCGAGAGGCCGCGGAACCACAGCAGATAGGTGAAGGCAGCACCGACGAGGCCAAGATAGGCAATGCCGAGGATATTGCCTGTCGTCGGCGCAGGAAGCGCCGGTTCCAGGAAGATGGCCACTGGCACGAGCAGAATGCCGCCTGCGGTCAATTGCCAGGACGTAAAGGTGAGGCTGGAGACGGGCGGCTGCCAATGGCGGGTCAGCACCGTGCCGAAGGCCATGGAGACCGCGCCGGCGAGACCTGCGGTAACACCAACAGGATCGAGAGCCGCCTTCGGAGTCAGCACCAGAAGCGCCACACCCGCCATGCCGATCAGGCCGGCAATAACGGCAATGAAGCGGATCGGCTTACCGAGAAAGAGACGCGAGAGCGCAATGACGATCAGCGGCTGCACGGCGCCGACCGTTGCGGCCACGCCGCCCGGCAGGCGATAGGCCGAAACGAAAAGCATCGCCCAGAAGAACGAGAAGTTCAGTGCGCCGAGAATGAAGACACGGCCCCACCAGATGCCTGTCGGCAATTTCCGGACAATCAGCAGCAGAAGCAGCCCTGCCGGCAGCGCCCGTAACATCGCGACCGTCAGCGGGTAGCCCTGCGGCAGGAAGGATGTGGTGACGAAATAGGTACTGCCCCAGATGGCGGGCGCAATCACAGTCATCAACACATCGGCGACATATCGGGTATTTGTCTTCATTTCAAGAATCTCGACTTCAAGATAAATTCAGAATAGCGTGTTTTATCTTGACGTCAAGATACCTGCTGATATCGATGCAGCATGGATAAGGAGAAATCAGATCACGTCGACATGATCCTGGCGCAATGGCGGCGCGAGCGGCCGGAGCTGGATGTCGAACCCATGGGGATCTTCGGCCGGCTGAAGCGGCTGACGACGCATATCGGCCGCGAGGTAGAAGCGGTTCTGCTCAAGCACGGCCTCTCTTCCTCCGCCTTTGATGTGCTGGCGACGCTTCGCCGCTCCGGTGCGCCCTACCGGCTGTCGCCCGGAGAGCTGCTCGGCATGACGATGGTGAGTTCCGGCACGATGACGAACCGGATCGACCAGCTGGAAAAGGCCGGCTTCGTCGAGCGCCTGTTTAATCCCGAAGACCGGCGCAGCGTGCTGATTGCGCTGACCGAAAAGGGTTTGGCAATAGTGGAGGAAGCGGTTGGCGCGCATGTCGCCAACCAGCAACGGCTGACGCGCAACCTGACGGCCGACGACAAAGTCGAACTTGACCGGTTGCTCAAAAAATTCCTGTCGGATTTTGAATAGTCAAACGGCGGCGAGCGCCTTGCTGACGCGCTCCAGATAAGCCTTGCGCTTGGTATCTGTCGCGCGGTCCATGTCGTGCAGGCTGAGCATCCGGAACTTCAACCGCTTGGCGCAGAAATTGGCGATGCCGCGCTTCAGCAGGCGACGGACGGGATTGCCCATGTAGACATGCACCAGCCACCAGGGCGAACCAGTTGTCGTCAGCGCGTAGAGCAGCTTGATATTGGTGAGCCGCGGCACGATACGGCCGCCGGCAGCATCATGGGTGAAGGCGACGCCCGGCGCAAAGACGCGATCGATGAAGCCCTTCAATATGGCCGGGAAGTTGAACCACCACTGCGGAAAAACCAGAATGAGGCCGTCAGCCGCTTTCAGCCGTGCAACGATACCGGCGACGGCGGACGTATCGTAAGGCACATCGAAATAGCCGCCCCGCTCTGCCCTGGACAGCCGCGGGTCAAAATCCTCTGCATAGAGATCCAGAAGATCGACAGTATGGCCGGAGGCTTCGAGTGCCTCGCGGGCTGTCCGCGCCACAGAAGCGGCAAAGCTTTCCGGCAGCGGATGGGCGAGAACCAGCAGAATGTGCATTGCTAGAACAGGCTTCCCTGCTTCGGTGGTTCGCCGGCCCTGACCGTGCGCTTCCTGGCTCCTGATGGCGCAGCGCCGCCTTCCGTCGTCATGGCGCCGACGCGGCCGTCGGCGAACTCAATGGCGATGCCCATGCCGGCAGAGAGTGCTGATGCCTGCGAGACCGGCCTGTTATCCTCATCGCGGATGACGGCATAGCCGCGCTTCAGCACGTTCTTGTAGGAGAGAGACTGAAGAACGCGGTCCTGCGCGGAAAGCTCGGCGCGGGCACGCGTCAGCTGATGACGGATTGCCGTATCGGCATGACGCGACAGATTGCCGAGGCGCTCACGACCGCGGTCGGTCTGTGTCTTCAGCCGGGCCGGAAGCGAGGCGAGGATGGCCTCTGCGCGTTCGATGCGAGACTTCGAGCGGTCTAGCAGGCGCTCGACTGTGCGTTCTGCCCGGGCCATGCGTTCGTTCAGAAGCTGACGACGGTCTGTGATGCGGTTGGACAGCACGTCCGGCCGCAGATGCGAGGCGACACGTTCGAAACCGCGGCGCTTGTTGATGGTGTTGAGCTCCAGCCCGCGGCCAAGGCCAGCGGCCGCCTCATCGAAGCGGCGGCGGGGCAGCGCCAGAAGCTGATCGAGCGACGGCAGGGCGCGCATCAGAGCACGGACGGACTGGCGTCGCTGGTCCATCTGTCGGCTCATGCAGCCCTGCAGGCGGGCAGTGAGACCTGCACCCTGGGCCTCAAGCTCGGCCTTGACGGGCACGGCCATTTCGGCAGCACCGGTCGGTGTCGGCGCGCGGACATCTGCGGCGTAATCGATCAGCGTCCAGAT
>UCCS01000155.1 GCA_900470965.1 Hyphomicrobiales bacterium
GCGGGCCGACCTTCAGCGTGTTCTGATCGTCCGCCACGGGGGCGCCCTGTGACGTCGTCAAGACCTCGGCGCCCTCTTCGGCGATCTGGTGGAGCTCGCCGCCGACGCCCCTGTGAAGGCGCTGATCGTGGATGGTCACTGTGGCGGATGCGGCAGTTTTTTCGGTCTTGCGTGACATTGGTCCCTCCTTGGGTCGATGAGGGAATGCACTCGGCTGTTGATTGTTCCTGTCCGGGAAACGGCGTTGGCGGACGCTGGAGCGTGCGCTTTTTATGCCCATAGCCTCGGCGTCATCGATTGGAGACATGCCTGACAGCCGTCCGCACCATCAGCGCGCGGAAACCTCCAGCCTATGCCGCATCCAGACATTCGGTTCCTCATAGAGCCCGAGGCCAGTCTCGCAATCGGCCATTAGCGGCGCCAGCCCGCCCTCTACATGATACGGCCCTGATACGGGGAAGCGTAGCCCGCTCCATCCCGTCCATTGCGACAGCGGCGCCTGAACCCGCATCGAGCGCGGTGCAATTTTCGCGATCCGCGCGCCAAGCTGCCAATGCTTGCGCACCCACGGATCGAAGGGCGCGCCGTCGGCTGTCGTCCAGCCCATGTAATCGGCAAAGGACGTCAGCGGATAGGCCGGTTTCTTCGTGGGCCGCACGGGTGCGGCGAGCGCATCAAGGCCGCTTTGCCGGGCACTGGCCTTCATGTTGGAGATCAGGCGTTCAGCGAGATCCGAGCCTCGCATGTCGGGCGCCACGACGATGGCGAGCGCGGAGAGTGCATTGGGCCTTTGCCCCGATCTGACGGCTTCGACGCCACTGGTGAGAACCGCATCCCATCCCTCGTCGGGCAGGGAGGCGTCGTCATCGGGCTCTGGCCAGACAAAGGGAATGCTGTTCGATGTCGCCAGAACCCTCTCGTTTTCGCGCGCGTCCCGGCCGAGGATGAGAAACTGGTGGCGGCGCAGGCGCTCAGAAAACAGGCTGTCCCAGTCTCTTTCGACGACCGCGTCGCTGCCGATGAATTTCGGCCAGACGGCCGCCCCCAGTTCGGCGAACGCGGGGATGAGATCTGGCCGCTCCTCGGCGGAGACAAGGGTCAGCGTGCTATCGGTTTCATGCGGGTTGGCGGGCATGTGGACGTCTTTTCTCCCTGATACCGAAACGAGCCTAGAATAAGCATAGGTGAACGAAGGCTTTGCGAAATTCGCCGGGAGATGCCGGCAAGGCACGAGGCAGCTTCGCGCCACAAGCGAACGTTGCAAACAGAGCAACTGATCCGTAATTTCAAGTGATTTCAGCAAAGTTCTTAACGACGGATCGATGGTTATGTTAGACGCATTTTCTGCGAGCGATCGCTTTGGCTCCTTTGTCTTCAAAGACCACGCGGCAGGGAAGCGGCAGTTTCTGCGCGTTTTCTATTTCCTACCTGACAAAATCACCGCCGACACCCGTATCGCTGTTGGAATGCACGGACTTGACCGCAAAGCATCCGATTTTCGAGATGTGCTCGCGCAACCCGCAGACCTCCACCAAATGATCGTTCTCGTTCCTGAATTCGATATGGAGGCGTTTCCGGATGTATATGCCTACAACTATGGAAATGTGAGGCCTCGTGGCCCTGACGCTGCGGTCCTTCCACGGGAACATTGGACCTTCGGCATTATAGACAGGCTGTTCAAACAGGTCAGAGACAGCTTGGGATCGCGCCGAGAAACCTTTGGGTTATTCGGCAACTCAGCAGGCTCCCAGTTTGTTCTCCGTTATCTGGCACTCAACGGAGCCGCCCTTGTCGACCAGGCGGTCGCATCGAACAGTGGAATCTATATGCTTCCCGATCTGGAAGTCGCGTATCCGAGCGGAATGGGTGGTCTTGATCTGGATGCGGTTGCACTCAACCGATATTTCGGGGCGCGCTTGACCATCTTACTTGGGGAGTGCGACTGCGATGGAACAGCTTCTGATCTTCCACGCAACGAAGAAGCCATGGCGCAAGGCCCACATCGGCTTGCACGCGGCCTGTGGCATTTTCAGCTCTGCCAGGGCCTTGCGACCTCATGCGGGGAACAACTTGCGTGGAGGATGGAAATCATTGCTGGCGCAGGACATGTCGATCAGAAGATATTCGACCGCGCTATCCGTATCCTTTCAGGCTCATCGTGAAATTTCGTCCGCTTCGGGCTGAAGGCGGCCATTAGCGGCATTCGCTGCTTTATCACGGGTTTTCCTGGAATGGGGTATCAAGAGAGCGCCTGGCGCCGGCCGAAGGCGTTTCGCAAGGTCACCGGAGGAATTCGGCCCCCAACCCGTCGCTCTCTTGATAGGGTGATGATGACAGGCAATGGTTGAGGCGGTGTCTTGCCTATCTGTTCAATCGCCGTGCCAGGAGCGCCCCGGCATCGCCGATGACGATGGCGGGGATCAGCACTAGCGCCATGTCGTTGATGCGCGGCGGCACGTCGATGACGACGAGATCGAAGCCGAACCAGGGATTGAGGATCTGCACCATGTAGATCGCCGCCCACCAGAGCCCGAAGGGGATGACGATGAGAAGGCGGCCGAGGCGGGTGGCGCTCCAGCGGTCGGCGGCTTCGGCCACGGCGATGTCGCGGGCGGCCTCGATGCCCTTGATCACTTCCGCAGCGGCAAGCTTCTGCTGATCCGTCTCAGCCGAGAGTTTCGCCTGATAAGCGGCCAAGAGCGGGCCGGTGAATTTCTCGATGATGCCGCCGAGCAGCAGGTCCGTCAGCCACTTCATTTCGCCCATCCGCAACGGTGCGCCAGGTAATACCAGCCTTCGGCTGTTGCCGCGATGAGCGCGCCCGAGGCCACCTGAAGGGCCATGGCGATATCGGGATCGCGCGAGATCATCTCGCCGAGATCGGGTGCGATCAGCCCGCGGGTGACGAGGACGGCGGCGAGGTAACGCAGGAGAATGCGGATGAAGACGAGGGTCATGTCTGCTGCCCTGAGTGGTGATGAATGGCGGCAGGATGGCCTGGGAAGGGTTGTCGGGCTGAACTCAGAGAATTTGAATCAGGGAAATTCTCTATCTATTTGTTTTCACACAATTCCCTGTGTAAGGCCGCTAGGCGTTTTTGCTGGGATTGCTCTCTTTGTTTCCCGCAATTCCTGATACAAAATCGCTGCACACTTTTGCTGGAATTGCTCTAGAGAAAGCGGGCGAGCGCGCCGGACGCAATCACTTTGATCAGCAGGCCTGCGAGCGGTGTCAGCACGATGGCGACGACTGCCCAGAGCGCCTTGCCAATGCGGTTTGCGAGCTTCTCGACGCTGCCTTCGATGCGCAGCAGGGCGGCATTGATATGCGGCTGCTGCGCTTCCAGCGAGACGACACGCTCCTTCAAATCGTTGATCCTGCCATGCAGCTTTTCAAGCTCGTTGCGGGTTGTTTCGTCCATGATGCCATTCCTTGTTTGGCATCATGGATAGGGTGCGAAAGGTTGAGAGCGAAAATCACCGCCCCGCGATCCTTGCCAGGCCGGCATTCGCCGTGCTGAGCATCGCGTCGGCGGGCGACTCCGCCGAGAGGCCGGTGGCTTCGAGGATTTCGGTGATATGCTCGTTGCCGATGCCAAGATCGCCGCGCGGCGGGCGAATGGCCTTTGCGAGCGCCCTCGTATCGCTCGCATCGCTCGCCGTGCCCGCGGACGGGTTTTGCGCATCGCGGATTTCGGGCAGGGCGGCCATGACTGAATAGCCGGTATGCTCTGCTAGATATGCCGGCCATGTCACGTCATGATCGTGTCCGCCGAGGGCGGCGGTAAACACCCTGTCCGTCATGGCGAGCGCGATCAGATCCATGGTGAGCGCAATGCCCTGCCGGGTGGCCGCGTCCTGATCGGTGGCTTCAGCGCTCTGATCGATGGCTGCGGCGCTCTGATTTATGCCTCCGGCGCTAGCCTTGAACTTCTCCGCAAGATGTGCGCCGAGGGCCTTGAAGATGCGTAGGGTTTCGCCCCCGCCGGCATGGGCCGGGAACGGGTTGAATATTGCTTGCTGCATGGAGGTATCGGCATGGGCAAGGGCATTCGCTTCATCCCCGCCGAATTGCTTGAGGCCCTTGTGATAATGCGCGAGCCAGGCCGGTATCTCGATGAAACAATATCGCAGCGTCTCCTCAAGCCAGCGAGCCAACGTCTCCCACGCCGTTCGGGCATCCGAAAAAGCCTGACGACCCCGCATGAGGGGCGAGCGGCTGGTGACCTGGTCGATGATGCCGGGGCGGAAGGCATCTTGAAGCGCGGTGGCGAAATCGCCCCTGCCTGTTGCGGCGATGATGTCGTCCAGCCGGTAGCGGTGCGAAAGCGCTGTCGCGAGATCATTGGCGAGGCTTGTCGCGGTGAGGTTCTTCTTCATGAGGTGTGCCATGCGGCCGATGCCATCTGCGGCGCGCAGCTCGCCGGCGCCGGCTTCGTCCAGCCAGGTTTCCAGGCGGTGTGGCGCAGCGAAGTTTTGGGTCTGTACGAAGGCGGCCCCCAGCCTGGGATCGTCCAGCAGGCGCCTTGCATTGGCAAGCGGCTCGCAGAATTCCAGATCGTAGAGCAGGTGATTGACGTGCCGGTGCAGCACGGCGATATCGAGATCGAGCGGCCGGGCTATGAGATCGGCACGGGAGCGGCCGTGGGCGGCCTCGGTTTGCGACTTGGTGACGCGGCCTGATACCAGCGCCTGCGCCCGATCTGGCGCCGCGTCCGCGCCATCATAGGCAAGCGGATAGTAGCCGCCCTTCAGCGCCTTGCCGGCGATGGTGATCGGGGCGGGCTCTACCCATTGCGGCGCGCTGCCGGTGAGGCGCTTTTCACGCGCGGCGATATCGGGCTGGAAGCTGCCAAGAAAATCCCAGACGGATTGCACGAAATCCGCGTCGCGCTCATCCAGCGAGGCGAGCACGGCGCCAAGTCCGGCCTCATCCAACGCGCCGGGGATGCGAGTATCCGTCAGTCGCCGGCGGTTTGCATCATTGCCGGTATTGAGCGCAATGGCGATCGCCTCCCATTTTGACAGGGACTGGCCGAGGGCCGGCAGGTAACGGGGCTTGCGCATCTCGCCGATCTCTTCAGGCGAATAGACATCGTAGAGCGCCCGCAGGTCGGCGGCGGCCTTCTGCCTGCGTTGCGCAAGCCTCTTTGCAGCTGCATCGAGCGGCGCCTTGATGGCCTGATAGGCGATGCCGCCGATCTGCCGCAACTGGGCGCCTGCTTCCAGCGCGTGATCGAGATGCGGGAGGTTCAGGAATCCGTCGTCGGCGGGTGGCGAGGTCTTGACGATGGCGTCGGCGAGCGCGGTGACGGTCTCGTCATAATCCGCCTCGCCATCGGCATCGGTCAGCCGGCTGGCGCGCTCTGCTGCATGTTCGAGATTCTTCACCGCAGCCATGACGGCGCGGAAACGCTCCAGCGTGATCTCCTTGTAGGACTGGCGCCCGGAGGCGATCAGCACGCTATCGGCAATGGCAAGCTCGTTTTCCCGGCCGGCTTCCTTCATGGCCAGGATGTAGTTTCTCAGCACCATGCGCGGATCATTCTGCCCGGCTTGCCGGCCATTTGTTTCGCCGCCAAGGCCGTAGCGCTCGAGCAGGGCATCAATCGCGCCGAGATAATCAATGTGGCCATTGTCGCGGCGGCTCGCCTCGGCAAGCTTTTCGCATGCCGGGTCGCTTGCCAGACGCGCGGCATCAGCCTCGAATTCCTCGACCTCGCGGGCCACCTTGAGACTTTCGGCATAGATCGCATGATTGAGAAGCTGACGGCGTTTGGCCGTGATCAGCTTGCCGATCCGCTCGTCCTGATCGGGGTGAGGGGCCGTCTGCGCCTCGCCTTCGCCAGCGAACCCCCGGCTTGCCCTCTCTCGCCAGCTTTCATCCTGCGCCAGCTCATGGCCGATCCGGGCCGCCTCCATGCCGGTGCGCCGGCCGGCAGCGAGAAAACGCGCGCCGTCCATCGCATCGCCGACCTCCATGCCCGCGCTGGCCGAAAGCGCATAGGCTTCAGCCTCATCGACCGTCAGCCCCTCGCCACCACCGGCGACCTCGACGATCGCCTTCAGTTCGGCCGCCAGCCATTGCGCCCGCCTGTCATTATGGACAGCGGCAATCGCCCGCTCTTCGGCCGAACCATCGATCAGCATATCGCCGTGGCGCTGCAGCATGACACGCTCGACTTCGAACGCGATCGCATCCGCGCGGTCCGGCGCCAGCGCCATGGCCGCCACCAGCTCGTCGCCGGAGCCGAGGCCGAAGAGATCTGCAACGATATCGGGATCGAGCCCGCCCTCATCGGCATAGAGGGGATGCTCGCCCTGTGGCAGGGCGTTGAGAACGGCCGCACCATAGCGTGCTACGAGGGCAGTCTTGTCGAAATGGATGTCACCTGCCGGTGCTGGCGTTTCAGCATCCAGCCAGTGCCGGTTCGCCATCCATTCGATGGCGCGGTAGAGGCCGGTGGCGTTGATCTCCTTCTCCACCTCGCGCTGCACGGAAGCCTTTTCCGCCTGATAGACCTTCTGCTCCTCTCGCCGCACAGGCTCCATCATCTGGCGCAACAGGTGGGCTTTCGCCGCCTGCGCAGCGATCGCGCGCAGCTTCAGCAGGTGGTCGTATTGCGGTTGGGTGAGGCCAGCGGTCTCGGCGCCGGCAAAGACGGGTTCATCGCCGCCGACATCCTGTTGGGCCATGTCGATTGCCGTGTCGCAGGCGAGCATGCGGAAGAAGATGGCGGCGATATCAGGGGCGAGGGAGATGTTGTACGAGGCCAGCCGCAGATAGACCGAGAGCAGCCAGTCGCGGAACTGTTCGAAGACGCCGCGCATCTCGGGTGAGGGTGCCTTGCCTTCGATGAGGTAGGTTTCAGCAGCGCGTGCGAAGAAGGATTGCATACCGGCATCGATGGCGACGTCCTTTGCTGGACTCCCGGTAGTGCTGCGATCGAGCGCGACGAGCACGTCTTTCGCGATGATTTTGAAGCCGGGTTCGACGCGTTTGGCATCTGCGGCTAGAGCAGCGGCGTTTTCGCGCCACCAGCTTTCAAGATGGGCAAGGGTTTCGGCTCCGGAGTCAATATCGCGTGGGGCCATGTCCTGCACAATTTCAAGGAAGTACCGGCTCGCCCCGTGAAGCAGCATGGAAAAGCTGGATCTGCCGAAGACATCGATGAGGGTCTCGCCATCGGTGCCGATCGGCAGGCGGATTGCATCTGCCGATGTGCCCTCCGGGCGGTGGAAGAGAAAGGATGTAGCAGCGGGAACATCGGCTTCCACCACTGAGACGCCAAGAACAGGCTGTGTGGATACGGCTTCACCATCGGCCGAACGATTGGTCGAATTTTTCAACATGAATCCCCTCGGGAAATCTACTGAAGGTCAGGGTTGGTCAGTGGGGCTTTTGAGGCTCAGCCCAGCGGGGTAGCGCTTTGTATTTCCGGAGTTTCCGATGCGCCCCGTCTTCTTCAGAACGGGTGTGACGGGCGCGTGATCTTTTCCAGACTCCGACACCGCATTCGTGTCGGCAATGTTTTTCCGGATACGTGCAGCCAGATCGCGCTCGATAAGCCGCCGGGTGGTGTGGTCGATGGCATTCCTGTAGGGAGCGATCCGCTCACCTCTCGGATTGAAATTATTGCGTTGTGTTGCTGGCTGCGGAGATTTTGCTTCAGCGGCTGTGGGCGTATGGGGATCAAAGCTCGAATTTTCCTGAAAGATCCCGTCGAGGTCCCCGCCAGCATAGTCCGTGGCGTAGGTGGCGGTGGGAATTTTGACTGCACTTCCGGTTGCCAACGACACATCTAGGTCATGGACAGTCATGCCACGTGTATTGGCGGCAAAACTATGCAGATCGGTGCCGGTTGCTTTCAGTTGTTTCGCGAAGTTGTCGATGGGAATGTAGAGGGTTTGGAGCGACGTACCTTCCAGGTAAGCCTCCGCGAGTTTGTGAAAATCTTCCGGAGAGCGCCTGCGAAACGATGAACTTTCAGAAGCCTTTGAGATGCCCTGTATTTTGATGCGATCGGTTTTGGGTGTTCGAGCCGATCGTGTTGTGGGCGCAGTGGCTGGTGTTGCCGACGTGTTGGACGTGGATGCTAGGGCAGCGGGCGTCGCGGGGTCGGCTGTCGGAGCTGCGACCCCTTGGGCTGCAGGTGCCGTGGCTGCGGGTGCAGTTGCCGCAGGTGCCGCCTTAGGGACAGGTGCTGCGGCTCCCTGGGCCGCATGTGCTGCAGGTCCCGTGGGAATGGGTGCTGCGGCCGCGGGTGTTGTTGACGCGGCAGCTGGTGTTGTCGACGACGCCGTGGTCGTCGGTGCAGATGCCGCGGGCGCCACCGGAACTGGAGTTGCAGGCGTCGTGGGGGCGGGTGAGGTTCCTGCGGATGTGATGGCTTGATTGTGGTTGCTGACGGACTCGCGAGTTGCATCGCCGAATTTTTTCGGAGCAATTGCAATAGGGTTCATAGTTTCAGTGACAATGGCGCCCCAGTCGATCTTTTGTCCGGATGCGAGTCTTGCGAAAAGTTCGCCCGCACCGGCGGTAATCATTTCGCGGAGCGTATCTGCAGCGGCTTCACGAAACGGCTTCTTGATTCCGAGTTTTTCGAACAGGCCGCCCGATAAGGTATCAACTAAAAAAAGCGCGTTCGCGCGAGATACGGCTCTTTCTCTGGCCGCCTTCAGTATAGAGGGGTCTTTGAGAACCCGCTCTCTGTCTTCGGGCTTTGAGATGTCTATGCCGATCTCTTCGAAGTAATCGGCTTGAGCGGTCAAATATTCATCAAGGTAGTTCGTTACAGCGTCAGCGGCGAATACGATACGGGGATCTTTGGTTACCGCGCCGGCTACGATGCCGGGCACGGCTTGTGGCAGATCTTCAATTGTATTCTCGGCAGTCATAGAGAGAGCGCCCACAGGGTCGTTCCAGACAGCGGAGCCCGCATTCATGAGGGTCTGCGGAAAGGATGCTCCTTCGACGTTTATCGACTTTTCGACGCTAGCTGCGCGTGACGATTTGGGTAAAGCCTTTACAGCCGCGATGTCTTCCGCAAGAGCTTCGAGATAGTGTCTGGCAGCCGCGTCCTCATCGGTTATCATGAAATCCATGATGCGGGCGCTGCTGTATCGCACTGCAGCGTGAAAGAGTGCGTCCGGTCCTATCCACTCTTTAATGTCTCTGCTGCGGGTATGGAAGACAGCTCGCTCGCTATCAACGATTTGCCAAAATGGCATTGTGCGGTCGCCAGCAGGGTCTGCAGTGAAATCCAGCATAAACGTATGGTATTTCTGCTTTTGCTTGATTAGGCCGCGAATGAGTGCGTTCTCCCATCCTTGAAGCATGCTCGTTTCAGGAGCAGATCCTGTGACGGAAGGCGTGGATTGTAAGGTGGATGGGGGCGGGACACCTGTTGAGGGCGCTTGCGCAACTGGACCTGCGGCAGGCGTGGTGGACGGTGTTTCGGAACTGCCATTCTCTATCGCTGGAGCGGAGGGTTCCAACGTCGGCGCAACGGGAAGCGTGAACGTGGTAATGAATGGAGCGGTGGTCGGTGGGATCTGGTTGACTGGTGGCCAATTTGGCGCCGTCGGACCTGTGGAAGGCCCGACGGGTCGTGAGGCTCGAGCATTGAGCTTTACTGCGGGATCGTTCGGCTCGCCGAAAGCCTTGGGAACCTGGCCTAACTTCTGCGCCAGTTTTTCGAAAGAACCAAGGTTGTAGATATCGTCCTTCGCCAACACTGCTGCGGTGGGGTTTTCGCTGAGCCAAGTTGCCGTCCGCGGCGATATAGACAGAATAAGTCTATTGCGTTCGGCGTCGATAATTCCCTGAAGAAGCTCGCGATTCCCCGTGATCATCTGTGGAGAGACGGGTTTTCCTGTCGTTTCTGAGAACTTACGCGCGAAACTAAGGTTACCCGCAACCTCATCTGGATTTTCATCCGAGGATTGAATAATGCTGCTTGCGGTGGCTGCGGCCTTCTGGTCCCGCTTCCGCGACAAGGCGTTATTGTCCTGCATGCTATCCATGACTGTCTCCCGTTCGGCCGAGAGACAGGGGTAGGTGCGGAAGGGTTGTTTTATAAATCGAGGGAGGGATGCCGATGGCAAACGGGACTGATATGAGTGGGGCTTCGGCGGGGAGTAAAGGTGGCGTGGGAGCGGGAATTGCGATCCTGGCGGCGGCCGCGCTGGTCTGCACTGTCGCGCGGTTCATCGCGACGGGTGCGACCTATCCGGCGGCAGGGGCGCCCCGATTTATCGGCGAGATGATCGGCGGATCTCTGCCGTCGTTCGTCGTTGGGTTGATCGCATTTTTCATCGTCCGTTTTGTGAGACGCAAAAGCGCAGATCGCTTCGCAGGGGTGCTATCCGGCTTGATTGTCGTGCTTGTGCTCGCGGGCCTCGGTTATCTCGGTGACCTCAAACATCTCGCTCAATGAGGGTGGGGCGGGCCGCGTCTTTTGCATCGCTGTAAGCGCATCGCTGCCGCCGGCCGGAATGGTGGTTCGGGATGCTCGGGCGGAACCCGGTCATAATGGTCGAAGCGCCTGCTGTAGCTTGCCCGTCCATCGGACCGGGCATTGAGCTGGTTGCCGTAGCCGAGCAGGTTTGCCAGCGGGGCGAGGGCGTGGATGATGGCAGAGTCTTCATCCAGTTCAGCCGCTCGATCCGGCCGCGCCGCGCCCGCAGATCGGCGGCGATCAACTCGGCGTAGTCTGCCGGGGTGACGACGTCCAGCCGCATGACCGGCTCGAGAATGACAAGCTCCCCCATATCAAGCACCTGGCGCATCGCCATACGCGCGGCGGTTTCGAAGATGAGGGGTGAAGAATCGATATCGTGGAAGGCGCCATCGAACAGGATGACGCTGATATCGACGACGGGATCACCGGCGATCATGCCTGGGGCCGATGACCGATCGCAGGCCTTTTTCGACAGCAGGAATATAGGCTTCCGGCACCGCGCCGCCGACGATCTCTGACCGGAATTTAAAGCCTCGGCCGATATCGTTTGCTGTGGCGGTCAGCTTGATGCGGGCGAACTCGCCGGTTCCGCCGATCTGTCGTTTGTGGGTGTAGTCGATCTCGGTGACCCGCGCGATGGTCGCCCGGTAGACGACCTTCGGCGGACTGATGTCGGCGTCGATTGCGTAGGCGCGCTTGATCTCATCGAGAGCGATGGCGAGATCGGCTTCGTTTGCGGCTCTCAGGAGCACGTTGCCGGTTTCAGCCTCAATCCAAGTGATGGATGGCCAAGTGATGGATGGATCATTTTCGGCAAATGCGCTGAGGGCGAGCCGTAGTCGCTGCCGGTCTTTGGAGGATCGGGGTGCAATTGACGCCTGAACAAGGTCCTTCCTGGTCTCATCCATAGTGGGGCTCGATGAGAGAGGACATGGCAGACGGGCTGGGCTTACCACGCAGCCCGCTCAAGTCTCCACATCAGATCTCCCGTGGTCGGCTTTCGGGCTCGACGATAGGGATTTCACTGATAGTTGCAATTCCTGCGAAAGGCGTAGTCGGACGCGATCGGATGCCGACGGGCAATTTGCCCGCCGGCTATGGACTTCAGAACGCCTCGCGGCTGTCGCTTCTGGGGTCGCCTTCGATCTGGTGCAGCCGGTAGAGATCGCCGCGGGCGGTGCGCCGCCAGGGCCGCGCGGGGTTCTCCGGATTGGTGGTGATGTCGGCAAAGGCGATGCCGGGCGTGCCGTCCGCTGGGCAGAGGGCTGCCCATTGGCCATTGGGAGCAGCGATCCCGCAGGGGGCGATCACGCTCTGCGGGGCGTGGGAGGCGTAGCTGACCCAATAGGTGTTGCTGGCGGCCAGACCCAGCACTTCGGCGGCAAAGGGCGGGGCTGCGGAGGGTGTTTCTCCCGATGTCGAGAAGAGCACGCAGTCCACATCGAGCCTTTCATATTCGATGAAGATTTCGGGATAATGCGACTCCATGCCGGCAGCGCAACCGAAGCGAAGGCCGTCCACTTCGAAGGTGACGGGGATCTTGCCTGGCGAATACATAAAGGAGATTTTGGTGTGGGAGAGCAGGCGCTCGTCATAGCGCGTCACCAACTCGCCCCTGTCAGAGATGATATAGAGGCTGTTATGCGGCCGGTGCGGCGGGGTCAGCCGATGGGGTGCGCCGAAGACCGTCCAGAGTTTAAGCTCCCTTGCGAGCTTTCTTATCTCCTCCAGCTCCTCGCGTAGAACCTCCCATTGGTAACGGCTCCAGTCGGCAGCGCCGATCTCGGCGGGGCCGATTTCGGAGAGGATGCGCTTGTTGGGAAAGCAGATCGTTCCCTCGGAAAAGTGGAGGAGGCGGGCGCCAGCATCGCGCGCTTGGCGCATGAGGCGGCGCATTTCGGCGCCGTTGGCGCGGAAGGCGTCGGCATCGCGCGGGTCAAGGCGGACCGTGGTCTGGGCGACAGCCAGTCGCAGGGATTTGCCGGCTGGCCCATCCGTTTGCGGTTCTGTTCGGGATGTTGTTTGCGGCGCACGGATGTGGCTGAGGGCTGAAGTATAGGATTCGCCGGTCTTTGCGGCGCGGGTGCGTACCCTGCGTTTGAAGTTTCCGTTTCGGGTCATTGTCGGGCCTTTCCGTCACGGACGCATGTTCCCCGGCAACCACGCCCGAGCGATCGGACCAAGGTTTTCGAACCCGAGACGGAAGTCCCTTTGCCTCCGTTTGAAAGACCCTGCCGGGGAGGATCGCTGGAGGTTGGGCGCAGGCCACGCCTGAGCCAGAAGATGTCGATGCTGGCGCGATTCGTCAATCTGGGGAAGTGCCTGTGAGGAGGCCGTGACGCGACTTCTTGGACGGCGGCGGATGATCCGCCGCCGTCTGTTTGCCTTGCGTAGAGTCAGGCGCCTTACGCAGCGGCAATGCCGTTGAGCTCAGCCATTACATCATCACGCAGTTCGATATCGGCAACTGCGAGGTTTTCCCTGAGGTGACCACGCGAGGATGTGCCGGGGATGAGCAGAATGTTCGGCGCGCGCTTGAGGAGCCAGGCGAGCGCCACCTGCAGCGGCGTGGCGCTGAGGCGGGCGGCGACATCCGAGAGCGTCGAGGACTGCAGGGGCGAGAAGCCGCCGAGCGGGAAGAAGGGCACGTAAGCCGTGCCCTCGGCAGCAAGCTTGTCGATCAGCGCGTCATCCTCACGGTTGGCGAGATTGTACTGGTTCTGGACACAGACGATGTCGGTGATCTTGCGGCCGTCATCCACCTGCTTTGCGGTGACATTCGAGAGGCCGATATGCTTGATCAGGCCTTGCTGCTGCAGTTCGGCCAGAGCCGTCAGCGGTGCCTCGAGCGAGCCTTCGGCCGGACCATGCACATCGAACATGGCGCGCAGGTTCACCACTTCGATAACATCGAGGCCGAGGTTTTTCAGGTTGCTGTGGATCGCCGCCGTCAGCTCTTCCTTTGAAAAGGCCGGCCTCCAGGAAGCATCGGACCCGCGCAGCGCGCCGACCTTGGTGACGATGACAAGATCGTCTCTATAGGGGTGCAGCGCTTCCCAGATGATCTGGTTGGTGACGAAGGGGCCGTAGAAATCGCTGGTGTCGATGTGGTCGACGCCGCTTTCGACGGCTTCGCGCAGCACGGCGATCGCCTCGTTTCGATCCCGCGGCGGGCCGAAGACACCCTTGCCGGCGAGCTGCATGGCACCATAGCCGAGCCGCTTTACCGTGCGGTCACCGAGCTTGAAGGTTCCGGATTTTTCGACAGTGGACATGAAATCTCTTCTCCGATTGAAGGCAGGCCCCGATTGAAGGCACGAGGGAGATAGGCCCGTATCATTGCTGCGGCAATTGGCTATAATCCGGACGGGCTGTCCTGCATGGAGGACAATCGGTGAGATCAGGATTATGAAGCAAGGTTCGCCAGAAATCAGTGATGTCAGCGCTTTTCTCGCTGTGGCAAAGGCCGGTGGTTTCCGCGAGGCGGAGCGGGCAGGGCATATGAGCTCATCGGCGCTCAGCGATGCGGTGCGGCGGCTGGAGGCGGAACTTGGCGTTCGGCTGCTCAATCGCACGACACGCAGCGTNNAAGCGGCTCGGCCCCGCCTTCAGCGAGATCAATGCGGCGCTCGATTTCGTCAAAGATTTTCGCGATAGGCCGGCCGGTACGCTGAAGCTCAATGTGCCGGTCAGCGCGGCGCGGCTGGTGCTGCCGCGCATCGTGCCCGCGTTTCTAAGAGCTTATCCGGATATCCGCCTCGAAATCGTCACCGAGGAGAATTTCGTCGATATCATTGCCGCAGGCTGCGATGCTGGCATCCGTTATGACGAGCGGCTGGAACAGGACATGATCGCCGTGCCGATCGGCCCGCGCGTCCAGCGTTATGCTGGCGGTGCTTCAGCCGCCTATCTCGCAGAACACGGGCGACCGGAGCATCCGCGGGATCTGCTTCAACATGCCTGCATCCGCGGGCGTTTTGCCGGCCGCGCCATCCCGGTCTGGGAGTTCGAACGCGATGGTGAGATCGTCAGGGTCGATCCGCCGAGCCCGCTGATCGTCCAGAATGGCGGCGGCACGGATCTCGCCGTGGATGCTGCAGTCGCCGGAACCGGCGTCGTCTTCACCTTCGAGGATTGGCTGAAACCCTATTTTGCAAGTGGTGCGCTGGAGCCGGTGCTGGAGCCCTGGTGGGAGAGCTTTTCCGGCCCTTTCCTCTATTATCCCGGCCGGCGGCTGGTGCCGGCGCCGCTGCGCGCCTTCATCGATTTCGTCAAGGCAATGCCGCGGGAGGCGTGAGCAGAGATCATCGGCCCGCAACGTGGTAGAGTGGGGCGGGCGATGCATTCGCCGCATCGCCATCATCAACAACACCATCGTGGTGACGATGGGAGGGGGAGATCATGAGCAGCGCAAGCAATATGGCCGGCAACGGCACGAGCGAGATGAAGCTGGAAATCATTGTCGTGCCCGTTTCGGATGTAGACCGGGCCAAGGCATTTTACGGTGGGCTCGGCTGGCGCCTCGATGCCGATTATTCCTCTGGTGGAAATTAACGGGGGATCCAGTTCACCCC
>UCCS01000084.1 GCA_900470965.1 Hyphomicrobiales bacterium
GCTGGCGCTGCCCGCCGGAAAGCTGGTTGGGCTTGCGGGAAGCGAACTGCTCGAGCTTCACGAGCTTCAGCATCTGCGAGACACGCTCCACCATCTCGTCCTTCGGCATGCCATCCTGCTTGAGGCCGAAGGCAATATTCTTCTCGACCGTCATGTGCGGGAAAAGAGCGTAGGACTGGAACATCATGTTGACCGGCCGCTTGTAGGGCGGCGTGCCCGAAAGATCGGTGCCGTCGAGAATAATTTCGCCCGATGTCGGCTGTTCGAAACCGGCCAGCATGCGCAGCAGCGTGGACTTGCCGCAGCCGGATGCGCCGAGCAGCGCAAAGAATTCGCGGTGATAGATATTCAGCGACAGATCGTTGACGGCGGTAAAATCGCCGAAGCGCTTGGTGACATTCTTGAAGGCAATGAACGGCTTTGCGGATGGATCAGTCCAAGGTGCGAATGCGCGGCGGATATTGCCAAGAGATTTCATATTATTCCCCGAAAATACAAGGTTTCAGCCGGCCTCCACCCGGGCCGGGAATGGAAAGGCCCGGACGTTTCCGTCCGGGCCGAAATCTCGGTTACTGGCCGGTGACGACCTTGGTCCAGATTCGCGTCACGACGCGCTGAGTCTTCGGATCGAGCGGCGGCACGGTGAAGAGCTTGGCCATGATCTCCGGCGTCGGATAGATCGCCGTGTCGTCGATCACCTCCTTGTCGAGAAACTGCTGCGAGGCCTTGTTGCCGTTAGCGTAGAAGACGAAGTTGGATGCCTTGGCGGCGACTTCAGGCTTCATCATGTAGTTGATGAACTCATGCGCCTCTTCGACATGCGGCGCATCCTTCGGAATGCCGAAGACATCGAAGAAGATCTGCGCACCCTGGCTCGGAACAGAATAGTCGACATTTACGCCGGCCTTTGCCTCGGCTGCGCGATCCCGGGCCTGGAAGACGTCGCCCGAAAAGCCGAGCGCGATGCAAATATCGCCGTTGGCGAGCGCGCTGATATATTCAGAGGAGTGGAACTTGCGAACGAAGGGACGAACTGCAAGCAGGACTTCCTGCGCCTTGTTCAGGTCTTCCGGCTTCTTGCTGTTCGGATCGAGGCCGAGATAGGCAAGAACGGACGGAATGACGTCTGTCGGCGAATCCAGCATGTAGATGCCGCAATCCTTGAGCTTTGCAGCCTTGGCCGGATCGAAAAGCGCATCCCAGTTCGGCTTTTCATCCGTACCGAGTGCAGCCTTCACCTTGTCGACGTTATAGCCGATGCCGGTCGTGCCCCACATATAGTCGACGGAGTATTCGTTACCCGGATCGAAGGTGGCAACGCCCTTCGTCACGACGTCCCACATGTTCGACAGGTTCGGCAGCTTGGACTTGTCGAGCTTCTGATAGACGCCGGCCGCGATCTGGCGCTGCATGAAGGACACGGTCGGAACGACGACATCGTAACCGGTGCCGCCGGCAAGCAGTTTGGTTTCCAGCGTCTCGTTGGAATCGAAGGTGTCGTAGACGACCTTGATGCCGGTTTCCTTGGTGAAGTCCTCGAGGATCGAGCTGTCGATATAATCGGACCAGTTGTAAACGTTGACCACACGCTCCTGGGCGAAGGCCGGCGCAGCGGCAAAGAGAGCGACAACGGCCACTGCCGTCAGGTAGGCGATTCTTGACCTCATGATATCTCCTGTTTTTTTAAAGGTATCGCGCGCCCGGACACCTCTTATTCCCTCTGGTTTTGCTGCAGACTAGAAAGGATTTCCGGAGCCTACAAGCGCAAAATCCTGCAGCGTCAATGATTTCACAATCACTGAAAATCGAAGCTTCCAAGGCCGGCAGAGGTCTCGTCCAGAGCAAGTGGACGTGTCAGCGGCGGCTCCGCCCGGGAAAGGCATCCGCGTCTCTCACAAAGGCGGCAGGCGGGGCCGACCGCAACCGGCAAAGCATCGCTTCGGCCGTAGACCAGACTGTCACGCAGGGCGGCATCGCAGCCGATCAACATAGCCGTGCGCCGCACCCGCTCGCCGAACTCCACCACCGGCCCTTCGAGCGTGCGCGCAATCGTCAGGAAAGCCGACCCATCAGGCATGGCGACCGTCTCTGCCAACACCCTGCCCGGCTCAAGAAAGGCAGCGTGGACGTTGAGCTTCGGACAGTTGCCGCCAAAGCGCGCCTGCGGAAAGCCCTGGGCGCCTGTCCTGCGAATGACATGGCCCGCAGCATCGCTCTCCATCATGAAGAAGGGAATGCCGGCAGCGCCGGGACGCTGAAGCATGACGAGGCGCAACGCGGCCTGGCCGAAGGAGACAGCGAAACGGGCGCGGATGAGATCGATGTCGTATCGGCTATTCTGTGCGGCAAGAAGAAAGGCCCCATAAGGCATCAGCAAGGCGAGCGCCGCACTGCGCGTCAGCTCGAAGCGGGCGATGCGCCGCGCCTCGTCGGATGACAGCGGCAGTTCCTCAAGCGCGGCCTCGATCTCGGACCGCAGGGCGAGCCTTGCCACTTCGATGGCTATTTCCTGTGCCTGATCGGCCCCCGAAAGGCGCTCGGACAGGAAAAGGCGCATCGAGTGACGGTCAAAGCGGCGACGCAGATCCGGCATGACATGAACGGGCAGGATTCGAGTGGCGATACCGCGCTCGTTCTTCAGCCAGTCCTTCAGGTTACCGCCGGCAGCAAGTCCGTTGGCGAAACTTTCCGCCGCCGCCTCGATGTTAGCGAAATAGGCGGGACGGCGTTCCAGCACCTCCCTCACCTCGTCCAGAGGCAGGCGGCCGGAAGCGACCGGTGCACGGCCCTCGCCCGCCATCAGGGCTGTCAGGTCGGAAAGGCGGGCGGCCTGCTCGCGATAGGCGCGGTAGAGCTTGATCATACCGCTTGCCGCATTGGGCGCGGCATCGGCCACTTCGACAAGCTCCTGATCCCCCGGCAACTCACCCGACAGCAACGGATCGGCGAACACCTCCTTCAACTGGCCAAGGCCACCGGCGGTTTCGCCCTGCAGTTCCTCAAGATCTATGCGGTAGACGGAAGAGAGCTTGAGCAACAGTTGCACCGTCAATGGGCGCTGATTGCGTTCGATCAGATTCAGGTAGGAGGGGGAGATTTCCAGCGCCTCGGCCATGGCAGTCTGCGTCAACGCCAACGCATTGCGGATGCGCCTGACTTTCGGCCCCGCAAATATCTTCCGTTCCGCCATGTCACATCCTTTACACTTCAGAATTTACAAGTTTTTACAAAATTACAAAACCACCCTGTAAATCCTCCTCATCCTAACCTCTTTCTTCGCCTGAAATCAAAGGTTTTTCTGGATAATTTCCTCGTTCTTGTAAATTCTGTCATCAGCGCTCAAGCGTTGGAAGTCAAAGAGGAGATTGGCATGACAGATTTTTACAAACTCATTCGCAATGCGCCTGATGGCCGTTTCGACGGTATCGAGCGGCCCTATTCCGTCGCCGATGTCGAGCGTCTGCGTGGCTCCGTCGCGCTCCGCTACACGCTGGCCGAAATGGGGGCTCAGCGCCTCTGGCAGCTTCTGCACGAGGAGAATTTCGTCAATGCGCTCGGCGCGCTCTCCGGCAACCAGGCCATGCAGATGGTACGCGCCGGGCTGAAGGCGATCTATCTTTCCGGCTGGCAGGTCGCCGCCGACGCCAACACGGCATCGGCCATGTATCCGGATCAATCGCTCTATCCCGCCAATGCCGGACCGGAGCTTGCCAAACGCATCAACCGCACGCTCCAGCGCGCCGATCAGATAGAGACGGCAGAAGGCGGGAAACTTTCAGTCGAGACCTGGTTTGCGCCCATCATCGCCGACGCCGAGGCCGGTTTCGGCGGGCCGCTCAATGCCTTCGAGATCATGAAAGCCTATATCGAGGCGGGAGCGGCCGGCGTTCACTTCGAGGATCAGCTGGCCTCGGAGAAGAAATGCGGCCATCTTGGCGGAAAGGTTCTGATCCCGACGGCGGCCCATATCCGCAATCTCGATGCGGCGCGACTTGCCGCCGATGTCATGGGAGTGCCGACGCTCGTCATCGCCCGCACGGATGCTGAAGCGGCCAAGCTTCTGACCTCTGACATAGACGAGCGCGACCAGCCTTTCGTCGATTATGATGCCGGACGCACGGTCGAGGGCTTCTATCAGGTGCGCAACGGGCTGGAACCCTGCATTGCGCGTGCCGTCGCATATGCATCGCATTGCGACCTCATCTGGTGCGAAACGTCGAAGCCGGATCTCGAGCAGGCGCGCCGCTTTGCCGAAGGCGTCCACAAGGCGCATCCCGGCAAGCTGCTTGCCTATAATTGCTCGCCGTCCTTCAACTGGAAGGAAAACCTCGACGATGCGACGATCGCCAGGTTCCAGCGCGAACTCGGCACCATGGGCTACAAGTTCCAGTTCATCACACTCGCCGGGTTCCACCAGCTGAACTACGGCATGTATGAGCTCGCCAGCGGCTATCGCGAGCGGCAGATGGAGGCCTATTGCGAGCTTCAGCAGGCGGAATTCGCTGCCGAGGCACGCGGCTATACTGCCACCAAACATCAGCGTGAAGTCGGGACCGGCTATTTCGACGCCGTGTCACTGGCGATATCAGGCGGCCGCGCCTCGACGACGGCCATGACGGAATCGACCGAACACGCCCAATTCAAACCGGCTGCCGAGTAGAGGAGGAAACGACATGGCATCCATTGCGCGCGTCCGCGAACGGACGGAAGAGCAGGCAAGCAGCATGACCGACGACCAGCAGACGGTGATCCGTATGCTTGCCAATGATCTGCACAGGCTGAACCAGTCCGTGATGAAGGCGGTCGAGGCCGGTGTTTCGGTGGAGCTGGTACGCTCCGCCCGGCATCATGGCGGTGACGGCAACTGGGGAGATCTGCTGATCCCCGTCATCGTCGCAAACAGAAATTAAGGGTAGGGTCCGGTGGTAAAGACCGCCGGACCTACGCTATTTGACGCAATTGTCAGCACAGCGGAGTCGCGGCATAATTGAGCATATCTTCGAACGGAACTGCATATGCCCGGTTCGCCGCACGCAAAACTCGAAGTTCTGACCGATCTGATCTATGGCGCGCTCTTCGGCGAGACGTCGTGGCAAGCCTTTCTCGATGCGCTGACCGCAACGATGCCCGATGCCAAGTCGACGCTGTTTTTCCACGATGCCGTTGCGCGCACCGGCGGTCTCTCCCTCTCCTCTGGTCTCGCGGAAAAGGAAACCGAGGCCTATAACCGCTATTATGCGGCCATCAATCCGTGGATGCCGCGCGCCGCCACCCGGCCGATCGGGCTTGGCGTGATCGCCGATCAGATGCTGCCGCGCGATCAGCTTCTGAAGACGGAATTCTACAGCGATTACCTCCGCTGGATCGGCTGCGAAAGCAGCGTCGGCGTAACGATCATGCGGGAACGCGGACGTTCCTTCAATCTTTCGACGCTGACCTCGTCTTCCGATCCGGATTTCAATCGCACGAATGCCGAGCTGCTCAGCGACCTGGCACCGCATCTGCGCCGCGCCTTCGATTTCATTCGCCGCGAGCACAGCGATCCCCATAACAACGAAAACGGATTGGCGCTCTTCGACGCGATCGACGTCGGTATCGTCTATATCGGCGAAGATCAGAATATCCGCTCGATCAACAGCGCGGCGGAGCGGATGATTGCCGAGGGCGAAGCGATCGGCGTCACCTCGACCGGGCGGATCATGATCAATGACAGCGAGCTTGCCTCCCGCCTATCGGCTCTGCTGCGCCACCGCTTGCAGGCATTCTCGCCGGCAAGCACGCTGATCAGGATGAAGAACACCGGCTTCAAATGCACGTTGGTGAAGATGCAGTCGGATTTCATCACCGAATTTCTCGAGGGACCGACGGTGGCGATGATCATCGAGCGGACGAGCCTGCCGTTGCGCCCCGATCTCAATGACGCCCTGCTCCGTATCGACCAACTGACGGCGGCAGAAATGCGGATTGCGGCCGGCATCACCGCGGGCCTGTCGCTGCGCGAAGTCGCGCGGACGAACGATGTCAGCTACGAGACCGCACGCTCGCATCTGAAGAACATCTATTCGAAGCTCGGGGTGAACAGCCAGGTGGGGCTCGTGCGCCGGCTGATGCCGTAGAGGCAGATTATCCGCGGCTGGCGCGCTTGCCGGCGAAGAGGTCGGTATAGCTTTTCAAAAGCTTCGTCATCCGGTCGGCGACCGTACGAATTTCTGGGCGGTAGCGATCCTCGGCATTCATGACGATCCACTGGCGGTGACGCAGCTCCGGCAGCTCGCCACCGCACCGTTCGAGTTCGGGATCGAGATCGCCGACGAAACAGGGCAGCACCGTCTTTCCCGCGCCCGCACGCACCAGATCCGGCAGGGAGCGCGGGCGGTTGACGGTCGCGACGATGGCGGATGCAGCATTCTGATAGGGCCAGCGCAGATAGGCCGAGATCGCATCCTCTGCGCCGACAGCGATCCATCTGGTGTCGTCCTGGCTGGCATTGCGTCTGATGTAGATGGCATAGGCGACTTCGCCGAGCAGACGGGCCGCGAGATTGCTTTCCTCCGGTTCGAAGGCGCGGATGCCGATATCGCTTTCCCGGTAATTCAGGTTCGCGCGGGCCTCGCCGATCGTCAAGGAAATGCCGAACGTGTCCCCGGGCATACGGATCGCCGAAAAATTCTCCGTCAGCAGCCAGGAGATCCATGTGCCGGCAGCGATCCTGACGGTGGCGCCACCTTCGGACGATTGCCGCCATGCTTCGACCTTGCGGGCGGCCGCCTCCATCTCCTGCAGATGATCGACGAGGGTCTGCCCATCAGCGGTCAGGCGGTAGCCTGTCTGGCTGCGGTGAAAGAGTGTGCGGCCGAGTTCCTGCTCCAGATCGAGCATGCGCCGGCCGATTGTTGCTGGGCTCAAAGCAGTGGCAGTGCTGGCGCCCGTCAGGCCGCCGGTGCGGGCGACCTGCAGGAAAAGCTGATAGGAGTCCCAATTGCTGTTTTTCATGAGTGAAAAACATAATGGGATTTCGCTCGTTCAAAAAGCGAATTTTGATGTGTAGATCAATTGATGTCCATAAACGAGAGGACATCACGATGATCGATAATTTCATAATCGCAGACATTGCTGGCCGAATGCAGCGAGCAAGCTTGCTGCAGCGAACAAGACGCGACCGGATAAAGGAAGAGGATGCCTTCTATAACAACGCAGGAAGCAGCTTACTGGTGCGATTTGCAGCCTGGCTGACGCTGCCGGCAGACGCGGCCGCCGGTCGCACGAAGGTGCGGCCCGACGAAGACGAATTCGGATGTCAGGCCGCCTGTCTCACGCGGCCATGACCGGCAGCACCTTCGGCGAGGCGGAACTGCTCTATGAGCGCCATCAACATGTCGGCCTCTTCCGCTAGCTGACGGCTTGCCTGCGTGGCTTCGGCAACCATGGAGGCATTCTTCTGCGTCATCTGGTCCATGGCATTGACGGAGCTGTTGACGTCCTGAAGGGCGGCCGACTGGTCACGGCTTGCCGTGGCGATGGTCTCGACGTGGCCGCTGATTGCGATGATCTCGTGGCTGATCGAGGCGAGCACGCTGCCGGTCTTCTGCACGAGTTCGGAACCGGCATTCACCTCGCGGGTCGACTGTTCGATCAGCGCCTTGATCTCCTTGGCGGCATTGGCCGAGCGCTGGGCAAGCTCGCGCACTTCCTGAGCCACGACGGCAAAGCCCTTGCCGGCTTCACCGGCACGTGCCGCCTCGACACCGGCATTCAGCGCCAGCAGGTTGGTCTGGAAGGCGATGTCGTCGATGACGACGATGATCTGTTCGATGCGCTGCGAGGCGTCTTCGATGCGACCCATGGCGGCAACTGCATCACCGACGACGGTGCCGGAACTGTCGGCCGTCCGTTTGGTCGCGGCAACGACATTGTTTGCCTCATGGGCGCGTTCGGCCGACGAGCGGACCGTAACCGTGATTTCTTCGACGGCAGCGGCCGTTTCCTCAAGGCTGGCAGCCTGGGATTCCGTGCGCCTGGAGAGTTCGTCAGCCGAGGCCGAAACCGAACCGCTGTTGCGCTGGATCGAAGCGGCACTCGCCCGAATGCGCGTCAACGTATCCTGAAGGCGTTCGAGCGAAGTGTTGAAATCCCTGCGGAGCTGTTCGAGCCGACCGACAAAGGGTGTTTCGATGGTCTGCGAAACATCGCCCTGTGACAGGCGTCCGAGACCAGCGGCAAGCTGATTGACGGCAAAATCGATCTGGCCATCGAGTGTACGCTTCTCCGCATCGTTGCGGCTGCGCTCGGCATCGTTCAGGGCGCGCTGTTCGGCGGCCTGAGTCTCCAACTCCTGGCGCGCGACTGCGCTGTCGCGGAAGAGAGCTAGCGCACGACCGATGTCGCCGAATTCGTTCTTCTTTTCGATGCAGGGGACGGCGCTGACGAGGTCGCCCGACGAAATGGCGCGCACGCTCGATGTCAGTGCCTGCATCGGCTTTACCGAACGGCGGATCGCATAGAAAGCGAGCACGCCGACGAGTAACATCACCACGGCGCCGACGCTAAGAACCAGCGTCTGCAATTCGTTCATCCGCTGGTAGTAGACTTCCATGGGTATGCCGATGAAGAGGATGCCGATCGTGGCACCCGAGGGATTCTTGACCGGGAAATAACCCGTCATGAATTTGCGGCTGAAGAGGTCTGCCGGACCGTAATAGGCATTACCCTGTGCGAGCACAGGCTGGGCGGGATGATCCGCGGCAAGCTTGGTGCCGACGGCACGGTCGCCATTTTCTTTCTTCACATTGGTGGAGACGCGGACGTAATCGCCTCCCTGCTTTTCGAAGATGGTGGCAACGCCGGCAATCGACTGCGCCGTGCGGTCGACCAGCGAATAATCTGCAAAAGCAGGGATCTTGTCTTCGGTCACGCCTGACAGCGCGTTGTCCTTCACATCGATGCGGACATCAGCATCGCTTGCGCCGTAGAGAACCGCCATCGAGCGGCTTGCATCCTTCGCATCGGATACCGCGCTATCCATGACATAGCTGCCGAGATTGTAATAGGTCACGCCGACAATCGCTGCGGTGCTGCCGGCAAGCAGAAGCAGCGTGATCGCAACGATCTGGCGCACGATGGATGTCGAAAAGAAACGCGGCATCTGGAACCTCTGGCGAACACAACCTTTATGATTTTCATAAGAATGCGTTAGGGAAAATTTTCTCTTAACGCAGGGTTCGCGCTGAGCCTTTTACTTGTCTTTTTTCAAATCTAGTATGATTTCATGAATGCATCATCTGCAAGAAGGGCAGGAATTTTTCAATCCATCCGTCTCTTCACAACCTTGGCGTGACTTATTTTCCGCATAAAAATGGCCCCGGAGACGGGGCCATTTGCGTTGCGGATGGGAAGGCTGAAATCAGGCGGCGCGGTACATGTGCATATCGCTGTCGCCGTCGATCTTGAACTGCTGCACGAGATGCAGCAGCGCATCCGCCTCGTTTGCGAGTTCGCGGCTCGCGGCAGTGGTCTCTTCTACCATTGCCGCGTTCTGCTGGGTCATCTGATCCATCTGGTTGACCGTGGAGTTGACCTCCTGGAGCGCGCTCGACTGATCGTGGCTTGCGCGGGCGATCATTTCGACATGCTGGCTGATCGTGACGATCTGAGCGCTGATCTTGGCGAGAACCGTGCCGGTCTCCTGGACGAACTGCGAACCGGAATTGACCTCGTTCGTCGACTTGTTGATGAGGCCCTTGATCTCTTGTGCGGCAGCGGCAGAGCGCTGGGCAAGTTCACGGACTTCCATGGCGACGACTGCGAAGCCCTTGCCGGCTTCACCGGCGCGGGCGGCTTCGATACCAGCATTCAGAGCGAGCAGGTTGGTCTGGAAGGCGATTTCGTCGATGACGCCGATGATCTGCTCGATCTGGCGCGAGGCATCCTCGATACGCGTCATGGCGTCGATCGCATTGTTGACGACGACGGCAGAGTCGTCGGCGCTGCGCTTGGCCTGGCGAACGATCTGATCGGCATCCTTGGCGCGCTCGGCGGACGAGCGGACAGTGACGGTGATCTGGTCGACGGCGGCGGCGGTTTCCTCCAGCGACGCAGCCTGCTGCTCGGTGCGCTTGGCGAGATCCTCGGAGGACTGGGCCATCTGGTTGCCGTTGCCCTGGATCATCTGAACGTTGTCGCGGATCTGGCTCATCGTGGCCTGCAGGCGCATCATCGAACCGTTGAAATCCTGACGGAGCTGTTCGAGACGGCCGATGAAGGGGGTATCGATCGTCGTCGAGATATCGCCCTGCGACATGCGCTCGAGACCGGCGGCGAGCTCATTGACGGCATATTCGATCTGGCGGTCCATCTCGCGCTTTTCGGCATCGTTGCGCTGGCGCTCATGCTCGGCGGCCTGACGTTCTTCGTCGCTCTGCTCCTCGATGCGGATCTTGGAGATGGCATTTTCCTTGAAGATGCCGAGTGCGCGAGCCATGTCGCCGATTTCGTCGGAACGCTTCTCGCCGGAAATGTTCGTGTCGAGCGCACCTTCGGCGATGCGGCGCATGGCGGCAGTGATCTGGGCGATCGGCCGCTGCAGTGTCAGCACCAGCGCGATGCCGCCGACGATGGAGACCAGGATGCCGAGTCCGGTCGTGCCGACGGAGATGCTGTTGGCCTGGTCGCGTTCCGTGCCGGCAGTCTGCTTCTGCTCTTCTGCGAAGCTGGTCAGCTGGCCCCAGACGCCGTCGAGCTGCTGTCGCGCTGCGGCATAATCGGTCGTACGCTGGTTGATCACATCGACGAGGCTCTGCGCACCCTTATCCATCGAAGCGAGAGCGGGCGTAATAGCGTCGACAATGTCGCCGGCGAAATTCATGCCTTTGGCGCTTGCCTGAAGAGTGTTCAGCATGGTGTTGAGCGTGGCGATTTCCTGGTTCAGGCGAACGCGGTTTTCCTTGCTCGGCTTGGCGTTGAAATCGGCGAGAACAAGCTGCAGCGAATAGATGGAGCTTTCAAGGCGCCGTGTATCCTCCAGCACGGAGTTGGTCTGGGCGATGCGGCTGTCGAGCTCCACGAAAGTCGTCGTTGCTTCACGCATCATCTGCGTGGCGGTGAGCTGCGTGTAAGTCGACATCTGGCGGAAACGGGAAACGAGGCGACCAAGGTTGGCAACACCCTCATCGGTGCCGGCCTCCGGCGCCGTCGCCTGAGCCTTGAGGTCGCTGACGGTCTGCGCCATCGACTGTGTCATGCTCTTCTGGTTCTGCGGCACGGAGATTTCAATCATGCGCTGCGCCTTGGCGATCGCAGGCAGCGCATCGGTCACGACCTTCAGCTTGTCAGTAGACGTCTGCGCCTTGTTGAAATCGTTCATTACGGTTGCCAGCGTATCGCCGCCCTTAAGCAGACGGTCGGCTGCGCGCAGCGTCGACGTTGCATTGCCTTCATCAGTGCGGATGTTTTCTTCCAGCTGCTTGGCGTCGTAGCTGACGTTGAAGCGGTTGGTAATCATCACCTTCTGCGCATCGTCGATCTGCTTGCGAAGGGCAACTTCCTGCTCGTGCAGGGTCCAGAGCTTGCCGACGGTATCCGAAATGCCGTTCGTGCCCTCGATGGCAGCCTGCAGGTTTTCATGACCGGCATTGTCGCCGATCTGCGCCATGGTGGCGTCAAGCGTCTGCCCCTGGGTTTTGATATCTGTATGGAGTTTGTCGCGCGCCTGCTCGTTGGTTGTCTGCAGGAAGTCGTCCATCGAGGCGTACAGATCCTTGAACCCGCTCAGCGACTGGAGAACGCTGTTGGAAATCTCCATCCGGCCCTGCAGCAGACCGGAGGCATAAAGACCGGTCAGACCGACGGCGGAAATGGTGATGACGAATGGCAGTACAAAAATCAGAACCTTGGTCTGAATCTTGAAACGAGAAAGAATCTTGTCAATGAACATGGCGCGCCGTGCCTTTCATACACCACTCCTCCCGCCGGCAGCCTTCTGGCGCCAGCCGGGTGCATATCGAGCTGATCTACTAACAGTTGGGAAAACCCTGGAACGGGCGGCAATCATTGCCAGTTCATTTCCTGCGAGGCCGGAAACACCCAAATATTCGTCTACAATGTGTCAGATTAGATATTAATTTTCGGATAAGCGGTGAGAGGGCGTTAGCCGTGATCGCACAATAGTTGCAAATTGCACGCCGCGGATTCGCGATATATCAAGTCGCGAGACCGAAAACTTCCATTTCAAGCTGCGAAAAGATCAGATGAAGTGGGAAAGAAGAACAGCAATGCTGGCGGCGGTTGCGCCGGCTGCGAGCATCAGATAGCGCAGAGTTACGAGCTTCGTATCAGGCTTTGCCTGGGCAATTGCGATGGCGCGGGCGCGTCGAGTGTTTCTGTTCATTGCGAAACCTCACTTCTATCTAAGCATAACAATCCAACAAAATGGCTTGCCGGTAAAGCTTAATTTAGGGACGGCTTTGCCAACCTGCCATTGAGACAGGATGGCGCAGCCAATCTTAAGAAGTCTTGAATCGGCTAAAAAGGTTTCACGTCTATAAGTACTAGCGTTTACAATGCCTCACCGGCGGCAAAACCGGAGGCCCAGGCCCATTGGAAATTATAGCCGCCGAGCCAGCCGGTCACATCCACACATTCACCGATGAAATAGAGACCGGGAACGGCCTTGGCCTGCAGGCTGCGGGAATCGAGCGCCGTCGTATCGATGCCGCCGAGCGTGACTTCCGCCGTACGGTAACCTTCCGAGCCGGAGGGCCTGAGAGACCAGTTCTGCGCCGCCTCGGCAAGCCTGGTCAGCAGCTTGTCGGAGAGGTCGGCCATGTTGCCGCTGATCGCTTCGCGTTCGACGATATATTGCGCCAAGCGCTTCGGCAGGATTTCACCAAGCGCCGTCTGTGCGGACTGGCGCCCGTTTACCTGTTTCGCTTTCTTCAGATGCGCGGCGATATCGACATCCGGCTCGATGTCGATGGTGATGGCATCACCTTCCCGCCAGTAGGAGGAAATCTGCAGGATGGCGGGGCCGCTGAGACCACGGTGGGTGAAGAGCAACGCTTCGCGAAAGGCAGTCTTGCCGTGACGAATCTCTGCGGGCGCAGAGATGCCTGACAGAGGCGCGATGCTTTCGAGCAAGATCGGATCGAGCGTCAGAGGCACAAGGCCGGCGCGCGTTTCGGTAACGGCCAAGCCGAACTGCTCGGCAATGCGATAGGCAAAGCCGGTTGCTCCCATCTTCGGAATGGACTTTCCCCCCGTTGCGATGACCAGGGAAGCGGCGTCGAAGACCCCTTCGGAGGTCGAGACACGGAAGCCGCTTTCGGTCTTTTCAACTCCTGATATTTCGACACAGAGATGCCAGGCAGCACCTGCCGCACGCATCTCGTCGAGCAGCATGAAGATGATGTCCTTGGCGCTGTTGTCGCAGAAAAGCTGCCCAAGCGTCTTCTCATGCCAGGCGATCCCGTGACGTTCGACCATGGCGATGAAATCGGCCGGCGTGAAACGGGCAAGCGCCGACTTGCAGAAATGCGGATTGGCGGAGAGGAAGTTCTTCGGGCCGGCATTGATATTGGTGAAGTTGCAGCGGCCGCCGCCGGAGATGCGGATCTTCTCCCCCGGTGCGCGGGCGTGGTCCAGTACAGTGACGGAACGGCCGCGCTGCCCGGCACGGATAGCACACATCATGCCCGCGGCACCCGCCCCGATGACGATCACATCGCTCTTGTGCCGCAAAATCCATTTTCCCTGCTGAAATCGCGTCTTCTTTTTCCATCAGAGGGCGAAAGTCAACGCCTTCCACCCCCTCGCCAATTGCCAAACTCCGGTTATGATGGCGTTACGATCAACGCAAACCGGTGTGTCATGTCCCCAAAAAAGACGACGCTGAAGCCTGCCAGAAACGTACCCGCCTCGAAGAAATCCCCTCCTGATCCCGGATCTCTGCGCGGTGTTGCGAACTGGAAGGAAGCAGCGCAGTGGCTGAGGGCACGCGGTATCGAAGACATCGAATGCATCACGCCGGACCTTGCCGGCGTGCCGCGCGGCAAGATGATGCCGTCCTCCAAATTCACCTCCAACACATCGCTTGCACTGCCTTCGGCGATCTACCGCCACACGATATCAGGCGAATATCCCGAGGAGACCGAAAGCTTCCGCTACGAGCCGCGCGACAGCGACCTGAAGCTCGTGCCCGACCTTTCCACCCTGTCCGTCGTGCCCTGGGAAACCGATCCGACCGCGCAGGTCATCTGCGACATCGTCAATTCCGACGGACAGGAAGTTCCCTACACGCCGCGCAACGTATTGAAGCGCATTCTCAGCCTCTATGCCGAGCGCGGCTGGAAGCCGATCGTGGCGCCGGAAATCGAATTCTACCTAGTCGCCACGAATGACGACCCGGACTATCCGCTGCATCCGCCCAAAGGGCGTTCGGGTCGTTCGATTCTCGGCGGCCAAGGCTATTCGATCGCCGGCATCAACGAGTTCGACGAGTTGATCGACGACATCTACCACTTCTCGGAAAAGCAGGGCCTCGAGATCGATACGCTGATCCACGAGGAAGGACCGGCGCAGCTCGAAATCAACCTCCGTCACGGCAATCCGATCGAACTTGCCGACCAGGTGTTTCTCTTCAAGCGCACGATCCGCGAGGCGGCGCTGAAGCACGATATCTACGCCACCTTCATGGCAAAGCCGATGCAGGGCCAGCCGGGTTCGGCAATGCATATCCACCAGTCCGTGGTGGACATCAACACCGGCAAGAACGTCTTCTCGAACAATGATGGTTCGGCCTCGAAGGAATTCTTCCACTTCATCGGCGGTATGCAGAAATACGTGCCGAGCGCGCTTGCCATGCTGGCGCCCTACGTGAATTCCTACCGCCGCCTGCAGCCGGATATGTCCTGCCCGGTCAACAATGCCTGGGGTTACGACAACCGCACGACGGCCTTCCGCGTGCCGGTCTCCGATCCGCAGGCGCGGCGCGTGGAAAACCGCCTGCCGAGCTCGGATGCCAATCCCTATCTGGCGCTCGCCGCTTCGCTTGCCTCCGGTCTGCTCGGCATCACTAAGGAAATCGAGCCGACGGCGCCGACCGAGGATTCGGCCAATGAGGGCTCGATCGACCTGCCGCGCGGCCTTCTGGAAGCCGTGGCACTGCTTGAAGACGAACCGGCATTCGAGGAAGTCTTCGGCAAGGAGTTCATCGGGCTTTATGCCGGCGTGAAGCGGGGCGAGTTCGAAACTTTCATGCAGGTGATCAGCCCCTGGGAGCGGGAATTCCTCCTTCTGAACGTGTGAGGGTTCGCCATGACGAAAGAGACATGGCAGAGCCCCATCGCGCCTGGCCTGTCCTGGTATCAGGCGACAGTCGGCGAGCGGCCGGATTATCCGGCGCTCGACGGCTCGAGGCAGTGTGACGTCGCCATTATCGGCGGCGGCTATACGGGCCTTCAGGCCGCCTATAATCTCGCCAGGGCCGGCGTCTCGGTGACGCTCATCGAGGGCAGCAGGCTCGGCGACGGCGCCTCCGGGCGCAATGGCGGCCAGCTCGGCACTGGCCAGCGCTGGTGGCCGGAAGAGATGG
This sequence comes from Hyphomicrobiales bacterium, assembly GCA_900470965.1. Taxonomy (GTDB): domain Bacteria; phylum Pseudomonadota; class Alphaproteobacteria; order Rhizobiales; family Rhizobiaceae; genus Rhizobium. The sequence continues at coordinate 15,584 of UCCS01000084.1, forward strand.
AGGAGAAGATCGGCTATGAGCGCTCCAAGGCGCTCTTCGACCTTGCCGAAGATGCCAAGCGGCACCTCATGGATTTTGCGACCGAGCACCAGATCGATATGGATTATGTGCCCGGTCAGCTCAGCGTCGCCCACAAGGAAAGCTACAAGCGGTACTACTACGAGAATGCAGAAATCGCGGCCTTCCGTTACGACTATCCGCATCTGCGTTTCATGGACCGCGAGGAGACGCAGGAGCGGCTTGGCTCCAAACGCTTCTATTGCGGGGTACGCGACGTCGGCACTGGCCATATCCATCCGCTGAAGCTGCTGATCGGCCTTGGCAGGGTGGCAGCCAATGCCGGGGCCGATATTTTCGAAATGACCAGGGCAAAGTCGATCGAAGAGCGCAGCGGCAAGGTCGTTATCGAAACCGAACGCGGCACGATCACTGCCAACAGGGCGCTGATCGCCTGCAATGGACATATCGGCAATCTGGAGCCAATCACGGCAAGCCATGTGATGCCGATCCGTTCCTTCATCGGCGCTACGGTGCCTCTCGACCAGTTTCCCAATGTCATCCCCGGCGGCGAAGCGGTGGCGGATTCGCGTTTCGTCGTGCGCTATTTCCGCAAAATGAAGGACGGACGGCTGCTCTTCGGCGGACGTGAGGCCTATACGGCGGACAATCCGCGTGACATTTCGCAGCATATCCGCCGGCAGATCGCCGAAATCTATCCCGCATTGAAAGATATCGAGATCACTCACGCCTGGGGCGGCTCGGTCGGCATCACCATGCCCCGCCAGCCATTCGTGCGCGAGGTCATGCCCGGCGTGACCTCGATCGGCGGTTATTCCGGCCACGGCGTCATGCTGTCAAATTACTGTGGCAAGCTTTACGCAGAAATGGTGCTGGGAAAATCGGCCGATCTCGATCTCTTCAAGGCGCTCGATATCCCTGCCTTTCCGGGCGGCGCGCGCATGCGGGCGCCGCTGCTTTTCCTTGCCTTGTCGTGGTTCGCCCTCCGCGACAAGTTTTAGTTCGATTGCGGATTTCCTCTGCGGGTAATTCGCTTTAAAACCGATGACGGACAGATTCATTGCACCGCACACTGGCTTTTTTAAATCGATTAGATTAAAACAGCCACCAACCAAGCCTGATTGAGAGACAAGCTCATGAGCAGCCAAATCATTCCCGTTGAGCCTTTTGATTATGTCGTCTTTGGCGGCAGCGGCGACCTTGCCGAACGCAAGCTTCTGCCCGCGCTGTATCATCGCCAGATCGAGGGCCAGTTCTCGGAACCGACCCGTGTCATCGGCGCTTCGCGCAGCCCGCTTTCGCATGAGGAATACCGCAAGTTCGCCAAGGACGCGCTCAAGGAACACCTGAAGAAGGGCGAATATGACGAGGCGGAAGTCGAAAAGTTCTGCTCCCGTCTCTTCTATGTTTCCGTCGATGCCCGCACGGACAGCGGCTGGGATCAGCTGAAGAAGCTGCTCGACGAGGGCAAGGACCGGGTTCGCGCCTTTTACCTCGCCGTCGCTCCAGGCATCTTCGGCGACATCTCGCAGAAGATCCACGACCACAAGCTGATCACCAAATCGACCCGCATCGTGGTCGAAAAGCCGATCGGCCGTGACCTCGCCTCGGCCTTGCAGCTCAACGACAGTATCGGCCGCGCCTTCAAGGAAGAGCAGATCTTCCGCATCGACCACTATCTTGGCAAGGAGACGGTGCAGAACCTGATGGCGCTGCGCTTTGCCAACGCGCTCTATGAGCCGCTGTGGAACGCCAACTATATCGACCACATCCAGATCACCGTTGCCGAAGCCGTCGGCCTCGAAGGCCGCGCCGGTTACTACGACACAGCCGGCGCACTGCGCGACATGGTGCAGAACCACATCCTGCAGCTCCTCTGCCTGACCGCGATGGAAGTTCCTTCCTCGATGGATTCGGAAGCTGTTCGCGACGAAAAGCTTAAAGTTCTGCGCGCGCTGAAGCCAATCAACGCCTCCAACGTCGAGCAGGCCACGGTTCGCGGCCAGTACCGCGCCGGCGCTTCCGGCAGCGGCCCGGTCAAGGGCTATCTCGAAGAGCTGGAAGGCGGGGTTTCCAACACGGAAACCTTCGTCGCCATCAAGGCCGAGATCAACAATTGGCGCTGGGCAGGCGTTCCCTTCTACATCCGTACCGGCAAGCGTCTTGCCGGGCGCATGTCGGAAATCGTCATCACCTTCAAGCCGATCCCGCATGCGATCTTCGATCAGGCCGCCGGCCGTATCAGCCAGAACCAGCTGATCATCCGCCTGCAGCCGGATGAAGGTGTCAAGCAGTCGCTGATGATCAAGGATCCTGGTCCGGGCGGCATGCGTCTGCGCAATGTCTCGCTCGACATGAGCTTCGCCCAAGCCTTCAACGTCCGCAATCCTGACGCCTACGAGCGTCTGCTGATGGACGTCATCCGTTCCAACCAGACGCTGTTCATGCGCCGCGACGAAGTCGAAGCCGCATGGCAGTGGGTCGATCCGATCCTCAAGGGTTGGGAATCGACCGGCCAGCAGGTGCAGGGCTACACGGCCGGCACCTGGGGCCCGAGCCAGGCCATCGCGCTCATCGAACGCGACGGCCGCACCTGGCACGACGACATCTAGTCTGAGGTCTGAAGATATGGCATCGACACTGCATTCCTTCCCAAACGCCGCCGAACTCGCCACCAACCTTGCAGACAAGGTTTCCAGAGCGCTTACGGCAGCCATTGCAGCCCGCGGAGAAGCGAGCATCGCCGTTTCCGGCGGTTCCACGCCGAAAGCCTTCTTCCAGGCGCTTTCGGCGCGCGATATCGACTGGGCCAAGGTGACGATCACACTCGTCGACGAACGCTTCGTGCCCGCCGATAATCCGCGCTCGAACCATCTGCTCGTCGATGCCAATCTTCTCCAGAACAAGGCTAAAGCGGCGCGTTTCGTGCCGCTTTACCAGCCGGCCGCCTCCGTCGAGGAAGCAGCAAGGCTTGCAACGGCAAAGAGCGCCGAGATCGGCATCCCTTTCGATGTCGTCATTCTCGGCATGGGCGGCGACGGCCATACGGCCTCGTTCTTCCCGGGCGGCAACAATCTGAGCCTCGCGCTCGACGCAAAGACGCCACGCGGCATCATCACCATGGATGCAGAAGGGGCAGGCGAACCGCGCCTGACTTTCACCTTCTCCGCTCTTGAGGATGCCAAACTGCTCATTCTCCACATTGAGGGCGAAGGCAAAAAAGACGTTCTCGCCAAGGCGGAAGGCAACGGCGAAGAGGCAGAAATGCCGATCCGCGCCATTCTGCGCCGGGCCACTTCCCCGGTCGAGATCTACTGGGCTCCCTGATACGGCCTGAAGGGCCGCCGGAGCCGGCGAGCAGATAGAAACGAACCAGAACAAGGCAGGGATTTTCCATGTCCGCTCACGCACGCATTGCTGCGATCACGAATCGCATTGTCGAACGCTCGAAGCCGACCCGCGAGCGCTATCTGGAACGCCTGCGCGCTGCCGCCTCAAAGGGCGTCAACCGTTCCGTTCTCGGCTGCGCCAACCTCGCCCACGGCTTCGCCGTCTGTTCCCCCGCCGAGAAGGATGCACTTGCGGGTGACCGCGTGCCCAATCTCGGCATCATCACCGCCTATAACGATATGCTCTCGGCTCACCAGCCGTTCGAGACCTATCCGGCGATCATCCGCGAGGCGGCAGCGCAAGCCGGCGGTATCGCCCAGGTCGCCGGCGGTGTACCCGCCATGTGCGACGGCGTCACCCAGGGCCAGCCGGGGATGGAGCTTTCGCTCTTTTCGCGCGATCTGATCGCCATGGCGGCAGGCGTCGGCCTATCGCACAACATGTTCGATGCCGCCCTCTTCCTCGGTGTCTGCGACAAGATCGTGCCGGGTCTCATGATCGCCGCCCTCTCCTTCGGCCACCTGCCGTCGATCTTCATTCCCGCCGGACCGATGACGACAGGCTTGGCGAACGACGAGAAGTCGCGCGTGCGCCAGCTCTTTGCCGAGGGCAAGGTCGGCCGCGCCGAGCTGCTGGAAGCCGAATCTAAGTCCTATCACGGCCCAGGCACCTGCACCTTCTACGGTACGGCCAATTCCAACCAGATGCTGATGGAGATCATGGGCTTCCATATGCCCGGCTCCTCCTTCATCAACCCCGGCACGCCATTGCGCGAAGCGCTGACCCGAGAGGCCGCCAAGCGGGCGCTCGCCATTACCGCTCTCGGCAACGAGTTCACGCCAGCCGGCGAGATGATCGACGAACGCTCGATCGTCAACGGCGTCGTCGGCCTGCATGCGACGGGCGGCTCGACGAACCACACAATGCATCTTGTCGCCATGGCGCGCGCCGGCGGTATCGTGCTGACCTGGCAGGATATTGCCGAGCTTTCGGAACTGGTGCCGCTGCTTGCCCGCGTCTATCCGAACGGGCTTGCCGACGTGAATCATTTCCAGGCGGCCGGCGGCATGGGCTTCCTCATCAAGGAGCTCCTGAAGCAGGGCCTCGTGCATGACGATGTGCGCACCGTCTTCGGTCACGGGCTGCAGGCCTATACGGTCGATGCCCAGCTTGGCGACAATGGCGCCGTCGTGCGCCAGCCTTCGCCGGAAAAGAGCCATGATCCGAAGGTGCTTGCCAGCATCGAGACGCCATTCCAGGCGAATGGCGGCTTGAAGATGCTGCGCGGCAATCTCGGCAAGGCTGTCATCAAGATTTCCGCCGTCAAGCCTGAGCGCCACATCATCGAAGCACCGGCAGTCATCTTCCACAGCCAGCAGGAGCTGCAGGACGCTTTCAAAGAAGGCAAGCTCAACCGCGACTTCATTGCCGTTGTGCGCTTCCAGGGCCCGAAGGCCAATGGCATGCCGGAGTTGCACAAGCTGACCCCACCACTCGGCGTGCTGCAGGATCGCGGCTTCCGCGTGGCGCTCTTGACCGACGGGCGCATGTCCGGCGCATCCGGCAAGGTGCCGGCGGCAATCCACGTCACGCCGGAAGCGGTCGACGGCGGCCCGATCGCCCGCATCAAGGATGGCGACATCATCCGTCTCGACGCAATCAGGGGCACGCTGGAGGTTCTGGTCGACGCTGCCGACATGGCCGAGCGCGAACCTGTAACCATCGATCTCTCGGATAATGAATTCGGCATGGGCCGCGAGCTCTTCGCGCCGTTCCGCCACGCGGTCGGCCCGTCCGACCAGGGTGCCAGCGTGCTTTTCCACGCCCACTGACATCGTCATCGATATAAGAAAAACCCGCGGCCGGAACCGCGGGTTTTTCATATCCAGCGAGACGCGAAACTGTTACGCGCGGATATCGAGGACGTAATCCTTGTGAGCCGGGTGCGTGCTGTAGACGAAGATCTTGTTCAGCTCCTTCTGCGTCAGCAGTCGCAGGAAGCGAACTTCAATCGTGTTGTTCGGGAAGGTCTTCATCAGCAGGCAGCCCACCTTGGTGATGCGGGCGTCCGGAATATCCAGATAGAATTGCTTCGGCAGGGTATACTGCGTGAGGATCGCGAGGATCGCGCTGCTCATCGAGATACGGACGATATCGCAGCGGCGCGAGGCGGCATGCATGACGCCCTTTTCCGTATATTCGATGCGCGCGGCGTTCATCGTGTCTTCCATCTTGAACCGCGCTTCGCGGTCGTACATGAAAGATTCTTCCTTCGCCAGGAAGTGCGATTTCGGAGGTGTTGGATTCGATGCGGCCATAGCCTTGGTTCCCTCAGTCGTAATGGGAAAAGGCTAGCACCGCATATTTAACAGAAAGTAAGAATCCTTCCCCTGCACAGCCTCAAGAAGAAGGATTCCACCAAAAATGGATGGTCATTTCCTATAGGTGTGGCCCGACGCATCGAAGAGGTGCAGCTTCTGCCAATCGGCGACGAAATGCATCTTCTGACCCCTCTTCACATTATAGATGCCGGGCAGCTTGACGATGATCGGCTCACCCTGAACCAGGCCCTCGATATAGAGCAGCGTCACTTCACCGAGCTGCTCGACAATCGAAACCTCGCCCTCGAAGAGATAGTCCTCATTGGGGCTTGCAATGCGCAGATCTTCGGGGCGAACGCCGAAGCTTGCCTGCTTGCCCTTCTCGGATGCGGCCGTTGCGATATTGAGTGTCACCGATTTGCCGCCCGTCAGCGTCACCGTCGTGTTTTCGCCGGCGTCGGTGATCGTTGCAGGAATGATGTTCATGGCCGGAGAGCCGATGAACTTGGCAACGAAAAGGTTTGCCGGGCGCTCGTAGAGCTCCAGCGGCGCACCGACCTGCTCGATATTGCCGGCAGAGAGGACGACGATGCGGTCTGCCAGCGTCATCGCCTCGACCTGGTCGTGTGTGACATAGATCATCGTCGTATCGGCCATCTGCTCGTTCAGGCGGGCGATCTCGATGCGGGTTGCGACGCGCAGTGCAGCGTCGAGGTTCGATAGCGGCTCGTCAAAGAGGAAGACCTTCGGATTGCGGCAAATGGCGCGGCCGATCGCCACGCGCTGGCGCTGGCCGCCCGAGAGCT
>UCCS01000137.1 GCA_900470965.1 Hyphomicrobiales bacterium
GGCTTTGGGGGGGCAGAAAGGGGGTGCCGTGAGGTGCCCCCTTTTTGCTGTGCGGAGTCCTCGAAGGGGTATGCTGTAAGCGATGTGCCGATCCCACTTGACTGGGAAAAGCCGGGATTGGTATCGACTACCACTCCCGACCCGCTGGAAGAGGCCGCGCGACATGGGCGAGACTAGTGCGTGAACCCATAAATTCAGAGTAGCCGACGGACGTCCGCTTTGGTGCGCGTTCCGGACTCAAGTCGGACATTGCGGAACTTCCAAAAAGTGCCACAGAACCGGACTTCCCTCAAATGGATTGGGTTGCATAATCCTCCGCTCACTTAGTTCATCTTCATGAGATCGACTGGCTTCCAGTTCTTGTCGAGGGCAGCTTCGGTCGGGCGTAGGCGGAGATCACTTCACTTCCTCGATGTCGCCGAGCTTCCACGTCTTGTCGAACAGCCGCTTTTCGGGCCTTAAGCCGCTGAGCGCAAGAGGGTCACTCCACCTTCTCAATGTCCCCTGGGACCCAGCTCTTGTCGATGGCCGCTTCGGTCGGGCCGTAGAGCCTGAGGATGGCGAAGTACCCCTTGCCCGGCACGGTCGCGAGCCAGTTGCCGGCCTTGCCCTCGGGTGCTTTGGGGGCGAGGTAAAGCTCCGTGCTGCCGTCAGCGTTTTGCGCCGGCTTGTCCTTTGAACCCAACGATGGGAAAGGCTGCCCATTGGCGAGACCTGAAGCATTCTCAGCCTCGTAGAGCGTCACCGACCAGAAGTTGGCGGCGGGGATGTTGGCGGGCAGGTTCAGGCGGTAGTTGCTATCGCCCGACAAGGGCACGCCTTCGCTATCGGTGAAGCCTATCATGTACTTCGCACCCTTGCCCGGGGTTTGGGACATCATCCCCGGGCTAATCGAGTAGTAGTCGGTGAACATCCAGATTCGGGCATCGAGGGCCAGATATGGATACGCTCCGGCGACATTCTCCCAGGCCGGGTTCATCGACCCACCCGGATTCGCAGGAGTCCCGTCGGCGAAAGGATTAAGCCAGCGGCGGTCTGGATAGACGAGCAACGAGAGACCACCTACCTTGTCGGCAAAGCCGATGACACGGCTCATTTTGTAGCCGGTCTTCGCGGCCCGATCGAGGATCTCGCGTGTGTGCGCATCAGGATCGAACGGCTGGCCCTTGGCGATGCCGATGGCCGCCAGCATGCCGAGCCAATCAGGGCCGGCGAGATTGTCACCCTCCCTGTCCACCAGCAGCTTGAGTTGATCGAAGGCGCTGCCGTCGCTGATCGGCAGCATGTTGACCGGGACGCCGGAGCCATCGGGGAATTCCATCGGCTTGGCGCCAGCCTCGCCGTTAAGCGGATAGATCCTTGTCTTCTCCAGGTGCGCGACGGCGGGTGTCAGATCCTTCGGATCCTTGTAGAACCCACGCAGGAAGATAAAGACGCTGTTGGTGCCTGACCGGTAAGCGTAATAACCGTCCGGCACCGCTCCCGTGTAGCCGGGTGGCAACAGGAGGAACTTGCCCCCCTTGCCGCCATCCGGTCCAAACAGACCGACGTCACCAAAGAACTTGCCGCCATCCACCGGAATGGGGCGCTGCCAGTAATCCAGCAGGATGCCTTGCAACTCAGACGGCGCTTCCATCACCAGCGGACCATCCTTGCCCAGGTCAACGTAGCTCATGGCGTAGAGGACGTCGGAATTGGGGGTAGTCACCAGGGTCTTGGCGTCGAGCCGCTTTTTCCAGATCGGCAGGACGTTGTAGCCGGCGCCGAATGTCTTTTCCGACCCGACCTGCATGCCGAGGGTGTTGATCAACGGCAGCGCCCAGAGATAGGTCTGCGTCGCCCGTTGGAAGAGCAGTTCGTCGCGCAAGGTCTGCGCTGTCTCTTTTGTGGGCCGGCCTTCCGCGAACGGGAGGTTGGCCAACTTATCGAAGGAGGTCTCCTGGGCGAAAGCCTGCGTAGCGAGGCCGTTCATCGCCATACCGCCAACCAGCGCGGCGACGAGAAGGTTGAGTGGGCGAATCTTTGTCACTGTCATGACCCTCCGCGTTGTTTGGGGTTTCAGTTCGCCACCGTGACGGTCGGGGGCTGCCAGGTGCCGTCGAGAATCGCCTGCTCGGCCCAATAGGCGCGGATGTAGAGCGAGAACGTCCCTTCGGGCGCGGGCAGCCAGTTGCTTTCCTTGTCCGCGCCCGGCGACTTGGCGCTGGCGTAAAGCGTCAGCGAGCCGTCCGCGTTGTATCTGATGGTCTTGTTCTTCGTGCCCAATGAATAGCGCTTTAGTGGATTTGGGTTGAAGAAGTGGACATCGTTGTACAAGGTCAACGACCAGAACCCCTTGACCGGTGGCGTCTGACCCTTGGCAAATGTGATCGTATAATTGTTCTGTCCGTTGAGTTGTGCACCCTTGTTGTCGTTGTCCGTGTAGATGTATTTGGTTTCCTCAGGCCGGTTGTCGTACATGTTCGACTTGGAGGTGCCCGTGCGATTGACGTAGTCGGTCCCCCACTCCGCGTTGTTCACCGGCGAATTCCAACCATTGCCGGCAGGGCGGCCGTTATTGGCCCACTTAAAGAACGGTGAGATCAGTTCACCCTCGGCGGCGACAGCAGTTTCCACAAGCGTCTTCTTTATCGCAGGATCCCTGGCGGCTGCGTCCAGCACGCTACCGATCCAGGTGTAGAGGGCTTCCTCGCCCGGCATCGGCGGCACTTGTTTCATCACCTCAGGTAACTCGTCGAAGAAGGTGTCCGGGTTTACCCACTTGGTCTCACCTTTGCCGGTGGATTTCGGTGCCGGGAAATGCGGAAGCTTGCTCCAATCCTTGATCTTCATCTTCCCGTCGAACTCCGACAACGGGTGGTAGACGACCTGGCTGAGCAATGGCTGGACGGCTTTTTGATCCTCCGCGCTGTCATCAATGAAGATGCGCGGAATGACAAAGGCAAGCGACGTGGAGGAGCGCACCACCGCCGTGATGCCGGCTGGCGTTTCGCCCTTCCAGTCTGGGCCGACCATCAGGTAGAAGCCGGGCTTGGTGCCGTATTGCTTGCCGATCTCGGAAAACTCGTCGGTGCGCGCGTCATAGTGCGCATAGACCCAGAAACGATCGCCAAAATCCGGTACCTGGAAGACGATGGGCTCCTTGTCCAGTGTCATCCAGCCGGCACCATACGCGACATCCTGGTTTGGACAGGCGATGATCGTCTGGTCCGGGCTGATATACCCGGTCAGCATTGAGTTCCCGTTGAACGCGATCGGAACCACTCCGCCTATCAAGCCTGGTTCGGGCGCCTTGGAAAAGGCGATGGAGCGGTTGACCGAATTGACCAGTGGCCAGCCCCACAGGTAGGCCATCCGCCCCACCGATTGCACGTAGGCCGTGGTCATGGCTGTGCCGCTCGGCGGACCGGGCACTTCGGCGGCGGTTGTGGGTATGGGGACCTGTTGCGCCCAAGCCTTTCCGGGCAACATCAAGAGGACCCCGGCTCCCAGCAAGGGGAAAAAAGACCGACGGTCAATTTCCCCGAACCGGTGGTGGCGTTGGTTGGTTCCGCGAGGCTTCATCGACATGTTTGATTCCTCTGCTCTGTGAGGAGGACATTTGACGTGCATGGCACCACGTGCCGCGGGACGCTCAACTTACATGAGAAATCGCCGAGCCGATATTGCCCGTTTGGGCAAGTGCGGACTGCAAAATGGAAGCTGAGTTCGCCGGCTTCGCAGACCCACGGCGTATGACCGGATCTCTATGATGAACAGCTATTCGATCTTCGGTCAGATCAGGACAATCGTGACGGCGGTGTGTGCACCAGCACGGAGCCTGTATCGCGGGGAACAGAGAGGAACATATGGGCCGGTCGCGAGGCGGGCTCACCAGCAAGATTCACGTTGTCGTCGACGCCGCCGAAAGCGCTGGCATCCAGCGTGTCGGACCACGGTTTAACCGGTTGCGCCACCCGCCAGCGGCGGTCGCCAGCCGGAGGAGTTGCGCACGGAATTCCCTTGAAACTGACTACCTCCTCTGACTGCACACCACGAACTTTACCGGAGTCTATGGCGACGACCGTCGGGTTGCTCCGTGCATGAGCTGGGGCAGTTCCAAGGACGGCAAAGGCAACTAAGAAGCCGCGAATTCTAAACATCGCTTCCTCCCGACACGGCAATGCTACGATTGTAGACAAATATTATGCCCGCACCCCGATTGTGGAAAGGGGTCCGTGTCGGCCCTGTTCAGAGGTCAGTTTCGCCCTTTCGATGTCTTCGCCAGCATCTCGCTCAGCGTTGCCGCCGAGAGCATGGCTTCGGCCAAAAGCTTCTTGAGTTTCTGGTTTTCTTCCTCCAGTGCTCTCACCCTTTTGGCGGAGAGACCGCCGCTTCCGAACTGCAGGGATTGCCATCGATAGAAGGTCGGCTCGCTGATGCCGTACCTGTGGCAAACATCTGCCACCGTCACCCCGGCCTGGTGCTCCTTCAGAATGCCCGTAATCTGGTCGTCGTCGAATTTTCTCTTGCCCATCACAGTCTCAGTCCTCGCGAAATGCTCTGTTGAAACTGTCGAGGAGTGGTCTGATGGCATAGAGCGCCACGCTGCTTTGGCCGGTTTCGATCAGTGTCTGCGCGGGCATGCCCGCGACCAGTTCGACATTTCTCATTTTCGCCAGCCGCTCGTCCGTGACACGGATTGTCGCGGCATAGTAGGGCTGGCCGCTCTGCTGATCGATGAGACGGTCCGCTGAAACATATTCGACACGACCTTTCAGGAGTGGAACGCGCCGCTGATTGTATGGAAGGAGGTGAACCTGTGCCTCGAGCCCTGCACGGACGAGATTGATGTCCTCAGGCCTGACATGGGCAGATACGATAAGGCGATCGGCGCGTGGCAAGAGATCGACGAGCGGTTCACCCGCGCCGATGACCCCACCGATTGTGTGGATGCGCAGGTTCATGATCGTTCCATCTTCGGGAGCACGAATATCGGTCCTCGAAACCTGGTCGTCGATCGCCCGCAAGCGCTCGCGCAGCTGCATGATCCGGCTTTCCGTATCGCGCATGCCCTGGGCGACTTCGCTCAACCGGTCGCTCTCAAGCTTTGCGAGATCGGCCTGTGACTCGCTGATCACCTGATAGGCGCGGGAGATCTGTGCCTCTACTTCACCCTGCCGGCCATCAAGGTCTGCTTTTTCCCGCTGGAGGTTGAGAAGTCTGCTCTTCTTTTCCAGTCCTTTGGCGTTGAGGGCAGTAACCTGATCCATTTCCTGGCCCGAGATCGTGGTCCTGTCGGCCAGTGATGCCTTCTGTGCGCCAAGTCCGACGATCTCCTGCCGCACCTGCGCGATTTTTTCATTGATGATGCCAATTTCCGCCTGCATGACCCGGCGACGGGCTTCGAAGATTTTCTGTTGCCCGGTCAGAATCTCGCTGACCGAAGGATATCGGTCCATGGCTGCCCTCAGGTCGTCAGGATAGGCGATATGGTCGCTGCCCGTCTGCTCCGCAAGCAGGCGGGCGCGGCTTCCTTCGGCGTCCCAAAGCTGCCCTTGAATGCTGTCGCGCTCCGAGCGGGACTTCGTATCGTCGAGCTCTATCACGATCTGCCCGCCCATGACCGCATCGCCGTTTTTGACGAGGATCCGCCGCACGATCCCACCTTCCAGATGCTGAATGGTCTTGCGGCTGGTTTCCGGTTCGATAATGCCCGATGCGACCGCGGCGCTTTTCAGCGGCGCCAGGGCCGACCAGGTCCCCAATCCGACGATGAAGACCAGGATCAACAGGTTGCCCGTCCAGACAACGCCTCTGAGCCCCGGCATGGGCGAAGGAGGGGCGGGGCCGCGCTGGGGATCGATGACCGGAAGATAGGTTGTCTGTTGCACGGCTGGCGCTGTCGATCGTCGAGCCAACCGCAGACCCGTCCTCGACAGATCTGAAAATTTCGCCAGCGCTACGTTCAACTGAACAAGGGTCACGGCGGCGATCCTCCCTATGTTCCTGTTCGAGACGGTGGCTGAAGATAGGTGTCGTAAATATGGTCACTGTCGCCGAAGGCAGTCACCGTCCCGTTACGCATGATGGCAATCTTGTTGGTGACCGGCAGGATCCCCATCCGGTGCGTTATGATGACGACGGTCATCCCCCTGGATTTCATGCGCTCGATTGCCGTGAACAACATGCGTTCGCCGTCATAATCCAGGCTCGAATTCGGATCGTCGAGGACGATGAGAGATGGATTTCCATAGGCTGCGCGTGCCAGTCCCAGCTGTTGGCGCTGAGCTCGAAGGAGCAGGTTTCCCCCTTCACCGATATCGGTCTCATAGCCCCGGGGGAGCCGCATGATCGCTTCGTGCAACCCGACCAGCTTTGCGGCGTCGATCGCCTTGCCGGGATCTCCTCCGTCCAGCCGGCCGATCACATCCTTGATCGCTCCGCCGAAGAGTTCGATGTCCTGCGGCAGGTATCCGACATGGCGGGTTCCCCCGCAAAGGCGGAGTGCCGAGATATCGACCCCGCCAAGAAGAACACATCCGCTCGTTGCCGGCACAACGCCGGCGATGACGCGACCGAGTGTCGATTTTCCCGATCCCGACGGACCGATGAGTGCCACGCAATCGCCCGGCGCGAGGCGCAAGGTGATATCAGTCAATATCGGCCGATCGGCGAATGGCCTGACATAGCTGACATTATCGAGAATGAGGCCATTGGGTTCCGGTATCGGCACTACTCGGCCGTCCTGTTCCGATGCAACTGTTATCAGCATTCTGTTCAGACGATTGAAGGCATTGCGCGCAAACGTGAAGGAGCGCCATGCCCCTATTGCGCCCTCGATTGGTGCAAGCCCGCGCCCGAGCAGCAGGCTCGCAACGAAGATGATGCCGGGACTGCCGCTGTTTACGAGCACCAGCCATGTCGCCGATCCCATCATCAGGATCTGCGCGAGCGTGCGGATCGATTTGGAGAAACCAATAATGATCTCCGTGCGATGCATCGCGATGTCCTGCGCCTTTCTTGCCATTTCCGCATCGCGATAGACGATCTGCGCTGCGCCATCCTGCATGCCCATTGCCCTGATCACCTCGATGTTCTTGAGGGCGATCGCAAATCGCAGATAGCTGCTCGAAAGGGCAAAATTGGCCTGGGTAAGCGGCTCTTTCGTTGCCAGCTCCGTCAGGAACGCAAACAGCAGAAGTGCAACTGCGCTCAAAAGACCGATGGTCCCGAGCAGCGGATGAACGAGAAAGAGCAGGAGCAGGAATACCGGTGCCCAGGGAACGTCAAAAAAGAGGGAACTAGCCGGTGAATCGAGAAACTGGCGCAATGAGGCCAGGTCCCTGTAGCACTCCGTGGCGGCTCCGGTATCGGCAAGGGTGGCATATTCGAATGATGCCGTGAGCACTACCGGCCGTAGCCTGTGGTCCAGCCAGCTGCCGATGCGCGAAAGAGCTGCCCTGCGCACGATATCCAGCACGGACCCGACCAGCACGGCGATGGCGATGATCAAGGTCAGCATCAGGAGCGTGTCGGCGCTTCGGCTCGACAGGACCCTGTCATAGATCTGCAGGAGATAGATGGAAGGCGCCAGAAGAAAGAGATTGTAGCCGCAGCTATAGAGAAAGACCAACCCGAAGGCGCCGGCACAAGCTCGGAGCGCAACAACGAGGTGGGTCTGCGGGTGCAATGGTTTTGTGGAAATCGTTGCCATTATCAGATCTCGCTGCATTTGATACTGACACGAAGAGGGCGCTTGCTGGTTCAGCAATACAGGAGGGTCGCCAGCAGAAGCCGGCGACCCTCAGAGCCTTGAGTTCAGGAGCCAAGATGGCTTACGTCGATATGGCCGAAGGCGTTTATGAAATGATCGAGAGCATTGTTCACCGTCGTCGTTTCGGGATTTGTGTGAACCACTGCTGACGAGATGTCGCCGCCTAGGGCGTTGTTCCCGTTACCGCCGTTGCCGCCGACGCCTGCGAGGATGGTGGCGTTCTGACTAGCCATGAGCTGCGTATATTGTGTCGCGGTTGTCGCCGCATTCACCGTAGCCGTGTCGCCGCCGCTCGTGTTTCCTTGACTGCCGTTGGAGTGAGAGTCTCCCCCCGCGCCGCCGTCGCCGCTGTTCGTGACCGCCGCCAGGAAGCCGTTCTTGGCCTGGGCAAAGCCACCGTCTCCGCCACTGCCGGCGTCCCAACCTGCCTTCTGCCAAACGTGATCGCCGTTGTGCAGATCGGTATCTGCCCCGTAGACCTTTTGCACGGGGTCAATATAGGCAACCGGGTGGAAGTCGATGTTGCCATGATTGATGCCATCGCCGCCGTTGCCGGCATTCGCGTCACCCGCATCCGGGTTGTGGAGATAGACTGTGTCAGACAATTGAGGAATAGGCATTGATGTCGCTCCTTCTACTTCGTTTCGTCCGGGTTTCTTCGTACGGCGTTCCCCCTACGGTGTGGGTATTCAGGATGTCACCGCCAGCCAATACAACCGCGAGCGAATATTGCCTGCGATTTAATCTTTGAACTATCTAGATATTCGGTGATGTTCTTTTGGGTGTATACTTGGAGGTTGCGAAGCGTTGTTTTGGACTAGTCTCTGGTAATTTGGCGCCGGATGGCATTGTTGTGATCATGTCTGCGACCTCACCGAAGCGAGGCCGTTTTTTCGAAGCGCTGCCACCCAAGCGAACCGGCTCTATTGCGGGTTTCTGATCAGGCTGCGCCTGGCAAAGAAGACCCTGCCTGGGGCGGAAGAACTCTCATGACACGTCGCGAGAACGGGGGGTCGCAAGATGGGGGCCTCTAACCCAAAGGCGGATTTAGCGCTCGCAAACGCGCATAACGGGCGCTGCGGCCATGACAGCCAAATGGCTACAGAACTAGCCGAGAGGATGTAGACGAATTGCAGGCTCCGCTTTTCCTGCTTTCAGATGCACAATGCCTGAGCAATTCAGCCTGCATACCGCTGCACGCGCGGTTGCCGTGCGGTTGTCCGCGGAATGGAGACGGTAATGACGGAAACTCGTCCCTTATCGGAAGACCTGCCCAAGTCAGGCACCGATCAACAGCTCGCCTCCAACGTGGCCGCGGGGCATCTGGCATTGGTGCCGACCTGGCTTCCCTTGGATGTGGCTTCCGGTCCAGGCTATAGCTCGGCCGGCAGCGGCGGCGATGGAATAAGCGACGGCGTGATCAGCAGCAATGCATTGGCCGTCTTCATGCCGTCCAATGCCGCTATTGCAGGACCTCATTCGGCTGCCAACGCCTTCCAGGGCAATGATGCGATCATCAATCAGCATCCCACCGAAATGGCCGGGATAGGCGGGAATGGTGGAAGCGGCAATGTTGCCATCGGCAGCGGCGAGGGCGCCAGTCATGCCGGCAGCGGCGGCAGCGGTCTCTTCTACGGTGGGCTCGTCAGCACCGAAACCGCGGTGTTTGTCCCCGTCAATACGGCCGTGGCGGTGGGCCCTGGCGCGGAGGCTCACGCCCTGCAAACGAACAACGCGCTGTTCCTGCAGGGCGCAACCCAGATCGGCGGCATGGGCGGCTCGGGCGGAGACCATAATGCTGCCGGCCATGACGCGTTGAACCAGGGGACGTCGCTTACATTGAACGGCGACTTTTATGCTGGCCACGGCGGCAATGGATATTTCGTCGGCAGCATGGTCGACGTGAGTATTGCCATATTCTCACCGATCAACATCGCGATCGGCGCCGCAGGCGGCTCGGCTGAGGCTCATCAGACAAACAATGTCATTTTCGATCAGGGCGCTGTGCAGATCGCCGGCATCGGCGGCAATGGCGGTGGCTTCAACCTGTCGTCGGACACGATTTTCACCGGCAACCATGCGGGCGGCGGTGGCGGGGTCGGATCGTCAACCGGCAGCATGGTCGACGTCAATTTCGCCTATTTCCATCCCATCAACATTGCCGTTCCCGCCGGTGGGACGGCGGACGCCCAACAGGTCGATCATGTTCTCTATGACCAGCATGCGCTCCAGATGGCCGGTATCGGGGGGCACAGCGGAGAGGGCAACCTCACAGACGCCCATTCGGCTCTCGTCGACGACATTCTGGGCTTCATGCATAGCTAGAGCATTTCCATTTTTCTTCGAATTACGGAAATGCCCTATCTCTTTATTTCCACGCAATTCCGGACGCAAAACCGTGGCAGATATCAGGGACAAGCCCTGACATCTGCTAGATTTGCGATTGTTCGACACCCATCCAAGGCGTACTGCGGGAGGTGGCGGGCCGGCTTTGCTGGGATTGCCCCCTGACAACGCCGTCTTCGATCTTGCGCTTTATCGTCGCCGTCGCAGATATCAGGGACAAGCCCTGACATGACGGACGAGGGGGGCATCCCAGACGGAAAAACCGCTTCGCACTTTTCCTGGAAAAGCTCCGGCGGATAGGCTCCCCCACCAGCATTGCAGAGGTCAACTGCATGAGGCTGTTCCTCGTGCCATTTTTCAAGCCATTTGTTGAATCGCTTCTTCCGCACGGCTTCGTCTCCTGAACCGAGATGGCACGGAAGCCGGCTCACTGAGATACCGGAACATCCCACCGTGACCACTATCCGCATCGTCGTCGATTTCGGCCCCGGAGGCCGTTGCCTCCGGCCGGCGTCTGTCGGTGCCGCCGCAGTGCTGCCTGCGTGAAAACGCCTGATAGCCGGTATCAATGCGTCAATGGCCCCCAGTTATTCAGTAATCATAAAGGGTTACCGGCGATCTCGGGCTTTTGTCGCTTTTCGCGCTGGTCGTTTCGCTGGAGAGGTCGGCGACTGATTTGAACTGAGTTATGGGAACAAAGCCGAGCCGATCGGCAGCGCGTTCTATCAAACGGCTCTCTCCAGAAAGGATCTGTAGCAGATCGCCTGCCTTTTCAGTGCCTTTGAAAGCTTTGTTGACGCGCTTGCCGTACGTGAATTCGACGAAGACTGGTAAGTCTGCGGCGACAAGTCGCTTCAACAGCGCCTCATAGATAAGCTTTCAAAAGTGCTCTACGGATAAAGTTGTCTCTCACCGGATTCTTATAGACTATAAGAATTATCATGGGAGATCAGACTATTGATGCCCGTAATACACTCATTTTTTATCATGACATGACGCAAGAACAGGAATATTGTGAATAGCTGTTGGGTTGCAAATCTTCTGGGGAGCACGCAAGTGTCCGACAGTGCTAAAAGTAAGCGCCGCATGGGGCGCACTGCACCAACTGTGATCATAATCGAGCATTCTACACTGGCACGCACCACCGTGGTGAAGCTTCTTGAGCATGAACTCGCCGGTTGGAACTTTATCGATTTGATCTCGACCGAGAGCCTCGACCGAGCTCTTGGAGCTGAGGTGCGTTTGATTGCATTGGATTTGGCCGGCAGAAGTATCGAGAGCACTAACCTGCGTGATGACCTTGCGGCCATTGCTGCACGTTTTCCCGAGGCTCCTATCACGTTGCTCTCAGGGACTGACGACGCCTTCATAGCCCGTCAGGCGCTCACGATGGGTATCCGCGGCTTTTTCACGACTTCACTGCCCATTGACATTGCCCTTGCCGGTCTTCGTCTTGTTCTGGCAGGGGGAACATTTTTCCCGCAGCTCATGGGAGCTGTTACAAACGGCTCAAACGAGCATATCCCGGTCAGAACCGAGGCCGAAAGAAGGCTGGACGACAGGATGCAGTACCTGGCGATTGCCGAATTCACTCCGCGGGAAGCGGATGTGCTGGCAGAGTTGCAAAGCGGCTGCTCAAATAAGGTGATTGCGGGAAAACTCAATCTGTCGGGGCATACGGTGAAGATGCATCTGCAGCACATCATGCGCAAGCTGCAGGCGCAGAACCGTACCGAAGTGGTTGCCCGCCTGGTTCAAAGAGCCGCCGGCGGGCCTGACGCCGCGCCGAGTTAGGCGGTCTCGCCAGGGAAGGGCGCTGTCGCAACGTGAGAGGCAGGCGCCACCCATGAGCGTTTTGGGCTCAAAGCAGTCTTGAAGCACGTCGCATCAAACCTGTTCCGAGCGACGCGCTTCAGGAATTGTTTTTTCGGATATCTTCGATGCCGGCCAAAACCGAGCCTCATTAGCCAAACCGTTCCACCAGGAAATCGATCACCGTCCGCAACATCGCGGTCGGCCGCCGGTTCGGCGCGTAGACAAGGTACATCGGGACAGGCCGGTAGGACCATTCCGGAAGCACCTGCTCGAGCCGCCCTTCGGCGATGTCAGCGGCCAGCAGCAATTCCGGCTGAAGCGCGATTCCCGCGCCGCTGAGCGCTGCCATGCGTAGCGCCGCACCCTGGTTGGTCGAGAATTTTCCGGAAATCAGCACATCGCGCATTTCGTCTCCCGGCCCGATCAGGTGCCAGCGATCCTGCATGCGCCAATAGGAGTGGCCAAGGCAGAGATGGTTCGCGAGATCCTCCGGCGAGGCCGGCCGGCCGTGGCGGGCGAGATAATCAGGCGAGGCTGCGAGAATCCGCCGATAGGGGGTCAGCGGGCGGGCGACCAGGCTGCTGTCCGTTAGCGGGCCGATGTGGATGCCAAGCTCGAAACCCTCGCCGACGAGGTCATGGACGTTGTTGTCGAGCGACAGCTCGATGCTGACGTCGGGATAGGCGTTCTGATAGTCGATCAGCGCCGGCACGAGGTTCTGCGTCCCGAAGCTCACCGGCGCAACCAGCCGAAGCCGGCCGCGCGGCGCCGATTGGAGTTCGCTTGCCGAAGCCTCGGCTAGCGCCACTTCGGCCAGAGCGCGCTTGCAGCGCTCGTAGTAGAGCTGGCCAATCTCCGTCAGCTGATGGCGCCGCGTGGTGCGATGGATGAGCTTCGCCCCGAGCCGGGCCTCGATCGTCTTGATTTGCTTGGCAACCATGGCGGGCGACACGCGCGCGATCTCTGCCGCTGCCGCAAAACTGCCGGCTTCGATAACCCTGACGAACGTTGCCATGCCAGCCAGCTTGTCCGTGATTACCTACCTGTAGGTTTCGAATGACGATACCTGCAGCTTATTTATCAACCGCGGCATTTACAACATAGTCGTCATGCCCGAGCCAAGGCGACGGGACATTGCCAACGTGATCAAGGAAAAAACATGCCCATTCTTCACCTGCAGATGCATCCCGGCCGCACCGACGATCAGAAACGCGCCTTCGTGCGCGAAGCCACCAGGGCCGCCGTCGAAACCCTGGCGTGCCCGCCTGAATCGCTGGAAATCCTGATAACGGAGATCGGCAAGGATTCCTGGGCGGTCGGCGGCAAGCTGAAGTCCGAGGCCTAAAGCGTGTCGCGCAAAAGTGTGCAGCGGTTTTGCGATAACGACACGCGAAAACAAGAATCTAAAGTGCGACAAGCGAATCTGAAAGATCGCGACGCGCTTTAGAGACGGCCCGCGGTGCCTCGAGCATCGGCCCGGAAATCGCAATCGATTTTCGGGCAGCCTGATGCGATCGTCAAAGAGGCAGACCGTCTTTTGGGCACCCGCCAGCGCGTGGCCCTGGCGCCCTTCAATCCCCGTTGCCATTTCTCACGAATTGCCACTCGATACCGGTAATCCGCGTCGGCTTGACAATGTGCATGCGCGCCTGCAGCAGCCGGAGGGTTGGCACGAGCTTTTGGGGATCCGCAATCTCTGCAGGGACGGGTCTGCCCATCTCCTTGTAATGCGACTCCATTTCTTCCCTGAAGTCTCTGATATCGAAGGTGTCTACGCCTGCGTTGTACCAGTCTACCAGGATGACATCGCATACGATATCAAGGCTGTTTGGGTCGTCGGCATCGAGCAGGGGCGGCATTGGCGGACCTTCTGAAGATGGAGTTCATCCTTAAGCGTCCCCCGAGGCAGTCTTTTCTGACGTCGTTTCGTCAGATAACTGGCGAAGACATTGGGGCTCGCCACCCAGCACCAAGACGAGCCCCAGCCCCGGTGTTGTCTCATCTGCGCCCTCCACCGTGACAAGCCGATTAGACCCCCGCACACGGAGCGCAGCAATTCGACCAGTTGGATTAACTCGGCGGTTCGCGCCACGAAATCCCAGTTTCTGCGGGATTTTTTTCGCCTGGAGCTTGCGAATAAACCTGTGGATAAAATTGGAACCGTGCATTGTGATTAGCCTGCCGCGACCACGGGTCTAATCCTCTCCCGGTACCGCCACACTACCCATACGGATCGTAATCCACCGCTGCCTTCACCCCAGTCTCTGCCCGGTGACGTACGTGTTTTACCATCGGTGCAGGACGCGAAGCGCGAATTGATGCGGCCGGCCAGTAAATGCCACCAACGCCGCCTCGGCCCGTTGCAGACATCAGAAGTCGTCGTCTGCCGCATTCTACCCCAAGGCTTCGTCGAGCGCCTTGCGGCCGATCCCGGCGAGCCAGGCGCGGAAAGTGAGGATTTCCGGATTGATCTCGCGCATGAGATCCAGATCCACACGTTCTGCCAGCGGACCATCTTCCAGGCTCCTGGCCATGTGCGCGAGGTCGGCATTGGCTGCGAGAACATCGTCGGGAAAGCGCGCATAGGCGATCGTGCGGCCGGCGATTTCGCTCAGGGCGGCTTCGAGTTCGTAGCCGGTAAGCCTGTCGCTTGCGATTTTCAAGGTGACGCCGCAGAACCGGGCCTTATCGGCGAACATGGCCGCAACGAATTTCCCGATGTCGTCCACAGCGGTCAGCTGGATCGAATGCTCTGGCCTGATGAGCGAGAGCTGCCCCTTGTCCAGGCCGAATCCGGGCCGCACCAGCATTTCCATGAAGATCATCGGCCTGACGATCGTGGCCGTGATAGGCGATTTGCGGATATGCGCCTCTATGCGAGGTTTGGCGTCAAAACGCGCCACACCCGTCGGCTTGTCGCCGACGCTGGCGCCCGAGGAATAAACGAGATGCGTGACGCCGCTTTCGACGGCCAGGTCGGCGATCGAAGTCCCCCGGNNATCCTCCTCTGCCGACAGGTTGGCCGGCAGCACGCTGAAAACGCCATATGCGTCTTTCATCGCCGCTCGGATGGCATCCTCGTCCTCGAGCGATCCGGGCACGATTTCGACGCCGGCGTCCTGCAGGGCGATCGAGGCTGGGGCCCCGGTATTCAATACAAGTGCGCGTACAGGCCGCTTCGCTTTCAGCAAGGCTTTGGCGACCGATCCGCCCTGACGACCGGTGGCGCCGAAAACGAGAATTGGATGTTTGTCATTGGTCATTGAGAACCCTCGCGTTGAACAACGACCGTCCATATATACGAGTAGAAAATCGCCGGAAGACGGCACATTTTTCAGCGTCAGGCACAAGGATGATACGCTTGGACAATGGTATCGGGCCCGGTTCCCTTCAGGAACCAGAGGACAAACCACAATTCAGGCCGATCCCGTCAAACGGGATTTGCACACGGCTGGGCGATAAGTGGACTGTGCATGTTCTATGGCGGCTGTCTCTGGCAGATGAGCAACGGCTGCGCTTTTCAGCGCTCAGGAAAGAGATCGACGGGATCACCCAGAGAATGCTGACGCTGACACTGCGCAACCTGGAGCGCGATGGCATGGTGATGCGTCATTATTTTCCAGAAGTGCCGCCGCGCGTCGAATATAAACTGACTGATATGGGCGCTGGCGTTCTGCACGCTCTTGAGAGCTTCAACCTGTGGGTCCGGGACAATCTGCCCGTCATCGAAGAGCATCGTCGCTCCTATGACGAAGCCCTGAAGTAATCTCTTGAGTATGTCGCGCAAAGTGCGCAACCACTCCGCCGCGCCACCTAGCCATAGACATCGTAATCCACCGCCGCCTTCACCCC
Organism: Hyphomicrobiales bacterium; assembly: GCA_900470965.1. GTDB lineage: Bacteria > Pseudomonadota > Alphaproteobacteria > Rhizobiales > Rhizobiaceae > Rhizobium. Next base: position 15,770 of record UCCS01000137.1, read on the forward strand.
GGTCCCCGCGCGGTGACGCAGCTTCTTGACCACAGGCTGCGTGAAGGTCAGCGCCAGCGCATCGCCCTCGTTGGGCGAGGGCAGGCCGCGGTCCTTCATGTCTTCCTTGCTTTCCAGCTGGATCTTGCCATCCAGCCGCGCCACGGTCTCCGGGCCTACCAGATCCTGATAGAGCAGCTCATTGGCGGGATCGATCGCTCCGCCGGCCTTCAGCCAGCGTTTCATCTGGCCCCAGATATAGGCGCGCATATTGTAATAGCCGGGGTCCAGGACCTTGGTGGAGCCGAACCAGACGAGCTGCCAGGAGCGGCCCATGACCGCGCCGGCGCTGACGATGCCGGTGCCGTAACCGGCATCCACGAAGACCGCATCGGCTTCATATTCATCCTCCAGCCGGGCGATGAGATTGGCGACCTCGATATCATTGTCGTTGCGGGCAATGGTCGCGAGCCGCCTGGAGTAAAGCCCCTGGCGGAGCATGATCACCGTCGGGTCATCGCCCGTCCAGGCCGGATCGACGCCCAATATGACAGGCGCGAAGGCATATTGCTCGGAGCGAAGATGGGTGCTGCGCGCCCTGTCTGCATCGTCGGCGGAGATGAACTGCATGGCGGACTGGCTCGGAAACTGGCCGCGCACGCGCACCTTGACGATATCGCTATCCTCGCCGTGATCGTCCACGAGACGTTGAAGGAACTGCTTGTTGGTGCCCGGCACCGAGCGGCTGTCGATCTGCCTTCCCACCCAGCGGTGGCGGAAGCGGCGGAAACATTCGCGGAAACGGCCGCTGTTTCTCGTCGGGTTGCCGAAGACAATCCAGATGATGACGGTGTCCTCATCCGTCAGCGCGCCCTCGGCCACTTCCCAGACCTTGTCATGGATCTTCGAGGCCTCGTCGAAGAGCAGAAGGATGATGCGGCCCTTGTTGTGCAGGCCGGCGAAGGCCTCCGTATTGTGCTCGCTCCAGGAGATGAAATCCTGCCGCCAGCTTTCGCTGCGCTCCGGGTCGCGCGACTTGATGGACATGGCCTGCACATCGAACCAGTGGGCGGTGATGGAAAGCCGGAACCACTTGCCGATCTCCGGCGCCGTCTTGGTGCGCAGCTGGCCCTCGGTATTGGCTGTCGTGACCACCTTGCAATCGGCAAAGCAGGACATGGCCCAGTTCGAGAGCATGCCCATTTCCGCCGATTTGCCGATGCCGTGGCCGGAGGCGACTGAGATCTGCAGCGGCTGGTAGCGGGTTTCGGGGTCGGCCAGATGGGCGCCGATCACCTCGTTGATCTCATCCTGCCAGGGGCGCGGGCCGTCGTAACCTGAGAGTTCGCCCATACCCCAGTCCCAGGCAAGCCGGGTCCAGCGCTTCGGGCTGAAGCGGCAGGCGGCGGCAAGCTCGATGATCTCGTCATTGGGATCGCCGTTCTCGTTGGGTGCGGGCAGGGGCTTTCGAGGCATCATGGGCCTATTGCGTCTCGCCATCATTGCCCCCTTCATGTCGCCCTTCGCTGCGCCTTTGCGCCCGCTCCAGCCGCTCGGCAAGCGCGCTCAAGCCCTTGTGCTCGACGATCTCCTTGAAGGCATTGATGCGGATATGCTTGCCGATCAGCACCAGCCGGCGCAGCCGCTCGGCGAATTTCACCTTTTTCACATGGCCGATTTCGCGACGCTCCTTGCCCGTGCCCTCGTAGAGCGCGGAGATTTCGACATCCGTCACCAGCCCCTGCCGCCAGATGGCAGGCCATTCCTTGATCGGCAGGAGATCGCCATTGTCGTCATAGAGATCGCCGAGATCGGCCTCGGCTTCGGCGGCAAGCCGCGTCAAGAGCCAGTCCGCATCGATCCTCGTGCGTTCGGAGCGCTCCGCCTTCGCTCTTGCGATGGCTGCGGCGATATCAGGCTTCTTCAGCAGCTGATAGGCAGTCACCGCCGCTGCGCGCGCCGAATAACCCGCCCTTATCGCCGCCTGCGCGCCGATGGGATCGACGAGATATTCTTCCACAAAGCGCTGCTGCCGCGCCGTCAATTCGCTCATGCCATCACACCTCGGTTTGCCGAGGAGATAACCTGATAATAGTTGGTGCAATGAACGGAAAGGCAACGGAGAATTGTGAACGACGGGCGGGAACCTTTCCGGAGCCTATGCGTTTGGTGCCTCAGCCGCTTTTCGTGCCACGCCATTCCGGAGGAAAATGGATCGATCTGCCTACCTCAAAGCAAGAAATTCCCCGTGGAATACGCTCGTCACACATATCCAAATCTTAACGACCTGATCTTTTGAACGAAAAGCTATTCGTTACGCGAAGCATTGAATTGATTAGGGATTTATTAGAATAGAGGAGCTCGCTGATGCTTGAAAAACTTAAGAATGCTATCGGTGCATCTGAAAAGGCGCGCCGAGACAGGGAAATCAGCAGAATTGGCTATAGCGAAGAGCCTTCGAGGCTCGTCGTCGAATTTTCCGACGGCAGCTTGCACACCCATGTCGATGTCATCGAAGGGCACATTGTCGGCCTGCGCATTGCCGAGGACAAGCTGGATTTCTACGAATCCCAGATCGAGCCGTCGAACCGCCCGCTTGAAGCCGAAGGTGCAGGGCGCAGATGAGCCGAACCCATCACGGGCAAGGGGGCGAGCACGGGGGGCGGCATGACTACGCGGCAGGTGCTGCTGCCGCGCCCGGCCAGCGCGGGGCGCGGTCTCAAGACATCTCCGGAGATGCGGGCACCCGCCCGAGGGTGGCGACGTTGGAACTCGCATCGCATCTGATCAGGGAGATCACCTATGATCCTGCGACAAAGGTCCTCGAAGTCGAGCACCGCCTGAAAGGCCGCCGCCGATATTTCGACGTGCCTCCCGCCGTTGTCCTGAACCTGATCACCGCGCCATCGCCCGGCTGGTATTACACGCAGCACATCCGCGATGCCTTCCCCCGCGATGACGACGGAGCCCATCGCCACTTTTCCTTCCCCCGGCTTTTCTCCCGCAGCCATCATCACTGAGACAGGCAGACCATCGAAGCCGCGGCCCGATGAGGGTCCGATGCTGTCGGCATGGCTGCAAAGCGGGCTAAGTCATTGATCCTGAATAAGTGATCCAGGAAAGCGAAAAAACTTTTGTATTTTTTTCCGTCGTCAGGTGCTCTCTCTTAATTTGAATCTCTTTACGCGTATTTTTGGAGGAAAGTGGATCACTTATTCAGGATCAATGACTTAGCGGCATTTTTGGCCGTTTTTGCCGCATTTTTCAAAATTCTTTTTCAGGATCAATGGGTTAGTGGTGGGAGGAAGAAGAATGCGAGCTGGTCGCGGCGCTTTCTGGGGTTCTGCGTGACGCCGAACCCGCCCTCCAGTCATGTCCGAAATGCGTGATATCTATAGTTACGAATGTGCTAATTCAATGATAGATAGCATTCTGCCAAAGTGAGAAGACAGGCTAACAAGGTCGTAAATCTTTATTTCACAGCGTCTTTCTTTGCGCTCGACTGTCGCTTACAGCAGGCGCTCTTTCCCCGTTATTTCAAATATGCTACTATAAAGTGAGTTAGGGAGGGTAACATGCGTATCTTCGTTCTGCTCATCGCCATAGGCCTCTGCGTATCGACCGTGGCAGTCGTTCCGCCGGCTGCGGTGGCGGGCCCGTGCGACCCCGACGTGAGCCGCTGCTAACAAGGAAATCCGGATCCACCGGCACTGACTGGTTCCGCTTGAGAACCTGCGAACGCCACGATTTCTGGAGGGGCGGATGGATAATCCTTGGCCGGCAGATATTCCGTGGTCGCTGTGGAAGTACCAGGGCCTGAGCCTCAGCGACATGCCGCAGCTTCCCATGATGGGCGTCCGGTTCGATCCGTCTTTCCTGTATGCCTTCGCCTTCGGCTGCCTTTTCGTGGTCTTCTTCTCCTGGCCGCGGTTCAAGGCCAAGGGGAGGAACATCAACGCCACATCGGAAGCGCTGCGCGATTTCGATCCCACTGATCTCGGCGGCCAGAATTCGCTGCACAGGGCCTATTTCATCTATGCCGGCGCGATGCTCATCCTCTATGTGTCGCTCACCTTTTTCGGCAAACTCATCTTCCAGGCAACGCAGATGATCCCCGTTGCCGGCATCTCCGTCGATATTGCCGAATTGAAATTCGACAGCCCGCAATGGCCGCTGACCCTTGCCTTCGCCTTCGCGGGGCTGGCGGATCTGCTGCCGCCGGTACGCATTGCCGAGGAATGGCTGCGCAACCGCGCCTACCGGGCGGCCGGCATCCCCGTGCGGATCGAACAGACCACACGCAGCCTCATCACCACGCTGGAGGAACCGCCGGCCCACCCCGTCGGCGAGGTCGAGGAACATGGGCGCAACAAGTGCAAGGGCGCGCTTGCCGAGATGCTGCAGCGCCACCGCAGGAACTGGAAGGCCCAGATTGAAGCAAATCCGCGCGTCAAGCGGCTCCTGGAAAACCGGACCTCCCGAAAGAGGGAGCTGTTTGGCCTCCTGTCAGAACTGGAACTGTTGATCGCCTGGGCGAAGACTACCCGCGGCAGTTGGCCGGGCGCGGAAGTTTCAGCCCGCGTGCGGGAGGCGGAAAACAAGTTCGTTGATCGGGCGGATACGTTGCTGAACGGCTTTCAGAGCAGGTTGCAGGAAGTCGCGGATCCCACGGCCGCCGATCCCGCCAATCCTGATCGTCATGCCATTGAAACCCGGTTTGACGATTACCTGTCGCAGACCATGAAGCAGGCGACCGACGTCCGTTTCGAACTGGTGACGCTGCTTGCGATCTTCCTCGAGCGCGATCCGGATTTTCGCGGGCCTGACAAGGCGCCCGAGCCCGGCCAGGCTCACGCGATCGATGCGCTTGCCGATCTACTGCTGGAGACGGACCGGCCGGATGCCGTTGGCAGCGGTCCGGAGGCGGGGCTTCTGCTCTCGCTCATTCCGGTCTTCATCCTGTTTGCCGCCAGCGCCTGGCAGGGCGTGCAGGAGCTTGTCGGCCAATATGTCGAAACGACGAATCTGACCGGCGTGCTGCTGACCGCGCTTCTTGAAACACTGAAGATCGCGTCGCTCACCTGGCTACCGCTTCTGGCGGCATTTTCGCTGCGTCAATACCGGTGGGATACGAAGGATTGGGTGGGCGCCCAGCAGGATCGGGAATATAGAAGCTCCTCGCGCCTGTCGCAGATAATGGGCTGTCTTGCGCTTGCGCTCGCCGCATCGGCAATCGGATTGACCGGCGTTGCGATGCTGCGCGCCTTCGCGGTCGCCCAGAATGCGAATTATTTCAATGCCCTGCTGGTCGGCGGATCGAGCCCCTTCATGCTCTATTATCCCACACTTGCCGTCACCGTTCTTCCCATGGTGCCGATATGCCTGGCGGCAGCCGATGCGCGGGCTCATGACAGGCCTGTGCTTGGCCTTGCCTTGCTCTGCGCTGCCTCGGTGCTGGTGCTGTCCATCGCCCACAGCTGGTTCTGGGATCCGCGCTGGCCGGACGCGTGTTTCAAGATGACGACGATTGCGACCGCCGAATGCAGCCGGCGGTCGGACACACTCAGCCGTGTGATCCTGACGGTTCTGGCCTTCCTGGCGAGCTGGAATCTGGGACAGCCCGGCTTCAGCCGGACGCGCCGGCAGATCTACCGGAGGAGGGTGGAACTCGCCTGCGCCGTTCTTATGGCGGCCAGTTTTGCGCTCAGCACGCCTGTCTTCGCCAGGGAGGTCCGTGTCGGCTTCCGCGATGATGTCGAGCCGTTTTCCTATCTCGTCGACGACGGGCACGGAAAGCCCCATCATATCGGCTACCTGGCCGACCTGTGCCACGAGATATTTTCGGGCGGAGAATATACGATCGAGGAAGTGTCGGTCACGGCCGCCGAGCGCTTCAAGCTGGTGAACGGGGAGACGGTCGGGGACAAGAAACCCGTCGAGGTTCTCTGCGATACGGTGACCATGCGCTTTGCGGGATCATCGCTCAGCGCCAATGGCGATGCAGGCGGCGTGGAGGGTCGGTCCGAGCGCAATTGGAACAGCATCTACTCGCCCATCGTCTTTGCGTCCGGCGTCTCCTATCTCGACCGTTCCTCGCGGGATGCGACGACGCGCGGCGGCGATGTCGCGATCGGTTATGTCTCGGCGACGACCGCCGCCGATGTCGCCTTGAAGAGCTGCCAGGTCGACCTTTTCAAGGCGCTTGCGCCGACCCAGCGAAAGGCGATCTATGAGCGATGCCGTTTTCTCGACGCGGCGGCTGCGGTGAAGCGCAAGATCGAGATGCTTCCGGATAATCCTGGGCTGCGTGCTTCCGCCGAGGCGTCGCTCGACAAAGCGCTGGAGAGCGCCCGGATCCTCGCGGGCCTTGAGATTCAGCCGAAGGCAATCGCCTCATCCTTTCTCCCCCTGCCATCCCAGCAAATGGCGCGCGAGCTGCTGGACACCCTGAAGGAGATCTGCCCGCCCGGCCCGAAGAAGGAGGGCGAGCAGGCCGATCCGCCAGTCACTCTGTGTGACGCGGCGCTGACGGCGAATCTGGACAAGCTGGTATCAGCCGTGACCGATCCCCTATGCCCGTCATCCAAACCTCCCGGCAAGAAGCAGGAGGTCAGCGAAGAGGACAAGGGCAAGAGGTCCTGGCGTGAATATCATTTCTGCCCCATGGAGGATTACGGGCAGCTCATCCAGTGGTTCTGCACCCCGAATGCCGGAGTGCGGCCGATCTTCATGGGCGACCGGGAGCTTATCCTCGGCAAGCTCGACAGCTGGAACGCCCGCAATGCGCCCTGCGTGGTGGAGCAGCCGACCGGCGCCGAATATCTGACCTATGAACCCTATGCCCTGCTCGTCGATAGAAGCGATCCGGCGCTGGTGCAATTCGTGCAGACGCGCGTCTACCAGATCTTTTCCCACCGCTCGACTGCAACGGCGCTCTTCGCCTCCTATTTCCCCAAGCGCAGCATGTCTCCTGCGCTCGCCTACCTTTTCCTTCTGAACGCCGTCGATCCGGAGCAGGGCTATCTCGTTCCCTGCGGCATGCATAATGGGGCGCAGAGCCACGAAACAGGCCCGCCCTCAGGGGCGCCCGGCCTGGCTGGCGATATCAGGTCCTGCGCAGATGAGGCGACCGAACAGAAGCCCGGTCCTGCCGCGGCGGGAGCCTGGCTGGCGGCTGCGGGCGACCGGGCACGGTCGATGCTGTCTTCGGTGCTGCGCGCCTCGGGGATCGTGGAGTGAATGAGCATCGCTGTAGCGTGATGCGGTTCATGGCTGCGGGGTTTTTGATCGCGAATAGGCCTGTTCCAGGCTTTGCTGCAGGACATAGGGGAACTCTACCCTGCTGACCTTATAATCACCGAGATCGGCAACGTAGGATAAGAGCAACAGAACTTTGGCATAGGCATAATTGCAGCTGAGACTGTCTTCGACACCTTGGTATTCCAGTGCCGACAGGCAATTGATCATATAGAAGTCGGGATGGCCGTTGTCGAGAATGCTTGCGACCGCGGATGATATGTCCCTCAAGCTCTTCTCGCGCCCGAGCGGTATAAAGCGGGTCGGCTTTTTTCCCCTTAGCACGTCTTCGATGATCGCCCATGCGGCGGCATCATCGATCTTGCCCAAGGGCGGAGTTGAGTACCCGGCAGCAGTGCGGATCCAGAAGAAGACCATCCGGCATTCGTCCGTATTCGTTCCGACGATCCTGGCGGTTGTGGCGCATCTGTAGAGCCCTTTGCCGTCGCTCCCCGTATATTTATCCAGAGCCTGCTTGAAGGTCAGCGCTTCCTTGCTGAAGCCGGAACCCGGAAGCAGGATGATGATCGCAAGAAGGAACAGACGCCACCGGCTGTTATGCATGAAAGCTCCCCAATGCTGGCATTCAGTCATTCGTGATCGCTTGTTTATCCGAACTTGCCGCCCACAATCCATTCATAGGCCTTGGTTGAGATCTCGATAGGGCGAGAGCCGCCCGTTCCGCAGTCTCAGCTCCCTTCATCTGTCCGGCCGATAGTGCCGATGCCGGCGAGGATCAGGTCGATGCCGGCGAGGAATTGATCGCGGTCGTCATGGTCGCTGAGCTTCGTCGCCAGATGATGCACGAAGGGATATCGCGCCGGGTCTAGCTCGGTCCAGCTTGCGGCGATTGCGCCGAGGGCGGCCGTCCTGTCCGTGCCCTGCGGCAGCAGGCGGGCATTGGCGGCATTCTGTCCGGCAACGCCGAGGATGTAATTGACGAGCGCCGACCCGGCATTAAACAGCGCCTCTTCGGGAACGCCGAGCGCCTGCAGCCTTCCGCCGATGGCTTCGAAGATCTCCAGCATCGCCGCCTGCCACGGCTCGCGAAAAAGATGGGTGCCGACCCAGGGGTGGGCGTCGATGGCGTCAAACAGGCCGAGGGCAAAGGTGCGGATCGCCTGGCCCGGTTCGGCATCTTGCGCGACATCGGTCAGGACGCGGCCGATGATGGCGTCGGTGGCGGCGGTCAGCAATTCGTTCTTGTCGGCGACATGCCAGTAGATCGCTCCGCTGCCCGTCGAGAGACGTGCTGCGAGGGCGCGGAAGGTCAGGGCATTTTCGCCCTCGGCATCGAGGATATCGATCGCCGCTTCGACGATCCTTTCCTTTGAGAGGGCGTCGGTGCGCCGCTCGCTGCGTTGGGTCCTGTTTGGGCGGGTTCTGGTCCGCCGAGTCTTGATTTGCTGATTCCTGATTTTCATGGGCGCATCTTGACATGATTGGAACGACGTTCCAATTACTATCTATGGAACACCGTTCCAATCATCTTCGGAAGGGAATGTAATGACTGCAACAGTCGCGATCGTCGGGGCAGGCCTCGGCGGCCTCACGCTTGCCCGCGTCCTCGCCGTCAACGGCATAGGGACCACGATCTACGAGGCGGAGCCTTCGGCCGAGGCCCGCACACAGGGTGGCCAGCTCGATATTCACCCGCATAACGGCCAGCGGGCGCTGGAGGATGCCGGCCTCACCGAGGCGTTCCGCGCCATCATCCATCACGGCGCCCAGGCCGCACGCGCGCTTGACCAGCATGGCGCGGTGCTGCTGGAGAAGGCCGATGACGGCGCGCTCTCGCGCCCGGAGGTGTTGCGCGGCGATCTGCGCCGCATCCTCATAAGCTCCCTGCCTGCGGGCACGATCCAGTGGGGCAAGAAACTCACCGGCGTTGCGGCACTCGGCGCCGGCCGGCACGAACTGAGCTTTGCCGACGGGACCAGCGTCGTCAGCGATCTGCTTGGCGGGGCAGATGGTGCGTGGTCGAAGGTGCGGCCGCTGCTTTCGGATGCCAAGCCCGCCTATGTCGGCACGGCCTTCATCGAAACCTATCTCCATGATGCCGATGTCCGCCACACGGCTGCGGCAGAAGTGGTCGGCAACGGCGCGATGTTTGCGCTTTCGCCGGGCAAGGGCATCGTCGCCCATCGCGAGGCGGGCGGCGTGCTGCACGCCTATATCCAGATGAACCGCTCGCCCGAGTGGATCGCCGGCATCGACTTTTCCGATGCCGCTGCGGCAAAGGCCAGGATCGCCACGGAATTTGCAGGCTGGGCGCCGGCGCTCACTGCACTGATCACCGAAAGCGATACGGCGCTCGCCCCGCGCCTGATCCATGCGCTGCCGGATGCGCACCGGTGGCCGCGTCTACCCGGCGTGACGCTCATCGGCGACGCCGCCCACCTGATGGCGCCATCGGGCGAGGGCGCAAACCTTGCCATGTTCGACGGCGCGGAGCTCGCAAAGGCAATCGCCGCGCAGCCCGACAATATCGAAGCAGCACTCGCCGCCTATGAAGAGCCAATGTTTACCCGCGGTGCAACGGAGGCGGAAGGCGCCCGCTTTATCCTGGATCTCTGCGTCGGCGACCGGGCGCCCTATGGGCTGGTCGATTTCTTCACCGGCAAGCTCGGGCAGGGATGAGGTGCTAGAGCCTTTCCGTTCTTCTCCGAATCACGGAAATTCTCTAACTCTTTGTTTTGACGCAATTCTGGACGCAAAACCGCTGCGCACTTTTGCTGGAATTGCTCTAGGCGGCCGTCACCATTTGTAATTCACTCGGCCGGTCGTATCCGACACGTGCGTGCGCGCCTTTCCCTGCGGAAGCTTGCTGCTTTGCCCAACCGACCTCTGCTGCACGGATTTGGCCGGACACTTGACGGCGTGGCCGGCGGCGTTCCTGCAGGCTGCCGCAGAGGCGGGATTGGCGGAGGTCATGGCGATGGTGACCGCTGCAAGCAGGATGGTACGAAGCATCGGCATTCTCCCAGTTTTTTGCAACCGGATGGAGATTAAATTTGCCGATGCTGGTGTCAAGACGTACCGCGTCCGCACTCTTCCCGGCGAGGCGATGACCCTGTAAACTGGCCGAACGTGTGCCAGACCATCTCATCCGGAGGCTCCCTATGGCCGAGGTCTTGTTGTTCCACCACGCACAGGGGCTGACCCCGGGCGTGCGCGCCTTCGCCGACGACATCAGGGCCGCCGGTCACGTCGTGCACACGCCTGACCTCTTCGACGGACGCACGTTCCAGAGCATCGATGCGGGTCTCGCCTATATCGGTGAGACCGGATTCGACGACATGCGGGAGCGCGGCGTCCGCTTGGCCGACAAACTGCCCTCGGGGATCGTCTATGCCGGGTTCTCGTTCGGCGTGCTTCCGGCGCAGAAGCTCGCGCAGACACGGCCAGGAGCCCGCGGAGCCCTGCTTTTCTACTCCTGCCTGCCGATCAGCGGCACGTGGGCCTTCGGGCCCTGGCCGGACGGCGTCCCGGTGCAGATTCACGGTATGGACAAGGACCCGGTCTTCGTCGGCGAGGGCGATATCGACGCCGCCCGCGAGATCGTGGCGAAGGTCGAGGACGCGGAGCTTTTCCTGTATCCCGGCGACCAGCACTATTTCGCCGACAGCTCGCTCCCATCCTATGACGCGGATGCAACCGCGCTGCTCACCAAGCGAGTGCTCGCGTTTCTGGATCGCGTTTGATCCATTCCTGCGTCCCCGCCGGAAGATCGGCAATCACGGGCGAGGGGGCGTGTCAGGCCGGGCAACAGGCGGCGATTGACCTGCCAAGGCGAAGATGTAGCCTGTGCCCATGCACAACGCGCTGATTGAATATGCCGATCTCATTTCGCTGCTGACGGCTGTCGGCACCTTCGTCGCGATCGTGGCCGGCGTCGTCGAGCTCATCAAGGCGCGCCGTGCCCATCTGAAGGAGAAGGAGCAGGAGTTCAACAGCTCGTATCTGACGATCAGCGACGCCTATCACCGGCTGCTCGAACTCTCCGTCGAACATCCCCACCTCGGCATCTTCCCCTGGCAGGAGGAACCCGCCGACCTCTCACCCGACGACCTCGTCAGGCGCGACATTTTCTACGAGATGATGATCTCGATCTTCGAGCGCGCCTTTCTGGAACGGCACAAGACGCCTGAAATAACAGAGCATTTCTGGCCGGGGTGGGAGATGTTTTTGCGCCGGCAGATCGAGAAGCCGTCGTTCCGGAAATATTGGGGGATTTTCGATGGGGAGGGGGCGTTCGGGGCGTATGACAAGCGGTTCGAGGCGTTTG
>UCCS01000179.1 GCA_900470965.1 Hyphomicrobiales bacterium
GCGGGCCGACCTTCAGCGTATTCTGATCGTCTGCCACGGGTGCGCCCTGTGACGTCGTCAAGATCTCGGCGCCGTCTTCGGCGATCTGGTGGAGCTCGCCGCCGACGCCGCGATGCAGTTTCTGATCGTGGATCCTGACCGTGTCTGATCGGTCGACTTTCGATGACCTCTTAGCCATTTGACATCCTCGTGATACGAAAAAAGCCGCCCATTTCGGGCGGCCTTGCTGACGTGATCGTGGTCAGGCGACCTTTTGGCCTTTAGGGTTGGCCTGTGCTTGCGCGAGCTGCGTCAGCTTCCTGTCGGTTGCTTCTTCTTCAGCAAGACTTGCTTTCAGGAGTGGCACGGCATCCTTAAGGCCGAGCTGGTTCGCCCAGGCAATCAGCGTGCCGTAGCGCGCGATTTCGTAGTGTTCGACGGCTTGGGCCGACGAAATCAGGCCGGCATCGAGGGCGGGCGCACCCTTGAATTCCTCCATGATTTCCTCGCCTTCGGCGATGATGCCCTGGATCGCCTCACAGGTCTTGCCACGCGCAGGTTTGCCGACAAGTTCGAAAACCTGCTCAAGGCGCTCGATTTGAGCCTGCGTCTCGTCGCGGTGTTGAAGGAACCCCGCCTTGCCTTCTTCGGACTGGGCTGCACGGGCCATCTTCGGCAGCGCCTTCAAGATCTGCTTTTCAGCAAAATATATGTCCTTGAGAGTGTCAAGAAAGAGGTCGTCCAAGGTCTTTGTCGATGCCATAATAGTTCCTCCTACGGGATCGATTGATGATTTTCGCCGGCGCCTGCGGCCAGCGAAGACCAACCCTAATGCAGGCAGAGGCAGTATGTTCCTGTACGGATGCGGACCGAAACGACTGCCTTGACCGCGCTCGTTCGCGGCTAGGAGAAACCCAGCCGGTCACTGGCGCCTGCTGCAATTGGCATTAAAACTGGTTGCCCGCTCTCCATCACAAATTGCTGGTTGGCTTCGGCATAGCAGCAGATGTCCTTCTAGATTTCGGGACAACCCCTGACATTGGCGAAGCTGATGCGGTCGGGCCTTCCGCTGCGCGTGAAGCCTTGGACGGTGATCCTTCGCGAGGTTTCGCGAACGATCTGTGGACGCCGAAGACCAGCATCGCGTGCGTTATCCAATGCATCACGCGGATCGCAGCGCCGGCGCGGACCGGGATCGTAATCCGGATCGACATATCGATCACGATCACGGTTTTGCACGTCGACGCCGCCGGGGCCGATATGAAATTCCACTTGCGCCTGAGCTACGGAGGGCGCGGAGACGCCACTCAGGAGCAATGGTATAAGTGCAACTTTGATAAGGGTGTTCATGCTCTACCTCCTTTGCGCTGCAACTCAAACTTCAGATCGCTGAATTGGTTCCTTGCGCCAACGGCGGTCGCATCGGGCAAACGATCGTGGCCACCACTCGTGAGAACATTGCGGGCATTCTTTCGGTTGGCGCCAGCGGACTGCATCATTGTCCTGGGTATTGCTGGGCGTCGGCCTCCGGTAAAAAGAGATGGAAAGGAATTCGAGTGACCTGCGACAGGGTGGGGGAAACCGGATGGCCCATAGCAATGACGGCAGGTGTCGAGATACCGGATGCGCGGAACCTGCTGAACAGCGCCGGTTTCCTTTTTGCCGCACCGTTGCCAACGATGGTTGGCTCACCAGTCGATCGGGCCGCGACGAGGAAAGGAAAGGCGACGTCTGCGACACGACCGGATCCATACTCCTGGGGGTTGTTCGAACGACGCTGCATTGCGCGACGCATTCCGCGAGAAAGGTTTTCTGGCGAGCGCGCGACCCTATCGGGTCTCGTCGTCGGAAATTTCCTCCAGCGTAACGCCCGCGAGTTCCTCATTTAAGCGCGCGATATCCCCGAGTGACAGGATGCCCGTAATGGATCCAGCATCGTCGAACACGAGAAGTCGCCGCATCTGAAGTTCCGACATTCGATGGGCCGCCTCGCGCAGTTCGGTGGTTTCCAAGCAGCTCTCAATCCCGCTCGTCATGATGTCGGAGATAGGTCTCGCGATATCAATGCCTTCCGCAACGGCACGCACGACGATGTCTCTGTCGGTCACAATACCCAATACTTGCCCGTCGATGACCGGAATAACGCCGGAATCGATCTCCGACATCAGCCGCGCAACGTCCCGAATGCTGGCGTCGGGGGTTACGGTAACCACCTGCTTCGTCATTACGTCTTTAACTTGCATGTTTGTGCCTCCCATGGGTTTGCGTTCTCAAAACTTGAAGGCGCTCTTGAGGTTCCCATCGTAATGGACGGATCGTCATCTTTGGAAGCTTTCCGCGGCGGGGGCTCAAGGTGCAGACGACCCACGGCCAAACATGCGAGCAGACAAATCAGCTTGGCGAGCGGAGCAGCGAGCCGAGAAGGGCACCTTTGCAGTTGAGAAAGGGTGCGTGCCGGGGACGGACGCTGTTCGTCGATCCAGCCCCGCGATACCCGCAAGTTTGCCGCACGAAGGAAAGAAGCGAGGTTTGTAAATTCCGATGAGTACGTTGACGGTGGGGCAGGGTTCTTCCATCGAACCCGGTCTTGGAACCTCTACGACCGAGCGAAGTTAGAAAGGATTTCGGCAGAGGACGGCAGGCACTTGAGCGGACATTGGATTCATTTGTGCATAGACATGCAACGGATGTTTGCGGAGGACACGCCGTGGCGCGTTGCATGGATGTCGAAAGTATCCCCAGCCATCGTGGAGATCGCCGGCCGCTATCCGGATCAAACGATCTTCACCCGGTTCATTCCACCGTTACGCGCAGAACAGATGCCGGGCGCCTGGCAGGCATATTATCGCAAATGGCAGGACATGACGCTCGACCGTCTCGACCGTGATCTCATCGATCTCGTTTCCGAGCTCCGCCGTTTCGTGCCACCGGCCCGTATTTTTGATAAAATGACTTACTCTCCCTGGATGAGTGGTCAGCTTCACCGCGTGCTCCAGACCGAAGCCGTCGAGACGCTTGTCATCACCGGCGGCGAAACGGACGTATGCGTGCTCGCCGCTGTCTTAGGTGGGATCGATCTCGGATATCGTATACGTGTGCTCACAGATGCAATTTGCAGCGGCGCCGACGACACCCACGATGCGACGCTCAAGCTGCTTGGCGACCGATTTTCGGTGCAGCTCGACCTTCTTGAGACGGAGACCTTCCTCAAGAAAGCCGCCAGCGCGAGATGATTTCCGCAGGATCATGTTGTCAGCCAATCTTGCCTGAAGGAAATGACCTCGACGTCCCTTGCCGAGGACGCCATTCAGGGTCGAGGGCTTCTTGTTCCTAAAACAGGGAACAATACCCGGAAGTCGAAGTTCCTGATTGATCAGAGACGGAGACACGTATGCTGTACACCGACCTTGTGGCGCAATCGGTTGAAGAGCTTGCATCACATATTACCGCTATGAGCATTGAAGAGGTCTTTGCGACGATGCGACAACTTGAAGTCCTCAGTGAGAACGTTGAGGGAGAAGAGCGCGAAGAGGTTCTCTCTCGAATCGCATTGGTCGAAGAAGAGATTGAGCGCCGGTTTCCGGGGCAGTTGCTGGCACCGTATCGCGACTGGAAGAAAAGCCAGCCACTACTTTAGACGCTAATGTTTTGCAGACCATGGCCAATTCGTCTGCTAGCGTACGGCCGTGTATCGTTGGAGCTATTGGTGCGTTTCCTCCCTACAATCAACGGGAGACCAGTAGATGGCCGACGACAATGCCACGCCCCGACGGCGCCTGTCCACATCGCTTACTCAGAGGAGAGAGGCGTTCGAACAAACAAATCGCGCTGCTCGCGACGCGCTTGAAGATGAACGAAGGCGCCGTGACGAGAAGAGTGCCAGGCTAAAGGCAGCGAGACAGCAGGCAGAGCAGCAGCGCTAGACTTTGGCGAATAGCCTCAATCCGGTAGAGCTTCCACTCCACCGGCGTCGCTCTCAAGGCCTACAAATTCGATGTATCAATCTTGCGAATTTCACAATTGCCAGAAGATGAGGCACCATCCGCTGCACAACCCATAGCGCCGACCAGGTTATTGCGCGTAGCAGCTCGGTCCTTGAAGCGCAAATGTCGGTTGGGACCTCCCCGGCAACGGGCTTTCGCTCCCGCCATTGCAGTCAAAGGGAGAGAACTCAACGGGAATGACGAACCCGAAAGATGGTGCATCAAGCACCTTCTTGGCGGCGGTTTGTCCGCCAGCGTACGGACGGCGGCTTAAGCGGGCGAACTTGCTCACCAACAGGAACTCTCGACGGGGTTTAGCGTTTCGTAGCCGCTAAAGACGGGACGGAATTCATGAACAACAATCGCAATGAATGGATCGCAGCACGGGCCTACTCGCTTTGGGAGCAGGCAGGAAGACCGTTCGGCCAGGACGAGATCCACTGGCAACAAGCGGTACTCGAGCGCGAGCTTCTGGAGGAAACTCAGGCTTCCGCCGACGGCAGGGAAGTGATGGAAAGACCAAGGGCAAGCGTAATCGAGCCTCGAAGTGTCCTCATTGTCGAGGACGAATTCCAGCTCCGTTATAACATTGTCGATTTTCTGGATCAGGCTGGGTTCAAGACACTTGAGGCCGCCAACGCCGACGAGGCGCTCGTTCTGTTGAAGAACAATGTCATCGACACCCTCTATACTGATATCGATATGCCCGGCAGCATGGATGGCCTTGGCCTCGTCGCCAAGGTGCGTTCTCACTGGCCCTCAACGCGGGTGATCGTGACGTCCGGCCTTGTCAAGCTTTCTCACAAGGATATGGAAGCGGGCGTAACCTTTGTCGCCAAACCAACCGCCGGCTTAGAGTTGCTTAAGCTTCTGGCATAGTCCGCGAGGCCATATTTCCATCGGCCCCTCGGCTTACTCGGCAAGGACCTACTGTCGATTTCGGCTTTGGTTTCTTTGCGGCGAGGGGACGATCGCCGCGCCCACCCCCCGATGGGGTATCGGTCGCATGGTGGGTGCGCTCGATCACCACGGGTCGATGCTACACGTCAAAGCAATGTAGCAGGGATCAGCATTCAGCTATAGTTCATCGAGAGGTCGTCGCCGAGCATCGGGTGCCGTGCCCAATTATTAGAACCATGACAAGGTCGAAGGGTCCTCCGGAAAAATGAAGGCATTACCATTGCGATGCGAGGACGCCGCTGCCTGTCCTACCGCGCCGCTTCTTCGCCAAGCCGGTCGCTCAGTTTTAGCCGCGCACGGTTTATCCGGCTCTTGATCGTGCCGGTCGCGCAATGGAAATGGGAGGCCGCGTCTTCGTACGAATGTCCTTCAATCAGCACATATTCGAAGACGGAACGATAAGGTTCGGCGAGTGCTGCGCAGGCCGCTTCAAGTTCCCGCCCCCGCATGTGCCACTCCTGATCGGCCGGCACCGAGCCATCCAAGGCCGCAGTTTCCTCACTGCCAACAAACTCACGTTTTCCTACACGATACTGGGTGCAGAAAGTGTTTCGCATGATCGTAAAAACCCATGATTTAAGCCTGGTGCCTTGCTGGAAGCGATCGATATGACTCAGTGCCCGGAGAAGGGTTTCCTGTACTAAATCATCGGCGTCGCCAGGATTCCTTTGGAAGGCTCGCGCAAAACTGCGCAACGCCGGAATTAACGCAACCAGTTCTTGTTCTAGCTGGGCACAATTACTCTCTGCTGTTTTCATTCATCCGTTCCTCCATCTAAAGCGGATAAAGAAACTTGACCTTTCTTCGTTCCTTATCCGTACGCTAACGTACGGGCCCTATTGGATTCTCGGGGAAGGATCGAAGAGCGCGCTCGCGATCTCCTCGAGTGCGTTCGGCTTGCCAGCGAGATAATACCCCCCATAGTGCTCCGGAACGCCACTACCAAGATAGGCAGTGGCGAAGACAAATGGGATTCCGGTGTCTTGGAGACGTTCCGCAATTGGGAAAACCGTTTGACCCTCAAGCCGGATGTCTAGGATTGCGCCTTCGACCACATATTCTTCGATTAGGGCCAAACCCATCTCGACGGAAGGAGCGGGACCGATAACAGTTGCGCCGGCCCTTTCGAGGGCCATTCTGGTTTCATCGGGCACGAAATATTCATGCTCGACGATGAGGATACGCTTTCCCCTCAAGAGGTGAAGACTTCCACTTCCCATCAGATGCTATTACCCGGTTGACGACGAATTATCTCATATTCAAAGGATTCCATGCCGGCGATCTGGCAACATGCAAACATCGATTCTGATCGCTGCGCCTGAATTTAAACGTCTAAGCGTCAGTGGCAAAAGAAGTTCCCGCGAATTGCCCCGTTCTGTAATCAGCCCGCGAATCTCATGCTTCGCTCGCCGTTGAACTCTATGGCAACATCCGCGTTAGCTTGCGAAGGCGGAGGAATTCTCATGCAGGACTATCACCATCTGGAGCATGCAAGGCAAGTTGCCATGGTCGCTCACGAGGGGCAGCAAGACAAAGCTGGCAATCCCTATTTTCATCACTGCCAGCGTGTTGCCGATCGCCTGGTGAGCGAGGATGAGAAGATCGTCGCTTATTTACATGACATTCCGGAAAAGGCACCGGCTTGGACAATTGATCGTCTGACAGAAGAAGGCTTCGCTGCCAAAATCATCGCGGCCGTGGATGCTCTTACGCGCAAGGCAGACGAGGACGACGCCCACCTCGTCAGCAGAGCAGCGGCAAACCCGCTTGCGCGGTCCGTCAAACAGGCCGACTTGGAAGACAATCTCGCTCAGGCCGAGCAGGCGGGGATTGATGCGGAGAAATACAAGCGCGCCTTGGCTCTCCTCGCGGGATGAAGGGCCAGCAGCATGTTCGCCTTGCGGGTCAATTCATTGCCCACGGCACGACTCCACCAACGTTTTTTTCGGCAGGCGACTCCTGAGCGGTCTTTCTGCGTATTGGGAACAAAGTCGGACAAAACAGGTTCTCATGACCGTTGCCTTTCATCCAACCCACATTCTGTTCCCTTCGAACGTCAGTAGATCACTATCCGCCTAAGGATGAGGCTGACAGCGTAGTTAAACCATGACGAGGAGATCATGCGCATTCTTATCGCAGAAGACGAGCCTATCATTGCCCTTGAATTACAGAGGATCGTCCAGGAGGAGGGTCATCAGGCCGTTGGGCCCGCCTCAACACTGGAGCAGGCGCTCGCCTACGCGCCTCGCGTTGATGCGGCACTTGTCGATCTTGGCCTTTCCGACGGTTCGAGCGGAGCGGCCCTCGCGCGGAGGCTCATTGATCGCTTCCAGATCAAGGTGATCTTCGTTACCGGTCGCCCGGACGCTGTCGGCGCGGGTCTAGAGGGTTCGGTCGGTATCATCGGAAAACCGTTTTCCGACGACAGCGTTCGTCGCAGTCTCGCAAAGGCGTTATCCTGACTGCGCTCTACGCGATGTCGTCGGTTCGACCCGCGAGGGCGCCGCAGGGCGGAACACAATTAACGTTCGCTATTTATTCACGCTGTGCGTAGCTTTTTCGCAAGAATGCGCCTCTACGCAGCGAGGTGCGCCCCGCGCAATCGAACCCGCTTGCGGATAGGGCATCTGCTTCGATCCGAAAACAACTGGCAGATCGAACCCGCTCCGGATCGTCGGATACAGCAATCAATAAACCTCGCCGAAGGCGCGGCGTTACGGATCCACGGAGAGCGCACGGGAAAATTGGCGGCGAGAGCCGCCAAAATCCTCGGAATACAATTAGAGACGACGATCGCGCTGGCGCTCGGTCTCGATCTGTTCAGGCGTATAGGGCTGGGCCGCCTCATCGAACCGACTCCAGCCCTGCTCCTGATAGCTGGCCCGACGCGATGCGTAGTCAACCGGACGCGACCTGCCAAGAATGGCTTGCGCCTCGGCTACCCTGCTGTCCTCTACCTTCGCGGTTACGACCGAGCCGCCCCGGCGGATTCCTTCGGCGTAGAAATTTGCTTCGTCTTCGGGAACACCCTCATTGATCATTGCCCCGACAATGCCGCCGACGGCCCCGCCCGCAATTGCGCCAGCCGCCATGCCGGCGGCAGTTGCAGCTAGCCACCCAGCCGCAACAACAGGTCCGACGCCGGGAATGGCCATCAGGCCGAGCCCGGTCAATAGTCCGCCGGCTCCGCCCGCCACCGCGCCGACACCGGCGCCGGTTCCTGCACCTTCGGCGGCATGGCTTCCCTGTCCCTCGATATCCACGCCGTGGGCGTTATTCGTTACAATGCTTATGTCGTCAGACGAAATTCCGGCATCTTCCAATGCCTTCACGGCTGCGCGGGCGTCGTCATAGCGATCATACAGTCCTGTAATCGTTCGCATGTGGGTCTCCTTAATGTCTTGTAATTTGGATCTTTGTTACTTGGCCCGCGTCACGTTGCCCTGAAAGTCCAGGGAAACGGCCGCGTCCTTGCCATCCTTTTTTGCGGCGGCGCGCCAAACACCCTGATCGTCCAGCTTAAGCCCCGTGACATCGGTGTACCCGGCGTCCTCAATGCGGGACTTTGCCTGATCCTCCGTGAAACTGTTCTTGCCGGCCACGGGGGCGCCCGGGTTGTGTTCCGTATTGACGGCAGGTGTGGTCTGCGTCGTCGACGGCGTCTCGCTCTGGGCAAAGACAGCCGTTGCTGAAAGCAAAAGGCCCAGGGAAAGTGCGGCGGTCTTGTTCATAGTCAGCTCCTTTTGTTGCCCGTCTAAAACATCGAAAAATACAAATTGTTCCGACGCTTAGTGATAAGGGTGCAATCGGCTGCGGCGATCGCGAAAAGGCCTATCGATCACATGTGCGACTGTCGCTCGGGTGGAATTCGTCTCTGGGATACGATCGGATTCTATTCCATGAACCTTGTTCGCCGACGCCGCAGGACGATCCCTCCATTGGGGGGCCCTGCGCGTCTCTTTCAAAGGCTGCTGACGGATGAGAAGGTTCGCACGCGCGATTAAGCGATTAAGCGCTCGAGAGTCGTCAACAGGGTCAGATGAGCGCACAACAGGGCTCTCTCTTTCTTTGTCGCGGTGAGTTCCGGATGCCTGATGATTGCCCAGTGGGCCTCGTGTGACACACGGTAGCGCTTCGGCTGCCTGGGACGTCGCCAAAATCGGCCTAGGATTCGGACTTGATGGCACTGCTTGCCGCCGGCTTGATCCTGACCCGCTGATCGCCGCTGTCGGGATCATAAACCGCGAGGTCGACGAGCAGGTCACCGGACCTTGAAACGACGTCGAGAAGGGCAACGGCGAGTCTGGCGGCGCAGACCGTGTTGGTCGAAAGGTCGAGTGTCTCGTCGCTTGTGAGGGCTAGGCGGACACTGACTTTGCCCTCCGCGGACAAGGCGAAAGGCTGGAAACTCTCGAATTCGAGACAGGCGTCCGCCTCTCCATCCGCAGGCGGCTTTCTGGATTCAAAAAGATGCTCGAAAGTCCGTGTCTTTTGTGGTCGATCCATGGTACCCCCTCGACGGCGTCTCGTCAGTGCCAAGATGATCGGTTTGGCCGGCGCTGTGTGACATGCCTCAATACGCCGATGAGGCGAGCGCAAGAGGTGACCACCTCGAAGGCGACGTCTGGATCGCCTTCGCCGATATCGGGTGCCAGCCGTCGCATGGTCAGGGACACGTCCTCAACCAGCAGCGCAAGTTCCCCGCGATCGTCCTCGCCCAAATCCTTCAGCAACGCGAGCAGCGTGTCAGCGAAGGAGACCAGTATCGCTACCGTTTGCATCGACGTGAATTGAGCTTTTGTGGGATCGATCCGCATGAGGTTCCTCTTTGCCCGTGACTTGTCGCAAGGATCGGCAAGGTCAAGGGAGAGAAGCCAAGGCGCGGCACATTAGCCTCGATGTTCACGGGCGAGGGCAGGCGTGCCAACCGTGCCTGCCTTGGCAATCGCAACCGGCATGCCGCTGATATTGACGCGATGATCGTCCATCGGAATCCACGACCGCACCTGCTTCAGCCGCTCCAGGTCGAGCCGCGCGCTGAACACGCCTGCCTCATCGCCGGCCCGGGTCAGAATCTGCCCCCAGGGGTCGCAAATCATCGAGTTTCCGAACATGTGGCGTTCCTCGCCGTCGGGCGCTGTATAGGATCCGCATTGTCCGCAGGCGACCAGGAAAGCCTGGAACTCGATCGCGCGCGCCCGGCACAGCACCTCCCAGTGATAGCGACCGGTTTGCCTTGTAAATGCAGCCGGGAGGATGAAGACGTCAGCATGATGGCTGGCCAATCGGTCGAACAGCCGGGAGAAGCGAAGATCGTAGCAAATGCAGCAGGCGATCCTGAACCCATTGAGCTCATAAATCAGCAAGTGGTTTCCGGGCGCGACAGTGTCCGATTCCGCGTAGCGCTTGCCGTCCGGGGCCAGGATGTCGAAGAGATGCACTTTCCTGTAGGTACCGACCTGCCTTCCGGAAGCGTCGAATATGACGCTCGTGTTGAAGATCCGATTGTGACCGGGAACACTCTCAAGGATGCTGCCGGCATGGATCGCAACACCGTGCGCGGCGGCAAAGTGCTGCACCATGTTGTAGGCCCTGCCGCCGGGAACAAGATCCGCGGCCGCCGACTTCTCGACCGTCGTTCCTCCCGTCCAATCGAAATGTTCCGGCAAGACGATGAGATCGGGGCGCTCATCGCGCACCGCCTTCAACATCAGGCGGCTTGCCTCGGAGAGATTATAGGCCCGATCAGGCCGGGCATTCATCTGGATGAGAGAGATCTTCATGCGAGGTCCTGTTGATCGAATGAGAAAATGGAGCTGCCGGAAGCAAGATGGCGGCGCAGCACGGCCGAGCGTTGCTGGCGGGCGATCGCAACATGGGCAAGTGCGCGCATGCGCTCGGCATCGGCGACGAAGACACCCTCGCTGTCTGCAAGAACGGCATAGCCTGGAAGCACAGCGGCCGAGCCGCAGGCGATCGGAACATTGATCGACCCGCCGATCGCAAAGATCCGGTTTGTGGTGCGCGACGAGACACCGCGACACCACACGGGGAGGCCGATGTCCCTGATCTCCTCGACGTCGGTGCAGGGGCCGTCGATCACGATGCCGCTCGCCCCCTTGGCCTTGGCAGCGGTCGCAACACCGCCGCCGACACAGGCAACATCGTCGCCATCGACGCGGGAAATGACCAGCATGTCGCCCGCCTTCAGCATGTCGATCGCCTTGTAGATGATGACGCCGTCGCGGCCTGGCGCCGCGACGGTCAAGGCGGGGCCAAAAGCCCGGCATGGAAAGACGGGACGGACATTGGCGCCAACAAAGCCCAGATGCTCGACATGTCCGATCGTTGCGGTCTCGACGGCCGGAAGCATGTCGAGGAGATCCGGGGGTAGGCAAAGCTGGCGTTCATTGGCCCGATAGAAGGGTGTCATGTCACGGTCTTTCCTAAAGGGAGATCAGATCGGGCGCTCGCCCGATGTCGTCGTACGATGCATGATGCGGATCGACGCCGGGTCGAAGGAGTCACGCCGGTGCATGGTGCATCGGTTGTCCCACATCATGATGTCGCCCTCGTCCCATCGCTGGACGAAAACCTCCTGTTGGTTGGTCGTATGATCCCAGAGTTCGGCAAGCAGCGCGTTGCTTTCGTCGATCGGCATGCCGACGATCCAGGCACCGTCAGCCGTGCCGCCGAGATAGAGCGCCTTTCGGCCCGTTTCCCCATGCGTGCGCACCAGCGGATGGACCATGCCGTTCCACTCGCGAAAATCCTGACTGGTGGGTGCCACTTCGCCGAGACGGAGTTTGCCGGTCTTGTCATAGACGTGCTGGAAGAAGATCTGACGCCCGGCGACAAGTTTCCTCAGGACCTGCGGCAGCGTCTCGTAGGCCATGTAGGTGGACAGGAAATATGTATCGCCACCTGCGGGCGGTACCTTGACCGCCCGCAGGATCGCGCCGGCGGGCGGCTTTTCATAGAACCAGGTATCGGTATGCCAGGTCGCCTCGCTGTTGCCCATGGCGCCCGTCGGCTTCCCATCCTTCGTCGCATTGCTGATGACGAGGATCTCAGGATGGGTGGGATGACCGCCTTCCTGCAACTGTTTCGGATGGATCACGAACTCGCCGAAATGACGCGAGAATGCCACCTGATCGGCATCGCTGATCCGGGTCCGCTTGAAGCGTAGCACGCCATACTGGAGCCAGTATTGGCGCAGATCCTCAATATCGCGCGCATCATAATTGTTGAAATCGAACCCCTCGATGTCGGCGCAGACATTGCTCTCCTGCTGCACCGCCTTCAGTCTTTCCTTCAGCATTTCAATCTCCTTCTATGGTCTTCACTGAGACCGGAGCCATCCTAGATTGGCGTAGAACCGCGGTTCCAATATCAATCGCCGTGCATTGATAATGGGGCGCGATCGGTTACTCCTAACGGGAAAGGGGACGTACATCGGCCGGATCGACCGACATCGTGACGGCCTGGCCAGGCTGATAGGAGCGGGCCGCCATCGCACTGCCGGGATGGTGCAGAACCAGCCGGTGTCCACCCTCCACCACAACCTCCAGCTCGGCATGGTCTCCAAGATCGATCACTCTGTGGATCGTCGCTTCGAGCCAGTTCGTGCCATCGGTCAGTGCTGCCGGGGCCACGAGCGTCAGGCTTTGCGGCCTGATCGAGCAGAAGCTGATCACGCCGCCATCGGCCGCACCGGATGGCGCCCTCAAAACGATCGGGCTGCCTTCGATCGACAGCTTCACGCCCGCGGCCGAGGAAGAATATGCGCTGACCGGCAGGATGTTCGACCGACCTAGGAAATCGGCAACGAAACGCGAGGCGGGATTGCGATAAATGTCGCCGGGTGTGCCCTGCTGGGCGATTGCGCCGGCGTCCATCACGATAATTCGATCGGACATCGCCATGGCCTCTTCCTGGTCGTGCGTCACGTGGATGAAGGTCATGCCGAGCGTTTTATGGATCTCCTTTAACTCGACCCGCATCGCCTCGCGCAGCTTGAGATCCAGATTGGAGAGAGGCTCATCGAGGAGCAGGACGGACGGCTTGGGGGCAATCGCCCTGGCAAGCGCGACACGCTGCTGCTGGCCGCCGGAGAGTTCCGCCGGATAACGTGCGCCGAAGCCATCGAGATGGACGCTGCGTAGCGCGCTTTTTACGGCCGCGCATATTTCGATACGTGGCGCGCCTCGCATGCGCAGCCCGAAGCCGACATTTTCGGCAACCGTCATGTGCGGGAAAAGCGCATAGTTTTGAAACACCAGGCCGAGATTGCGTCTTTCGGGCGGAACTTTCACCTGACTGTGTCCGCTGATACGGATGTCGCCCTGGCTCGGCGCGCTGAAACCGGCAATCATGTTCAGCGTCGTTGTCTTGCCGCAGCCAGAGGGACCGAGAATGCTCACGAACTCGCCCGCCGGAACTTGTAGATTTATGTCCCTGACCACGCTGAGGCCGGCGAAGGATTTGCTGACCGACAGGAGTTCGATATCGAATTCGCTCATTTGCTTCCTCCATGAAGCTGTGCGGAAAAGCCGCCGACTTTCTCGAAGATCAGGATCACCGCCAGGATGAAGGCCATCGATGCGACATTGACCGCCGCCATGATCGGATCGAGGCTGTATTCGAGGTGATTGATGACGGCTATCGGCAGGGTCGTGTCCCCTGGTCGGACCAGAAAGACCGACAGCGGAATGTTGTTGAATGAGATGATGAAGGCGAATGTCACGCCGGACAGAACGCCCGGTTTGATCAGCGGCAGGACCACATAGAACATCCGCTGGTGCTTGCTGGCGCCGAGGATCTGCGCTGCCCGATCGAGGTTTTCGTCGAAATTCGCAAGTGCGCCTGCAGCCATCCGTATGACGAACGGCAGTGCAAGCACGACATGTGCGGCAATCAGCGCCGGAGTACCGAGCATCTTCTGCAGACCGATGATCGACAGGAACAAGACGATCGCCACCCCCTTGACGATCTGCGGAACCGAAAGCGGCGACAAAAGTGCCGCCATGATCGCGCTTGAGCCGGGAATGCGCTCGTAGACGAGCGCAAAGGCGGCAAGCGTGCCGAGAACGCCGCTAATCGCCGCGACAATCGTCGCAATCTGGACGCTCAACAGGAAGGGCTGAACCCATCGTTCCTCGAAGAGACCGCCATACCAGACAGGTGTCCATTCCCATGGCCGGAAGGTCACCGTCGCACTTGGGCTGATCGACGCCGCGACGACGACCAGCAGCGGAAGTGTGATGAACGCCAAGACCAGAGCGAGCAGGGACCAGAAACCGACCGCGATCAATTTCGTCATTGCGTCTGTCCCTTCCGCGCTGATTTGCGTGCTTTGAGGCTTGCTTCCCAGCGGATCCCGATCAGTGAGACTGTCAGCATCATCGCCAGCAACGCGATCGACATGACGCTGGCGAAGGGCCAGTCGATATAGAACAGCACCTGTTCTGAGATCATCGTCGCGAGCACCTTGAAGCGCGCGCCGCCCAGAAGGGCAGGCGTCGCGTAGGCGCTGGCCGCCATCGTGAAGCTGATCAATAGCGAGCTGACAATGCCGGGCACCGACAGCGGCAGGACGATGTGACGGATGACGGACGCTCTGGAGGCACCAAGCATCTGCGCAGCCCGCTCGAGGTTGACGTCTATCCCCTGGATGCTCGTCATCAACGACAATATCCCAAAGGGCAGCACGACATGTGTCAGCCCGGCGACAACCGCAAACAGGCTCTTCGAGAGGGGAAGCGGCGTGGAAATGACACCGAGATGGATCAGCACATCATTGATGAAGCCACGATCCTCGAGGATGATCAGCCAGCCATAGGTGCGCAGCACCACGCCGGCGAGCTCGGGCGCGAGCGCCAGCGCGAAAACGACGGTTCGCCAGCGCGATCGCGAACGGGCGAGGAAATAGGCCACTGGATAGCCGAACAGTGTTACGGCCATGGCGACGAGGGCGGACATGATCGCCGTGCGAACGAAACCGGCCATGGACAAACCGTCCAGGAAGAAGCGTTCGTAATTTGCAAATGTCGGGACAAAGGTTCGGCTATCGAGGAAGCTCATGCCGATCATCACGCCCATTGGAAGCGCAAAGAAGATCGCAAGCAGGAGGCAGGACGGCGCCAGCAGCGTCGATGCCGGTATTCGCACAGTTAGGCGCCCGGAAACGGCCGGGACAGGGGCAGCAAGCGTTACCATGAAAACTCCTCAACGGGCCTGCGAGACGACGTCCCGATCCCAGCGTTCGCCCCATTCGGAAAGCTTGCCGCCGAGCACCGTCAGATCGGGCAGCTTGAGCGATTTGAGATCCTCTCCAGACGTGATCTGCCGGCGGCGCAGGGCTTCCGGAACCTCAATGTCGGAGCGAGCGCTGCCGACCTTGTAGCCCGTAACCCAGGCTTCCTGGCTGGTCTTTTCGAGAAAGAAATCGATGAAGGATCTAGCCGCCGCCTTATGCTCTGACCCGACAGGAATGTTCAGCGTCGCTATGAGCGGGATGGTCCCTTCCTTCGGCCGTACATAGTCGACGGGCAGACCCTCGTCGACAAGCAGCTGGGCGCGACCGTTCCAGAAGGGCATCGCCCAGACAGTACCATCCTTGATGTAGCTTTCGAGGATGGCAGAGGATTGCTCGAAGCCGATCGATTGCTTGGCAAGCCGCGCCATCGCCGCAAAGCCCGGATCGATATTGTCGATCAGCCCGCCTCCCTCGGCGATCGACATCATTTCCAGGAGATAGACGGCCATAATATTCTGAAAGGTCGGCAGGACGATCTTTCCCTCCAGATTTGGACCGAGGAGGTCCGTCCAGGAGGTTGGCGCGGAGCCAAGCCTGTCGGTCCTGTAAAGCAGCGACAGGTACTGGACCTCGTGGACGGCGCCGCACGGGCCGGCTGCACCTTGAAGGCTTGCGTTGAGGGCGGCGAGGTTGGGGATCGCGGAGCCGTCCAGCTTGTCGAGCACGCCATCCCGGCAGCCCTGGAGCGATTGCGAAGCAGTCATGACGACGACGTCGAACCCCGGATGTCCATTGGTCGCTTTGATCTTGGCATAGTCCTGCGAGGCGGAGCCGACAGCGTCATAGACGACATCGACGCCGGTCTTTCGCTCGAACGGCTCGATGATGGCCTGGCGAATGATGGCCTCGTAAGGTCCGCCATAGCTATTGACCACAAGCGTTTCGGCATGCGCGAATTCAGGCAGACTTACAGCAAGGGCTGCAATGAGAAGGGGTTGTGATTGGACTCTTCGCAACGTCGGTTTCTCCCAGTTGGTGGTGTTCCCGGGAAAAGGGTGTCGACGCGGACTCCACACGTCTAATAGCAATTGGCTGGGATTAATGCCTCAGCGGTATGAACGAGAATCTCCGCGCCGTCCTGCCATCTCTCGCTTGAACCGACGAGCGGGAAACTGAGACGGTGTAGCCTTGGTGGAGCCTCGAAACGTTCTCAAGATGACGCTTTTCAGTCGCTGCCCTTGATATCTGCGGTTGCGCATCCAACAGAAGCGACCTTATGTTGAAATCGCGGCGTGTCGGTACGAAACGCCGACGAGGATAAGCCATGGTGGACATCTGGCTCGATAGACTGACGGAAGGACTGGCTCTCGCGCAAGACGAGCAGACTGCCACGGACATTCTCGCAAAGCTCACGGTCGAGGCTGGGTTCATTGCCTATTCGTATCTCGAACTCCACGCAGACAACACCAAGGCGATTTCGAACTATCCATTCGAGTGGCAGAAGCGTTATTTCGAGAAGGCATATGCTCGCGTCGATCCGGTCGTGCGCGAGGCCAAGGTCAAAATGGCCGCCTTCCCATGGTCGATCCTCACTGTCGCCGCAACATCAAGGGAGCGGCGGCAATTCATGGCGGAAGCTGCGGATTTCGGCATCCGATCGGGAATTTCGATCCCCGTCAGTACCGGCTACGGGAGGCTTGCTCTCTTTACTCTCGCGTCCAGCCAAATCGATGCCCGAGCGCTTCGGGCATTCAATCCGGTGCTGGCCGCCGCCGCGATAGCCCAACTGCACGTGCGCCTGAGCACGATCGCGATGCGACCAACGGCCCGTCGCGAAGTCAATCTGAAGTCGGAGGAGATTTCCTGCTTGCGATGGTCGGCCGAAGGAAAATCTATGCAGGCGATTGCTGTCATCGAAAACACCTCCTACGCAAACGTCGTCTTCTTTCTGAGAAATGCGAAAGCGGCACTCGGCGCGACGACCTTGCCGCAGGCGACCGCCTTGGCAAAGGAGTTCGGATTGATCTGATGCGATCGACCGATCGCCGGTGGCAGGACGTCCAGCAGACGCGCTAATTCCCGGCGCCGAGTCGGGAGAGGTCGATCCGCATCGCCGCTCCACCGATATCGACCTTGTCTGCAGGCAGGGCCACGGTCGGCTCTTGATTTGCATTCTCTCCAGGCTTGGCGTTTGCGTCTGGCCTACCACCATCGGGCTCCTCGGCGGCAAAGACCTTCGCTCCCTCAAAAAAACCCGTCTTCCAGGCAAGCACCGCATCCTCGAAGATGACCCGAGCGGCGTCCTCATCGTGCGGATCACCGTACCATTTGGCGACAATGCGGATCACCTTGGCAAACAGGGCAGACCCAAGCTGCAAATTCCTGCAATCATCAAAGAGAGCTGGATCGAGATCGTCATTCGTTTTTGCGCCAATTCCCGCCGGCATCTGCGTCAACCCGACCCTGACGACTGCGTGGCCTGCGTAGCGGCGTATGATGGAGATCGCTTCGGTCGCATCGACCGGTTTCGGCAGCAGAAGCAAACGTCCTTGCGAAACAACCGTTATCGCCAGCGGATCCAGCGATCCGGCAGACGCGATGAAAGTCTCGACGATGGCAGGTTTCAAAGACGGGTCCGCGCATTTGGCAATCAAGGCAGGGTCCAGCATGGCTTGCTCCTCGGATCAGGTGTTGAACGAAAAGACGACTGGCTTGGCAAATAGCCTCGCCCAGGCAAGGACTGCAGCGCGTTGCACATCCACGATCGATGTGCCTGATGTCCACCAACCGTTGCCGATAGCCACCACAATGTCGGGCGCACCGGACATCGACTGGAGGACTGGCCAGACCAGCAGTTGCTCATAGCAAATCAGGACCGCCACGCGCGTTGCGCCCACCATCTGATCGGCCGGCTGGAAGGCATGCGCATGCGCGCCACTGTTCTGGCCCACCCAGGTCCTCCAGGGCTGCCACATCGCGATCGGCACCGGCATGCGCTGTCGGTAGAGGATGCGGCTCTCTGCGTGCCCGATTTGCACGAGGACATTGTCGTAGCCTGAGGCATCTGCCACAGACGCCCCGGCAAGGATGGTGACATCGCTGCCAGCAAGCGCACGCCGCCACAGGCGCTCCACGGTCGGCGTCCAGAAGCCGAGCGCACCTTCCGGCAGGATAACGACATCGACTTGGTTCGCCTGCGCCCTTGCGACCATTGCAAGAAGATCACGCTGCTGTGCCAAACCGGCATCGCGACCCAGAGCTGACCCCATTTCGAGCTCGACGCCCCGCCAGTCGTTCGGTATCTCAATATCGGTCCAGGTCGCGGCGGACCAAAGCCAGAATCCAGCAATGGTGACGGCAGCAGCCGGTCGAAGGCGTGTCGTCATGGCCGCGAGGCCGGCTGCCGTCGCGATCAATCCCAGCCAGCACCAGCCTGCAAACAGAGCACCTGCAGCCGTCAGGGGACTGGCCCAGCCCGTTATCCCAAAGGGCGGGATCGCCATGACGAGGCAGGCGACGAGGTAGCAGCAGGCTCTTTTCCAACCGCGGCTTCCCGTCCAGACAATCGTATGCACCGTCACGAAACTCGTCGAGGCCATGAGCCACAAGAGAAGGCCAGGCCACAGGTCCGCGGCGTAGAAGGTCGCTACCCCTTGCGGCAGCCCGCTGGACGCTGCCAGAAAATAGGCCGATGAAACAGCCGAAGCCTGCCATCGCGTCCGCGCGAGCGACCAGATGCCGGGGAAAGCCATCGCGGCTGGAAGCAGGGACGGCTCGCCGCTCCAGCCAATCCAGCCAGCCGCAGCAGAACTGCAAAACAGCACCGGAAGGCGCAGGCGGTCACGGTGCATAGGTCACCACCTGTATCGCCAGACCGAGGATGCCAGATGCCGGCACCGGTCCGAAATAGCGGGAATCGAAGGATGCCCCGAAGGAGGAATGGACGAAAACGGCACCAGCCGGCACCGTCCCTCCGCGATAGGGTGTCAAAGAGCGCCCGCGACCGTCGAATTTCAGAGGTCTGGAGCTGTCGAGCAAGGTACCATCGATGCCGATGCTGCTGCCTCGGACCTCGACATGTTGACCGGCAACGGCAACGACTGACTTGATGAGTGGCGCAAAACCGCCTGGGCACCGCCCCGCGCGCAGGTATCCGCGTTTTCGGGCTTGCCGCATGGCAGGCGTCTGCGGTGGACAGAGGAAGACAAGATCGCCCACCGCCGCCGGCCGATCGAGTTCGGCAATCCGCCAGAGACCGATCGGCTCGCTCGGGGTCAGATTGATACGGAATCCGAAAAGACCGACAATGGCAATGATGCCGGGCAATCCGATGAGCATCGAGACAATGGCGAGGCGGCGCCTGCAAGTCGCGCTTGACAGGAGGCAGGTTCGAGACGGAGACCGCGTCATCGGAGTGACTGCACATTGGTTCTTGTTTGGCGCGCAACGTCGGCCTGCTTGAGCGCGAAAGCCGTGCGCTCATGCGCCTCAAGCTGCTGCACGGTTCGCATCGCGCTCCAGGCAGATTGCATCTCTGCCTTCTGCGCCGGATTCATTTCGGCCGTCAGTGTCCGGAATGCCTCCCCATCGGGATCCTTTGCCGCTTGTCCAAGGAAGGTACGTACACCGAACCGCTCTTCGACCGCTTTCGCGAAGCCCTCGAGCTCGTCCGTCGCCATCCGGTCGGAAAGCACATACTGGATGACGGAGGCAGGTTCGTTCCTGTCGAACGCGTCCCGGATTCGTTCCAGCATCTGCATTGCATGAGACGACAGGGCGGGAATCTCGACGCCCGCGATCTTTCGGCTGATCGACACTTCGCCATGCGCACGTTTTTCTAGCATCTGGTATTGGTGCAGATATTCTCCAAGGCTGTCGCTCAAAGCAGAGACATTCCGGAGCGCCCGGTCGCGGTTCACCCTGTCGCTATGACCCGAAAACAGGCCGGCCTTGCCCTTCAGGGCTCCGAACGTTTCCGCTTCTTCAGCCATCCTGACAAGCGTGGCTTTTGCTGCCGACCGGTCCACGAGCATCGCGTCGAAGTCGATCTTCCTGAACGCCGCTTCCGGATCAGCATAGACGGTATGCAAGCGTCTACTGACTTCCTGCCATTGCCTCTTAAGACCGGGATCGGCGGCAAGCCTGTCGTAGACGGCCTGATCGATCGAACGAGCGAATGTGGTGATGGCACTCACCATCGGTCTTGCCTTTTTTCCATCGCCGGTATCGAGCGGATGGATGCCTCTGCCGAGCCCTCGTTCTGCACCCACGGCTGCAAAACGATGACCGAGATCGATCAATCTGTCTCGTTGGCGCACCATCCATTCCAGCCGATGCGCAACCAGCGATCTTGCGACCCGAACGAGGTGCAGACCGCGGCTTTCGGCAAAATGAAGTGCCTGCCGATAGAATGAGCCGCCCTCGTAGTCGAGCGTCGTTTCCTTGGAATTCCTGCGCGACAGGATTGGTGTGAGACCACCCGTCTTTTCGAAGGACCGGCGTCCGTAGTAGAGGCTGAGATCCTCGCGATGGCGGGTCATCGCCACATAGGTCAGGTGCCGGTCGAGCGACAGCGAGGCCAGAACCTTGACCTGATCGACGGTGGCACCCTGGCTCTTGTGGATCG